>CAZZCV010000090.1:0-11412 GCA_964653225.1 uncultured Rhodoplanes sp. | reverse complement strand
ACTCCGGCTCGGCGTATTCCTTCGACTGCGTGATGCCGAGCAGGTAGCCGGTGCCCGCGATCACGATGAAGAAGTTGTAGCCGAGCACCACGAACCAGGGCGAGAGGTCGCCCACCAGCCGCGCCCGGCAGGTGCGCTGCACGACGTAGAACGAGGTCGCGATCAGGATGTTGCCGCCGAAGGCGAAGATCACCGCCGAGGTGTGCAGCGGCCGGATGCGGCCGAACGAGATCCACGAGAGATCGAAGTTGAGGACCGGAAATGCGAGCTGGAGCGCCGCGATCAGGCCCACGGCGAAGCCGGCGATGCCCCAGAGCATGCCGGCGATGGTCGCGAACTTGACCGGCCCCATGTTGTAGTTCGGCTTGCCGTCGATCGTGAGCGGCGGCAACTCGGCCGGCCGCGCGTAGTAGCGGTCGACGATCTTGAACACCGCGGCGATGCTTCCGGCCGCGAACAGGTAGGCATGGAAGGCGTATTCCGGGGTGTGCGCCTTGGCCGCCACGATGATGGACAGGAACGCCAGCGCGGCGAAGGCGATGGCGGAGCCCATTTCGCCAAGGGTCATGGACTTCCGGATTGCAGCGATGTCCGCCATGTTCGGTCCTGATCGGAATGCGGCCGGTGCGGCCTTGCGAGGTCGCGCCACGGTGCTGCACTGCGGCATTCCGGGCTTTGACGCAGGTCAAGAATTGGAACGGGATCAAGGAAAAAGGGCGCTCCACGGGAGCGGTGGCGGCGTTCGTTCGGTCGCGGCGGGCTATTTTTCGAAGGTTTTCAGGTACGCGATGATGTCCGCGAAATGCGCGACGTCGAGCATGAACGCCGGCATGTTCGGATGGCCCTTGCGGACTCCGGCCAGCATCGCCTCGGGGAGCATCTCCGGCGCGTAATGCCGATGCAGGTCGCGCAGCGGCAGGGCGAGCGCGAGCGGGCTCTCGTCGCTCCGTCCGATGGCGTGGCAGGCGGCGCAATGGGTCTTGACGAAGACGAGGCCGCGCTGGGCCGCCGGCTCCGTCTGGGCCGCGGCGGGCGTGGCGGCGGCCAGCAGCATCGCGAGCAACAGGGTGGTCCGGATGGGCATGGCAGTCCTCTTCCCGTGGCTGCGTTCGACCGGAGTCGGATTCGTTGATATGGAATTGCTCGAGGCTCGTTTTGCTTGTGTTTTTGGCCGTGATCTTGTCGGAAAACCTCTTCTCAATTTTCCGGATCACGCCCTAGACGTAGCCGAGCCAGCGCCAGTAGGTGGCGCCGAGCAGCATCACGAGGACGAAGGCGATCAACGTCAGCACCAGACCGGTGCGCACGAAGTCTTTCGCCTCGAACGTTTCGGTGCCGTAGGCCACCATGTTCTGCGGCGCGTTCACCACCAGGATGAAGCCGAAGCTGACCACGAACTGCAGCAGCATGGTCATGCCGACGATGTTGATGCCGGGCGTGGTCACGCTCTGGAGGACGGCGATCACGATCGGGATCATGGCGGCGGCGAGCGCGGTGGCGCTGGCGAAGCCGAGATGGATCACGATCAGGAACAGGCTCATCACGCCGAGAACGAACAGGGCGGTGGCGTTGGCGAGGCCGAACTCGGCCACCACGATGTCGGCCAGCCAGACCGCGCCGCGGGTCTGAAGCAGGGCGGTGCCGAGGCTGATGCCGATGCCGAACAGGACCACCGTGCCCCACGGGATGCGCGGCTGCGCCTCCTTCCAGGTCATGATACCGATGCCGGGCAGGAACATCAGGGCCACCGCGGCGACCGTGGTCGAGGAGGTGTCGAAGCGGTGCAGCACGCCCTCGGTCGCCCAGAAGCCGAGCAACGTCAGCGAGATCGCCAGCAGCTTCTTCTCCGAGGCCTTCATCGGCCCAAGCTCTTCGAGTGACTTGCGCACCGCCTCGCGGCCGCCGGGCACGTTCTGCACCTCCGGCGGCATCATCCGGGTCATGACGAAGTAGAGCGCCACCGTCATCAGCACCGCGAACGGCGCCGCAGCGACGAACCACTCGAGCCAGGTGATGGTGTATTTCAGCGTGCGCTCGATAAAGCCGACCGCCACCATGTTCTGCGCCGCCGCGGTCTTGATGCCGACGTTCCAGATGCTGGCGGTCTGCACCGTGGTGATCATGAGCATGCCGGCGAACACGCCTTTGCGCTCCACGCCGTAGGCCGCGATGATGCCGAGCATGATCGGCACCAGGCATGACACCCGCGCCGTGGTGGACGGCACCAGGAAGGCCAGCACGAAGCCGACAAGCATCGCGCCCAGAACCACGTTACGGGTCTCGGTGCCGACGCGTGACAGGATGACGAGCGCGATCCGCTTGTCGAGGCCGGTGGCGGTCATGGCGGCCGCCAGGAACAGGGCCGCGGCGACGAGCGCCAGCGCGGTGTTGGCGAAGCCGCTGAATGCGAGGCCCAGGCCAGCGCTGGTTCCCATCAGAACCTTGGGATTGGCCGGGTTGGGCGACAGGCCGAGCAGGAAGGCCATCAGCGCCGCGATCACCACGGCAGAGACCGCGTAGTCGAGCGCTTCGGTCATCCAGACCACGACCGCGAAGGCCAGCACCGCCAGCATCCGGTGACCGGCGACCGGAAGCCCCTCGGGCGTCGGCAGCGCCAGCGCGGCGGCCAGAACGGCGACTGCGAGGACCAGTCCCCAGTGCCGGCTCAACCAGTTCGGCTGCGACGCGGCCGGCGAGAGATTGCTGTCGATGGCAGACATGATCATTCCCTTCCGCCGGTGCGGCTATTTGAACGGGAAACCCGCGCCAGCGTTTACGAAACCAGCGTGCGATCCGGCGAGATTTCCGGCGCCGCGAAAACCATGCCCGACATTGGATCGACCCAGGCCAGGTGATCGGTCACGCTCTTTACGCCCGGGGTGTTCTCGGCGGCCACGATGATCGCCCGGCGTGCCCGCTCGTCGGTGATGGTGCCCCACAGATGCACCGCGCCGTTGAGCGCCACCACCTCGATGGCGCCGACCGGCGCCCAGTGCTGCCGCTCCAGTTCGCTGGTCAGCAGGGTGCGGATCTCCTGGTCGCTGGCAGGCGGCGCTGCGACCTCGGATGCGGCCCGCTCCAGCACGCGCAGCAGATTGGCGCGGCTGACGATGCCGACGAGTTTTCCGTCGCGCAGCACCGGAATGCGCTTGATGCCGTGGCGCTCCATCAGGTTCACGACCTCTTCGAGGGAGGCGTCCTCCGCCACCGAGACAACGTCGCGCGTCATGATGTCTTCGACCTTGCGCGCGTGGCTGCGGACGTAGTCGTCCGCGAGCGCGCCCGGCCCCGCCAGAAAGGCGAGCCAGCGCGAGCGCTTGCGCTGCGTGTCGGTCTCCTCGCGGCGCAGGAGGTCGCCTTCGGAGACGATTCCCACCGGCTTTCCGGCAGCGTCGACCACCGGCAATCCGCTGATCCGGTGATCCAGCATGACCCGGATGGCTTTCAGGATGGTGGCGTCCGGCTCGATGGTCAGAACGCCGAGGGTCATCACGTCGCGAACCTTCATGATCGTTCTCCTAGAGTTGGCCGTGAGTAAAAGCACCCCGGCGACGAATCGCCGGGGCGTTGCCGGATGGACGGGATGGGAGGGTGACCACCCGGCAAGGACTCCGGCGCAAGCCCGTGCGCCGGCACGCCCCGGTATCAGGAATTCAACCGGCGAAGCTCCGCCTGGTTGCGCAGCACCACCCGGCGCGAGCTGGGCAGCGCGATGGCGTCGGCGCTCTCCAGACCGGTCAGCGTGCGGGATACGGTCTCGATCGTCAGGCCGAGATAATCGGCGATGTCCTGACGCGACATCGGCAGCTCCATTTCCCGGGTGGCCTGCACGCGGTCGGCCATCTCCAGCAGGAAACTCGCCACCCGCTCCCGCGCCGTCTTGATCAGCAGCAGGATGTGATCCTGAACCCGCTGCAATTCGCTGCGCATCAGCGACCAGAGCTGGCGAGCGACCTGCGGATCGCGCTCGGCCATGCTTTCGACCATGCCGCGCTTGATGACGATCAGCCGGGTGCTGGCGATCGCCTCGGCCGAGAAGGCGTGGTCTTCGCCGGTCTCGAGGCCGAAAATATCGCCGGGAAGATAGAATGCGCCGATCTGGCGGCGTCCGTCGTTGAGAACCTTGTAGGTCCGGACCGCGCCGCTCACGACCTTGTAGAGGTATTCGGCGGGCTCGTTTTCGCCGTAGATTTCCTCGTTGCGGCCGAATGTCATCGGGGCGCCCATCATCTCGATCGACCAGCCGAGGCGGTGCCCGGTGGCGGCGCCCGGGTGGAGGAGAGGCCGGATCTGACTGTTCGTCGCGTGGGAGACCATAGCGCCATCCTCGCTTGGAATTTCGATGGTCGATTGGTAGGAGCGGGACGGCGGGCTGAAAATTCAGATAATCCCCCTAAGGGGAATCCCGGAGGCGCCTTCGCTGGCGGCAGGGTAGGGGCAGTTCGGCGCGGCCGGCGGGGCCGCCAACGGACCACATGAATGTCTGAAGACATTGGAAAGTCGACAGAAAAGACCCGTGCCGGTGTCGATGGGCACGGGCTCATGGGACCTGGCGTCGCCGGGCGCTACGGCGTGGCGCTGGCGTCCGTGGCCCTTGCGTGCGCCGCATGGGTCCTGCTCGCTCCGGTCAGGGCGGGACAGCCGCCTTATCTGCTGTTCCTGCCCGCCGTGCTGGTCTCCGCCGCGATCGGCGGATTCGGCCCCGGCCTGCTGGCCACAGGCCTGGGACTTGCGCTGGGCGTGACCATCGCCCTCAAGGCGGGTCCGGTCGCCTCGATGCCGGAGCTTTTGAGCGGTGCGATCTTCGCTCTGATCGGGACTGGAATTGCCTGGAGCGGCGAGCTTCTGGAGCGCAACCGTGCCCGCGCCGCCGCCGGCACCCGCGCCGTGCTGGCGCGCGAGGCGCATCTTCAGTCGATTCTCGACACCGTGCCGGATGCGATGGTGGTGATCGACACGCACGGCGTGATCCAGTCGTTCAGCGCCGCCGCGCAGCGGCTGTTCGGATACGCTCCGGAAGAGGTGCTGGACCGGAACGTCAAGATGCTGATGCCGTCGCCGTATCGGGAGAGCCACGACGGATACATCGGCCGCTATCTGGCGACCGGAGAGCGCCGTATCATCGGCATCGGCCGCGTCGTGGTCGGCCAGCGCAAGGACGGCTCGACCTTTCCGATGGAGCTGTCGGTCGGCGAGATGAAATCCGGGGACCGGCGGTTCTTCACCGGATTCATCCGCGATCTCACCGAGCGGCAGGAGACCGAGGCCCGACTTCAGGAGCTGCAGGCCGAGCTGGTCCACATTTCGCGCCTGACCGCGATGGGCGAGATGGCCTCGACTCTCGCCCACGAGCTCAACCAGCCGCTGTCGGCCATCGCGAACTACCTGAAAGGGCTGCATCGCCTGCTGGAGACTCTCCCCGACGACCGCTCCGCGATGATGCGCGAAGCGATGGACAAGGCATCGGAGCAGGCCCTGCGCGCGGGGCAGATCATCCGGCGGCTGCGCGATTTCGTGTCGCGTGGCGAAAGCGAGCGGCGGGTTGAAAGCATCACCAAGCTGATCGAGGAGGCGAGCGCCCTGGCACTGGTCGGCATCAAGGATCAGGGCGTGCGGGTGTCGTTCCGGATCGATCCGGCGGTCGATCTGGTTCTCGCGGATAAGGTGCAGATTCAGCAGGTGGTGCTCAATCTGATCCGCAACGCGATCGAGGCGATGGAATCGTCGCCGAAGCGGGAGCTGGTCCTCTCCGTGGTCCCGAGGGATCCGGGCACCGCCGTGGTCAGCGTTGCGGACACCGGCTCCGGGCTGTCGGACGAGGTCGCCGCGCAACTCTTCCAGCCGTTCGTCACGACCAAGCGGCACGGCATGGGCGTGGGGCTTTCGATCTCGCGCACCATCGTCGAGGCGCACGGCGGAAAGATCTGGGCGGAGCGAGGTGCGGAGGGCGGCGCGACCTTCCGCTTCACGCTGCCGCGCGTCGAACGGGACGAGGTGGGCGATGGTGTCTGACCCGGTCGTGCATGTCATCGACGACGATCTGGCGGCCCGCGATTCGCTTGCGTTCCTGTTGAAGACCTCGGGCCTGCAGGTCGAGACCTACGACGGCGCGCAGGCGTTCCTGGCGAAGCTGGAAACGCTCGATGCGGATTGCATCATCACCGACGTGCGGATGCCGGAGATCGACGGGCTCGAACTGCTGCGGCGGTTGCGTGCGCGCGGCATCGCAGCGCCGGTCATCGTCATCACGGGCCACGGCGACGTGCCGCTCGCGGTGGAGGCGATGAAGATCGGTGCGAGCGACTTCTTCGAGAAGCCGTATGACGACGAGGCCCTGATCGCCGCGGTCCGCTCGGCGCTCCGGCGTCAGGCCGGCGCGGCCCGACTCAACGAGGCGCATGCGGAGGTGGCCGAACGGCTGGCGAAGCTGTCGGCGCGCGAGCGGCAGGTGCTCGAAGGGCTGGTGGCCGGCAAGCCGAACAAGGCGATTGCCTTCGACCACGATATCAGTCCGCGGACGGTCGAAATCTACCGCGCCAACGTGATGACCAAGATGGAGGCATCCAGCCTGTCCGAGCTGGTGCGGATGGCGATTCTCGGCGGTGTTCTCGACGGGGCTCCGAAGTCCTAGAGTCCTTCGCCGTTTCATGGAAACGGCGAAGGACTCTCGGTCCCCTGTTTGCCGCGTTTTCTTCACGCGAACCGGTTCCCCCTTCGCTCGAAAACGCTCTAGAATCCGTCCAATCGCGTGCCGCCCTTGCGTTAAATCAAGGCAAATGGCCTCCCGCTCCGCCATCTGTCATGCCGATGGAACTCGTGCCGATCGGCCAGGACTTGAATACGCGCCAGCAGGAACCGCCATCCCGTTCGCTCGTCATCGTCGTCGACGACGACGCGGCGGTGCGCAGCTCGCTCATGTTCTCGCTGGACATCGAGGGCTATGCGGTTCGTGTCTATTCCAACGCGATGGAACTTCTGACGTCGACGGAGTTGCAGTCGTGCGCCTGTCTTATCGTGGACCAGCGGCTGCCCGGACTGACGGGTCTCGAACTGCTGGCCCTGCTCCGCGCCCGGCACGTCCTTGCTCCGGCGATCCTGATCACCACTTATCCCGATGAGGCCTTGCGAAAAGGCGCGCTCGCCGCGCACGTTCAAATCGTCGAGAAGCCGCTGATGGAAAACACCTTGCTGGAATGCCTGCGAAACGCGGTTCGCGGAGGAGGCCGAACGGGTCTTTCGCCATGAGATGCGTCGCGGGGCGGGCTTTGTTCGTGGGCGCGGCGCTGCTGGCGGGTGCACCGGCAGCGCTTGCTCAGGGACCGGCCGACGAGAAGCGCGGCGAGCGTCTGCTCACGCGGCATTGCGCAAGCTGCCATGCGGTGGGCCGTACCGGCGGCAGCCCGCATCCGGAAGCGCCGCCGTTCCGGATTCTGGGCCAGCGCTATCCGGTCGAATCGCTGGAGGAGGGGCTCGCCGAGGGGCTCCTGACCGGCCATCCCGACATGCCCGAGTTCAAGTTCGCGCCGCAGGACGTGGGCGCGATCGTCGCCTACCTCGACTCGATCCAGACCCGATGAGGGAGACGCCGGCTCTCCGGGCGCGTCCTTTCACCCAGTCAGCGATGACCGCAGGGAGAATGACATTCAAGGAGCAATGACCCTCAAGGAGCAGTGACCCTTCAAGGAGCAGTGACATGGGCTTCAAGGACATCCTGGTGACTCTGGCGACGTATCCCGAGTCCACCCCCATCGCGGCGGTCCGGCGCGCCGTCGGTTTTGCGAAACGGCTGGATGCGCGGCTCTCGGCGATCGCCTGCGAGGTCCGCATCCAGGTGCCGGGCCGGTTCGAGTTCATGGCCAATGCCATGCTCGACGTACCTGCGCTGGTCGCGACGGAAATGAAGCGGAGCGCCGAGAATGCCGGCGCGCTTCTCGCGGCGTTCAAGGACAGCGCGCAGAAGGAAGGCGTGCTCGGCGACGCCTTGACCGAACGCTGCACGCCGGCCCAGGTGCCCGATGTCTTCATCGCGCAGGCCAGGATGCGCGATCTCACGATCGTTCCGGTTCCGGAGGGCGATCACGTCGACCAGTGGTACGCGGAATCGGTTCTGTTCGGCTCGGGTCGTCCGACGCTGATTTTTTCCGAGACCCGGCAGCCGGATGCTCCGGCTTCGCTGGACCGCGTGACTGTTGCGTGGGACGGCAGCCGCCCGGCGGCGCGCGCGGTGTGGGATGCTCTGCCCGCCCTTCGGAAGGCGAGGGATGTCCGGATCCTGCAGGTCGTCGAGGAAGGAAAGCCCGCGGGCGAGAAACCCGCCGAGCAATTGGTGCGATATCTCGGTGTGCACGGGATCGCCGCGCGGCCGCATTTGGAGCATTCGGCGGGCCGTGATGTCGGAAAGGTCATCGGGGCCTACCTGGAAAGCGAGGGCGTCGACCTGCTCGTGATGGGTGCCTACGGCCACTCCAAACTGCGGGAGTTTGTGCTGGGCGGTGTGACCCGCAGCATGCTGGCGCATCCGCCGGTGCCGATGATTCTGTCCCACTAGGCGGGCCAGCCGGTGCTGTCGATGGGCGGGCCCTATCGACCGATGGAGGGATGATAGAGCGATACAATGGAGGTATTTTTCTTTTCTATTAAGCCGACTGGCATGATCGAGATTTCCAATCGATCCATCGGAACCGGGCGGTTGATACTGAGCCGCGATCTCCTGCATCTCTGCATTGTTCTAAACAGCAGGATGCAGGTCCATGTCAGCCCATGCTCCGTGGAATGCGGAACGCGCGAAGGCCCTGATCGATGACATGGCGGGCCGTCCCGGCCCGCTGCTTCCGATCCTGCACGCGCTGATGGACGAGTTCGGCTACGTCGACCGGGATGCCGAGCCGCTCATCGCCGGGGCGCTCAACATCTCGCGCGCCGAGGTGCACGGCGTCGTCACCTTCTACCACGACTTCCGCCGCGAGCCGGCGGGCCGGCACGTCCTCAAGCTCTGCCGCGCCGAAGCCTGCCAGGCGGCCGGCGGCGACGCCATGGCAGCGCGCGCCGAGCAGCGGCTCGGCCTTGCGATGGGCGAGACGTCCGCCGACGGCAGCGTGACGCTGGAACCTATCTATTGCCTCGGTCTCTGCGCAACCGCCCCATCGGCCATCTTCGATGGCCGGGTGGTGGGCCGCCTCGACGACAAGCGTCTCGATGCGCTGATCGCGGAGGCCCGGCGATGACCTTGCGGGTCTATATTCCGTGCGATGCGGGCGCTGTCGCCGTGGGCGCGGACGACGTCGCGGCTGCGATGGAGAGGGCGGCGCGCAGCCGCAACGTGTCCGTCGCGATCGTCCGCAACGGCTCGCGCGGCCTGTACTGGCTCGAGCCGATGGTGGAGGTGCAGACCCCGGCCGGCCGCGTCGCCTATGGTCCGGTCGCGGCGGACGACGTGCCAGGCCTGCTGGACGCCATTCTCGGCAACGGCGCACACCCGCTCCGACAGGGCGTCGCCGCCGACATTCCCTGGCTCAAGCGCCAGACCCGGCTGACCTTCGCCCGCTGCGGTGTGACCGATCCCCGCTCGCTCGACGATTACCGCGCGCATGGCGGCTGCAGGGGACTTGCGCAGGCGGTGGCGCTCGGCGCGGACGCCGCCATCGAGACCGTGCTCCAGTCCGGCCTGCGCGGCCGTGGCGGCGCGGGCTTCCCGACCGGGATCAAGTGGCGCACGGTCGCGCAAACCGCGGCCGTACAGAAATACATCGTCTGCAACGCCGACGAGGGCGACAGCGGCACCTTCGCCGACCGGATGATCATGGAGGGCGATCCCTTCGTCCTGATCGAAGGCATGGCGATCGCGGGCTTCGCGACCGGCGCGACCAAGGGCTACGTCTACATCCGCTCGGAGTATCCCCACGCGATCGCGACCATGAATGCCGCCTGCGCCGCTGCCCGGCGCGGCGGCCTGCTCGGCCGCAGGATCGGCGGCTCGGCGCATGACTTCGACATCGAGGTGCGCTCGGGCGCCGGCGCTTACGTCTGCGGCGAGGAAACCTCGCTGCTGGAGAGCATCGAAGGCAAGCGCGGCCTCGTGCGCGCCAAGCCGCCGCTGCCGGCGCATCAGGGCCTGTTCGGCCAGCCGACCGCCATCAACAACGTGCTGTCCTTCGCCTCGGTGCCGATCATCCTCGACCGGGGCGCGCCGTTCTACAAGGACTTCGGCATGGGCCGCTCGCGCGGCACGATGCCGATCCAACTGGCGGGCAATGTCAGGCACGGCGGGCTGTTCGAGACCGCCTTCGGCATCACGCTGGGCGAACTGGTCGACGAGATCGGCGGCGGCACGTTCAGCGGCCGCCCGGTCCGCGCCGTGCAGGTCGGCGGCCCGCTCGGGGCGTATTTCCCGCGTGCGCTGTTCGATACCCCGTTCGACTATGAGGCGTTTGCCCAAAGAGACGGCCTGATCGGGCACGGCGGCATCGTCGTGTTCGACGACACCGTGGATATGGCCCGGCAGGCGCGCTTCGCGATGGAGTTCTGCGCCATCGAATCCTGCGGCAAGTGCACGCCGTGCCGCATCGGCTCCACGCGCGGCGTCGAGACCGTGGACCGCATCGTCCGCAACGAGAACCGCGCGGCCAATCTCGAGGTGCTGGAAGACCTCTGCAACACCATGAAGCTCGGCTCGCTTTGCGCGCTCGGCGGCTTCACGCCGTATCCGGTGATGAGCGCGCTCACGCATTTCCCCGAAGATTTCGGCGCGCCGCGCAAGCAGCTCGTCGCGGCCGAGTAAGGAGGACGCCATGTCGCTCGTGCATGAGATGGATTACGGCACGCCGCGTTCCAGGGCGACCAACGAGGTCACGCTGACCATCGATGGCCGGAGCGTCACGGTGCCCGAAGGCACCTCGATCATGCGCGCCGCGATGGAGATGGGCACGCAGATCCCCAAGCTGTGCGCGACCGACATGGTGGACGCCTTCGGCTCCTGCCGGCTCTGCCTGGTCGAGATCGAGGGCCGAGCGGGCACGCCCGCTTCGTGCACCACGCCGGTTACCCCCGGCATGGTGGTGAAGACCCAGACCGACCGGCTGCACCGCCTGCGCAAGGGCGTGATGGAACTCTACATCTCGGACCATCCGCTGGACTGCCTGACCTGTTCCGCCAACGGCGATTGCGAGCTGCAGGACATGGCCGGCGCGGTCGGCCTGCGCGACGTGCGCTACGGCTATCAGGGCGAGAACCATGTGTTCGCCAAATCCGGCGAGACCGCCAATCCGAACTGGCTGCCCAAGGACGAGTCGAACCCGTATTTCACCTACGATCCGTCAAAGTGCATCGTCTGCTCGCGCTGCGTGCGCGCCTGCGAGGAGGTGCAGGGCACCTTCGCGCTGACCATCGAGGGCCGCGGCTTCGAGAGCCGCATGG
>CAZZCV010000089.1:0-11830 GCA_964653225.1 uncultured Rhodoplanes sp. | reverse complement strand
CGCATGCGGCAAATCCGGGCACACCAGACCAATGGTTAAGCCCGATTAACGCCGGGTATGGTTAATGAAGGCTTAGCCGCCGGGCGCGGCTGATCAGTCCCCGGCAAAAAAGCAGGCGACGCCCTGCGCCGCCTGCCTGCTTTATCCCGGCCGCATTCAGCCGTTGAGCGTCGGTGCCGCGCGGACGCCCAACCCGATCTGACAGGCCACGCCGGTGCCGCCGAGCCCGCAATAGCCGTTCGGGTTCTTCGCCAGATATTGCTGGTGATAGTCCTCGGCGAAGTAGAACCGCGGCGCGTCGAGGATTTCGGTGGTGATCGTGCCGTAGCGCCGGTCCGCCAGCGCCGCGCCATAGGTCGCCTTCGACGCCTCGGCCGCCTGCTTCTGGGCCGGCGTGGTGGCGTAGATGCCCGAGCGGTACTGGGTGCCCACGTCGTTGCCCTGGCGCATGCCCTGGGTCGGGTCGTGGCTCTCCCAGAAGGTCTTGAGCAGCCTCTCGTAGGAAATTTTCGAAGGATCGTAGACCACCAGCACCACCTCGTTGTGGCCGGTGCGGCCGGAGCAGACCTCCTCGTAGGTCGGATTGGGGGTCTCTCCCGCCGCATAGCCGGCCGCGGTGACATGGACGCCGTTGCCCAGCTCCCAGAACTTGCGCTCCGCGCCCCAGAAGCAGCCGAGGCCGAAGATCGCGGTCTCGAAACCCTCCGGATACGGCCCCTTGAGCGGGTTGCCGGTGACGAAATGAGTGCGGGCGGTGGGGATCGCCGCCGTCCGGCCGGGCAAAGCCTCGCCCGGCGCGGGCATGGCGGTCGATTTCCTGAAGCTGAACATCGGGCTCTCCCTGTCTCTGCCGTCCAATATAGGCATTCGCCGCGCAAGCTGCTTCACGAGCGCGCGAGCCGTCTGTTTCCCTCCGGCCCGCGGCCACCTATGCTGCCGGCCGCGGCGGCGACTGATTCCCTTTCCGGAGGCCCCATGACCACCCCGAAGTTCGTTGCTCTGGCGTGCGCGGTGGTGCTGCTCGCCCTCACCGGCCTTGCGCCGGCGCAGGCGCAGACCACGCCGCCACCCTACGGGCCGCCGATCACGCTCGACAACGCCCGCAAGGTCCTCGGCGCCGCGGAGGCGGAGGCGGCCCGGAACAACTGGCCGGTGGCGATCGCCGTGCTCGACAGCGGCGGCAACGTGGTGATGCTGATCCGCCGCGACGACACCCAGCTCGCCTCGATGGAGCTTGCGGTCGGCAAGGCCAAGACCTCGCTGATCTTCAAACGGCCGACCAAGGTGCTGGACGATGCGATCTCCAGCGGCGGCGCGGGAGTGCGCTTCCTGGCGCTCAAGGACATCACCCCGCTTGAGGGCGGGTACCCGCTGGTGATGGACGGCAAGATCGTCGGCGCGATCGGCGTGTCCGGCGTGATGTCCGCCCAGAACTCCCAGATCGGCCGCGCCGGCGTCGACGCGCTGAAGTGACCGCGAACGGCCGGTCCGCCGCCTTCAATCGCGGGCGTAGCCGATCAGCGGCCGCTTCTTGCGGCCCATCAGGATCAGGATCACGCTGAGCACGGCGAAAACCGCAGAGGCCGGCTGGTCGAGCACCGGCTGCACCAGCATCGGCCACAGGCCGGCGGCCTGCTGGTTCACGGTCTGGCGGAACGCCTCCTCGCTCGCGGCGTGCAGGTCGATCCAGAACTGGCCGAGCCGCGTCAGATACACGTCGCGATCGGCGATCGACTTCATCCCGTCGTAGATCACGAAGATAAAGGCCAGCGCCAGCAGCATCATGCCGGTAAACCGGAACAGAAAGCGGATCATGTGGTCATCCGGGCCCCCGCCCTAGGCCATCCGATTAGCGCGGGCAGGCCCGCGGTTCAATCGCCAAATCGGGAGCTGCGGACAGTCCGCCGCAGGCCCATGCGTTTGCCTCCCTTGAGCAGCCGCGGTCGCTTCCGCTAACGTGACCAGCCGGCCGAGTGGCCGCAGCGGGGGATGGAAATGCCGACGAAATCCAACAACAACCGGCCGACCTTCACCGACCAGGAGGCGCTCGACTTCCACAGCCGCGGCCGGCCCGGCAAGCTCGAGGTGGTCGCCACCAAGCCGATGGCCACCCAGCGCGATCTGTCGCTGGCCTATTCGCCCGGCGTGGCGGTGCCCGTGCTCGCCATCGCCGAGGACGAGAGCAAGGCCTACGATTACACCACCAAGGGCAATTTCGTCGCCGTCATCACCAACGGCACGGCCATCCTCGGGCTCGGCAACCGCGGCGCGCTGGCGGCGAAGCCGGTGATGGAGGGCAAGGCGGTGCTGTTCAAGCGCTTCGCCGACATCGACTCCATCGACCTCGAAGTGTCGTCCGAGGACCCCGACGAGATCATCAATTGCGTGAAGCTGCTCGGCAAGGGCTGGGGCGGCATCAACCTGGAGGACATCAAGGCTCCCGAGTGCTTCATCATCGAGCAGAAGCTGCGCGAGCTGCTCGACATTCCCGTCTTTCACGACGACCAGCACGGCACCGCGATCATCGCGACCGCGGGCCTGCTCAACTCGCTCGACCTCACCGGGCGCAAGATGGAAGAGACGAAGATCGTCTGCAACGGCGCCGGCGCGGCCGGCATCGCCTGTCTGGAGCTTCTGCGCTCGATCGGCTTCCGGCCGGAGAACCTGATCCTCTGCGACACGAAGGGCGTGATCTACGAGGGCCGCACCGAGGGCATGAACCAGTGGAAGTCGGCCTACGCGGTGAAGACCTCCGCCCGTACGCTGGCCGACGCGCTCAAGGGCGCGGACGTGTTCTACGGCCTCTCCGCGAAGGGCGCGGTGACCAAGGAGATGGTTGCCTCGATGGCGCCCAACCCGATCATCTTCGCGATGGCCAACCCGGATCCCGAGATCAGCGCCGAGGAGGTGGCCGAGGTTCGCGACGATGCCATCATGGCGACTGGGCGCTCGGACTATCCGAACCAGGTCAACAACGTGCTGGGCTTCCCCTACATCTTCCGCGGCGCGCTCGACGTGCAGGCCAAGACCATCAACATGGAGATGAAGATCGCGGCCGCCCGCGCGCTCGCGGCGCTGGCGCGCGAGGACGTGCCCGACGAGGTCGCCGCCGCCTACGGCACGCGGCCGAAGTTCGGCCCCGACTACATCATCCCGGTGCCGTTCGATCCGCGGCTGATCTCACACGTGCCGCCGGCGGTGGCGCAGGCCGCGATGGACACCGGCGTCGCGCGCAAGCCGATCGCAGATATGGAGGCGTACCGGCAGTCGCTCCGCACCCGCCGCGATCCCGTGGCCGGCGTGCTGCAGCGCGTGTTCGACCGGCTGCGGCGGTCTCCGCGCCGGGTGGCCTTCGCCGAGGGCGAGGAGGAGCAGGTGATCCGCGCGGCCGCGAGCTTCGCGCAGCACGGTCTCGGTACGGCGCTGCTGGTCGGCCGCGAGGAGCCGATCCGCCAGAGCGCCGAGGCGCTCGGCATCGAGATCGGCAAGAACGTGAAGATCATCAACGCCGCGCTCTCGACCCGCAACTCGGCCTACGCCAACCACCTCTACGAGCGCCTGCAGCGGCAGGGCTTCCTGTTCCGCGACTGCCAGCGCATGGTCAACCAGGACCGCAACATCTTCGCATCCTGCATGGTGGCGCTGGACGACGCCGACGCCATGGTGACGGGCGTGACGCGCAACTTCTCGGTCGCGCTGGAGGACGTGCGCAAGGTGATCGACCCCAAGCCCGGCCATCGCGTGATCGGGCTGTCGATCGTGCTGTCGCGCGGCCAGCCGGTGCTGATCGCCGACACCGCCATCACCGAGATGCCGACCGCCGAGGAGCTGGCCGACATCGCGGTCGAGGCCGCCGGCGTGGCGCGCCGCATGGGCTACGTCCCGCGGGTGGCGATGCTGGCGTTCTCGACCTTCGGCCATCCGGCGGGCGAACGCTCCGCGCGGGTGATCGAGGCGGTGCAGATCCTCGACGGCCGCCGCGTCGACTTCGAGTACGACGGCGAGATGGCGGCGGACGTGGCGCTCAACCCGGAACTGGCGGCGCAGTACCCGTTCAGCCGCCTGAGCGGCCCGGCCAACGTGCTGGTGATGCCGGCATTCCACTCCGCCTCGATCTCCACCAAGCTGCTGCAGGAGCTGGGCGGCGCCACGGTGATCGGCCCGATCCTGGTCGGTCTCGACCGGCCGGTGCAGATCGTCCCGCTCGGCGCCAAGGACAGCCAGCTCGTCAACATGGCGGCGCTCGCCGCGTTCAACGTAAGCGGATAGCCGCGGTTTCGGCCTCCTCCAGCGTCACGACCGGGCTTGACACCCGAAGTCGGGTTTACCCGACTTCGGGTGCGTAGTACGAGAGCGGGACTCGGGCGAGCCCGAGTGCCGTGCCATCCCGATCAGGGAAGCACAGTGCCAGTCAATCGGATCGCCGGGGCGCAGGCGAGCGAAGCGACGCGGTCCTGCGGAAAGTTTTGCCCGGCGATGTCACGGGAGTTGGAGCCCTCATGAGCACCACCAAGCTGCGTGGCGTGATCGCCGCGGTCGCCACCGCCGTCAACGAGGACGGCTCGCCGGACACCGCGCGCGCGACGAAGCTCGCCCGCTTCCTGCTCGACAACGGCTGCGACGGCCTCAACGTGCTCGGCACCACCGGCGAGGCGACCTCGTTCTCGCTCGAAGAGCGCAAGCGCGTGATGGACGCCTATCGCGACGCCCGGCTGCCGCTCGAGCGGATGATGGTCGGCACCGGCGCCGCCGCCACCGCCGACGCCGTGGCGCTAACCCGCCATGCGGCGGACCTGGGCTTTGCCGGCGCGCTGGTGCTGCCGCCGTTCTACTACAAGGGCGTGCCGGACGACGGGCTGGTGGCCTACATCGAGACCATCGTGCAAGCCACGGCTGCGAAGCCGATCCCGCTCTACCTCTACCACTACCCGCAACAGTCCGGCCTGCACTGGCACGTCGATCTGGTGAAACGCCTGCTCGACACGTTCGGCAGCCGGATCGTCGGCCTCAAGGACTCGTCCGGCGACATGGCCTATGCCCGCGCCGCGGCTGCGATCTCCAGGAGCTTCGACGTGTTCCCCTCGACCGAGGCGGTGCTGATCGAGGCCCGCGGCGGCGCCTTCGCCGGCTGCATCTCGGCCACCGCCAACCTGAACCCGGACCTCTGCCAGCTCGCCTGGAGCCAGGGCGACCAGGGCGCGCTCGACGCCGCCGTCACCATCCGCAAGCTGTTCGACGGCAAACCGCTGGTTTCCGGGGTGAAATCGCTCCTGTCGCACATCCATGCCGACCCCGCCCTGGCGCGGGTGAAACCGCCGCTGGCGACCTTTTCCGCCGCCGACCGCAGCGCGGTGGTGGCCGGCTACGATCAGGTCCGCGCCCAGCGGGTGGCCTGAGCGGCCGGGCCTCTCGGGGCGTTGACGGCCGCGGACCCGGTGACTATAAGCAGCGCGCTGGCGGCGGAAGCGTTCCGCCGTCTCGCTCATTTCGCGCATGGCCCGAGCCGATAGATCGGTTCCCGTCCGGGATCATGCGCCAGGATTTGTGGATCGTATGGCCAACACCAAGTCAGCCCAGAAAGCCACGCGCAAGATCGCGCGCCGCACCGCCGTCAACAAGGCCCGCCGTTCGCGCGTCCGCAGCGCCGTGCGCAAGGTCGAGGAGGCCCTCAAGGCCGGAGACCGCAACACCGCGGCCGAGGCGATGAAGACCGCCGAGCCGCAGCTCATGAAGGCCGTCACCAAGGGCCAGGTCCACAAGAACACCGCGAGCCGCAAGGTTTCGCGCCTGACCAAGGCGATCGCCAAGCTCGCCCAGTAAGCGGGACGCCACGCCGTCTTCCGCGCCGCCGGCATGTCCGGCGGCGTTTTCATTTGGCCTCTTCGTTTCTCCGCCTGAACCGTTGCCGCAGCCCGCGCGCGCAGCCGCGGGACGCTCCCGCATGGGCGTTTGCGGAGCCGGTCCGCTGTAGCAATCCTGTCACGGTCCGCGGCAGATCGAGTCCATAAGTAGTCCTACCTATTGGCGGGATTTGCCGGTCGGCCGGATTTCAGGCGCGTTCGGCGGTGCGGGCTACCCTGAAATTCGGTCATGAAATCGTCATGCAACAGAACGGCTTAGGTGGAAAGCTCCGGGGAGGAGTCGGAAATCGGGCAGCCCCGGACGGGCGGAGCCGACCCGCCGCGGAGAGTTTTTCGACGTCATCATGACACCGGTCCCGGCCGCGATTATGAGCGGCGATTCAAAGCGTTGAAGCCGGGTTATGCACAGCCGGGGCGACCGTTATCCCGCTCAAAACCCACGTCCCGTCTGCGTTTACGAGGGATTAAGGATTGTATCGGGCGGCGTCCGTGCTATTTTTTCACAGGCCGCAGCGCCGCTCGCGAATTCAGTAAAGGGACCGCATCCAATCCTAAAACCCAAGAAGAGAGCGGCCGGCTCGGCCTGTCTTTTCTTGGCGCGTTCAGCAACGCGGCCGGGCTTGCGACTGCGAAACCTTGATTGACCATCGCGAACACCACCATCGGTGGGCTGGCAGGCTGCGGCAAGGGCATGTGCTCTACAAGTCGGCGGTTGTGCTTCCGTCTCGGTTTTCGGGACGGTCGGAAGGGGGCATTGATGACGATTCAGATTGAAGCGTTCTTCCCTGCAAGCCCTGCGGTCCCCGTCTTGAATCCCTCCGGGCATCCGCCCTCCGCCTGAAGGCAAAGCCCGCGCCGGCGCTGCCGGAACCCGCGTTCCCCTTCAACCTCCAAGCCCCTTCCACCTGCAAGTGATGCGTAACCGTGCGTAACGGTGCGGCAGTGGGTTCATCTGCCTCCCGTTTCATCGCGTTCCATCCAACACCCAAGTCTGAGAGAAATTGGAAATGACGATGGATCAGAACCCCTGGACGCGCGTGAAGGGACGGCTGCGCGCCGAAGTGGGCGAAGACATCTTCATGAGCTGGTTCGCCCGCATGGAGCTGGACCGGGTGCAGGACGGCACCGCGCACCTCTCGGTTCCCACGCGCTTCCTCCGGAGCTGGATCCAGTCGCATTACATGGACCGCGTGCTGGCCTGCTGGCGGTCCGAGCAGGATGACGTCGAGAAGATCGAGCTTTCCGTGCGCAGCGCGGTGATCCGCTCCACGGTGGCCAAGCCCGCCCCGGCCCCCGCCGCCGAGCCGCTGCGCGACCTGCGTCCGCGCGTCGACGGCCACGACACCCGCGCGGGCTTCGCCCCGGTGGGTAACGGTCACGATACGCTCGGCGGCTCGCCGCTCGATCTGCGCCTGACCTTCGATACCTTCGTGGTCGGACGCTCCAACACGCTGGCGCATGCCGCCGCCAAGCAGGTGGCGGTCGCCCGGCGCGGCGATCCGGTGATGTTCAACCCGCTCTACATCCATTCCGGCGTGGGGCTCGGCAAGACCCACCTGCTGCAGGCCATCACGTGGGCCGGCAACCACGGCGCCGAGCGCAAGGTGCTCTATCTCACCGCCGAGAAGTTCATGTACGGCTTCGTCTCGGCGCTGCGCACCCAGACGGCGCTGGCGTTCAAGGAGGCCCTGCGCGGCATCGACGTTCTGGCGATCGACGACCTCCAGTTTCTGCAGGGCAAGTCCACGCAGGCGGAGTTCTGCCACACGCTGAACGCGCTGATCGACGCCGGCCGCCAGGTGGTAATTGCCGCTGACCGGCCGCCGACCGACCTCGAAAGCCTCGACGACCGCGTGCGCTCGCGGCTCGCCGGCGGCCTTGTGGTCGAGATGGGCGCGCTCGGCGAGGAGCTGCGGCTCGAAATCCTCAAGACCCGCGTGGCCGCGGCCCGCCAGTATCACCCGACCTTCGACGTGCCGATGCCGGTGCTGGCCTATATCGCCCGGTCCGTCACCCACAATGGCCGCGATCTCGAAGGCGCGGTAAACCGCCTGCTCGCGCACAACAAGCTCACCGGCCAGCCGGTGACGATGGAGATGGCAGAGCGCGAGGTGCGCGACCTGATCCGGCCGCAGGAGCCCAAGCGGGTCAAGATCGAGGACATCCAGCGCATCGTCGCGCGCCAGTACAACGTCAGCCGCGCCGACCTGCTGTCCTCGCGCCGCACCGCCAACGTGGTCCGCCCGCGGCAGGTGGCGATGTATCTGGCCAAGACCCTGACGCTGCGCTCGCTGCCTGAGATCGGCCGGCGGTTCGGCGGCCGCGACCACACCACCGTCCTGCACGCGGTGCGCAAGATCGAGGGGCTGGTCGGCAACGACGCGATGCTGGCCGACGAGATCGAGATCCTCAAGCGCCAGCTCCAGGAGTAAGCGCGGTCGCAGGCTCCGCAGGGGCGGCAGAACGCCGCCCGGCCGGTGAATCGCCGGGAAAACGCCCCGGCGCGAGCCGGCCGCACTTGCGAAAATCGCCCATTCCGGCCACTTTCGGGACCCTCCCGGAGTATTAGGGTCGAGCGGTTCCCGTCATGAAAGTCACCGTCGAGCGCGCCGAGCTGCTGAAGTCGCTGGGCCACGTCCATCGGGTGGTCGAGCGCCGCAACACGATCCCGATCCTCGCCAACGTGCTGGTGCGCGCCGAGAAGGCCGCGCTCAACCTGAAGGCCACCGACCTCGACCTCGAGGTGATCGAGAGCATCGCGGCCGAGGTCTCGCCCGGCGGCTCGACCACGGTGCCGGCGCACATGTTCTACGAGATCGTCCGCAAGCTGCCGGACGGCTCGCAGGTGGTGCTGGAGGCCTCCGGCGACCGCGCCATGCTGACGATCCGCGCGGGGCGCTCGCGCTTCACCCTGCAGACGCTGCCGGAGAGCGACTTCCCCGACCTCGCCGCCGGCGACATGACGCACAAGTTCTCGCTTACCGCGGCCGAGCTGAAGCGGCTGATCCTCAAGACCCAGTTCGCGATCTCCACCGAGGAGACCCGCTACTACCTCAACGGCATCTACCTGCACGTCGCGGGCGCCGGGAAGACCGCCACGCTGCGGGCGGTCGCCACCGACGGCCACCGGCTGGCGCAGGCCGAGATCGCGGTGCCCTCCGGCGCGGAGGGCATGCCCGGCGTGATCGTCCCGCGCAAGACCGTGGCCGAGGTGCAGCGCCTGATCGAGGACAGCGAGGCCGAGGTGTCCGTCGAGCTGTCGTCGGCCAAGATCCGCTTCACCATCGGCAGCGTGGTGCTGACCTCGAAATTGATCGACGGCACGTTCCCGGACTACGGCCGCGTGATCCCCGCCGGCAACGACAAGGAGCTGGTGGTCGACAAGAAGGACTTCGAGGCCGCGGTGGACCGCGTCTCCACCGTCTCGAGCGAGCGCGGCCGCGCGGTGAAGCTGTCGCTGTCCGGCGGCAAGCTGGTGCTGTCCGTGACCAACCCGGATTCGGGCAGCGCCACCGAGGAGCTGGCCGTCGAATACGAGGCCGATCCGATCGATATCGGCTTCAACTCGCGCTACCTGCTCGACATCGCAGGCCAGCTCGACGGCGAGGTTGCGGTGCTCCGGCTCGCCGATCCGGGCTCGCCGACGCTGATCGAGGACAAGGACGCCAAGGGCGCGCTCTACGTCCTGATGCCCATGCGGGTGTAAACGAGGTTGCTCGGCCTCATCCTGAGGAGCATTGCGAAGCAATGCGTCTCGAAGGATGGGGCCGCCCTCTCCTTCGAGACGCTGCCCTACGGACCGCTCCTTAGGATGAGGGCGGATGATGGCTTGCGACCGCGGCGACACATCACCAAAGCTATGCCATGACCGCCGCCGCGATCCGTCGCCTTTCGCTCGCGAACTTCCGCAGCTACCACGCCGCGAGCGTCGAGGTGTCGGGCGACCTGGTCGTCCTGGCCGGCCCCAACGGCGCCGGCAAGACCAACATGATCGAGGCGGTGTCGCTCCTCGCGCCGGGGCGCGGGCTGCGGCGCGCCACCGTCGAGGAGGTGGCGTTCTCGGAAGGCGACGGCGGGTGGGCGATCTCCGCCGAGGTCGAGGGCATGCTCGGGCTCGCCACGCTCGGCACCGGCATCGACCGGCCGGCCGAGGGCGAAACGCCGTCGGCGCGCAAGTGCCGGATCGACCGCGAGCCGGTGGGCTCGGCCGCGGCGTTCGCCGACCACCTGCGCGTGGTCTGGCTCACGCCCTCGATGGACCCGCTGTTCACCGGGCCAGGTTCCGAGCGCCGGCGCTTTCTCGACCGGCTGGTGCTGGCGGTGGACGCCGACCACTCCACTCGCGTCAATGCGCTGGAGCGGAGCCTGCGCTCGCGCAACCGCCTGCTGGAGGAGCCGCGGCCCGACCCGCACTGGCTCGACGCCGTCGAGCACGAGACCGCGGAGCTGGCGGTGGCAGTAGCAGCGCTGCGGGCGGAGACCGTGCGGCGGCTGCAAGGGGCGCTGGCGGCGCGGCAGGACGATGCGTTCCCGTCCGCCGAGATCGCGCTGGGCGGCTGGATCGAGCGGCTGGCGCTCGACCATCCCGCGGTCGAGATCGAGGACCACTACCGCGCCGTCCTCAAGGACAACCGCGGCCGCGACGCCGCCGCGGGCCGCACCCTCGACGGTCCCCATCTCACCGACCTTGCAGTGGTCTACCCGCAGAAACGCGTGGCCGCAGCGGACGCCTCCACCGGCGAGCAGAAGGCGCTGCTGATCGGACTGGTGCTGGCGCACGCCGGCCTGATCGCCGAAATGACCGGCACGGCACCCGTGCTGCTGCTCGACGAGGTGGTGGCGCATCTCGACCCTGCACGGCGGGCGGCGCTCTACGACGCCCTAGAGCGGCTGGGCGCGCAGGTGTGGATGACCGGCGCGGACCCCGCCGCCTTCGCCGACATCGCTGGCCGCGCCGACGTCTTCGACGTGAAACCGGGCCGGGCCGAGCGGCGCTGATCCCTCCCCGGTCCCTCCCATCGCAGGGGATGACATCGTTCATGCGTCCGTGAAGCCTGGGGAACCGGAGCCCCCTCAAGGCTTTAACTCCATGACGAGGCGTTGCGGCCATGGCCGGAACGAACGATGAAGGAGTAGGACGATGCCTGCCGTCGAGCCGGCGGAAGAGATGATCGTGCGGAACCTGCACCAAGCGGTGCGCCGTTTGCGCGACGACCTGGCGAGGGTGGAGCTGTGGGCCGGCGCGCTCGATTCCTTCGCAAAACCGGTGCCGGTCTACGACCCGGCTGAGAGCCGCTACGCGCTGCGGCGGACCGCGCCGCACCTCGCCGCGGGCGAGGGTCCGCGCGTGGCAGGCGGCGGCCGGGGAGGCGCGCGGGCGGCTGCGTCGAAGCCTTAGCCGCTCCCGTTCCTCCCCCCGGCCACACCGGGCGGAGCGTCTTCGGGAAAGGGTCGTGAGAGCCGTCGCAAGCGGCCTGGAAACGGCACCCGGCCTCTTTAAAAACAGCCCTCGAATCAACATATTAGACGGGCCGATTTGGGCTGTACGGCACCCCGCAATTCGTGCCAAATCAGCTCGAATTCAGCGTTGATTCTCGCCCGTTATTTCGACCCCGTTTCAAAGGTTCCGCATGGCCGAGCCCGCCCGGAAAACCGGCGCCGATTCCGAGTACGGCGCGGAGTCCATCAAGGTTCTGAAGGGCCTCGATGCGGTGCGCAAGCGCCCGGGCATGTACATCGGCGACACCGACGACGGCTCCGGCCTGCACCACATGGTCTACGAGGTCGTCGACAACGCGATCGACGAGGCGCTCGCCGGCCACGCGACCGAGGTGTTCGTCGGCCTCAACCCCGACGGCTCGGTGACCGTGCGCGACAACGGCCGCGGCATCCCGACCGACATCCACAAGGGCGAAGGCGTGTCCGCGGCCGAGGTCATCATGACCCAGCTCCACGCCGGCGGAAAATTC
>CAZZCV010000088.1:0-12026 GCA_964653225.1 uncultured Rhodoplanes sp. | reverse complement strand
TGCTCCACCAGCGCGTCGATGCGCTGCTGGTTCAGCCGCAGCGACTTCACGGCGGCGATGATCTCTTCCTTGAGCTTCTTGTACTTGCGCTCCTGCGCCGGCGACAGCGCATCGCTCTTCAGCCGCAGCGCGATGTCCTGGTCCTGCAGGCGGCGCAGCCGCTTGTACTCGTTGGCGACGGTGTCGAAGGTCTCGAGCACCTTGGGCTTCAGCTCGGCCTCGATCGCGGCGAGCGAAAGCGAATTCTCCATGTCGTCGTCGTCGAAGTCGCCCTCGGCAGGCTGGGCCTCGCCCTCGGCCTCCTCGGCCCCGCGCGCGGCGGCGGGCTTGAACGGGGTTGCGGACGGCGGAGCGGAGGGCGGAGCCACCGTCTGCCCGCCGGCAAAGGCCGCGCCCGCGGGCGCCACCGGCGGCGCCTCGCCGTTGCCCATCGTCATGTTGTTGGCCATGTTGTTCTTGGCGTCGGGGCCGGCGTAGGTCGCTTCCAGGTCGATGATGTCGCGCAGGAAGACCTTGCCCTCGTTCAGCTCGTCGCGCCAGATGATGATGGCCTGGAACGTGAGCGGGCTCTCGCACAGTCCCGCGATCATGGCCTCGCGGCCGGCCTCGATGCGCTTGGCGATGGCGATCTCGCCCTCGCGCGACAGCAGCTCCACCGAACCCATCTCGCGCAGGTACATGCGGACCGGATCGTCGGTGCGCTCGGACGGCTCCTTGGTCTCCTTGGTGGCCAGCGCCTTCGGCTTCGCCTCGACGAGGTCGCCCTCGCCCTCGTCGTCGTCCTCGTCCTCCGACTTCTCGTCGTCGTCGGCCGATTCCTCGGCTTCGACCACGTTGATGCCCATCTCGTTGAGCATCGCGTAGATATCCTCGATCTGGTCCGAGGAAACCTCTTCCGACGGCAGGACCGCGTTCAGCTCGTCGTGGGTGACGTAGCCGCGCTTCTTGGCCTGCTTGATCATCTTCTTGACGGCGGCGTCCGTCAGGTCGAGCAACGGCAGCGGGGTGTCCGGGGTCTCCGGCGCGTCCTTCTCCGCCGGAGCTTCCGCCTGTTCCTTCACCTTCGCCTTTGTTGCCATGCTACGCTTCTCCTGACCCTTCTTGTTCTCTTGCCCCTTCGGAGGAACCGCCCCCTTGGTGGGAACCGCCGTGCGCGGCTTCTTGGCTGCCTGCCCCGATTTCATCGAGGGCCTCCTACTATAGGGATATGGAAACGGCTGCGACCAACGCGGGCGGCGCCGGCCGGGCACCGCCCGAATCGAGGTCCGGAGTCTGGGCGAAGCTCCCTTAAGCTCCGCTTAACCCTGTTCACACCGGAGCCGCCGCCGGAATTCCCGGCGAGGGCGCCTAAACGCCACGCGCAGCCCGTCCCGACGACGCCCCGAAACCCTCGATGAGGGCCTCGGTTCCGTCAATCGCAGACAGCCTGCCTTTCACGTCGCTCAGCCAAGCCCAATTGGCGTCGGTGGGATCCTCGCCCAAGGCGCGCTCGGCGTCTTTCAGCTCCTTATTTAGCGTCCGCACCTTGCGATGCAAGGCGATCAGCTGGGCCCAGAACGGGTTCACGTCGTCGGGGGCGGCCCCCTCGCGGGCGGTCCAGTCCGACGGATGGGTGATGGCGGCCTCCGCCCGCGCCAGAAGCCCGCCGAGACCGGCCCCCGCGACGCCCGCCCGCACCGCGGCGGCATCGACGCCGTCGTGGCCTGCGCCCGCGTCCAAGATTGCGCCGCGCAGCGCATCGGCGTCCGGATTGAGGAATTCGAGCGCGGCGAACTCCTCGGCATGGGTTTCCAGCAACCAGGGGTGGTTCACAACCACGACCAGGATCAGGGCTTCGCGCGGCGGCATGGCGCTGCGGAAGCCCCGCACGATGGGGCTCGTGCCGAAGCGCGGGCTCAGTGCCCGCCCGAAATCGCGCGGCCGCACCGGCGACGGACCGCCCCGGCGGCCCGCGCCGAAACCGCGGCCGCCGCCACGATCCATGCCTTGCGCAAAGCGCCCGGCCCCCTGCCAGCCGCTGCCGCCAGGCCCCACAGCCGGGGCCTGCGGGGCGAACAGGGCGCGCAGGCGGGCCTCCAGGTCGGCCCGGTAGTGCCGGCGAACGGCCTCGTCGGCGATCGAATTCGACAGCGCCACCACGCGCGCCTCCAGCGCGGCGCGGCGCTCCGGCGTGTCGAACGCCGCGGCTTCGGTCTCGCGCAGCCAGAGCATCTCCGAGAGCGGGCGGGCGCTCGCCAGCACCTCGGCCACCGCGTCGCGGCCGCCGGAGCGCAACAGGTCGTCGGGGTCCTGGCTCTCGGGCAGCAGCGCGAAGCGCGCGCTCTTGCCCGGCTTAAGCCGCGGCAGGGCCAGCTCGACCGCGCGGTAGGCGGCCTTGCGGCCGGCGTTGTCGCCGTCGAAGCACAGGATCGGCTCGTCGGCCATCTTCCAGAGCAGGCCGAGCTGCTCCTCGGTCAGCGCGGTGCCGAGCGGCGCGACCGTGGCCGGAAAGCCGGCCGTGACCATCGCGATCACGTCGACATAGCCTTCGACCGCGATCAGCGGATGATCTTCGTGCGCGGCCTGGCGCGCGCGCTGGCCGTTGTAGAGGTTCGAGCCCTTGTGGAAGAGCGGCGTCTCCGGCGAGTTCAGGTATTTCGCGGGCGCATCCTTGTCGAGCGCGCGGCCGCCGAAGGCGACGATACGGCCGCGGAAATCCGTGATCGGGAACATCACGCGGTCGCGGAAGCGGTCGTAGGGAACCGGGATGTCGTCGCCAGCGATCAGCAGCCCGCACTCGATCATGTCGGGCACCGGCACGCCCTGCCCGCCCAGGTGCTCCTTGAGCGCGAAACGCTCCCCCGGCGCATAGCCGATGCGGAATTTGAGCTGGGTGGCGGGCTCCAGCGCCCGGTCGGCGAGATAGCCGCGCGCGCGAGCGCCCGCGCGGCCCGCCAGCGTCGCCTCGAAGAACTTCGCGGCCAGCTCCATCACGTCGTGCAGGCTGCGGCGCTTCTCCTCGCGGCGCTCCTCCTCCCGCGAGACCACCGGCATCGGCACGCCGGCCAGCCCGGCCAGCCGCTCGACCGCCTCGGGAAAGGTGACACCCTCCGTCTCCATCACGAAAGCGAAGATGTCGCCATGCTTGCCCGACGAGAAATCGTGATAGAAGCCCTTCTGGTCGTTGACGAAGAACGAGGGCGTCTTCTCCTTGGCGAAGGGCGAGAGGCCCTTCCACTCGCGGCCCGCCTTCTTCAACGCCACGCGCCGGCCCACCACCTCCGAGACCGGAAGCCGGGCGCGCAGCTCATCGAGAAATTGCGGCGGATAGCGCATGGGCGAAATGATTGGGTCTGGCGGTGTGGCCCGAATCGAAGGCCGATCATAGTCCCCAAATGGGCGCGCCAGGACGCAGCGCCACCCCTGCGCGAAAGTGAGGCGGGAAAAGCCGGGTTTTCCGGGTTATCCACAGGCGCTGGCCGAGGCCCCGGCCGCCGCCGTCGCCCGAAACCAGAAAAGGACTGATCGACCGTGACAGCCACAAGCTCCCGAACCTTCGTTCTCGTCCACGGCGCCTGGCACGGCGGCTGGTGCTGGCGGCGCGTGGCGGACAATCTCGAACGCCGGGGCCACAAGGTGTTCGCGCCCACGCTCACCGGGCTCGGCGAGCGCGAGCACCTGATGCGCGCGGGCATCGACCTGTCGACTCACATCGCGGACGTCGCCAACGTGTTCCGGTTCGAGAATCTCCGCGACGTGGTGCTGTGCGGCCACTCCTACGCCGGTTTCGTGATCTCGGGCGTGGTCGAGCAGGTCGCGGAGCGGATTTCGTCCATCGTCTATCTCGACGCCTTCTATCCGCAGGACGGCGACCGCATGGTCGACCTCACCGGCCCCAGGGTGCGCGAGGCGACGCAGGCGGCCGTGCAGAACGGCGACATTTCGGTGCCCGCGCCCGCGGCCGCGGCGTTCGGGGTCAACGAGGCGGACCGCGCCTGGGTCGATGCGATGTGCCGGCCGCAGCCGGTCGGGACCATCGTGGATGCGATCCGGCTCACCGGCGCGCGCGAGCGCATCGGCAAAAAGACCTACATCCGCGCGCGCGACTACGCCAACCCCGGCTTCGACAAGGCGGTCGCCGCGCTCAAGGCGCAGGCCGGCTGGCGGATGCTGGAGGCTGCCTGCGGTCACGACGTGATGGTGGACCTGCCCGACTGGCTGGCGGATCGGCTGGTCGAAGCGGCGTAGCGCGGCGCACGCCGGGCGCAGCCGTCAGCCCACCGGCACGCCGGCCGACGACTGCACCACCACCTTGGTGCTGACCGGCACGCGCCGGTACAGGTCGATGATGTCCTGGTTGAGCAGGCGCACGCAGCCGGACGAGACCATCGTGCCGATGGTCCACGGCTCGGTCGTGCCGTGCAGCCGATACAGCGTGTCGCGCCCGTCGCGGTAGAGATAGAGCGCGCGCGGGCCGAGCGGATTCTCCGGCCCGCCCTCCAGGCCGCCGGCGTATTTGCCGTAACGCTCGGGCTCGCGGCGGATCATGTTCTGCGTGGGGGTCCAGCGCGGCCAGGCGGCCTTGCGGCCGACGATGGCGTCGCCCTGGAAGTTGAACCCCTCCTCCTTGCCGACGCCGACGCCGTAGCGGACCGCGCGGCCGCGCTCCAGCACCAGATAGGCATGGCGGTTGCGGACGTCGACCACCACGGTGCCGGGATGCTCGGAGGTCGCATAGGCCACCTCGCGCCGCAGGAACCGGGGGTCGACCTCGGTCAGATCGACCGCCGGCACCGGATGCGGCTCGGTGTCGATGGCGCCGTACATGACGGCATAGCGCGGATCGATGCCGGGCCGGATCGCCGCCTGCTGGGGCTGGCGGGCCGTCATGCAGCCGCCGAGCGCAAGCGGGGCCCCCAGAACGAACGCACGTCTGTCGATCGACATTCTCTCTCCGCAGGAACCGAAACCGCCGAAGGCGCGGACATCGCCCGCGAGCCCCCGCAAGGCAACTCACGTCTGCGTTATGGACGGTTCCCGCGCCCGCGCGGCGCCGCGCAAACGAACATGGCCGGGACGAGCCCGGCCATGAACCCCGATCGCGTGGCCGCCAGGGCCTTGAGACGAAGGCGCTACTGCGGCTCGATGCCCGCGCCCTTCATCAGTTTCTCGGCGTCGGCGCGGTCGCGCTTGATCTCGGCGTCGAACTGCTCGGGCGTGTTGAGCACCGGGATCAGGCTGCGCTGCGTCAGGTGCTTCTCGCGAAAGCCCGGCTCCGAGACCACCGCGTGGATGTCCCTGTGGAGCTTGTCCACGATCGGCCGCGGCGTGCCGGGCGGCACGAAGATGCCGTACCACGCGCGCGAGGGCGCGCCCTTGTAGCCGGTCTCCGCCAGCGTCGGCACGTTCGGATAGAACGGCGACTTGATGTTGTTGACCATCACCAGCGGCGTCACCTTGCCGGCGTCGATCGACGATTTCATGTTGGCCTCGCCGATCAGCGCGATCGGCGTCGAGCCGCCGAGCACCGCGTTGAGCGCCTGGCCGCCGCCACGGAACGGCACGCGCACCCAGTCCGCGCCCTTTTCCTTGACGAGACTGTCCATGTAGATCGCCAGCGGCATCGAGGCCGTGAGGTAGCTGAGCGTCTTGGGCTTGGCTTTGGAATAGGCGACCAGTTCGTCGATGGTCTTGACCTTGAGGTCGGAATTCACCGACAGGTTCTGGATCAGGTTGAACAGGTTGATGACAGGCTGCACCGCCGTTTCGGGCTTGAACGGCATGTTCTTGATCAGGAACTGGTTGTAGACTAGCGGATCGGCGTTGATGATGCAGATCGTGTAGCCGTCCGGCGGCGCGTCCGAGCACGCCTTGGTGCCGTTGTTCTGCGCCCCGCCGGGACGGTTCTCGACCACCAGCGTCTGGCCCCAGCGCTTGCTCAGCTCTTCACCGAGCGCGCGCAGGAAGATGTCGCTGATGCCGCCGGCGCTCGATGTGGTGAAGCCGCGCACCGGCCGGTTCGGATAGTCCTGCTGGGCGGCGAGCGGCCCCGCGGATGCGCCCATCACCGCCGTCACGGCGGCTGCGGCGATCAATCGACGATGCTTCATGGTCCGGTTCCACTTCCTGTTGGACGAAAAACTCGCGGCTGACTTATTGCGGCTCGTGTCCCGCCGCCTTCACGACCTTCTCCGCCGTGGCGCGGTCGCGCCTGATCTCGGCGTCGAATTCCTCCGGCGTGTTGACCGCCGGCACCAGGCTGCGCTGGGTGAAGGCGCGCGCGCGGAACGCCGGATCCTTGACGATCTCCGCGACCTCCCTGGCCAGCCGGTCCACGATCGGCTTGGGCGTGCCGGCGGGCGCCAGCAGCCCGTACCAGCCGCGCGAGGGCGCGCCCTTGTAGCCCAGCTCCTCGATGGTCGGAACGTTCGGGAAGTGCGGCGACTTGATGTTGTTCATCATCGCCAGCGGCGTCATGTCGCCGGAGCGGATCTGGCCCACCACGTTGCCCTCGCCGATCAGGCCGATCGGCGTGGTGCCGCTCATGATCGCGTTGACCGCCTCGCCGCCGCCCCGGAACGGCACGCGCACCCAGTCCGCGCCCCGCTCCTTGCGAAGCGTCTGCATGTACAGCTCCATCGCGATGCCGGGCGTGAGGTAGTTCATCGTGCCCGGCTTGGCCTTCGACAGCGCGACCAGCTCGTCGACGCTCTTGGCCCCCAACTTGGAGTTCGCCACCATGATGTGAATCAGGTGGAAGAGGTTGGTGATCGGCTGCAGGCCGTTCACCGGGTCGAACGGCATGCGCTTGAACAGGAACTGGTTATAGGCCATCGCATCGGCATTGGTGATGCAGATCGTATAGCCGTCCGGCGGCGCTTCGGCGCAGGCGCGGGTGCCGACATTCATCGCGCCGCCCGGCCGGTTCTCGATGATGACGGGCTGACCCAGGCGCTGGCGCAGCTCCTCGCCGAGCGCGCGCATGAAGATGTCGGAGAGACCGCCGGCGCTGGTGGTGGTGATGGCGCGGATCGGCCGCGCCGGATAGTCCTGCTGGGCCACGGCCGGAACGGCGGTCGCGGCGACGGCCGCAAACGAGAGCGCAAGTGCCGATAATTTCATCATCGTCCTGAGCCTTTCCTCGACCTGATCCGCGGGCGGTCTTGTCGCCGTCCGTCGGCACTTCGTATCCGCGCCATGGCCCCGATGGCAAGCCTGTCCACATGCGCCGCCACCGCAGCCGTCAGTGCGGCTTCAGTCCCGACTGCTCGACCACGCGCCGGGCGTTGACGCGATCGTCCTTGAGGAACGCGGCGAAGGCGTCGGGCGTGTTGAGCGCGGGCTCAAGCCCCCGCTGGGTGAAGTTCTTGTCCCGGAAGGCGGGCGCGCTCGCGACCTCGTTCACGTCGGCGGCGATCCGGTCGAGAATGGCCTTCGGCACGCCGGTCGGCGCGTAGAGGCCGAAATAGGCGCGCGTCACCGGCCCCTCGTACTTGATCTCGCCGATCGAGGGCACGTCAGGAAACAGCGGGGAGCGCTTCGCACTGTCCACCAGCAGCGCGTTCATCCGGCCCGCGCGCAGATGCGTCATGGTGTTGCCGATGCCGAGGAAAGCGATCGGCGTGGTGCCGTTGAGGATGTTGTTGATCGCATCGCCCCCGCCCTTGAACGGCACCCGCACGAGATCGATCCCGTGCCGGCGGTTGAGGTTCTCCATGAACAGGATCAGGGGAGCGGCCGGCGCGACGTAGCTCAGCGTCTTCGGCTTCGCCTTGGCGTGGGCGACCAGTTCGTCCAGCGTCTTCACCTTCAGGTCGGCGCCGACGGCGAGGCCCTGGGTGATGAAGAAGAGATTGGTGATCGGCGTGATGCCCTTCTCGATGCTGAAGGGCAGGTTCGGGTACATATAAATATTATACGTCACCGACTCGTTGGACATGATGCAGATGGTGTGGCCGTCCGGCGGCGCCTCCGCGCAGGCACGCGCGCCGATGTTGAAATTGCCGCCGGGCCGGTTCTCGATGACCAGCGGCTGACCCCATTTCCGGTGAAGCTCATCGCCCAGCACCCGCATGAAGACGTCGCTCAGCCCGCCCGCGCCCGAGGTGGCGACGACGCGGATCGGCTTCGACGGCCACGGCTGTGCGGATTGCGCGCCTGCCGGCGTCGCCGCCATTCCCGCGAACAGCCCCATCAGCGCCAGCCAGCACGCAGGTCGTTTCATCGAGCGTCCTTCCCCAGGGTGGTCTCGGCCACCGATTTTGGCAAGAATGACGCAGGCTGCACCGGGCAGCAAGCTCCGCCGCAATAAGGAAAACGGTCACGATGACGCAAGGGCCTTCATCCGATTCACAGACGCGCCGGGGACAATACGCCATGAAGGTCGAGAAGGGCGTCACGGTCACGATGCGCGACGGCGTCCGCATCTCGCTCTGCGTGTATCGCCCCGACGCCCCCGGCCGCTTTCCGGCGCTGTTCGCGGCCTCGCCCTACCAGTACGAGATGGACGAGGTGCCGGCCTATCCGCTGTTCCTGTGGCGCGAGACCGGCCCGGTCGAATGGTACGTCAGCCAGGGCTACGCCTACGTCCATGCCGACGTGCGCGGCTCGGGCCGTTCGGACGGTCAATTCGAATTCATGGGCGCGGCCGAGCAGCAGGACTATGTCGAACTGATCGCCTGGATCGTCAAGCAGGAGTGGTGTACCGGCCGCGTCGGCGGCATCGGCCAGTCCTATTACGCGATCGCGCAGTGGCTGATGGCCTGTGCGAATCCTCCCGGACTTGCCTGCATCATTCCGTTCGACGGCCTCGTCGATCAGTATCGTTGCTCGAATTATCATGGCGGCATCTATTGCAGCTACCGCCCGACCTGGTTCAACGGGCTGCGCGCCGATCATCAGCATCGCCCCGCTGGCGGCAGGGGACGCGAGGTGATGCGCTTCGATGTGGCTGGCGCCATCATCGAACACACGCTGGACGACGAGTTCTGGCGCGAACGCTCTCCGTTCTGGCGCCTGGGCGATATCCGGATTCCGGTGCTGTCGATCGGGCACTGGGGCAAGATGGGCCTGCATCTGCGGGGGAATATCGTCGGCTACGAGGAATTGCGGTCGCCGAAGAAGCTGGTGGTGACGGGCGCGAAGAATACGTTCGAAGCCCATCACATGTTCGACCAGGTCGAATTCCACGAAAAGGAATGTCTGCCCTTCTACGATTACTGGCTGAAGGATGTCCGGAATGATGTCATGGACGGCGCGCCCGTGCGGCTGTTCGTGCGCGGGGCGAACGTCTGGCGCGAGGAGGCGGAGTGGCCGCTGCCTGGGGCGATCTACACGCCCTATTATCTGCGCAAGGGACCTTCCGGCAGCCTGACTTCGCTGAACGATGGCGGCCTTTCGATCGGCAAGCCGAAGGCGGACGAGGGGACGACGAGCTATACCTATCCCGACTGGGAATGGGTCAACGGCGTCGTGGCGAACGACCCGAACGGCCGCCCCGATCCGGTGCGGCGCATTCTGACGTTCACGTCGCCGCCGCTGGAGGCCGATGTCGAGGTCACGGGCCCGATCGTCCTGCGGCTTTTTGCTTCGTCCAGCGCGATCGACACGCAGTTCATCGTCAAGCTCTCCGACCAGCTTCCGCAAGAGCAGGCCGCTCGCGAGAGAGGCGATCAGCCGGCGTTCGTCGTGGCGTCCAAGGGCTGGCTGAAGGCATCACATCGCGAGAAGGACGAGGAGCGTTCGACGACGCTGCGCCCGTTCTATACGCACACCAATCCGCAGCCTCTTGTGCCGAACGAAGTTTATCAATTCGACATCGAGCTGATGCCGGTCTCCTATCTTTTCAAACGCGGCCACCGGATCAGACTGGAACTGGCCAACAGCGACTCGCCCCTGACCGAGGGCATCTTCGCCCATCCGTATCATCCGACCCAGATGGGAACGGACACGTTCTATCACGACGAGGCGCATCTCTCGTGCCTCATGCTGCCCGTGATGTCTTCATGATCCGGCCTGGGGCCGTGCTGCGGACGGCATGCGAAGCGCATGGAGAAAAAGGAAGGGCGGCGCAGCCGCGATCCGGTTCGACAATCGATTAACGGAATTTGGCCATCGGGGAGTGCAGCCATGACGTTCTCGTTATCTCGACTGATTCCGATCGTCGCCGCTGTGGTGCTTGCGCAGACCGCAGCCCAGGCGCAGCCCTATCCGGCAAAGCCCGTGCGCGTGATCTCATCGTCTGCCGCGGGTGGTTTGAGCGATGTCTTCATGCGCGTTGTCGGCGACCATCTCAGCAAGCGCTGGGGGCAGCCGGTGATCGTCGTCAATCGTCCGGGAGGAAACTTCAATATCAGTGCGCGCGCCTGCGCCGAGGCGACGCCGGACGGCTACACCTTCTGCCTGCTTCCGAACGAGGCGGTCACATACAACCGCTACATGTTCAAAAGCTTGCCGTTTGATCCGGAAGCGATCGTCCCCGTGACCAATCTTTTCTTTATCGTGCAGGCGCTGGCCGCGACGTCGGAGCTGAAAGCGAAAACCGTGTCGGAGCTGATCAAGCTGGTGAAGGCGAGACCCAAGACGTACAGCTATTCGACGGCGAACATGGCGCTCATCCTCTTCGTCGAAAGTTTGAATCGTGATCACGGCACCGATCTGGTCCGCGTTCCTTTCCGTGGCGGCGGGGACGCGGTCAACGGCATGCTGACGGGCGCCACTCCGATCACGTTCCTCGGCCTCGCGAACATGATGCCGCATCTCGAATCCGGCCGGATCACGCCGTTTGTCGTGGATTCCGACCAGCGAAGCCCGATCCTGCCCGACGTGCCCACCGTCCGCGAGCATGGTTATGATGGGCCGATGACGCGCTCCTACTTCGGCCTCTTCGCGCCGTCCGGTACGCCCCCGGACATGATCCATAAGGTGGCGCAGGACATTCGCGAGATCGTGAGCGACGCGGCCTTCGCCAAGCAGCACATGGTGAGCCGCGGGCTCGAGCCCGTTGCCAACACGCCGGAGGCGTTCGCGGCGTTCCTGCGCAAGGACACGGTGGATGCCAAGCGGGTGCTGGACGCAGCGGGCGTGCAGCCGCAGTGAAGGCTGGGAAACGATGGCGATCGAGAGCCACGAGATTGATCGGGAGGCTGCCAACTGAGGCGGCCTCAATCCTTCTCTCTCATGATATCCGCGATCTCCTGAAGCGGAGCGAGGGCTTTGGCAATGTTGTTGAGGGCGGCGGATAACCCGGCGACGGCAGCAATCATTGCCTCCTCATTCGTCAACTCGGTCGGCCCACCAATATCCCACCACTCCAGTCTGCTCGGATCGTTCTTGTCGAGGTTAAAGCTAAACGACACGGGCCCCTCCTGATTCGGCTGTTCGGTAACGTGCCAGACCGCGCGCAAAACAGGTCACTCCCGAATTCAAACTAGGCGACGAGGGGGGCAAATCAGGCCAGTACCCTCGTTTTAAAAAAAGAACATATTGCGAACATAGAACAAATAGGGTACACAGATTCCTCATGGCCTTGGGCGCCGCTTCGGGAGGGGCGTCCGGCTTTCCGGCCCTCCGAATCCCGGTCATAAGGAGCGTTTCATGGCCCCCGCCGCCCTGCGCGTCGTCGAAGGAATTTCAATGGATAAGGACAAGTCCAAGGCGCTGGATGCGGCGCTGTCCCAGATCGAGCGGAACTTCGGCAAGGGCTCGATCATGAAGCTGGGCAAGGCCGACAAGTCGATGGACATCGCGGTCGTGTCCACCGGCTCGCTCGGTCTCGACATCGCGCTCGGCGTCGGCGGCCTGCCGCGCGGCCGCATCATCGAGATTTACGGGCCGGAATCCTCCGGCAAGACCACGCTGGCCCTGCATGCGGTGGCCGAGGCGCAGAAGAAGGGCGGCACCTGCGCCTTCATCGACGCCGAGCATGCGCTCGATCCGGTCTATGCCCGCAAGCTCGGCGTCAACACCGACGACCTCCTGATCTCGCAGCCCGACCACGGCGAGCAGGCGCTCGAGATCGCCGGAGCGCACCAGCGTGTCGGCGATCT
>CAZZCV010000087.1:0-12142 GCA_964653225.1 uncultured Rhodoplanes sp. | reverse complement strand
CGCGCCAGCATCTGGTCGAGGCTGTCCCAATAGGTCGCATGCAGCTCCTCCTCGATCTTCGCGGAGACGCGGCGGCGGTTGTGGTAGTGGATCTGCAGCCCGAAGGCGCTCGCGCGGCGCGCCACCGCCTGGCCGATGCGGCCCAGGCCGACGATGCCGAGCCGCTTGCCCCGGATGCGGCGCCCGAGCATCCACGTCGGCGACCAGCCCGGCCATTCGCCGTCGCCGGTCAGAACGTTCGCGCCCTCGGCGAGCCTTCGCGGCACCGCGAGGATCAGCGCCATCGTCATGTCGGCGGTATCCTCGGTCAGCACGCCGGGCGTGTTGGTGACGGTGATGCCGCGCGCCAGCGCGGCCGGCACGTCGATGTTGTCTACGCCGTTGCCGAAGTTGGCGATCAGCTTGAGCCGGGGGCCGGCCTCCTTGAGCAGCGGCGCGTCGATCCGGTCGGTGACGGTCGGCACCAGCACGTCGGCGGACTGGATTGCCTCTGCAAGCTCCGCCGGGCTCATGGGCCTGTCGTCGGGGTTCAGCCGCACGTCGAACAGCTCGCGCATCCGGGTCTCGACCGGATCGGGAAGCCTGCGGGTGACGACGACCGTCGGTTTCTTCGCCTGGGGCATGCTGCCGCCTTCGCGCCGGCCTCCTCGAGGCCGGAATGCCTGTGACCTTTCGGGCACATGCGGCGGCGTTTCGCGCCGCCGGGGCCGGCCCGTTCAGCCCTCCTTAACCGGTGCCGACGACAGTCGCGGACGCCGGTTTCGATGCGGATGGGAGCCGTCCTTCTGTATCAGAACGCCGTTTCAAGACAAAGCATCGGGGTTGCGTCGATGCGGCCCTGCAAAAGTCCGGTTGCGTCGCGAATGAGATACGCCTTCCGCACCCTGATCCTGGCCCTGTGCGCCGCCGCCTGCGGTGCGGCCCCGGCGCTGGCCGATCCGGTCGGCCCGGTCAGCGGCCTGCCGATGCCGCGTTTCGTCAGCCTGAAGGCCGACAAGGTCGCGATCCGCCGCGGTCCCGCCAAGAACCACGAGGTCCGCTGGGTCTACCAGCGCTCCGGCCTGCCGGTGGAGGTGATCGCCGAGTTCGAGAACTGGCGGCGCATCCGCGATTCCGACGGCTCGGACGGCTGGGTCTATCACTCGCTGCTGTCCGGCCGGCGCACCGGAGTCGTGACGGCGAAGTCGAAGGACGACCTCGTGCCCGTGCATGCGGACGGCGACGCCAAGAGCGCGATTGTGGCCATGCTGGAGCCCGGTGTGCTCGGCTCGGTCCGGCGCTGCAACAGGAGCTGGTGCCGCATCTCGCTGCGCGGCGCGGACGGCTGGATCGAGCAGGTCCGGCTCTGGGGCGTCTATCCGAACGAAGTCGTGAACTGAGCCTTCAAAGTCCCGCGTCGCGCCAGTTGTCGGCGGGCTTCTCCGGATGCGAGGCGAGGCCCGCAGCCTGCACGCCCATGATCGCGGCGTATTCGTCCTTGTCCGAGGCGTCGCCGCTGATGCCGACCGCGCCGATCACCTCGCCCTGCGCGTTCAGCGCCAGCACGCCGCCCGGCACCGGGATGAAGCGGCCCTCGGATGCGGCCGCGATCGCGCCCTGGAACGCAGGACGATCCTTCAGCCGGTCGCGCACGGTGCGGCTCGCGATGCCCATGCCGAGCGCGCCATAGGCTTTGCCGATGGCGATGTCGGCGCGCAGGATGCCGGAGCCGTCCTGGCGCTTGAGCAGCACCGGATGCCCGCCGGCGTCGAGCACCGCGACCGTGAGCGGCAGCAGCTTCGCCTCGGCGCCGGCCTTCAGCGCGGCATCGGCGATCCTTTCCGCGGTTTCAAGCGGCATCGAGACCTGCAGGCGATGGACGAAATAGTCGCTCACGAAAACCCCTCGATGAACTGCGCTCAGCGGAGCACGGCGATCTGCTTCGGGTCCACGATCAGCCCGACCGCCGCGCCCTCCGCGTAGGGCGTGCGGTCGCGGCGGTGCGGCACGTCCACGGTGACGTGCTGGCCGCCCATTTCGAGACGGTAGCGCACCACGCCGCCGAGGAATTCGCGCTCGGTCACGGTGGCGGGCGAACCCGTCCCCGCGTCGCCCAACGCGACGTCCTGCGGGCGGATCGAGACGCAGGCCGCGCCGTCCGGCCCGCCCACGCCGTCCAGCGTGAAATTCTCGCTCGCGAAGCGGCCGTTCTCGATGCGGCCTTCGATCAGGTTGGCGGTGCCGAGGAAGGTCGCGACGAAGCGGTTGGCGGGATGATCGTACAACTCCGCCGGCGCGCCGATCTGCTGGATGCGGCCCTGGTCCAGCACCGCGATCCGGTCGGCGATGGCGTTGGCTTCTTCCTGGTCGTGGGTGACGTAGATCGCGGTGAGTCCGAGCTTGCGCTGCAGCGACTTCAGTTCGGAGCGCATCTCCACGCGCAGCTTGGCGTCGAGATTGGACAGCGGCTCGTCGAGCAGCAGCACCTCGGGCTCGATCACGATGGTCCGCGCCAGCGCCACCCGCTGCTGCTGGCCGCCGGAAAGCTGCGCCGGCCGCCGCTCCGCCATCGCGGAGAGGCCGACCAGCGCCAGCGCGGCGGCGACCTTGCGGCCGATCTCCGCGCGCGGCAGCCTGCGGCGCTCAAGGCCGAAGGCGACGTTTTTGGCGACCGTCATGTGCGGCCACAGCGCGTAGCTCTGGAACACCATGCCGGCGCTGCGGCTCCACGGCGGCAGGTCGGTGACGTCGCGCTCGCCGATCAGGATGCGGCCCTTGTCCGGCCGGCCGAAGCCCGCGACCAGACGCAGGAGCGTGGTCTTGCCGGAGCCGGAGGGGCCGAGAAAGGCGAAGAACTCGCCCTTCTCCACGGCCAGGCTCACGTCGTCGAGCACGGCGGTCTCGCCGTAGCCGAAGGAGACGTTCTCGATGGTGACGCCGCGCGACATTCAGAACATCTCCCGCGATTTCAGCCCGCGCTCGCGCTCGGCGATCTTGAACGCGATGTAGGTCGCGATCGCCACGACCACGACCGCGATCACGCCGAGCGCCGCGCCGGGGCCGCGGCCCGCGGCCGACTGCATGTAGACGTAGATGCCGTAGGACAGCGGCGCGTCCGGCGCGCGCGCCACCAGCAGCAACGTGGCGGACAGCTCGACCGCGGCGGTGGCGAAGCTGGTGACGAAGCCTGCCAGCAGGCCGCCGGTCATCAGCGGCACCACGATGCGCGACAGCACGCCGAGCTTGCGCGCGCCGAGGTTCTCGGCGGCTTCCTCCAGGCTGATGTGGAGCTGGCGGATCGCGGCGGTGGCGGCCGCGAGCGCGTAGGGCAGGCGGCGGATCGCGTAGGCGATCACCAGCATGAACCAGAACGTAGCCAGCGACTCGCCGGAGACCGGCAGCTTGACGTCATAGAATGTGCGCAGCAGTCCGATGCCGAGCACAAGGCCCGGAATGGCGACCGCGGACATGGCGACCTGTTCGACCAGCTTGCGGCCGGGCAGGCGCGTGCGCAGCACGATATAGGCCAGCGTCGCGCCGAGCACGATGTCGATCAGGCCGGCGATGCCGCAATAGAGGATCGTGTTGGCGATCAGCGGCCCGGCCTCGCGGTACACCGTGACGTAATGCTGGATCGTGTAGGCGTCCGGCAGCTCCGCAAAAGACCAGACTGTGCCGATCGACAGGATGAAGATGCCGAGGTGCGGCGACAGCGCCACCGCCAGCGCCACCGTCACGAATGCGCCGGCCGCGAAGGTGCCGGCCCGGCCGAGCCGCCTGCGCGACAGCCCGCCGCCGCCGCGCTGGGTGGTGGCGAAGTCGCGCCCGCGCAGCAGCATCGCGGACAGGAGCATGGCGCCGAGCGAGCAGACGATCATGATCACCGAGATGACGTAGCCCATCGGGTCGGCGATGCCGACCGTGGTGATCTTGAGATACGCCTGCGGCGCCAGCATGTTGGTGACGTTGAGCAGCAGCGGCGTGGCGAGGTCGTCGAACACCTTGACGAACACCAGCGCCGCGCCCGCGACGTAGCCCGGCAGCGCCAGCGGGAACACGATCTTGGAGAACAACGTGAAGCCGCGCGCGCCGAGGTTCTGCGCCGATTCCTCCATGGCGGAATCGATGTTGGCGAGCGAGGCCGACAGGTTGAGCAGGATGAACGGGAAGTAGTGCAGGGCCTCGACGAAGATCACGCCGTTCAGCCCCTCCATGAACGGAATGCGGAAGCCGAACCAGTCGTTGAGCAACAGGTTGATGGTGCCGTTGCGGCCGTAGATGAGTTGCATCGCCACCGCGCCGACGAACGGCGGCATCACCAGCGGGATCACGCCGAGCGTGTGGATCAAAGCCGCGCCGCGGAAGTGGAAGCGCGCCAGGATGGTGGCGAGCGGCACGGCGATCAGGCTTGCCACCACCACCGTCATGCCGGCGACGTAGATCGAGTTCCAGAACGCTTCGCGCAAAAGCGAGGTGCGGAAGAAATCGCCGAAATGCACCAGCGTGAAGCCGTCCGGCCCGGTGAATGCGACCTGGATCACGCGCAGCAGCGGCACGACCATGAACGCCAGCAGGAACATCGCGATGAAGAACAGCGACAGCGCCTGCGCCGGGCTCGCTCCATAGCGCGCGAGCAGCGGCGTGCGGCTTCGCAAGGGTGCGGTCGTGTCCGTCATGGCCGCGGGCTCGAACCGCCTCTCCCCTGAGGGAAGAGGCCGGCGAGCAGCGACGTGCGCGCGGTGTTCCGGCCCCCGGCTGCAATATTCGCCATCATGCCCCCCGCCTTGCCGTCATGGCCGGGCTTGTCCCGGCCATCCCGCTCGGGAGGGCAGTTTGCCCGCCTTGTCGGGATCACCGGGACTCGACGCTATCCAGGTCGGTCCTGGCCGACCTGGACCTTGAACATCCGATCTCGGGTAAACCCGAGATCGGCGCCGGCCCGGTGATGACGATGCCTTGTTTTTACTTCCCCGCCGCCGCCTTGTCCGCGAGCGCCTTGGCCTGCGCGTAGTTCTTCACCGCAAAACCGTCCCACCTTTCCTCGAACTCGGCCTGGCGGCCGGCTGGCTTCTCGCCCTTCTTGAGCGCGCGGAACGCGCCGGCAATCGAGGGATCGGACGCCTCCTTCTCGGTGATCGGCACCGACGACGCGAGCCTGCGCGCCTCGTCGAGCAGCTTCCTCGCTTCGGCGCTGGCGTTCTTGCCGAGCTTGCGCTCGGCTTCGTGGATCGCCTTCCACGCCGCGTTCAGGTCCTTGAGCCGGAACGTGACGATGCGGTCGAACAGCGAGTTGACCAGCTCGTAGCGTCCTTCGGACAGTTCGGAGTCGAACTTGACCTTGGCGCCCAGCCCCTTGTCCTTGAACGGGTTGGGATAGTCCTTCGGGGCCTTGTCGTAGGTCGTCATCCGCACCGGCAGGCGCTGGATCTTGGGATCGAGCAGGATCTGCTGGCCTTCGTCCGACAGCAGGAACTCGACGAAGGCTTCCGCCGCCTTCGGGTTCTTCGCGTTGGCGATCACCGCGATGTTGGCCGGCACGATCGCGGTCACCGCCGGATAGACGAACTCGACCGGGAAGCCCGACGCCTTGGCCGACAGGCCGAAGAAGTCGATGACGATGCCGACGCCGTACTGGCCGCTGTTCACCGCGTCCGGTACGCCGAACGAGCGGTCCGACACCTGCGCGAAGTTGCCGGCCATTTCGATGGTGGTGGCCCAGCCCTTGTTCCAGCCTTCGCCCTGCAGGATCGTCTCCAGCGTCAGGTGCGAGGTGCCGGAGCGCGACGGCGCGGAGAAGCCGACGTGCCCGTGGTAGATCGGCTTCTTGAGGTCGTCCCACTCCTTCGGAGCCGGCAGGTTGTTCGCGCGCAGGTAGCGCGTGTTGTACATGATGCCGTAGCCCGAGGCGGCGAAGCCGGTGAAGAAGCCGTCGGGATCGTTCACCGGATAAGTGCCGACCACGCTCGCCACGCCCTGCGCCTTGGGCTGGAACTTACGCAGCAGGTTGTCCTTCTTGAGCACTGCGAAGGCGTCCGGCGCCGACGCCCACATGATGTCCGGCGGGCTCGACCGCGTCTCGCGGATGAAGGTCACGGCGGCCGCGGTGTTGCGGTTCTGAACCTCGACCTTGGTGCCGGGATATTTCTTCTGGAACGCGGCGGCGAACGGCCCGGTCATATCCTTGGGAAAGGACGTGACGATGGTGAGCCGGTCTTCGATGCCCTGGGCCATGACCGGCCCGGCGGCAAGGGCGAGGGCGGCCGCCAGCAGGCCGCGGCGGGCGATGGCGAGGGTGGAGGCACTCGCACTTGCAGACGATCTTGCAGACATGGACGTTCTCCCGACAGACGAAGGTTTTGAACCGTTACCCACAGTTGATGACAGCGGCGTGCCGGGCGCAAGCGGTTCGCGGCCGCAGGACGCCGCCCACGCCCGATAAGGGGCGTCCGCCGCCCGTTCAGGTCCGGAGCAGCGTCTCCAGGCACGCCCTATCCCCTCCCCGGAATGGGAGAGGGAACGGAGCGGCCGACGCCGCGGAGCATTGTCACCTTGCCCCCAAAGGGTCTGCAGAGGCCGGCTCCGCGCAGGGCTGCGCAAAAAAATGGCCGGGACGGGCCCGGCCATTCCAGTTTGAAGATGGTGGAGAATGGAATTATTTGCGGCCGCTGGTCTTGCGACGCAGGCGGACCACCACGTCGATCCGGGCGATGTCGTAGCCCTCGGGGGCCCGCGGCATCTGGCCGACGATCTCCTCGGCGCCCGGAATGTCGACCAGGGCGTTTTCGCCCTCGACGTAGAAATGATGGTGGGTGGAGGTGTTGGTGTCGAAGTAGGTCTTCGAGCCGTCGACCGCGACCTGGCGCAGCAGGCCGACGTCGGTGAACTGATGCAGGGTGTTGTAGACGGTGGCGAGCGACACCGGGACCTTGGCCTTGGTGGCCTCCTCGTAGAGCATTTCGGCGGTCAGGTGCCGGTCGCCCTTCGCGAACAGGATCCAGCCGAGCGCCATGCGCTGGCGGGTCGGGCGCAGGCCCACGTCGCGCAGCATCGACTTCACGTCGTGCCACGGGCAGCCGGTCAGCTCGGCCCGGTGGAGATCGGCCATCGGAGGCTCGTGCTCGGTCGCCGAAACAACCACGGTTCGCGTCTGGGTCATATCGCTCACGCCTGCCTACCTAGATAAGAACGCTTCTAAAGCGTTGCATTTCCAACATTATCTCGAACGAGGCTCACATGCAACTGTCTCGCAACAGCACATGGCGGCGTTGCCACGGTAGCATATCTGGCGCTCTGCCCCTATGGTGCCGACCGGGGACGGCCTGCCGGGACGACCATCCGCCCGGCACCGAGACATGACCTTATCATCGAGGCGGCAATGGAAGTCCGGCGAAATCGCTTTGAATACGAGGACTTGCTGGCGTGCGGGCGGGGCGAGATGTTTTCCGGGGGGCCCCAGCTCCCGCTTCCGCCCATGCTGATGTTCGACCGGATCTCCGAGATTTCCGAGACCGGAGGCCCGCACGGTAAGGGTTTCATCCGCGCGGAGCTGGACGTGAAGCCGGACCTCTGGTTCTTCCCCTGCCACTTCAAGGGCGATCCGGTGATGCCCGGCTGCCTCGGCCTCGACGCGCTGTGGCAGATGCTGGGCTTTTTCCTCGGCTGGCTCGGATCGTCGGGCAAGGGCCGCGCGCTCGGCATGGGCGAGGTCAAGTTCACCGGACAGGTGATGCCCACCATGAAGCAGGTGATCTACGGCGTGGATCTCAAGCGGGTGATGCGCTCCAAGCTGGTGCTCGGCATCGCCGACGGCTGGGTCGAGGCGGACGGCGTGAGGATCTATCAGGCTTCCGACCTCAAGGTCGGGCTGTTCAAGGAGACCGCGGCGCTGCAGCCCGGAGCGGCCTGAGCGCGGCGCTTCCGCGGCCGCCCGGCTTGCGGTCTGATCCCGGCCGGGCCAAATTCACCGTGATCGAGCGGCATGAGCGCGCGCCGCGCGCGGGGCCGGAACAACCGCACATGAGGCTGCTATGAGGCGGGTCGTCGTCACCGGGATGGGCATCGTTTCGTCCATCGGCAACAACACCCAGGAGGTTCTCGCGAGCCTGCGCGAAGCCCGGTCCGGCATCTCGCACGCCGAGAGCTTCGCCCAGATGGGCTTCAAGTGCCGGGTGCAGGGCGCGCCGAGCCTCAATCCCGCGGAATCCGTGGACCGCCGCGCCATGCGCTTCCTCGGCGAGGGCGCGGCCTGGAACCACGTCGCGATGGAGCAGGCAATCCGCGACGCCGGGCTGGAGGAAAAGGAAATCTCCAACGTCCGCTCCGGCATCGTCATGGGCTCGGGCGGCCCCTCGACCCGCACCATCGTCGAGGCCGCCGACATCACGCGCAAGAACACCAGTCCCAAGCGCATCGGCCCGTTTGCGGTGCCGAAGTCGATGTCCTCGACCGCGTCCGCCACGCTCGCCACCTGGTTCAAGATCAAGGGCGTGAACTATTCGATCTCCTCGGCCTGCGCGACCTCCAACCATTGCATCGGCAACGCCGCCGAGCTGATCCAGTGGGGCAAGCAGGACCTGATCTTTGCCGGCGGCTGTGAGGAGCTGGACTGGACCCTGTCCAACCTGTTCGACGCCATGGGTGCGATGTCCTCCGGCTACAACGACACGCCGCAGAAGGCATCGCGCGCCTACGACAAGGACCGCGACGGCTTCGTGATCGCGGGCGGCGCTGGCGTTCTCGTGCTCGAGGAGCTGGAGCACGCCAAGGCGCGCGGCGCGAAGATCTACGCCGAGGTCGCGGGCTACGGCGCGACCTCCGACGGCCATGACATGGTGGCCCCTTCCGGCGAGGGCGCCGTGCGCTGCATGCGGATGGCGCTGGAGACCGCAAAGGCGCCGGTCGATTACATCAACCCGCACGCCACCTCGACGCCGATTGGCGACATCCGCGAGATCGAGGCGATCCGCGAGGTGTTCGGCGAAAAGTGCCCGCCGATTTCGGCCACCAAGTCTCTGAGCGGCCATTCGCTCGGCGCGGCCGGCGCGCAGGAGGCGATCTACTCGCTGCTGATGATGAACAACGGCTTCATCTGCGAGAGCGCCAATATCGAAACCCTCGATCCCGAGATGGACGGCATGCCGATCGTTCGCGAGCGCGTGGACAATGCGAAGCTCGGCTGCGTGCTGTCGAACTCGTTCGGCTTCGGCGGCACCAATGCGTCGGTCGTGTTCAAGCGGCTGGATGCGTGAGATTCCGATAACACGAGATTGACCGGAGCCGCGCGGCCGTGGTCCGCGCGCCTCGACGACACGAAAGCTGGGCGATGACACAACTGATGAAGGGAAAACGCGGCCTTGTCATGGGGGTCGCGAACGATCACTCGATCGCCTGGGGCATCGCGAAGACGCTCGCGGCGCACGGCGCGGAACTGGCCTTCACCTACCAGGGCGAGGCGCTGGCCAAGCGCGTCCGGCCGCTGGCGGACGAGACCGGCTCGAAGATCGTGCTGCCCTGCGACGTCGAGGACGTCGCGTCGGTGGACGCGGTGTTCGACACGCTCAAGAAGGAATGGGGCGCGATGGACTTCCTCGTCCATGCGGTCGCCTTCTCCGACAAGAGCGAGCTGAAGGGCCGCTATGCGGATTCCACGCGCGAGAACTTCATCCGCACGATGGTGATTTCCTGCTACGCCTTCACCGAGTCGGCGAAGCGCGCCGCCGCGCTGATGCCGGACGGCGGCAGCATGGTGACGCTGACCTACAACGGCGGCGACCGCGCCATGCCGAACTACAACGTGATGGGCGTGGCCAAGGCCGGGCTCGAGGCGTCGGTGCGCTATCTCGCGGTCGATTTCGGCGCGCAGAAGATTCGCGTCAACGCGATCTCGGCCGGACCGATCCGCACGCTCGCGGGCGCGGGCATCAACGATGCGCGCTACATGTTCGCGTTCCAGCAGCGTCACTCGCCGCTCGGCCGCGGCGTCACGCTCGAGGAACTGGGCGGCGCGGGGCTCTACCTGCTCTCCGACCTTTCCACCGGCGTGACCGGCGAAATCCACTTCGTCGATTCCGGCTACAACGTCATCGCCATGCCGCAGCCGGACGCGCTGAAGGCCGAGGCCGGCGAGGGCGCGTAACCCGTGCGATGAACCGGGACCCGCTGTTCCACGACGAGCGCCCGGTCGAGAAGGCTGCGAGCGATCCGCAAGCCCTGCGCGGCCTCATTCGGATGCAATGGCTCAAGCTCGCCACCGGCGGGCTGGCGTTGCTGCTGATCCTTGCGATCGGGCTGTTCTGGCGCTTCGGTTAGAGCGGTTTCGAGCGAGGTGGGAACCGGTTCGCGTGAAGGAACCGCGACAAGACCCCAGGCGGTCCGCGCGGCGCATCAAGGGTCGTCGTCAAGCAGAAAGGCCGGGATCGCTCCCGGCCTTTCGCATTCCTTGAGAGTCCGTTCGCCGGTCAGGCGAGATCGTAGCGGTCCAGCTCCATCACCTTGGTCCACGCCGCCACGAAGTCCTTCACGAACTTCTCCTTCGTGTCCGCGCAGCCGTAAACCTCCGCGAAGGCGCGGAGCTGCGAGTGCGAGCCGAAGATCAGGTCGACGCGGGTGGCCGTCCACTTGACCGCGTTGGTCTTGCGGTCGCGGCCCTCGTAGGTGTTCTCGCCGGTCTGCGACCACACCGTGCCCATGTCGAGCAAGTTCATGAAGAAGTCGTTCGTCAGCTTGCCCGTCTCCTTGGTGAAAACGCCGTGCTTGGAATCGCCGGCGTTCGCACCCAGCACGCGCAGGCCGCCGACCAGCACCGTCATCTCGGGGCCGGACAGGGTCAGAAGCTGGGCCCGGTCCACGAGAGCCTCTTCAGGCTTCATGAACTGGATCTTCTTGGCGTTGATGTAGTTGCGGAAGCCGTCCTGGCGTGGCTCCAGCGGAGCGAAGGATTCGGTGTCGGTCTGCTCCGCCGTCGCGTCCCCGCGGCCCGGATGGAACGGCACCGTCACTTCGACGCCGGCGTCCTTGGCGGCCTTCTCGACGCCCGCGTTGCCGGCGAGCACGATCAGGTCGGCGAGCGAGACCTTCTTGCCGAAGCCCTTCTGGATCTCCTCGAGCTTCGCCAGCACGGTCTTGAGCTGCGCCGGCTGGTTGACCTCCCAGTCCTTCTGCGGCGCGAGGCGGATGCGCGCGCCGTTCGCGCCGCCGCGTTTGTCGGAGCCGCGGAACGTGGAGGCCGAGGCCCAGGCGGTCGAGACGAGCTGCGGCACCGTCAGGCCCGACGCCAGAATCTTCGCCTTGAGGTCGGCCGCGTCCTTGTCGTCGATCAGCGGATGGTCCGGAGCCGGAATCGGGTCCTGCCAGATCAGCGTCTCCTTCGGCACGAGCGGGCCGAGGTAGCGCTGGATCGGACCCATGTCGCGATGCGTGAGCTTGAACCAGGCGCGGGCGAAGGCGTCCGCAAACTGATCCGGGTTCTCGAGGAAGCGCCGCGAGATCTTTTCGTATTCCGGATCGTAGCGCAGCGAGAGGTCGGTGGTCAGCATCTGCGGCGGGTGACGCTTCGACTTGTCGTGCGCGTCCGGCACCGTGTTGGCGCCCATGCCGTGCTTCGGCTTCCACTGCTTGGCGCCGGCCGGGCTCGTGGTCAGCTCCCATTCGTAGCCGAACAGGTTCCAGAGGAAGTTGTTGGACCATTTGGTCGGCGTCGTGGTCCAGATGACCTCGGGACCGCCGCCGATGGTGTCACCGCCCATGCCGGTGCCGTACTTGCTTTTCCAGCCCAGGCCCTGGTCCTCGAGCGCGCCGCTCTCCGGCTCCGCGCCGACCAGCGACGGATCGCCCGCGCCGTGGGTCTTGCCGAAGGTGTGGCCGCCGGCGATCAGCGCGACGGTCTCCTCGTCGTTCATCGCCATGCGGAAGAAGGTCTCGCGGATGTCCTTCGCCGCCGCGACCGGATCAGGGTTACCGTTCGGGCCTTCCGGGTTGACGTAGATCAGGCCCATCTGCACTGCGCCGAGCGGATCGCTGAGCTGGCGCTCGCCGCTGTAGCGCTCGTCGCCGAGCCAGCTGCCCTCGGGCCCCCAGTAAAGCTCCTCCGGCTCCCACACGTCGGCGCGGCCGCCGGCGAAGCCGAAGGTCTTGAAGCCCATCGATTCGAGCGCGACGTTGCCGG
>CAZZCV010000086.1:0-12179 GCA_964653225.1 uncultured Rhodoplanes sp. | reverse complement strand
TGCGCACGCCGAACTTCGGCCGCAAGTCGCTCAACGAGATCAAGGAAGTGCTGGCCCAGATGGGTTTGCATCTCGGCATGGAAGTGCCGGGCTGGCCGCCCGAGAACATCGACGAGCTGGCGAAGCGCTTCGAGGACCACTACTGAGCTTGAGTTGAGCATCGCGGCCGGCTCCGTCGGCCGCGGTTTTTGGGCGAACGCAGGAAGCCCACCTGATGGCAGCGTCCGGCAAGCCGCCGTGACACCGAGAAGAGAAAGACAGTTCGATGAATCACGGCAAGGTCCACCGCAAGCTCGGCCGCAAGCCGGAGCACCGCAAGGCGATGTTCGCCAACATGTGCGCGGCGCTGATCAAGCATGAGCAGATCACGACCACGCTGCCGAAGGCCAAGGAGCTGCGGCCGGTGATCGAGAAGCTCGTCACGCTCGGCAAGCGCGGCGACCTGCACGCCCGCCGCCAGGCGATTTCGCAGATCCGCGACGTCGGCATGGTCAAGAAGCTCTTCGACGTGCTGGGCCCGCGCTACAAGGACCGCAAGGGCGGCTACACCCGCATCCTCAAGGCCGGCTTCCGTTACGGGGACAACGCCGCGGTCGGCGTGATCGAGTTCGTGGATCGCGACGAGTCCGCCAAGGGCAAGGACTCCGGGCCGGTGCAGGCGCGCAAGGTCGAGGAGGACGCGGCCGCCTGATCGCGGACCGCGCAGCGATATTCTGAAAGGGCGGCGCAGGCCGCCCTTTTCTTTTGCGTGCGGCCCGTCTCATCCCGAAAAATTGAAAGGCGCGGCGGGGGTGCCGATGGCCGCCATCGCCCGATCCGTCGCAGGATGTCCGCCGTTGCTTGGGGAGGGATGCGAGCCATGTCTTGTTCCAGAAGGACTATTTTGACGGTCGCGGCGCTGGCTTGGCTGGCATCGGTCGGGAGCAGGCCGTCGGCCGCCCGGGGCCGCAAGCCGGACCAGCCCGAACTGGACCGCGCGCTGCTGCGGGCCGCGGAGCGCGGCGAGACGGTTGCGGTGCGGCGTCTGCTCGGAGAGGGCGCAAACATCCACGCCCGCGACCATCGCGGCCGCACGCCGCTGCTGGCCGCCGTCTACGGAAACCGGATCGACACCGCGCGTCTGCTGATCCGGGAGGGGGCCGACGTCAACGCCAAGGACTTCATCCAGGACACGCCCTATCTCTACGCCGGCGCGCAGGGCCGCCTCGAAATCCTGAAGCTGATGCTCGCGGCCGGCGCTGACCTCAAGGATACCAACCGCTACGGCGGCACGGCCCTGATCCCGGCCGCGCATTACGGCCACGTCGAGGTCGTGAAACTCCTGCTCGGGACCGCCATCGACAAGGATCACGTCAATAACCTCGGTTGGAGCGCGCTGATGGAGGCGGTGATCCTGGGCGACGGCGGGGCGGTCCACACCGAGATCGTACGGCTGCTGATCGTGGCCGGGGTCAACGTGAACACCACGGACCGCGATGGTGTCACCCCGCTGAGTCACGCCCGGCGTCGCGGCTACGCGACGATGGTGCGGATGCTTGAAGCGGCCGGCGGCCGTTAGAGTTTTCTGCGCTGAATGCGAACTCGAGCGCCAATTGGCAGCCTGTGGGTTCCCGGCTATTCTTTGGAAGGAATCGAAACAATAATCGTTCGGGGGAAGCGGATGACCAGGTGGGCTCTGGGATTCCTGGCGGCGACCGCGTTTGCATGCGTGGCCGAGGCGCAGACGCCGGTGCAGCGGGGCGACTATCTCGTCAACAGCATCCTGGCCTGCGGCAACTGCCACACGCCCCGCGGCCCGAAGGGCGTGTTCGACATGGCGAAGCAGTTGTCGGGCGGTCCGCAGATCTGGGACGAGCCGGCCTTCACCGTGAAAGGCGCCAACGTCACACCCGATGCGGAGACGGGGATCGGCAAATGGAGTGCCGCGGACTTGAAGAAGGCGATCCAGCAGGGCGTGCGCCCCGACGGCGTGCAGCTTGCGCCGATCATGCCATATTCATTCTACAAGATCTTCACGCCGCGCGACGTTGACGCCGTGGTGGCCTATCTCCGGTCGGTGCCTGCGATGCGCAACGCAGTGGCTCCGCCGGTCTACAAGGCGGCGCTGCACGCGGAGGGGCCGCCCGGCACGGAGAAGCCGATGAGCGAGGCCGACATGGCCGATCCGGTCAAGCGCGGCTTCTACCTCGCCACCATCGGCCACTGCATGGAGTGCCACACCCCCGAGGTGAACGGCCGGCATGACTACAAGGGCGGCCTCGGCAGGGGCGGCCGGACGTTCACCGGGCCGTGGGGCGTGTCGACCGCGCGCAACATCACCTCGCACAGGGAGAAGGGACTCGGCGCCTGGAGCGACGAGCAGATCAAGATCGCGATCACCAGAGGTGTGAGCCGTGACGGCGCGCCGCTGAAGCCGCCGATGGGCTATCCGCTTTACGCGCGCATGACCGAGCAGGACCTCGGCGCGATCGTCGCTTATCTGCGCACCGTGCCGCCAAAGGAGTGAGGGACGCGCGGCGGTCAGGGCCGCTTCGGCTCGCGCCTGTTGGCGTTGTAGAGATCGACCGGCGCGAAATCGTCGGTCAGGAGCGCGCCCCTGTCGAGCGGCGGCGGGCCGGCGCGCTTGCCGAGCAGCTCCGGCAGCGGATAGCGGAAGTGGTGGCGGGCCTGGAGCGCCGCGGCCTGCCGGGCCAGCGTGCCGGCATCGGGCGCAGGCTGCGCCGATCCCACCACGATCACCTCGCCCTCGCCGGATGGATAGAGATGCACGTCCGCGAACACCGAGCCCAGCGTCTTGATCGTGGACAGATAGAGCTTGGTGCCCTCGTGGACGTTGAAGGCCGCGACGCCGGTCGGCGTGAGCCGCTCCTTGAGCAGCGCATAGAACTCGCGGGTCAGGAGATGAAACGGAACCGACGTGCCCTGGAAGGCGTCGAGCAGGATGATGTCGTATTTCTGCGGACTGCGCCGGATGAACACGCGGCCGTCGTTGGCGAAGAAGCGCACCCGCCGGGTCTCGCGCAGACCGAAATAGCGCTTTGCGGCATCGATCACGCCGGGGTCGATCTCGACCGTGTCGATCTCCAGCTGGGGCATGGCGCGGGCGAGATAGGTCGAGATCGAGCCGCCGCCGAGCCCCACCATGAGCACGCGCCTCGGCTCGGCCGGGTAGGCCAGGGCGGTGGTCATCGAGCGGGTGTAGGCCACCGGCAGGTCGTCGGGGTCGCGCAGGTTGACGACGCTCTCGGTGTATTTGCTGCCCTTCACGCGGAACGACAGGGTCAGCTCGTCGCGGCGCTTGGAGATGAACATATCGTTGAATTCGGTCTTGAGCTGCGCGATCCGCCCGTCCGCCTGTTTCAGGATGCCGGCACGGACATCGGCGTCGATGACCGGCTCCTCGGCGCGATCCTGCGCGCGCGAGGGCGCGGAAGACGATGCGGAGAACGACAGCGCCAGGATCGTGAGGAGACAGGCGGCCGCGACGCGACGGTCGGGGCGGAAGAACGCCCGGCAGGCCCTGGTCTTTTCAATCGCCTCGCCCTGCACGCCAACCGCTCCACGATGACCGGTCCGGACCGGTCGGAAACGCCCGTCCGGCGACGGTAGCGGGACATTCTGGCACGAAAATGGGGAGCGATGCGGCTCTTCATTTGCCGGGTTCGGCGGCCTATATCTCGGTCCCGAACAGGGAATCGAAACCATGACCGTTCGCCGTATTGCGCTGCTTGCTCTGGCCGGGCCGCTGCTGCTGGCGCAGGCGCCGGCGCCGGCCGGCGCGCAGGAGCGCGCGGGCCCGCCGCGGGTGCTGCCGGGCTCGCCGGCCGAGATGCGGATGTCGTTCGCGCCGGTGGTGCGGCGCACCGCGCCGGCGGTCGTCAACATCAACGCCGCCAAGGTGGTGGACAACCGCAACCCGCTGATGGAGGACCCGTTCTTCCGCCGCTTTTTCGGGCCGGGCTTCGGCATGCCGCGCGAGCAGGTGTCGCGCTCGCTCGGCTCCGGCGCGATCGTCGATCCGTCCGGTCTGGTGGTGACCAACAACCACGTCATCGACGGGGCCAGCGAGATCAAGGTCTCGCTGGCCGACCGGCGCGAGCTGGACGCCGAGGTGATCCTCAAGGACGCCCGCACCGACCTCGCGGTGCTGCGCCTCAAGGCCGGCAAGGAGCAGTTCCCGTTCCTCGAATTCGGCAACTCCGACGAGCTGCAGGTCGGCGACCTGGTGCTGGCGATCGGCAACCCGTTCGGCGTCGGCCAGACCGTGACTCACGGCATCGTTTCCGCGGTGGCGCGCACCCAGGTCGGCATCACCGATTATCAGTTCTTCGTGCAGACCGATGCCGCCATCAACCCCGGCAACTCCGGCGGCCCGCTGGTGGACATGGCCGGCCGCGTGGCCGGCATCAACACGGCGATCTTCTCGCGCTCGGGCGGCTCGCACGGCATCGGCTTCGCGATCCCGGCCAACATGGTGCGGCTCGTCGTGGCCTCGGCGCAGAGCGGCGGCACCGCGGTCAAGCGGCCGTGGCTCGGCGCGCGGCTGCAGGCGATTACCCCCGACATCGCCGAAAGCCTCGGCGTGCGCCGCCCGGCCGGCGCGGTCGTGACCGACGTGACCCGTGGCAGCCCTGCGGGACGCGCAGGCCTTCGGACCGGGGACGTGATCGTGGGCGTGGACGGCCAGCCCGTGGACGACGTGAACGCCTTCAACTACCGCTTCACCACACGGCCTCTCGGTGGTCAGGTTCCGCTTGCGGTGATGCGATCCGGCAAGGAGCAGCGTCTCGCGGTGGCGCTGGAGACCGCGCCAGACCGGCCGCGCGAGGCGCTGACCATCGGCTCGCGCTCGCCGTTCATGGGCATGACGATCGAGAATCTCTCGCCGGCGCTGGCTGAGGAGCTGCGGCTCGACGCCTCCACCGAGGGCGTCGTCGTCACCGACGTCGCCGACGGCGCGCCGGCGCAGGGTGTGGGCTTCCAGCGCGGCGACATCATCCTCTCGGTCAACGACGAGAAGATCGCTCGCACCCGCGACCTTGACCGCCTCACCAAAGCCGGCAGCCGGATGTGGACCGTGACCATCGTCCGCGGCGGCCAGCAGATCACCGGCCGGTTCCGGGGATGAGCCCCCGCGGCCGGCGCGGCGCAGGTCCGGACGCCAACCCGGGCACCAGTCTGTTCGCGGCGGCGGGGCTCGACGAGAGCGCGCCGCGGCCGCTCGCCGACCGGCTGCGGCCGCAGAGGCTTTCGGAGGTGGTCGGCCAGGACCACCTGCTGGGGCCGGACGGCGCGCTGACCCGGATGCTCGCCACCCGCTCGCTCGGCTCGCTGGTGTTCTGGGGGCCGCCCGGCACCGGCAAGACCACGGTGGCGCGGCTCCTCGCGCAGGAGACCGAGCTTCACTTCGAGCAGATTTCCGCGATCTTTACCGGCGTCGCCGATCTCAAGAAGGTGTTCGAGGCCGCGCGCGCGCGCCGCGAGACCGGGCAGGGCACGCTGCTGTTCGTGGACGAGATCCACCGCTTCAACCGCGCGCAGCAGGACAGCTTCCTGCCGGTGATGGAGGACGGCACCATCGTCCTCGTCGGCGCCACCACCGAGAATCCCTCGTTCGAGCTGAACGCGCCGCTGCTCTCGCGCGCCCGCGTGCTCACCTTCCGCTCGCTCGACGAGGCGGCGATCGAGAAGCTGCTGGCGCGCGCCGAGGAGATCGAGGGCAAGCCGTTGCCGCTGGATGCCGAGGCGCGGGCCCAGCTCGCGCGCATGGCCGATGGCGACGGCCGCGCTTCGCTGACGCTGGTCGAGGAGGTCTGGCGGGCGGCGCGGCCCGGGGAGGTCTTCGACGTTGCGGGTCTCCAGACGGTGGTGCAGCGGCGCGCGCCGATCTACGACAAGTCGCAGGATGGCCACTACAACCTGATCTCGGCCCTGCACAAGTCGGTGCGCGGCTCCGATCCGGATGCGGCGCTCTATTATCTCTGCCGCATGCTCGACGCCGGCGAGAACCCGCTCTACATCGCGCGCCGGGTGGTGCGCATGGCGGTCGAGGACATCGGTCTCGCCGACCCGCAGGCGCTCGCGATCTGCAACGCGGCCAAGGACGCCTACGATTTCCTGGGCTCGCCCGAGGGCGAGCTGGCCATCGCGCAGGCGGTGATCTATCTCGCCACGGCTCCGAAGTCGAACGCGGCCTATCGTGCCTATGGCGCGGCCATGCGGTTGGCGAAGGAGGGCGGCTCGCTGCTGCCGCCCCGACACATCCTGAACGCGCCCACCAGGCTGATGAAGTCGGAGGGCTACGGCGCGGGCTACGAGTACGACCACGACGCGGAGGGTGCTTTTTCGGGCCAGGACTATTTCCCGGAGGCGCTGGGCCGCCAACAGTTCTACGATCCGCCGGAGCGCGGATTCGAGCGCGAGATTCGCAAGCGCCTGGAATACTGGGCAAAGCGCCGAAGCGAGCGGCGCGAAGGCTGACGGGGGCGGATTTGCGACGGGATATGCTGGCGGCGTGCCTTCTGGGCGTCACCACAGGATTTCTAGCGGGATTTCTACCTGCCCATGCGGCCGAGCCTTCGGTCGGCCGCTGGTCCGCGGATCCGGCCCAGTGCAACGCTTTGGGCGGGAACATCTGGGGCGGCGCGAGTGCCGCCACGGCGCCGCTGACCGTTTACGATAACGGACTGAACTGGTTTTCCGGCTACTGCCGGTTCGGCAAGGTCTACAAGGCGGGCAAGGCGCTCTACATCCAGGCGCATTGCTGGGGCGGCGGCGACGTGCCGGTCATGCTGGAGGCGCAGGGCGACCGGATGCGGGTGAGCTGGAACCGGGACAGGCCGCAGGAGCTGCGGCGCTGCAAATGAGACGGCGGAGGGCGGACATGGCACAGCGTTCGGAGCGTCGAAGCGCGGGCTTTCTCGCGGCCGCAGCGGCAGCCCTGCTGCTCTGCGCGACGCCGGCGCTGCATGCCCAGACCGGAGGCGACGCGCCGGCGGCGGCTTCCAAAGCCAAGCCCAAGGCCAAGAAGAGCGACGCCGGGAAGAAGGCGCAGCAAAAGAAGGCACGGCCAAAGAAATCCACGGCCCAGCCGGTGGCCGCCAAGCCGTCCGAACCCCGCAGCGTGACGGTCGGCTCGCTTCCGGGTCCCATCGTGGCCCTGCACAATTGCGCGCCGGTGACCGACAAGGTGGAGATGCTTCGGGAGCGTTACGCCAAGTCCGTGCTGTTCTTCGTGTCCTGTCCGCCGAAGGAGCGCGGCGGCTATCAGCTCCAGGCGGTCTATGTGGCGCGCGATGCGCGTGGCGCGGGTGCGAAGCGCGTGACGTTCGAAATGCCGCCGGTGGATGGCAACGCGGTGACGGCGGATGCGATCCCCTCTGCGATCCCCGCGCGCGAGACCTATGTCGAGAAGGTCGAGGAGCGCGACGTGGTGCGGCCGCGCAACGATCCGCCCTGGATCACGGGCGCGTGGCGGCCGATCGATCGCGCCGACGTGTGCGCTGCGGTCGGACACTGGCGGGTGCAGGACGACAAGGCGGAGCTGTGGCTCTGGGAAGAGGCGAGGGAATGCCCCAAGGACGCGGCGCCGAAGTACGAGGCCCGGATCGACAGGAAGCCGCCCCCACTGGTGGGGCGATGAGCATGCGCCGCTGGGAGCCGTTGCGATGAAGCGGGGCGGACGCGGGCCGGGCGGCGGCGGGCGGAAGGCGTCCGGGCCGGGCAAGGGAGGGCGGGATACCGGGCGCGAGCAGGCCGGCCGCCGGAACGCGCCCCCGAAGCGCTCGGGGCCTCCCCGCAACCGGAGTGCCCGGTCCGGCGAAGTCGACGACCGCGGTGGCCGGCCCGCATTCGGCAAGCCGCCGGCGCGGGGCGAGCGGAAAGAGCGTCCGCAACGTCCGGATCGCGATCGGCGATCCGGATCCTATGCGGAGCGCGGCCCCCGTCCTGCGAAGCGGGCCGAGCGTCCGGCCGAGGGGCCGAGACCGACGCAGCGTGTGGAGCGTCCGCGGCGCGAGCCGTCCGCCATCGTCGAGGTCGCGCCACAGGTCGCCACGGCGCCGGCTCCGACCGCCGTGCAGACCACGGTGGTGGGCCGCGACGAGGATGGGATGCGGCTCGACCGTTTCTTCGAGGCGCGCTTTCCGGGCCTGTCGTTCTCCCACATCCAGCGCATCATCCGTAAAGGCGAGGTGCGCGTGGACGGCCGGCGCGCCGAGCCCAAGGACCGGCTCGCGGCCGGGCAGACGCTGCGCATCCCGCCGCTCAAGCTCGACGCGCCCAAGCCTCGCGACGACGCCCCGCGTGACCAGAAGGACCGCGCCTTCATCAAGTCGCTGGTGCTCCACGAGGACGACGACGTGATGGTGCTCAACAAGCCGATGGGGCTCGCGGTGCAGGGCGGCTCCGGCACCGTGCGGCATGTTGACGGCATGCTCGGCGCGTTCACCGGCAAGGACGGCCAGCGGCCGCGGCTCGTGCACCGGCTGGACAAGGACACCGCCGGCTGCCTGCTGGTGGCGAAGACGCGCTTTGCGGCGGCGGCGCTGGCGCAGACCTTCCGCTCGCGCTCGGCACGCAAGATCTACTGGGCGCTGGTGGCGGGCGTGCCGCGGCCGCGCCAGGGCCGCATCTCGACCTTCCTCGCCAAGGAGGAGCGCGAGGAGGATAGCGTCATGCGCGTCGCCCGCCACGGCGAGGACGGCGCCAGTCACGCCGTGACCTACTATGCTACGGTCGAGACCTCGGGGCAGAAGCTCGCCTGGCTGTCGCTCAAGCCGGTGACCGGACGCACGCACCAGCTCCGCGCCCATATGGCGCACATCGGCCACCCGATCGTGGGCGATCCGAAATACTTCAACATCGAGAACTGGGAGCTGCCGGGCGGCATCCAGGACCGGCTGCACCTGCTGGCGCGGCGGATCGTGGTCCCGCATCCGCGCGGCGGAACCGTCGACGTGACCGCACCGTTGCCCGCGCACATGCAGCAGTCCTGGAACCTGCTGGGTCTCGACGCGAAGCGCTACGATCCGATCGAGGACGCGCCGGAGGAGTAGGGCTGGTTCGCGGCCCCGGCGGAGCCTATCTGAAGGACTGGCTTGAGAGCCGAGGCACAAGGCTTTTCATGGCGACGCTGGCGAAAGGTCTGTTCGGATTGCTTCTGGCCGCAACCCTCGGCGGCGCGCCGGGCGCGGCGCAGGGCTTCGATCCGCAGTTTCCGGGCGTCGTCGCGCCTGTTCCGTCGCCGCAGACCCAGCCCTTGCCGCCGACCTACCGGCCGCCGCCTCCGACCGCGCCGCAGCCGCGCACCGAGACCTTCGGCGACCGCGTGATCCGCTGCAACCACGCTTTTCCCCTCGGAGCCGGGCAGGGCAACAACCCCACGGACCGCGACGCCTTCGTGCGCGCCTGCGCGAACTGACAGCCTCGCGTGACCGCAAATCCGCGTGGGCGGCGATCCGAACGGCCTTCGGGGCGCGGCTTGACAGGCAACTGAAAGGTTGCACATTGTCGTCATGGATGCGGTGTTCAAGGCCCTGGCCGACGCCAGCCGCCGGGAGCTTCTGGACCGGCTGCGGGCGGAGAACGGGCAGACGCTGGCCGGGCTTTGCGCGCGTCTCGACATGACGCGGCAGGCGGTGAGCAAGCATCTGACGATCCTGGAGGACGCCAACCTGGTGGTTACGGTGAAGCGCGGTCGCGAGAAGCTGCACTACCTCAACCCGGTGCCGATCCATGAGATCGCCGAACGCTGGATCGGAAGGTTCGAACGCGCACGCCTGGACGCGCTGAGCGCGATCAAGAAGGGTCTGGAGGGCAAGACGTGAAGGCGGACCCAGACGGAGGCATGCGCATGCGGGACCTGAGCGCGTTCAAACCGAAGACCGTCTATGTCATCTACATCGCCGCGACACCCGAGAGGATCTGGCAGGCGCTGACCGACGGAGCGTTCACGCGGCAGTATTTCTTCGGCTTTCTGGCTGATGTCGAGCCGAGGGCGGGCGGCGCGTTCCGGCTGCTTTACCCGGACGGCCGCGTCCACATCGCCGGCGAGGTGCTCGACTGGTCGCCGCCGCGGCGCTTCTCCTGCACTTGGACCGTCGAGGGCGTCGAGCGGTTCGGCGAACTGCCCGAGTGCATCGTGACCTACGAGATCGAGCCAGCGGGCGACGCGGTGCGCCTCACCATGACGGAGTCGCATTCGTGGGACGTTCCTGAGGCGATACTTGCCGGCGGCCAAGCCGGCTGGCCGGCGATCCTGTCGGGCCTCAAGAGCCTGCTCGAAACCGGACATGCGCCGACGCTCGCGATGGCGCCGCCCGAAGGCTTCGTGGACGCCGTGCGGCAGGCGGTGGCGGCGAAGCCGTGGCGCAGGTGAGCGGCGTCAGCGCAGGCCCGCGTTGATCTTGTCCAATGCCGCCTGCCCCGGACAGAGGTCCCCGGCCTCGAGCGTGTTCAGCGGGGCGTCCACCGTGTTGAGATGGGCGTGCAGGTCCTCCGCATCCGGGTCGACGTAGAGCAGGCCGGTCACGACCTGGCCCTGCGCGGCATGGTGCTGGAGGAAGCTCATCGCCGCGAGCCGGTCGTGCACGTCGTAATCGGCGTCGAGCTTGCGCAGGGCGAGCCGCGTGCCGTCGTGCTGCTCCACCACCTCGACGGTTCCCGGCGCATAGTCCACCGCAATCGCCGCGCGCCCGGTGATGACGTCGAGCCGGTTCACCGCTTCGTTGTGCTCGCGCACATAGTCGAAGCTCCTGGTGGAGCCGGCGTGGTTGTTGAAGGCGATGCAGGGCGAGATCACGTCGAGGAAGGCCGCGCCCCTGTGGCGGATCGCGGCCTCGATCAGCGGCACGAGCTGCGTCTTGTCGCCGGAGAAGCTGCGCGCCACGAAGCTCGCGCCGAGTTGCAACGCCATCGCCACGAGATCGATGGCGTTGTCGGTGTTGACCACGCCGCGCTTGGACCTGGAGCCGCGGTCCGCGGTGGCGGAGAACTGGCCCTTGGTGAGGCCGTAGACGCCGTTGTTCTCCACGATGTAGGTCATGTTGACGCCGCGCCGCATGGAATGCGCGAACTGGCCGAAGCCGATGGACGCGGAATCGCCGTCGCCCGACACGCCGAGATAGATCAGGTCCCGGTTGGCGAGGTTCGCGCCGGTGAGCACCGAGGGCATGCGGCCGTGCACGGAGTTGAAACCGTGCGAGTTGCCGAGGAAATAGTCCGGCGTTTTCGACGAACAGCCGATGCCGGAGATCTTCGCCACCCGGTGCGGCTCGATGGCGAGCTGGAAGCAGGCCTCGATGATGGCGGCGGTGATCGAATCGTGGCCGCATCCCGCGCAGAGCGTGGAAATCTTGCCCTCGTAGTCGCGGTGGGTGAAGCCCAGCTCGTTTTTCGGCAGGCCGGGATGGTGGAACCTGGGCTTGGCGATATAGGTCATGCTCCGACCTTTCTCAGCGGCGTGACTTTCAGCGCGTCGACATGGTCGCCGATCGCCCTGGCGATGAAGCGCGCGGTGATCGGCGTGCCGTCGTAGTGCAGCACCGGCACCAGCCGCACCGGGTCGATGTTCATCTCGTTGACGATCAGCGTGCGGAGCTGCGCGTCGCGGTTCTGCTCGACCACGAACACGAAGTCGTGGTCGGCGATGAAGCTCGAAACGCTGGAGTGGAACGGGAACGCGCGGATGCGCAGCCGGTCGAGCTGCTGTCCGCGCGCCTCCAGCATGCCGATGGCCTCGTCCATCGCGGGCGAGGTCGAGCCGAAGTAGATCACGCCGTATTTCGTGGGCTTGCCCGCGTTGGCCTGCAGGGGCCGTGGCACCAGGTCCTTCGCGGTCTCGAACTTGCGTAGAAGCCGCTGCATGTTGTCGACATAGGCCGCGCTATACCGAGGAGGGCGCGGCCTATGTCGACTCGGTGTAGCGCGCATAGCGGTCGCGCGAGGTTCCGCGGGTGAAGAACGACCCCTTGGTCGGGTGCGTGCCGGGATAGGTGCGGTAGGGGATGCCGTCGCCGTCCACGTCGAGGTAGCGGCCGAAGTCGCGGCCCTCGTCCAGCATGGCTGCCGTCATCACCTTGCCGCGGTCGTATTGCTTGGCGTCGTCCCAGGCGAACGGTCGGCACAGCCGGTGGTTCATGCCGATGTCGAGGTCGAGCATCAGGAATACGGTGGTCTGC
>CAZZCV010000085.1:0-12252 GCA_964653225.1 uncultured Rhodoplanes sp. | reverse complement strand
GGACGTTGTCGAGGCCGTAGACGCGGGCGATGCCGTCGCCGACCGACAGCACCTGACCGACCTCCGAGACCTCGGCCTCCTGGCCGAAATTCTTGATCTGGTCCTTGAGGATGGCGGAAATTTCTGCCGCGCGGATGTCCATCAGCGTGCCTCTTTCATGGCAATCTTGATCGCGTTGAGCTTGGTGCGGAGCGAGGAATCGACCATGCGCGAGCCGAGCTTGACCACGAGCCCGCCGATGATCGCCGGATCGACCTTCACGTTCAGGTCGATCGCCTTCTCTCCGGTGACGGATTTGAGCGCATCTTTCAGCGCATCGAGATTCTTGTCGGACAAGGGCTCGGCCACCGTGACCTCGGCGGCGACCTCGCCCTTCCAGCGCGCCACCTGCGAGCGGAAGGCGCGGATCATGTCGCGCACGGCGAACAGGCGGCGGTTGGAGGCCACCACCAGCAGGAAGTTGCCGGTGAGGCCGCCGATGCCGGCCTTGTCCAGCACGGCCTTGAGGGCACGGGCCTGCTCGTCCGCGCCGAAGGCCGGGCTGCGGACCAGACGCAGGAGATCGGGACTGCCGTTCAGGAGCGCGTCGAAGCGGTCGAGGTCGGCCTTGACCGCGTCGACCGACTTCTCGTCCAGCGCCAGCTCGAACAGAGCCCGCGCGTAACGTCCGGCCATGCCGGACACGATCGGTTCTTGGGCTGCCGAGTCTCGGGCTGTCACTTTCGCGCTGCTCTTGAGGCCAGTCCACGGGCCCGGCACCGCCCTGAAGATCGGTGCAAGCCCTTGGAATTTCAAGGGATTCTTTCGATCCCGCGGCGGCGTCTGAGGGCGCCCCGAAAGCCCCGCCTGGATCGCGCGGTTGCGTAACATAGCGTTTCATGCGGTGCAACACGCCGAAACGCCGCGAGGGCCGGCAAACAACCGGGTTCTGCGCCGGTCCGCCTTGGCGTATGCAGGGCGGAACACGCCGGATTCTGCCTGCCATGCAAATATCCCCGATCGCGGAGGGCGGCCTGTCGGCCAGCCGCCTCCTGAAGCTCCTTGCCCTGCTCTGGCTGGCCGGAATCGCGCTGCGGATCACCATTCTCGCGGTTCCCCCGGTGATCCCGCTGATCCACCGCGACCTTTCCATGAGCGAAACCCAGGTGGGCCTGCTGATCGGCCTGCCTCTGGTGATCTTTGCGCTCGCCGCCGTCCCCGGCTCGCTGCTGATCGCCCGGTTCGGGGCGCTGCAGACCCTGACCGTGGGCATGGCCGTCACCGCGCTGGCCGCGGCGGCCCGCGGCGCGGCCCCGGACATCGTGCTGCTCTACGCCGCCACGCTGGCCATGGGCTTCGGCATCGCCATCATGCAGCCGGCCCTGCCGAGCCTGGTCCAGCAATGGGTGCCGCACCGGGTCGTGCTCGGCACCGCGGTTTCGACCAACGGCATGCTGGTGGGCGTCGCCGCAGGCCCGGCCCTGACCATCCCGGTGGTGCTGCCGATGCTCGGCCAGAGCTGGCGGCTGGATTTCGTCTTCTGGGCCGCGCCGGTTCTGGCCACCGCGCTGCTGTTCGCGGTCTTCGCGATGCGCGCCGAGCCGCCGCGCAAGGCCGACAACGACAACGTCGCGCTGCCGCGCCGCTGGTGGCCGGACTGGAAGAACCCGCTGATCTGGCTGCTCGGGCTGACCTTCGGCAGCAACAACGCGCTCTATTACGGCGTCAACGCCTTCCTGCCGGACTACCTGACCCACACCGGCAACGCCGGGCTGATCAGCCCGGCGCTGGCCTGGTGCAACGTCGGCCAGCTCGCGGCGTCGTTCGTGCTGCTCGGCACCGCCGACCGCCTGCAACGCCGCGCGTGGCCTTATCTCGTGTTCGGCCCCGCGGCCCTGCTCGGCGTCGCGGGCATCGTGCTCGGCAGCGGCTTCACCATCGTCGTCGCGGCCGGCCTCGTCGGCTTCTCGCTGGCGGTCACGTTCGTCGTGACCATGGCGCTGCCGCCGGTGCTGTCGCCGGCGAACGACGTGCACCGCATGGCCGGCGGCATGTTCACCATCAGCTACACCTGCGCCGTGGTGATCCCCGTGATCTGCGGCGCGCTGTGGGACGTCACCGGCGTTCCATGGACCGTATTCCTGCCGATCGCGCTCTGCGGCGTTACGCTGAGCGGGCTGGGTTTCTTCCTCAGCATCCGATTCCTGACCAAGACCGATTGAAGGAGATCGTGGTGGACTGGATCGTTCTGTTCGTCGCCGGGCTGTTCGAGGTCGGCTGGGCTATCGGCCTGAAATACACCGACGGCTTCACGCGCCTCGTTCCGACCGCGCTCACCGTCGCCGCAATGGTCGTCAGCGTGGCGCTGCTCGGGCTTGCGCTCAAGACCCTGCCGGTCGGCACCGCCTACGCAGTCTGGACCGGCATCGGCGCGGTCGGCACCGCCGCGCTGGGCATCTATCTTTTCGGCGATCCGGCAACCCTGGCCCGTCTCGCCTCGATCGGGCTGATCGTGGCCGGCATCGTCGGCCTGAAGCTGGTGAGCTGAGAGCCGCGTGAGCCCGCCCGCCGCAATGGACGACGCCGCGAGGGCCCGCCTCCTGCTGGTGCTGCTCAGCTTCGCCTGGGGGCTGGCGTGGCCCGCGATGCGGATCGCGCTGGAGGAGATCACGCCCTGGACCCTGCGCACGCTCGGCTACACGCTCGGCACGGTCTGCCTGTTCGGCTGGGTCGCGCTGACCGGGCGCAGCCTGCGCGTGAAGCGCGGCCGGGACTGGGCGCACCTGCTGGTGGCGAGCCTGCTTAACGTGGTCGCGTTCGGCGTGTTCAGCACCTTCGGCCAGCTCAATGCCAGCACCTCACGGGTCATCATCGTCTGCTATTCGATGCCGGTCTGGGCCTCACTGCTGGCCTGGCTGGTGCTGCGCGAGCGGATCAGCGCGCGGGCAGCGGCCGGGCTCGTCCTCTGTATCGCGGGGCTGTCAGTGCTGGTCTGGCCGGTGCTGGGCGCGGAGTCGCTGCTCGGGCTGTGGCTGGCGTTCGGCTGCGCGCTGAGCTGGGCCGGCGGCACCGTCTACATGAAATGGGCGCGCATCGAAGGCGATCTGGTGGCGCTCACCGCATGGCAGATCGCGCTCGGCGCCGCGGTCGTGTTCGGGCTGCTTCTGGTCTTCCAGGGCCCGCCGACGTTCGCGCCGCTCAGCCTGCAGACCTGGCTCGCGGTCGGCTTCAGCGGCATCATCGGCACCGGCATCGCCTATGTCATGTGGTTCGTCGTGATCGGCAAGCTGCCGACCGCCGTCGCCGCGCTCGGCTCGCTGGCCAATCCCGTGATCGGAATCGTCGGATCGGTGATCCTGCTGCACGAGCGGCCCACGGCGACGGACATGATCGGCTTCGCGCTGATTTTCACGGCCGCGGCCTGCGTGCTGGTGCAGCCGGGACTTTGGAGCCGCTCGATTCGCAAAGGACGCCCCTAGCGCAATCCTGCCACGCAACCTTCGGCTTGCTCCCGCCCTCGAATCCGGGGACGATCCCGAGCCTCCATCGCCCGGTCCCCTGTCATGGATATCGACAATCCGCGGGTTCTTTCGCTCGCCAAACCGACTTTTACAGAGCTGTTCACGCCGAAGCTCGTCACGGTGCTGCGGGAGGGCTACGGCCCCCGCGACCTGCGGGTCGACGCGATCGCCGGCCTGACGGTCGCCATCGTCGCGCTGCCGCTTTCGATGGCGATCGCGGTGGCCTCCGGGGTCTCGCCGGACCGGGGTCTCTACGCCGCCATCGTCGGCGGATTCTTCGTCTCGCTTCTCGGCGGCAGCCGGTTCCAGATCGGCGGTCCGGCCGGCGCCTTCATCGGGCTGGTGGCGGTCATCGTCGAGCGGCACGGCTATGACGGGCTGGCGCTCGCCACGATCATGGCGGGCTTCATCCTCGTCGCCACCGGCCTTCTGCGCGCCGGCAGCACCATCAAGTTCATCCCGCTTCCGGTGACGGTCGGCTTCACCGCGGGAATCGCCGTCATCATTCTGGCAAGCCAGATCAAGGACCTGCTCGGCCTGAGGCTGGACCACGAGCCCGTCGATCTGGTTCCGAAGGCGGCCGCACTCTGGAATGCAGGCGCGACGATCCACGGCCCGACCGTGGCCATCGCCGCCCTGTCGATCGCAGTCATCCTGATCGTGCGCCGGCTGCGGCCGACATGGCCCTCGTTCCTGATCGCGGTCGCGCTCGCGGCCGGACTCGTGGCCGCCTTCGATCCCGGCGTCACGACCATCGGCTCGCGCTTCGGCGCGATGCCGGGCGGCCTGCCCTCGCCGGCGCTGCCGCCGCTGAGCTGGGCCAAGATCCAGGCGGTGCTGCCCGACGCCTTCGCTCTCGCGCTGCTGGGCGCCATCGAATCGCTGCTGTCGGCGGTGGTCGCGGACGGCATGACCGGCCGCCGCCACCGGTCGAATTGCGAGCTGACCGCGCAGGGCGTGGCCAACGTCGCCTCCGCGATCTTCGGCGGCGTCACCGTCACCGGCACGATCGCCCGCACCGCCACCAACGTCCGCGCCGGCGCGCGCGGTCCGGTCGCGGGAATCATGCACTCCGCCTATCTTCTCCTGTTCCTCGCCGTGGCCGCACCCCTGCTCGCGTTCGTTCCTCTGGCGGCGCTGGGAGCGGTTCTCGCCGTGGTCGCGTGGAACATGGCCGAGAAGCATGAATTCTGGTCGCTGCTGCGCGGCTCGCGCGGCGATGCGGCCGTGCTGCTCGCCACGTTCCTCCTGACCGTTTTCGTCGACCTGATCGCCGGGATCGGCGCGGGCGTGATCCTGGGCGCGGTGCTGCTGATGCACCGGATGGCGGAGGCCGTCGAGGTCGAAGCGGGGACGCCTCTGGTCCGGGAGGACGAGGCGGACGGCGCCGATCCGCGCGGCGGATACGCGGCGCCGGCGGCGGCCGATCCGGAGGTGATGGTCTATCGCATCAGCGGAGCGTTCTTCTTCGGAGCCACGGCGCGCGTCACGCCCATTCTCGAACGGCTCGGCGCGCAGCCCCGCGTGTTCGTCCTGGATTTTACGGACGTGCCGCTGATCGACAGCACGGCCGCCCGCTCGCTGGCGGTCTTCGCCGACCAGCTTGCCCGCGGAGGAACCCAGGTTTACTTCGCGGGTGCGCGCCCCGGCGTCCGGCGCGTGCTCGTGCAAGCGGACCTGCGCGAACCGAAGGTGCATTACACGGTCGGGGTTGCCGACGCGATCCCGGAATCCTACAAGGCCGCAACCTCCTGATCGAGCCGGGCGCGTCGGGTCCGCAAGCCAAGGAGCCGTCATGACCACGCACCGCAGTCCGGTCTCGCGCCGGGCGCTGCTCGCGGGCGTCGCCGCATCCGGGCTCGCGTCCGGTCTGATGACGCGCCCCGCCTTCGCGCAGGGCGGCGCATGGCCAGACCGGCCCGTGCGGCTGATCGTTCCCTATCCCGCAGGCGGCTCGGTCGACGTGCTGTTCCGCCTGCTCGCCGAGCGTCTGAAAGACCGGCTCGGCCAGCCCTTCGTGGTGGAGAACCGGCCGGGCGCGTCGGGCAACACCGGCATCGACGCTGTGGCGAAAAGCACACCGGACGGCGCCACCATCGGCGGCGCCACGGTGGGCCATTTCGCGATCAACCAGTTTCTGTTCGCGCGGATGCCCTTCGATTCGGATCGCGATCTGGTCGCGCCGTCACTCGCCTACGAGCTTCCCAACGTGGCGGTCGTCGCCGCGAAGCATGTGCCCGCGAAGACGCTGGCGGAGTTCATCGCCTGGGCGCGGGCGCAAGCCGGCGGCATCAGCATCGGCAGTCCGGGACCGGGCACCACGCCGCACCTGTCGGGCGTACTGTTCGCGGAGCGCGCCGGCGTCAACGCGGTGCACGTTCCATTCCGTGGCGCGGCGCAGACCATTCCGGCGATGCTCGCCGGCGACGTGACCTTCGCGATCGACAATCTCGCATCCTACATCTCGCAGATCGAGACCGGCGCGATGCGCGCGCTCGCCGTCACCTCGGCGCGACGCTGGCCGACGTTGCCGGACGTGCCGACGATGGCGGAGGCCGGCGTGAACGACTTCGTCGTCACCTCCTGGGCCGCCTATGTGATGCCGGCCGGCACGCCCCGCGCCGCTGTCGAGCGGCTCGCCGCCGCGCACAAGGAGATCGCAGTCGATCCCGCCATGCAGGAGCGGTTCGTCGCGGCCGGCGCACGCCTGCTCGCCAGCACGCCGGAGGAGGCTGCGGCCTTCGCACGGAAGCAACGCGCGATGTGGCGGGAGATGGTGAGGATGTCGGGCGTGAAGCCGCGATAGCCGCCGTCACAGGAAGCTCTGCGGATCGACGTCGATCTCCAGCTTGAGCGTGCCCTTCGGCTTCGGCGCGGCCGCCAGCCATTCGCGCAGGAACGCCGAAAGGTCGTAAGCCCGCGGCGCCTTCGCCAGCAGGCGGAACCGGAAGCGGCCGCGCACCACCGCGAGCGGCGCCTCCGCCGGTCCCAGCACCTTCACCCGTTCGTCGAGCGGCGCGAGCGCGGCAAGCCTGCGCGCAAACGATTCGGTCTCGTGCTTGTCGCCGCCGGACACCAGCAAGCCGGCGAGCCGGCCGAACGGCGGATAGCCCAGCCCCTCGCGCGCCGCGATCTCGGCGTCGTAGAAAGCGTCGCGATCCTGCGCGACCAGCGCGCGCATCACCGGATGCTCGGGCTGGTGGGTCTGCAAAAACCCGTAGCCGCGCCCCGCCTCGCGTCCGGCGCGGCCGACCACCTGGTGCAGAAGCTGGAAGGTGCGCTCCGCCGCGCGCGGATCGCCGTTGGAGAGGCCGAGGTCGGCATCGACGATGCCCACGAGGTTCAGCTTCGGAAAATGGTGCCCCTTGGCGACGAGCTGGGTGCCGACGATGATGTCGAAGCGGCCTTCGGCCACGTCCTCCAGCTCCTGCCGGAGCCGCTCGACCGATTCCACGAGGTCGCTCGACAGGATGAGAATGCGCGCGCCGGGGAACAGATCGGCGGCCTCCTGCTCCAGCCGCTCGACGCCCGGCCCGACCGGCACGAAGCTCTCGGTCGCCTCGCACTTGGGGCATTTCTCCGGCTGCGGCATCGAGAAGCCGCAGTGGTGGCACACCAGCCTGCGCCGGAAGCGGTGGTCGACCAGCCAGGCGTCGCAGTTCTGGCAGGCCAGGCGATGGCCGCACTTGTTGCACAGCGTCAGCGGCGCGAAGCCGCGGCGATTCAGAAACAGCAGCGCCCGCTCGCCGCGCTCCAGGGCGAATTTCACCTGCTCGGCCAGCCGCGGCGCGATGAAGCGGCCGCGTGGCGGACCCTCGCGACGCAGGTCGATGGCCTCCACCGAGGGAAGGTGCTGGCCGCCGAACCGCTCGGGCAGGTGCAGCCGGGTGTAGCGGCCGCGGCGCGCGTTGACCTCGGATTCCACCGAGGGTGTCGCGGAAGCCAGAACGATCGGGATCCTCTCCTCGCGCGCGCGCACCACCGCCATGTCGCGGGCGTGGTAGCGCACGCCATCGTCCTGCTTGTAGGCGGGATCGTGCTCCTCGTCGATGATGACCAGCCCGAGATCGCGATAGGGCAGGAACAGCGCCGAGCGCGCGCCGACCACCACCGGCGCCTCGCCGGCGGCCACGGCGCTCCAGGCACGCGCGCGCTGGCGCGGCGTGATCTGCGAATGCCACTCCAGCGGACGAACGCCGAAGCGCTGCGCGAAGCGGTCGAGGAAGCGGGCGGTCAGTGCGATCTCCGGCATCAGGATCAGCACCTGCCGGCCGAGCCGCACCGCCTCCGCGACGCCCTCGAAATAGACCTCGGTCTTGCCCGACCCGGTGACGCCGTCGATCAGCGACACCGCGAATTCGCGCGCGCACACCATGTCGCGCAGGGTGTCCGCCGCGGCGCGCTGCGCGTCGGTGAAATCCGGCGCGATGAAATCCGGATCGGGCGGCTCGGCCACCGGCTCCGGCGGCATCGTCACGGTCTCCAGCGTGCCCTCGTCGATCAGCCCGTTGACCACGCCCGGCGAGACGCCGGCCTCGCGCGCGGCCTCGCCCCTGGGCCGCACCATGCCGTCGCCGAGCAGGCGGATCACGCGCGCCCGCGCCGCCGTCATGCGCTCGGGTTCCGGGCCCGCAAGCCGCACGCCGACCCGCTCGCGCGCGGGACCGAGATCGCCCATGCGCAAACACATCCGCAGCGCCATGCCGCGCGGCGACAGCGTGTAGTCCGACATCCAGTCCACGAACCGGCGCAGCTCCGGCTTCAGCGGCGGGACGTCGAGCCGCTCGTCGATGTCCTTCATCCGGTTGTGGATGCGCGGGTTCGGCGCGGGATTCTCCGCCCAGACCACGCCGGTCACGGCGCGCGCGCCGAGCGGCACGCTCACCACGTCGCCCGGCTCGACGGCCATGCCGTCCGGCACCCGGTAGGAGTAGGTCTGGTCGAGCGCGACCGGAACCAGGACTTCGACGACGCGGGGCGGCATGGGCGACGGTCTGGCCGATTCCGGCCGGTTAAGGAAGGGTCAAGCAGGGCCATAGATGATAGCGCACCATGCCGGCCGCCGCCGACCTTGAAACGATTGCCATCGACCCCGGCGTCGCCGCCGAGGTGGCGCGCTGGCTCGGCCACCTCGGCTCCGAGCGCCGCATGTCGGCCAAGACCCTGGAAGCCTATGCGCGCGACGTGCGCCAGTTCCTCGGCTTCCTGGCGGAGCATCTGGGCGGCGCGCCGTCGCTGGCGCGGCTCGCGAAGCTCGAACCGCAGGACGTGCGCGCCTTCATGGCCGCCCGACGCGCGCAAGGGATCGGCAGCCGGTCGCTGATGCGCGCGCTCGCCGGCACGCGCTCGTTCGCGCGCTTCCTCGAGCGCGACGGCAAGGGCAAGGTCGGCGCGCTCGCCGCCGTGCGTGCGCCCAAGCTGCCCAGGACCCTGCCCAAGCCGCTCGCCATCGCCACGGCCAGACGGATCGCCGACGCGGACCTGCGGGCCGGCGAGGACCGAGAGCCGTGGATCCTGGCGCGGGACGCTGCCGTGCTGGCGCTGCTCTACGGCTCGGGGCTGCGCATCGCCGAGGCTCTGGGCCTCAGACGCGGCGACATGCCCGGACCGGACGCGGGCCGGGGACATCTCGAGGCCATCATCGTGACGGGCAAGGGCAACAAGCAGCGCATGGTGCCGGTGCTGCCGCAGGTGATGCAGCTCGTCGGGGATTATGTCGCGATCTGCCCCTACGACCTGCCCGCCGACGGTCCGCTGTTCGTGGGCGCCAAGGGCGGCCCCCTGTCGCCGCGCATCGTGCAGCTCGCGATGGAACGGCTGCGCGGCGCGCTCGGCCTGCCGGACTCGGCCACGCCGCACGCTCTGCGACACTCGTTCGCCACGCACCTGCTGGCGCGCGGCGGCGACCTGCGCGCGATCCAGGAGCTGCTCGGCCACGCCTCGCTCTCGACCACGCAGATCTACACCGCGGTCGACACCGAGCGGCTGCTGGAGGTCTACCTGAGCGCGCACCCGCGGGCGTAACCGGCGGACTCCCGGCGAGCCGGAAAATTAAGTCGTTGCGAAACCCGCGCACCGTCTTGCGGACAGAATGTCGCAGGCTCATCGTCCCGGCCGGTTCTCCAGGGGGCGATTCATGAGCCACGGCGTCCATGCGGTCCAGCACGAGGTCGAGCACACCATCCAGCACGACGAGGGCCACGGCAAAGGCGGCGGACACGGCGCGAACGCCGGCGGAGAAACATCGCGCAACAAGCGGGTGGCGCTGCTGATCGCAGTGATCGCGCTGTTCCTGGCGTTCTCCGAAACGCTCGGCAAGAGCGCGCAGACCGACGCCATCAGCCACAACGTCGAGGCGTCCAACCTGTGGGCTTTCTTCCAGGCCAAGACCATCCGCATCACCACGCTGCGCACCGCCGCCGACAGCCGGCGGATCGACATGCAGGCCGCGCCCGACGAGGCCAGCAGGGCCGCGCTGGCGAGACAGATCGACGGCTGGCTGAAGACCGCCGCGCGCTACGACGACGAGGCCGAGCCGCCGGAGGGCCGCAAGCAGCTCATGGCCCGCGCGCTCGCGGCTGAGAAGAAGCGCGACATCTCGCTGGCCAGGCATCACCACTACGAGGTGGCGTCGGCCGCGTTCCAGATCGGCATCGTGCTGGCGTCGGCCACAGTCATCACCGGGATGGTGGTGCTCAGCTATCTCGCCGCGGGGCTCGGTCTGCTCGGAATCGGCGTGATGGCGATCGGCCTGTTCGCGCCGAACGCCGTGCATCTGTTCTGACGGCGGCCGCCGTCACATGTGGATGGCGCGCTTGTCCACGGCGAGCGCGGCTTCCTTCACCGCCTCGTTGAGCGTCGGATGGGCGTGGCAGGTGCGCGCGAGGTCCTCGGCCGAGCCGCCGAACTCCATCGCCACCGCGGCCTCGGCGATCATGGTGCCGGCCTCGGCGCCGACGATGTGCACGCCCAGCACGCGGTCGGTCTTCGCATCCGCCAGGATCTTCACGAAGCCGTCCGTGGTGCCGTTCGCCTTGGCGCGGCCGTTGGCGGTGAACGGGAACTTGCCGACGTTATAGGCCGTCCCCGCGGACTTCAGCTCCTCCTCGGTCTTGCCAACCGCTGCGATCTCCGGAGACGTGTAGACCACGTTCGGGATCACGTCGTAATTCACATGACCGGCCTTGCCGGCGATCATCTCCGCCACGGCGACGCCCTCGTCCTCGGCCTTGTGCGCCAGCATCGGCCCCGCGATGGCGTCGCCGATGGCGTAGATGCCCTTCACGCTGGTCGAAAGGTGTGCGTCGGTCTTGACGCGGCCGCGCTCGTCGAGCGCGACGCCGGCCTCCTGCAGCCCCAGCCCCTCGGTGTAGGGCACGCGGCCGATGGCCACGAGCACCACGTCGGCCTCTACGGTCTCGGCCGCGCCTCCCTTGGCGGGTTCGATGGACACCTTGAGCACCTTGCCGGACGAATCCACGCCCGTGACCTTGGCGCCGAGCCTGAACGCCATGCCCTGCTTCTCGAGGATGCGCTGCGACTGCCGGCCGACCTCGTTGTCGAGTCCCGGCAGGATACGGTCGAGAAACTCGACCACCGTGACCTGCGAGCCGAGCCTCCGCCACACCGATCCGAGCTCCAGCCCGATCACGCCCGCGCCGACCACCAGCAGCCGGCCCGGCACCTTGCCGAGCGCGATGGCCTCGTCCGAGGTGATGACGCGCTTGCCGTCGGTCTCGACGCCGCGAAGCTTCGCAACGTCCGAGCCGGTGGCGATGACGATGTTCTTCGTTTCCAGCATCCGGGCCTTGCCGTCGGCGGCCTTCACCTCGACCTTGCCCGCCGAGACGATGCGGCCGACGCCGTGCACGACGTCGATCTTGTTCTTCTTCATCAGGAACTCGACGCCCTTGACGTTGCCGTCGACGCCCTCGTCCTTGAACTTCATCATCGCGGCGAGATCGAGCTTGGGCGTGCCCACGCCGATGCCGAGCTTGGCGAACTTATGCCCGGCCTCCTCGAACAGATGCGAGGCATGCAGCAGCGCCTTCGACGGGATGCAGCCGACGTTGAGGCAGGTGCCGCCCAGCGTGGCGCGCTTCTCGACCACGGCCACCTTCATGCCGAGCTGGGCCGCGCGCACCGCGCAGACGTAGCCGCCCGGGCCGGTTCCGATGACGATAAGATCGTAGGACATGAAATGATGCCTTCTCCACGGTCATGCCGGGGCCTGACCCGGGCATCCATCCTTCAAACGATGGATTGCCGGGTCACGCCGCTTCGCGGCGGCCCGGCAATGACGAGCCTCACAAATCCAGAACCAGACGCGCCGGGTCCTCCAGGCACTCCTTCACCCGCACCAGGAAGGTCACGGCCTCGCGGCCGTCGACGATGCGGTGATCGTAGGACAGCGCCAGATACATCATCGGCCGCACCTCGATCTTGCCGCCGACCACGACCGGCCGCTCCTGGATCTTGTGCATGCCGAGGATGCCGGACTGCGGCGCGTTCAGGATCGGCGTGGACATCAGCGAGCCGTAGACGCCGCCGTTGGTGATGGTGAATGTGCCGCCCTGCATCTCCTCGATCTTGAGCGAGCCATCGCGGGCGCGCTTGCCGAAGCCGGCGATCTCCTTCTCGATCTGCGACAGCGACTTGTGATCGCAGTCGCGCACCACCGGCACCACCAGCCCGCGCTCGGTGCCGACCGCGATGCCGAGGTGGTAGTAGTTCTTGTAGATGATGTCGGCGC
>CAZZCV010000084.1:0-12399 GCA_964653225.1 uncultured Rhodoplanes sp. | reverse complement strand
GAGGCCGTGAAGCGCCATTTCCGCGAGCGGGACACCGACATCGCCGTGACGCCGTTCACGGCGGTCGGGGTCGGCGACATGTCGGGCGACGTGTTCGGCAACGGCATGCTGCGCGAGCGCACCACGAAGCTGATCGCGGCATTCGACCACCGCGACATCTTCATCGATCCCGACCCCGATCCGGCGCGGAGCTTCGAGGAGCGGGCGCGGCTGTTCGCGCTGCCGCGCTCGAGCTGGCAGGACTACGACAAGGCGATGATCTCGAGGGGCGGCGGCGTGTTCCCGCGCTCCGCCAAGGAACTCGCGCTCTCGCCCGAAGCGCAGGCCGCGCTCGGCTTCACCCAGGCCAGGGCCACGCCGCAGGAGGTGATGCGCGCCATCCTCAAAGCTCCGGCGGACCTGCTGTTCTTCGGCGGCATCGGCACCTATGTCCGCGCCGCGGCCGAGTCCGACGAGGCCGTGGGCGACCGCGCCAACGATCCGATCCGCATTTCGGGGAAGGACCTGCGGGTGAAGGTGGTGGGCGAGGGCGCCAATCTCGGCATGACCCAACGCGGCCGCGTCGAGGCGTCGATGGCCGGCGTGAAGCTCAACACCGACGCCATCGACAACTCGGCCGGCGTCAACACCTCCGACGTCGAGGTCAATATCAAGATCGCATGCAGCCTGCCGATGGCCGATGGCCAGCTGGCGCTTGCGGATCGCAACGCGCTGCTCGCCGGCATGACCGACGAGGTGGCCTCGCTCGTGCTGCGCAACAATTATCTGCAGACGCTGGCGCTCTCGCTCGCCGAACGGCGCGGGCCGGAAGACCTCGGCTTCCAGCAGCGGCTGATGCAGATGCTCGAACAGCGCGGCGAGCTGGACCGCACGGTCGAGTTCCTTCCCGACGACGCGGAGATCGCAGAGCGTGCCAAGCGCGGCAAGGCCCTGACGCGGCCGGAGATCGCGGTGCTGCTGGCCTATGCCAAGCTCTCGCTCTACGCGGAGCTTCTGGATTCGCCGGTGCCGGACGATCCCTATCTCGGCCGCGAGCTTTACCGTTACTTCCCCGGAGCGCTGGCGCAGCGCTTCCCCGAGGCGCTGGAGAACCACAGGCTGCGCCGCGAGATCATCGCCACGCAGCTTGCGAACTCGATGATCAACCGCGGCGGGCCGTCGCTGGTGGTGCGGATCGCGGACCAGACCGGCGCGTCCGCTTCCGCCATTGCCGCGGCCTTCACCGCGGTGCGCAACGCCTACGACATGCCGGCGCTCAACGACGAGATCAACGCGCTCGACGGCAAGGTGCCGGGCAAGGTGCAGCTCGATCTCTACGCCGCGGTGCAGGACCTACTGCTCGACCGGCTGGTCTGGTTCCTGCGCAACGCCGACCTGTCGCAAGGGCTGGCGGGCGTGGTGGAGCATCACCGGGAGGGCATCGCGGCGCTGGCCGCCTCGCTCGACACGGTGCTGCCGGCCGATCTCGCCGCGCTGCGTGCCGAACGCTTCGAGGCGCTGCGCGTGTCCGGCGTGCCGGATGCGCTGGCGCGGCGCATCGCCGACCTGCGCCCGCTGGCGACCGCGCCCGACCTGGTGCTGGTCGCCGGCCGCGCCGGCCGGCCGCTGCCCGCGGTGGCGGCGACGTATTTCGCGGCGGCGGCCTATTTCCGGCTCGACCGCGTGGTCGCGGGCGCCCGCGGCATCCCGGTGTCGGACTACTTCGACCGACTGGCCTTCGACCGCGCGCTCGACACCATCGGTGAGGCGCTGCGGCGGCTCGCCGCCGCGATGGTGGCCGACGGCGCGTCGGGCGAGGATGCAGTGCGGGCCTGGGTCGCGCCCCGCAAGGCGGAGGTCGAGCGCGTGCGTGCGGCCGTGCAGCAGATCGCGGGCTCGGGGCTCACGCTGTCGAAGCTCACGGTGGCGGCGAGCCTGCTCGGCGATCTGGCGCGGGAATAAGCACCGGCGGCGCGGTGGATTGCCCCTCCCGTCCGCTTTGCCCGCCCGGACGAAACGACTATCTAGGGAGCATGCAGCTCAAGATCACGACCTGGAACATCAACTCGGTGCGGCTGCGCATCGACCTCGTGGCCAAGCTGATCAAGTCCGTGCGCCCGGACGTGCTCTGCCTGCAGGAGATCAAGTGCCCCGAGGATGCGTTCCCGCTGAAGCGCTTCAAACGGCTCGGCTACGAGCACGTCGCGATCAACGGCCAGAAGGGCTACCATGGCGTCGCGGTGATCTCGCGGCTGCCATTCGAGTCCAAGACTGCCAAAGGCTATTGCGGCAAGCTCGACGCGCGCCACGTCGGCGTGGTGCTGGGCGAGCAGGCCGGCCTGCGCGATCCGCTCAACATCCATAATTATTACATCCCCGCCGGCGGCGACGAGCCGGACCCCGCGATCAATCCCAAGTTCGCGCACAAGCTCGCTTTCCTCGACGAACTCACGGCCTGTCAGCATGCAAGGCCGCGGAAGGGCGAACGCTCGATCCTGGTCGGCGACCTCAACGTCGCGCCGCTGGAGTGCGACGTGTGGAATCACAAGGCGCTCCTGAAGGTCGTCTCGCACACGCCGATCGAATGCGAGAAGCTGACCACGGCGCAGAAGGCCGGCGAGTGGATCGACGTGACCCGGACCTTCGTGAAGGAGCCGGAGAAGGTCTACACGTGGTGGAGCTACCGCTCGCCGGACTGGAACACGGCCGACAAGGGCCGCCGGCTCGACCACGTCTGGGTGACCCCCGCTCTCGGCGACCGGCTGGCGTCGATCAAGATCGCGCGCGAGGCGCGCGGCTGGGAGCGGCCGAGCGACCACGTGCCGGTGACGGCCACGCTGGAGGTTTAGGAGGCGGTCATCCCGGCGCGTCGCTCGCGTCCAGCATTGCGCGCACGTTGACGATCTCGCCCAGCGATTCGCGGGCCCGCATCGAAAGCTGTTCCTGCAGCTTCACCGCGGCTTCGGGATAGCCTTCGAGCATCTTCAGGAACAGGCTGCGGGGAATCCGGAGCACGGTGGAGGGCTCGCGCGCGGTCGCCGTGGCCGGGCGTCGGGTCGCGGTGAGCAGCGCCAGCTCGCCGAGCAGCGTGCCGGGCAGCGCAACCAGCTCCCGGACGCCTCCCACGGCTTCCGCCCTGAGATCGAGCGAGCCTTCCTGCACCACATAAGCGCAATCCGCCGGCTCCCCCGCGGCGAACAGCTGCTCGCCCTGATGGACGTAGCGGCTGTCCGCGCCGATCGCGAGAATGCGCAGCGCGGTGCGGCCGAGCAACCGCAGCGTCGGCACCTTCTCAAGAAAGACGATGTCGTCCTCGATGCTCACTGGACAGCCGCCGGCCCCGGACCCGAATCGTTTCGTCCGCAATCATGCGTCAGCATGGTTCACGGAACCAGCTTGTAGCCGCCGGCATCCGTGACCAGGATCGCCGGGCTTGCGGCGTCCTTCTCCACCTTCTGGCGCAGCCGGTAGACATGGGTTTCGAGCGTGTGCGTGGTCACGCCGGAATTGTAGCCCCAGACCTCCTGCAGCAGTGTCTCGCGCGACACCGGCCGCTGGCCGGCGCGGTAGAGATAGCGCAGGATCGCGGTCTCCTTCTCGGTCAGGCGGACCTTGCTGCCCTTGGCGCCGAGCAGGAGCTTGGCGCTGGGCCGGAACGTGTAGGGCCCGATGGTGAACACCGCGTCCTCGCTGGCCTCGTGCTGGCGAAGCTGGGCGCGGATGCGCGCCAGCAGCACCGCGAAGCGGAACGGCTTGGTCACGTAATCGTTGGCGCCCGATTCCAGCCCCAGGATGGTGTCGGAATCGGTGTCGTGCCCGGTCAGCATGATGATCGGGGCCTTGAACCCGCCCTTGCGCAGGATGCGGACCGCCTCGCGGCCGTCGACGTCCGGCAGGCCGACGTCCATGATGACGAGGTCGATCTGGCCGGCCCTGGCCTCCTGCATCCCTTTGGCGCCGGTGTCTGCGGCGACCGCCTCGAACTCGTCGTGCAGCGCGAGCTGCTCCACGAGCGCCGTGCGCAGCTCGGTATCGTCGTCGACGATCAGGATTTTTCGGGTATTGGGCATGGGTCCGGGGCCGTGCACCGGTTACATCCGGCGGATGGCGCGCAGTAGAGCATTCGGGGCCGAAAGAGCAAGCGGATTGCAACCGATGGGAAATGTCTCATTAAAAATGATATCGGTGCGTGCATTGCCGGGCCGCCGGACGCGGGGATGGCTCATGGCCGGCCCGCTGACCTTCCCCGTGGCGCTCGGCCGGGGCGGCATCAAGGCAAACAAGCGTGAAGGCGACGGCGGCACGCCGCGCGGCACCTTCCGGCTGCGGCGGCTGTGGTGGCGGGCCGACCGCGGGACACGGCCGCGGACCGCCCTGCCCGCGATCCGGATCACGGCCGACGTGGCCTGGTGCGAGGACCCGGCGAGCCGGCTCTATAACCGGCCGTTCCGGCGCAGACCCGGCGAGGCCGGCGACCGGCTGTGGCGCGATGACGGACTCTACGACCTGATCGTCGAGCTGGACCACAACACCCGGCCACGGGTCGCCGGCCGCGGCAGCGCGGTCTTCATCCACGCCGCGCGGCCGGGATTCCTTCCAACGGCGGGTTGCGTAGCGCTGCATCCCCGGTCGCTGCGGCTGCTGCTTTCCCGCCTCGGGCCGCGCACGAAAATCGCGATCCGGTAAGCGGTTTCCGGCCCGCAACCGACCATTCACCCTGTTTTGCCGGCGGCGCGGCGCGCGAGTTCTGATGCGCCCGCATTAACCCGATGGGCACCGTGCCTCCCTACTCTGCGGTCCGCTCCCGCACGTGATGTGGGCCATCGACGGGACCGAGCATGAATACGGGCTATATCCGCGACCCTCAGCCGGCCGCCGGCCGGCTGCCGATCGGCAAGGTGATCGCCGTCGGCGGCGCGCAAGTCACGATCGGGCTGTCGACGACCGCCGGCCTCGCCGACGGCTCGCGCGCCACCGTGGGCAAGTTTCTCGGCGTGCTCAGCGGCGCCACCACCATCATCGGCATGATCACCGAGATCAGCGAGAGCAACGGCGCCAATCCGGCCTACCGCTCCACCGCGCGCATCGACCTGATGGGCGAGATCAAGCCGGGGGCGAACGGCCTTCCCCAGTTCCAGCGCGGAGTCACCGAATATCCCGTGATCGGCGAGCCGGCCTCGCTGATGAGCGACCGCGACCTGCGCCTGATCTATGTCGGCAACAGCACCGCGCAGACCGAGATCGGCCACCTCCAGCAGGATCCCTCCATCGGCGCGCACATCAGCATCGACAGCCTGGTCGGCAAGCACTTCGCCGTGCTGGGCACCACCGGCGTCGGCAAGTCGAGCGGCGTCGCGATCATCCTGCAGCGCATCCTCGAAGCGCGGCCGAACCTGCGCATCTTCCTGATCGACCCGCACAACGAATACGCCCGCTGCTTCGGCGACCGGGCGCAGGTGCTCACGCCGCGCAACCTGCGTCTGCCGTTCTGGCTGTTCAACTTCGAGGAGACGATCGACGCCTTCTTCGGCGGCCGCCCGGGCGTGGACGAGGAGATCGAGATTCTCGCCGAGGTCATCCCGCTCGCCAAGGCGGCCTACGGCCAGTACCGCAACACCAGCCAGTCCGCGCTCGCCAAGAAGAAGGACCCGAAGAGCACCGGCTTCTCGCCCGACACGCCCGTCCCCTACCGCATCGAAGATCTCATCACGCTGATCGACGAGCGCATGGGCAAGCTCGAGAACCGCTCGTCGCGGATGATCTACCACAAGCTGATCCAGCGCATTCAGACCTTCCGCAACCACCCGCGCTACGGCTTCATGTTCGAGAACGCGACGGTCGGCGGCGACACGATGGCCGAGGTGGTCAGCGGCCTGTTCCGCCTGCCGCCGAACGGCAAGCCGATGACCATCATGCAGCTCGCCGGCTTCCCCGCCGAAGTGGTGGATTCAGTGGTCTCGGTGGTCTCGCGCATGGCCTTCGACTTCGGCCTGTGGAGCGACGGCGCGATGCCGATGCTCTTCGTGTGCGAAGAGGCGCATCGCTATGCGCCCGCGGACAAGAACATCGGCTTCGGCCCGACCCGGCGCGCGCTGTCGCGCATCGCCAAGGAGGGCCGCAAGTACGGCGTGTTCCTCGGGCTCGTCACGCAGCGCCCGGCCGAGATCGATCCCAACATCATCTCGCAGTGCTCGACGCTGTTCGTGATGCGGCTGTCCAACGACCGTGACCAGGCGCTGATCCGCTCCGCCGTGTCGGACGCGGCGGCGAACCTGCTCAGCTTCATCCCCTCGCTCGGCACCGCCGAGGTGTTCGCCTTCGGCGCCGGCGTCCCGCTGCCGACCCGCATGCGGTTCAAGGAGCTGCCGGCGTCGCTGCGCCCGCACAGCGAGGCGGGCGGCAACACCCAGTCCAGCGTCGGTGCGACCGCGGACCGCGATCTCGTGGCCTCGGTGATCGAGCGCTGGCGCGCGGCGACGATGAGCCATCGCAACACATTCGAGGACGATGGCGCCGACTGGAGCGCGCCGCCGTTCCGCGAGGACCCTCCCGCGTTCCAGCCGGCGGCCGCGCCACCGCTCGCGCCGGGCTACGAGCCGCAGCGGCCGAGCCTCCTGCGCCGGCCGCTGTCCGCGGAGCCCGCGCAGCCGCCTCAGCCGCAGCCGACGCGCTGGCGCTGAACCGCAGCGCTTTCACGCGAAGCGGGAATCGGCTCGCGGGAAGAAAACGCGACAGAACCCAAGGCCCTATCGCGCTCCGAAGATCGCGGAGCCCACCCGCACGTGGGTGGCTCCCATGGCGATGGCGGATTCGAAATCGCCGCTCATGCCCATCGACAGCAGCCCGAGCCCGTTGCGCGCCGCGATCTTCGCGGTCAGCGCGAAATGCGGCGCGGGCGCCTCGCCCGCCGGCGGGATGCACATCAGCCCGCCGACGGTCAGGCCATAAGCTTCACGGCAGCGCGCCAGAAAGCCGTCCGCGTCCTGCGGCAGCACGCCGGCCTTCTGCGGCTCCGCGCCGGTGTTGATCTCGACGAACAGCAGCGGGCTCCGGCCCTGCTTCGCGATCTCCTTCGACAGCGCCTCGCACAGACTCGTCCGGTCCACCGAATGGATCGCGTCGAACAGCGCCACCGCTTCCTTCGCCTTGTTGGATTGCAACGGCCCGATCATGTGCAGCGAGAGGCCCGCGTGGCGGGCCTGAAGTGCCGGCCACTTCGCCTTCGCCTCCTGCACGCGATTCTCGCCGAACACGCGCTGTCCCGCCGCGATCACCGGCTCGATCGCCTCCGCGCCGAAGGTCTTGGACACCGCCACCAAGGTCACGCCGGCAGGATCGCGGCCGGCCTCCCGGCACGCCCGCGCGATCTGCCGTTGCACCGCGGCGAGCCCGGTTTCGAATTGCGTCTCGTCGTCCACAGGATTCATGCCCGCCAAATTGGCATGCGGTGCGGATAATTCAAATTTTATTCGTCCGGCAAAACTCGCCTTCACCTGTCGCGTCTAGCGTCCGCGCCGCGGGTGGAGACTTCAGTGACCGACGCGAATTCCTCTCAGGCAGAGCGGAAGCACAAGCCGATTCTGAGCATTCGCGCTCGGCTCATCCTGCTTGCGCTGATCGCCGTGGTGCCGCTGCTGCTGGGCCGGGTGCAGAGCCTGGAGGCGCAGCGCGCCGAGCGCATTCGCGCGGCGCAGGCCGAGGCGATGGAGCTGGCGCGCCGGGGCGCGGAAAGCCACGCCGAGACCATCAAGAGCGCGCGGGCCGTGCTTCAGGTCATGGTCCGCAGCGACATGACCACCCAGGGCCTCGCCGGACACTGCCAGCCGCTGTCAGAGGCCGCCTCCGGCGTGCCCTGGCTGCGCAGTCTGCACCTCACCCTCGCGGACGGACGGATCGTGTGCTCCTCGCTGCCGCGCCTGCGCGATATCGACATCTCCGACCGCGCCTATTTCCGCAAGACGGTCGCATCCCGGTCGTTCGCCCTGAGCGACTACCTGATCGGACGCCTCCGCAACCAACCGACTATCATGGCGACGCAGCCCCTGCTTGCGGCGGACGGTTCGATTCAGGGCATCCTGGTCGCATCGCTGGGCCTCGAGTGGGTGGAGCGCCTCACCGGCGCGGTCGGCCGGCGGGACGGTGCATCCGTTGCGTTGATCGACGGCCGCGGCCGGCTGATCGCCCGGCATCCCGCAGCGCCCGAGGTCGTCGGCCGGAGCATCGCCGGGAATCCTGCGGTTTCGGCCATGCTCGCTCACGACGAAGGCGTGACCTTTTCCGACGGCCTCGACGGCGTCCGCCGCATCGTCGCCTATGTGCGCGTTCCCTTCACCGAATCGCGCCTCGTCGTGGGACTGGACGAGCGGGCGATGCTCAGCAGCATCGATCAGGAGATCGGCCAGGCCTATCTGGAACTGGGCCTGTTCGCCCTGCTGGCGCTGGTCGCGGCCTGGTTCGGCGGCGAGCGGCTGATCGTCGATCCGATCCGGGCGCTGGCGCGGACCGTGACGCGGGTCGGCCGCGGCGAGCTGGACGCGCGGATTTCGCGCGACGGATGGGTGGCGGAGTTCGCCCCGCTGGCGGAAGCCTTCGACGAGATGACCAAACGGCTGGCGCAACGCGACCGCGAGCTGCGTGCGGCCAACCGGCATTTCGAGGAGCTGGCCTCGATCGACGGCCTCTGCGCTCTCGCCAACCGCCGCGCGTTCGACGCGCGGATCGGACTGGAATGGGAAAACGCCCTGGCGCAGCGGCAGCCGCTCGGCCTTCTGCTGTTCGACGTCGATCACTTCAAGTCGTTCAACGACGGCCGGGGGCACCTTGAAGGCGACAATTGCCTGCGTCAGGTGGGCGAGGCGCTGGCCTCGGTCGCCACCGGCAAGGGCGATTTCGCGGCGCGCTACGGCGGCGACGAGTTCGCCCTGCTGCTGCCCGGCGGCGACGAGGCGCACGCTCTCGCGGTGGCGGAGCGGCTGCGCCGGGCGGTCGAGGCGCTTCAGATTCCCGCGCCCGCGCCGAGCGGCCGCGTCACCCTCAGCATCGGCGCAGCTTCGCTCGTGCCTTCGGCAGGCGAGACGCCGGACGCGCTGATCGCCGCCGCCGACATGGGCCTTTACGCCGCCAAGGATCGCGGCCGCGACACCGTCGTCGGGCACGCCGCGATCGCGCTCGCCGTGGCCAGCTAAGTCCTCCGCCCGCTCCTCGCCCGCGAGCACCTGAAAAGGAAAGGCCCGGCGCGGGCCGGGCCTTCCTTGCCGGACGCCATCGCTGCGCCCGCATTCCGGTTCAGGCCGCGCTCTTCCACTGCTTCATCGCGTCCTGGCAGGTCTTGCTCAGGTGAACGTGCCGGTCGACGCGCGCCACCCAATCGACCGGAATGAAGTGATGCTGGCCGCCGGCCTTGGGATCGTTCTTCGTCAGCTTGATCTGGTCCGCACCTTCGAGATGATCGACGGTTCCCAGACGCTCGCCATCGGAACCCAGCACCTCCATGTGCTCCTTGATCTCACTCTTCTCAACCATCGAAACCTCCGTTACCCCCCCGGACGGTAACGGTCCGCAGCGGAGGAACGTTCCGGCGCGCGCAGCCGCGCCGGCGGGGCGACGGGCCGGGTCTGCACCTGCCGCGCCATCGGTTCCGCGCCGGGGAGCGCACGGTCGGACAGCGGCGCAGACAGACCGTATCGCGCGAACTCCGCAGTCACGTCCGGCCGCAGCGCGCGCGCCGCCGCGATGTCGGCGTTGCCGCCCGCGAAATCACCCTTGCGGCGCTTCGCCATGCCGCGGCCGTAAAGCGAAGCGACCTTGTTGGGCTCGCGCTCCAGCGCGGCGTCGTAGTCCGCGATCGCAGCGTCGAGCTTGCCGGCGCGCAGATGCACGAAACCGCGGCTGTCGAGCGCGTTGATGTAGTCCGGCCGCAGCCGCAGCGCCTCGTTGCAGTCCGGCAGCGCCGCCTGCAGATGGCCTCCCAGAGCGCGCGCCCAGCAGCGGCTGTTCCACGCCACCGCGTTGTCCGGCTGAAGGCGCGTGACCATGCCGTAGTCGGCGATCGCCTTGTCGTGCCGGCGCAGGCTTTCGTAGGCGATGGCGCGGCTGAAGAAGGCGCCGGTGTATTTCGCATCGAGCCGGATCGCCTGGCTGTAGTCGGCGATGGCGCGCTCGTGCTCGCCCTTCCGGAGCATGGCGTTGCCGCGGTTGTTGAAAGCCACCGCGTCCTTCGGATCGATCTTGAGCGCCGCGTCGTAGTCGGCGACCGCGCGGTCGTACTCGCCCTTCTTCTCGTAGGCGACGCCGCGATTCACCAGCGCGTCCTGGTAGCCGGCGTGCAGGGCGAGCGCCTGGTCGTAGTTGCGGATCGCGCGGTCGTAATCCTGCTTGGCGAAATAGGCGTTGCCGCGATTGTAGAAGGCAATCGGATATTTCGGATCGAGTTCGACGGCGGCGTCGAAATCCTGGATCGCGCGGTCGTGCTGTCCGCGCGCGGCGTAGGCGTTGCCGCGGTTGTTGAGGCGGATGGCGCCGGGCTCGAGCTTGATGGCGGCGTCGAAATCGGCCAGCGCGCGCTGCTGCTGGCCGTTGCCGAAATAGGCCAGGCCGCGGTTGGCGAGGGCGGCGGCATAGTTCGGATTCAGCCGGATCGCCTCGTCGTAGTCGGCGATCGCCTTCTCGTGCGTGCCGGCCGCGGCATGGGCGATGCCGCGGTTGTTGTAGGCCGCCGGCTGCTGCGGGTCGTGCTTGATCGCCTCGTCGTAGTCGGCCAGCGCGCGTTTGATGTCGCCTCGGGACTTCCACTCCACGCCGCGGTTCGAATAGGCGAGCGCCAGCACGCGGCCGCTGTAGGTCCTGGACTGGATCGCGCGCGTGCAGGCGGCGATGGCGGCCTCGCCCTCGCCCTTCGCGCAGGTGTCCCAGTCGGATGCCAAAGCGGAAACGGAAACGACCGCAAGCAGCGGCAGTGCGACCAGCAGGTTCAGAAGCCGCGGAATCCCCGACATTCGCCCAACCCCTTCCCAGCCGCAGGGAAAGGGATACAGGCAGCGGCGGGGCCGCCAAACACGTTTCCGGCGTTAACGTAAAAACGCGAGCGGGCCGCCGCCCGGCGAAGCCTACGGCGTGGGGCCGCTCAGATTGTGTCCGTCGAGGCCGACGCCGCTCGCCAGATGCCCGAACAGCGCGATGAGCCTGTTCCGGTCCGCCTCCGGCAGCGGCGGCTTGAGGATCGATGCGATATTGGACCGCAGATGCGCCGCGTCGCCGGTGCCGAACAGCACGACGTCGACGCCGGGCTCATGGCGCACAAAGCGGTAGGCTGCCTCGATCACGCTCGACGCGCCGCCTTCGTGAACCAGGAAACCGAGCGGGTCCTCCGACCGCGCCAGCGCGGAATCGATGAGACCCTTGTCCGCGAGCGCGCGGATTTCCCGCACGATGCGCGGTGGATCGGCGAACAGGCTGCGCACCGCGAACATCAGCAGCGTGCCGACGCCCTTCTCCCGCGTGAGCGGAAACACGTTGGCGCGCGCGCCCTGGTGCATCATGTGGAAGCCCACCATGACCACCTCCCACACCGGATCGTGCAGGCCCCGCCCGAGCATCGCGTTGGTGAAATCGTGGATCGGGTTCTCGGTGATGCCGATGTGCCGGATCTTGCCCTTTCGCTTCTGCTCCAGCAGCGCCGGCACGATCACGTCGATGACGTGATCGTACTCGTGCGCCTCGACGCCATGCAGGTTGAACACGTCGATATGATCGGTGCCGAGCAGCCGCAGCGAGTTGTCGATGCTGCCGACCACCCGCTCCGGCGTCCACCACTGGCCGTCGCGGTGGACGAAGCACTTGGTGGCGACCACGACCCGGTCGCGCGGAATGGTCTTCAGGGCCCGGCCCACCACGCCCTCGGTGCCGTAGGAGGGTGCGGTGTCGATGAAATTGACGCCCAGGTCCACGGCCTCGTGGATCAGCCGCGCGGCCTCCTCCTCGGATTTCCCGGTTTTCAGGCCGAGCCGGCTGAATCCGCCGGTGCCGAGGCCGGCGACGCTGACGCGCAGGCCGGTGCGGCCGAGGGTGGTGTGCTGCATGGGAGGGTCCGGTGCGGGTCGCGGGGGCTGATGGCGGAAAGGGCCGGCAGGATGCCACCGCGGGCACGGCTCCGCTACTGGGACGAGACCCCCTTCCCCATCCCGGCGGCCGGCTCTACAACAGCCCGCAAATGACCGCCGAATCGAAGAAATCCGACCGCTACAACGCCCGCGAGGCCGAGGCCCGCTGGCAGAGGATCTGGGACGAGCGCGGCATCTTCGCCACGCCGAACGACGATCCGCGCCCGAAATACTACGTCCTAGAGATGTTCCCCTATCCGTCGGGGCGCATCCACATGGGCCACGTCCGCAACTACACGATGGGCGACGTGGTCGCGCGCTT
>CAZZCV010000083.1:1097-13324 GCA_964653225.1 uncultured Rhodoplanes sp. | reverse complement strand
TCGGCACGATGCTGGCGATCTCGCTGCATGCGGTGCGCGACGACCTGCGCGACGAGCTGGTGCCGCTCAACCGCAAATATCCGATCGCGCAGCTGCTCGACGCCTGCCGCAACTATCCCGGCGTGTCGAACGCGCGCCGCATCACCTTCGAATACGTCATGCTCAAGGGCGTCAACGACTCGCTCGCCGACGCCAGGGCGCTGGTGCGGCTGCTCAAGGGCATCCCGGCCAAGATCAACCTGATCCCGTTTAACCCGTGGCCGGGCTCGAAATACGAATGCTCCGACTGGGAGCAGATCGAGAAGTTCTCCGAGGTCGTGTTCAACGCCGGCTATGCCTCGCCGGTGCGCACGCCGCGCGGCCGCGACATCCTCGCGGCCTGCGGCCAGCTCAAGAGCGCGACCGAGAAGCTGTCGGCCCGCGAGCGCATGGCGCTGCGCGCGATGGCGATGACGGACTGATGCGAAGCATGCGGATTCTTTCGGCCTTCTCGCTTCCGGCGCTGCTGCTCGCGCTGGCGGCGGACGCAGTCGCCGCGCCCTCGGCGCGCCCGTTGCCGAAGGAGGCGCAGGCGGTGCTGTCCGACATGCGCCAGGCCTGCACCAAGGCGGGCGGCGCAGGCCTGCGGCTGCAGAAGCAGGCGATCCGCACGCTCGACCTCAACGGTGACGGCCGGCACGACTTCATTCTCGATTTCCATCACGTCGAATGCCGGCGGCTCGCCTCGGCCTTTTGCGGGACCGGCGGGTGCCCGCTCGCCATCGTGGTGTCGCAGCCGCACAGCCGCCATGCGACGGTGTTCCGCGGGCAGGTGATCCGGCATGATGTGCTGACCGACACGCGGCCGGCCCGCATCCGGTTTCATCTGCACGGAACCTATTGCGGCGGCGCCGGCGCCGATCCCTGCGTCAAGATCCAGGCGATCGACGGCGGGTCGTTCGCCTTCAGGGACCCCAGCGCCTCATGATCGTCGGCCGCCTCCTGCTGCGTTTCCTGCTGGTGCCGCTCGGCGGGCTGGCTGCGCTGGTGGCGGCGTCGAGCCTGGCGATCTTCGCGCACTGGAGTCGTTTTGCGGCGCAGGTCGCGGCCGATCCGGCTTACAGCGACGATGCCGTCATGTTCGTGCTGCTGTTCGCGCCGATCTTCGTGGTGGTGCTGACCGCGGCGGCGGTCTCGGTGCTGATGCCGGCGACGCTCGGCGTGCTGATTGCCGAGGCCTTCGCGATCCGCTCATGGCTGTTCCATGTCGGCAACGGCGTGGTCTCTGCCGCCGTCGGCTGGCTGATGCTCAACGACTGGCAGCAGCCGAACGACGTCTATCAGACGCCGGTGGTGGTGCTGGGAGCGGGAATCGTCGCGGGTTTCGCCTATTGGGCGGTGGCGGGCTGGAACGCCGGTTTCTGGAAGCCGGTGTTCGCTCCGCAGGCGCCGCCCGTTCCGCGGCCGCCTGCGGCCTGACGACCCTTCCCCTACCGTCCGCCCTCGGCTAGACGAGCGCTCATGAACCGCACCGGCCTCCTGATCGCGCTGGCGATTGCCGTCGTCACCGGCCTGCTGTTCGGCCTGTATCCGGAACTCGACCTGAAGCTCGCCGCGCTGTTCTTCGATCCGAAGACCGGGCGCTTCCTTCAGACCGCCAATCCGGAGCTGATCTGGCTGCGCGAGGTCGCGATGTGGCTGGTGACGGCGATGGTCGTCGTTCCGCTGCTGGCCCTGCTGCTGAAGATCGTGCGCCCGCGCCGGCCGCTGCTGGTGTCCGGCCGCGCCATTATCTTCCTTCTGACGACGATGGCGCTCGGCCCCGGCATCGTAGTCAACGCCGGCTTCAAGGAGCACTGGAACCGGTCTCGGCCGATCGACGTGCCGCAGCTCGCCGGAGCCGAAACGTTCACGCCCTGGTGGGACGCACGCGGGGGCTGCGGGAAGAACTGTTCGTTCGTCTCCGGCGACGCCTCGGGTGCGTTCTGGACGCTGGCGCCGGCGGCGCTGGCGCCACCGCACTGGCGGCCGGCCGCCTATGCGGCCTCGCTCGTCTTCGCGAGCGGCGTCGGACTGCTGCGGATGATGTTCGGCGGCCACTTCTTCACCGACGTGGTGTTCGCCGGCGTATTCGTTTTTCTCATCATCTGGTCCGTTCACGGCCTGCTGTACCGCTGGCCGCGCACGCGGCTCACCGACGAAGCCGTCGAAGGCTGGATGGAGCGCAATGCGCTAAGGGGCTATGCTCGGCTGGGGCGGCTGTTCGGCGCGGGACGGCGCACGGGGGCCTGAGCAGCGGCGCGATCCGAAACGAAAAGCCCGGCCGTGAAGGCCGGGCTTTTGTTTGCAAGACGTGTCGCGGACGTTAGGGCGTGATCCGGAAAAGTGGGAACCGGTTTTCCGACGAGATCACGCCCAAAACGTCTAGCGCGGGCTCTGCGCGCGCGCGTTGCGGCCCTCGAGCTGCTCCGCGAAGGCGGCCACGGTCTTGGCGTAGACCAACGCCTTGTTCCACTTGCGGATCACCTCGAAGTTTTCGGTGCCTTCGCCCCACGGCTGCCCGGCCTTCCAGCCGTAGCCCTTGAAGTAGTTGGCGATCGAGGCGAGCGTGTCCGGGACGCTGCGGATCAGGTCGCGCTTGCCGTTGCCGTCGAAGTCGATGGCGAACTTGTTGTAGGACGACGGCAGGAAGTGGGCCTGGCCGAGCTCACCGGCCCAGTCGCCGCGCAGGTCGGCGGGCGTGAGATCGCCCTTCTGCACCAGCGTCAGCGCCTCCATCAGCTCGTTCTGGAAGAACGCGCTGCGGCGGCAGTCGAAGCCGAGCGTGGCGGTGGCGCGCAGCACCTCGTGCTTGCCGGTGTGGGTGCCGAAGTCGGTCTCCAGACCCCAGAGCACGATCACCATCGCGCCCGGCACGCCGAACTCGCGTTCGATCCGCCGCAGCAGCGGGGCGTGCTCGTTCATCATGCGCGAGGCCTTGCCGAAGCGCGACTTGATGCGCGGCAGCGCGAACTCCTCGAAGCTTTGCTTGAACACGCCCTGGCGGCGGTCGGCGCGCAGCACCGACTCGTCGAGCGTCACGGCGTTGAGCAGCGACAGCGTCTTCGGTGCGAGGCCTCTGGCCGCGGCCTCCTGACGGAATTCCTTCAGGAAGGCGTCGAACCCCCCTGGATGATTGCACTGCGCGGCCTCGGCCGGCGCGGAAAACGAGATCGCGATCGCGGTGACGAGAGCGGCAGAGAACGCATGAGCCGGACGCATGAAAGCCTCGCTGATGGATCGATAGGCGTTGCGGCACCCATACCGCAGGTCGGCATCGGCCGCGTAGCGCGATCCATCGGTGCGGTTAAGCAGCGAGGTTAAGCGTCGAAGTTAACGCGCCCCGGTCCGTGCCGCGCCGGAACCCCGACGCGGTTCCGGGCGTTGCCACCCCTGACAGTCCTTGCGTTGGGAGTTGGAGCGATGATTCCTGCAAACTGGGTGGCGCCCGCGCTGCTTTTCTTCGCCGGCGCCGTGTTCGGCCGGGTGTTCGGCGTGCGGCCGCTGGTGAAGGGCGCGATGACCGCCGCCACCATGACCGGCATGCTTCCCGGCTCGGAGGAGCCGCGGCCCCGCAACGCCCGCCGTCCGGCGGCAAGCCGCGCCGCCCGCAAGCGCGTGGCCCGCAAGCGCTCGCAGCCGGCCGCCTGAGCGGAAGACCCATCGGCCGCCGATTCCAGCTTCGCCGCCGCTTGCGCCTGCGGCGGTTCCCCCTATAGTCCGCGCGAATTTCAGGCAATTTCCAGCCCGCGACGGACATCCCTCCATGGCCAAGACCGCTCCCCAGAAAGTCGTACTCGCCTATTCCGGCGGCCTCGACACCTCGATCATCCTGAAGTGGCTCCAGACCACCTATGGCTGCGAGGTCGTCACCTTCACGGCGGATCTCGGCCAGGGCGAGGAGCTGGAGCCGGCGCGGAAGAAGGCGCAGCTTCTCGGCATCCGGGACGAGAACATCTTCATCGAGGACCTGCGCGAGGAGTTCGTCCGCGACTACGTGTTCCCGATGTTCCGCGCCAACGCGGTCTACGAGGGCGTCTACCTGCTCGGCACCTCGATCGCGCGGCCGCTCATCGCCAAGAAGCAGATCGAGATCGCGCGCAAGGTGGGCGCCGACGCGGTCTGCCACGGCGCGACCGGCAAGGGCAACGATCAGGTCCGCTTCGAGCTGGGCTATTACGCGCTGGAGCCGGGCATCCGCATCGTCGCGCCCTGGCGCGAGTGGGAGTTCAAGGGCCGCGAGGAGCTTCTGGACTTTGCGCGCCAGAACCAGATTCCGATCGCCAAGGACAAGGAGGGCGAAGCGCCCTTCTCGGTGGACGCCAACCTCCTGCACTCGTCGTCCGAGGGCAAGGTGCTGGAAGACCCGGCGAAGGAAGCGCCTTCCATCGTGTATCAGCGCACGATCTCACCGATGGATGCGCCCGACACGCCGACCGACATCCGCATCGGCTTCGCCAAGGGCGACGCGGTCAGCCTGAACGGCAGGACGCTCTCGCCGGCCACGCTGCTCGCCGAGCTGAACGCGCTTGGCAAGGCCAACGGCATCGGCCGTATCGATCTGGTCGAGAACCGCTTCGTTGGCATGAAGTCGCGCGGCGTCTACGAGACGCCCGGCGGCACGATCCTGCTCGCCGCGCACCGCGCCATCGAATCGATCACGCTCGACCGCGGCGCAGGGCACCTCAAGGACGAACTGATGCCGCGCTACGCCGAGCTGATCTACAACGGCTTCTGGTTCTCGCCCGAGCGCGAGATGCTGCAGGCGCTGATCGACAAGAGCCAGGAGCACGTCGAGGGCGAGGTGCGGCTCAAGCTCTACAAGGGCAACGTGATCGTCACCGGCCGCGAGAGTCCGGCCTCGCTCTACTCCCCGACGCTGGTGACGTTCGAGGACGACAGGGGCGCCTACGACCAGAAGGACGCTGAGGGCTTCATCAAGCTCAATGCGCTGCGGCTGCGCACGCTGGGTCAGCGGAAGAAGGCGCTGAGGAAATAAGGGCGTTCGTCCGGTCCCACTTTTCCGCCCTTCAACGAAATGGCCGGGACGAGCCCGGCCATGACCTCGTGACGGATGGGGGGGTCGAAAGTCCCTTACTTCCCCGCCAGCAGCGGCGTGATGCGCCGCACCGTGACGCGCCGGTTCCGCTCCTCCGGTCCGTCGGTTGGGATCTTGAGGAACTCCTCCCCGTAGCCCTGCGTCGTCAGGTTCTCCGGCGGCACGCCGAACTGCTCGGTGAGCAGGAACGCGACCGATTCCGCGCGCCGGTCCGACAGCGACAGGTTGTCGATGTCCGCGCCGACCGCGTCGGTGTGGCCTTCGATCAGGAACACCTCGTTCGGATTGCGCTCGACCACCTGCATGATCGCCTGGGCGATCATCTCGAGCTGTGGCGCCTGGCTCCGGGACACCTCCCATGAGCCGGTGGCGAAGGTGATGGTGTCCACGTCCACCCGGCGCATCCGCTCGCGCAGGTTCTGCGTGTAGCGGATTTCGTCGAGCGTATAGGGCCGCTCCAGCGCCATCACCGGCGGGGCCATGAAGGTCTCGTAGACGGCGCGGCGGTCGGAGCGGCGCGCCTCCACGATGTAGCGCTCGCGGGGGATCGTGACGCGCGGCGGCGCGAGGTTCACGAACACATTGCCGATGCCGATGCCGATGCCCGGCGCGGGTCCGCCGCGGCGGCGGTTGTCGATGATCACGGTCTCGCGGCCGTTGCGGTCGCGGCGCAGGCGCTGCATCAGGCGGCCGTTGTCGTCGGTCACGGTGATGATCACGGTGCCGTCCGGCCGCACCGCGAGCGTACGGTTCTCGCTGCCGCGCCGTTCGGTGCGCAGATCACCTCCGCCGCGGCGGAACATCTCCGCCTCGTTGCGCCGGATCACGGTGCGGTCGCCCTCGCGCACGATGGTGCGGCCCGGCTCCTGGATGACGGTGCGGTTGCCGTCGCGGGTCTCGCGCCGCTGGCTGCGGAAGTCCTCCAGCCGGCGAACGTTCTGTGGCGTGGCCGCGGGAGCCGCCGCCGCCGCCGGGGGCTGCGGCGCGGCGGGAGCCTGAGCCGGGGTTTGAGCCGGGGGTTGGGCGGGCGTCTGTGCGGCGGGCGTCTGAGCCGGAGCGGCCGCGGGCGGCGTGGCCGGCCGGCCCTGTGGGCCCGGCGCAGGCGTCGTTGCCGGGGGCGGCGGCGCGGGGCGGCGATCGGGCCGCTGTTCGCCGCGCTCACGCTGCTCCTGCCGCTGTTCCTGTCTCGGCTCGCGCGGCTCCTGTCTCTGCTCGCTAGGTCCTTGCCGCCGTTCCTGTCTCTGCTCGCGCCTGTCGTCGCCACGCTCCTGCCGTTGCTGTTGCGGCGCGGGCAGGCCGGGCTGGGCGGGGGACGGTGCGGCGCGCTGCTGCTGCGGCGCGGCCGTGGGGGGAGCGGCTGGCGGCTGCGGCGCGGTTCGCTGCTGTGGCGGCTGAGCCGGCGGCGCGACCGTGGGCGGGGCCGGCGGACGCTGCGGCTGGGCTGCGGGAGGAGCCGCGGGGGTCTGCGCCGGCGGGGCGGGCGGAGCCGGTTTGGCGGCGGGCGGAGCCGGTGGCGCAGGCTTCTTGTCCTTGTCCTCCGGCTGCGCCTGCGCCAGCAATGTCGGCGCGGCCGAAGCGGAGAATGTCGGAGCCATCGCGAGCGTGGGAATCATGGTCCCGGCGAGCAGCAAGACTTTGATCTTCATCATTCAACCTTGGTGAGAGGGATTGCCGATGGTCGGGATGGAATAGGAGCGGCGCCGATGGACGCCGGCATGGCCCCGAAGCGGCGAATTTGTGTTGCTTGGCTTAACGGATCGACAGAAGAGGCTCCGGCTCCGGCGTTGCGGCGGCTGCGCGTCAGTGGGACGCATCGCGGCGGCTGCGAAACCGGCCGCACGCTCCGGCGACAACGTTTCGGAACGATCCGTGTTCCGGCGCATTTTCTCGGGGTTGCGCGGGCCGGCTCTGGCGCGCCGCGCAAGCCTTCCTATATCCACCAGCGCCGATCGCGCCCGGCGCGGCATTCGGGCAGGCTTGACGATCCGCCGGCGCATGTGGGGGACTGAAGCGACATGATCTACATCCTCGCGATCTTCCTGCCGCCCCTGGCGCTGCTGCTCAACGGACAGATCGTCTCCGCGATCCTCAACGCCGTGATGATCGTGCCGTGTCTGATCTTCGGACTGCTGTTCCCCGTGCTGTTCGCGGTGCCGTCGGCGCATGCCGTGATCGCGATCTCGATGAAGCGCGAGGACCGCAAGCATCGAGAGATCGTCGACAGCATCGAGCGCCACGGCCCGCCGCAGGGCTGGCGGAGTTGAGCTTCGCCGGCTTGTCGCGCGCGTAGGACAGCCGGCGTCCATCGCGGGCCCCTGGCTCAGAGCGCCGCGACGATCCGCGACCGCACGGCTTCGAGTTCCGGCAGCATCTTCATCAGGTAACGGCGCTCCGAAACCTCGGCGGGCGCCGACATGCTGACGGAGGAGATAATCGCGCCGCGACGATTGCGGACCGGGACCGCGATGGTGCGCACGCCCAGCTCGACCTCCTGATCGTTGATCGCATAGCCCTGGGTCCGGGCGAGACGAACCTCGTTGACGATCTCGACCGGATCGACCTTGGTGTGAGGCGTGCGCCGGATCAGGCTCGTGCGCTGCAGGATCGCGCGCAGCTCCGCATCCGGCAGCTCCGACATCAGCACGCGCCCGTTGCCGGAGCAGTAGCCCGGCAGGCGGGTGCCCAGCGCCATCCCGCCTGCGAGCGAACGATGAACGAGCGTGCGGGCGATCACCGTCGCATCGGTGTCGTCGAGCACCGTGACCGTGATCGAGTGCCGCACCCGCTGGCTCACGGTTTCGATGATCGATTGCACGACACGCGGCAGCGCGTTCGACGCGACATAGGCTTGTCCGAGCCGCAATGCCCTCGGGGTCAGGACGAACAGGTCTTCCTCGGCGTGCACGTAGCCCAGTTGAACCAGCGTCCGCAGGCAGCGCCGCGCCGCCGCGCGCGAGAGGCCGGCCAGCTCGGCCGCGCGGCTGAGGCTGAGCGGCGCGCGCTGCCGTTCGAAGGCTTCGATGACGGCCAGCCCCTTGGCCAAGCCTGCGATCGTCTCGCGGTCGTCTGCGACAAGTCCGGTCATGGATTCTCGTTTGTTCGATTATCGAACAATATGTTCGTTTTTGTTGACCCGCGCAAGCCGTTGCGCCTAGCCTGTGCAAAACGGCGTCAGCGGTTTGCGTGAGCAGGGAGTAAAGCCATGGCCGATCATCTTTCGTCCGACGTTCTGATCGTGGGTGGAGGGCCGATCGGCCTGGCCCTCGCGGCCGACCTGGGACGCCGCGGCATTCGAACCGTGCTGGTGGAGCGCCGTACCGACAAGCTCGGCTCCGCCCGCATGATCGAGGTCGGCGTCCGCACGATGGAGATCTGCCGCCAGCTCGGCGTCACCGACGAGATCTGGAACTGGGGCTTCCCGCACGCCCATTCGCTGGACAGCGTGTTCGTCACGCACCTCGACGGCTACGAGTTGGGGCGCGTCAAGGTGCCGACGCTGAGCCAGCACCGCTCGTCGGCCTACAGCCCCGAGCGCGCGGTGCCCTGCCCGCAGACATGGTTCGACCCGATTCTGAAGCGCCGGGCGGAATCGCTTCCCTCGGTGGAGCTGCGCTACCAGACCCAGCTCGACAGCTTCATCCAGGATCCGGACGGGGTGACCGCGCGGCTCGTCGACGTTCGGACCGGCAAGGTCCAGCAGATGCGCGCGAAATATCTCGTGGGCTGCGACGGCTCGGACAGCCTGGTGCGGCAGCGACTCGGAATCCAGGTCCGCGGCCAGCGGCACCTGGACTGGTCGTTCAACATCTACATGCGGATTCCGAACTTCGAGCACCTGCACCGGACCCGCCCCGCATTCCGCTACGTGTTCGTGGGGCCAGACGGGACGTGGTCGTTCCTCACCATGGTGGACGGAGCAGACCTGTTCCGCCTGCAGCTCATCGGTGTCGATCAGGAGGCGTTGAACAATACCGATATCGCCGCGGTGATGCGGCGCTGCTTCGGGCGCGACGTGCCGTTCACGGTGGAGGACAAGGTTCTCTGGGTCCGCAAGATGACCATCGCTGACCGCTTCATGGACGGGCGCGTGTTCCTGGCGGGCGACGCCGCCCATGCCCACCCCCCGAACGGCGGGCTCGGCATGAACATCGGCATCCAGGATGCCTTCGATCTCGGTTGGAAGCTCGCGGCCGTGCTCCAGGGTTGGGGTGGGCCGACTCTGCTCGACAGCTACGACTACGACCGTCGTCCGGCGTCGAGCCGGGGCAACGAGGTGTCGCTCGTCAACTACCGCCGGCTCACCGATGGCTCGGCCGACCGGATGATCGAGGAAGACACGCCGGAAGGCGAGGCCGCGCGTCAGCGGGTCGGCGAGCGGCTGGTGCGCGAGAACACCAAGTCCTGGCAGCCGCCCGGCGTGCACCTCGGCCACATCTACAATCCTTCGCCCATCGTGGTCTCCGACGACGAAGCGGGGCCCGAGGACGACACCTTCGGCTATCGGCCGACGAGCCATCCGGGCGCGCGCGCGCCGCATGTCTGGCTCGGCCCGCAGCAGTCGATCATCGACCTGTTCGGCACCGGATTCACGCTTCTGCAATTCGCCGATGTGCCCGCGGAGGCGTTGCAGCGGGCCGCGGACCTGCGCGGCGTTCCGCTGAGCGTGCATCGCATCCGCAACCCGCAGGCCGTTGCGCTCTATGGGCGCGCGCTGGTGCTGGTCCGGCCGGACGGCCATGTGGCGTGGCGTGGTGACGCGCTGCCGGAGGACTGCGAGGGCCTCATCGACATCGTGCGCGGCGCGGGCCGCCGGGTGGCCGCCTGCCGCGCCGAGGACCGCGCGCTCGCTGCGGACGCGACATGGGCCGATGCGGACGGGTCGGACACCAACGTCGTGCGCTATCCCTCCCGCGACCGAGCCGCCGGCTGACGCCGGCGCCCCCCGACACAACCCAGGAGTTTTCGATGAACATCGTTGCGATCTGCGGCAGCATCCGGTCCGCATCCTTCAACGCCATGCTGGTGCGGACGCTTCCGCTGCTGGCGCCGGCCGGCATGAAGATCACCGCCGCGCCCTCCATCGAGCCGATCCCGTCCTACAACGCCGACGTTCAGTCGTCCGGCTTTCCGGAGTCCGTGGCGGCGCTCGGCGACAGCATCCGGAAGGCAGACGGCGCGATCATCGTGACGCCGGAATATAACTACTCGATTCCAGGCGTCCTGAAGAACGCCATCGACTGGGTGTCGCGGTTGCCCGATCAGCCGTTCAAGAACAAGCCGGTGGCGTTGCAGTCCGCCTCGCAGGGCGTGCTGGGCGGCGCCCGCGCGCAATATCACCTCCGGCAGATCCTGGTCTTCGTCGAGGCTCTGGTGCTGAACAAGCCGGAGGTGTTCGTCGCCGGCGTGCAGGGCAAGGTCGAGGCCAGCCACGGCGAGATCACCGACGAAGCCACGCGCACCGTCGTCAAGCAGCAGCTCGAAGCCTTCATGCCCTTCGTCCAGGCGGCCCAGCGCAACGCCATCCACTGAGAACGCCGGGACGCCGGTACGAAAGCCGACCGCGACACAAGGAACGCCCAACCGCCATAACAACGTTTCTAGAGGAGGAATCCCATGTTCAGTCGTGCCCGCAAGAGGCTCGCTCGTGCATCCGCAATTCGCGTCCTGACCGCCGCCGCAGCGGCGGCGGCTCTTCTTTCGTCCGCCCCGCCGGTGGCGTCGGCGGCGGAGAACCTGCCGTCCCAGGTCCGGTTCATCGTGCCGTTCGCGCCCGGCGGCGTCGTCGATCTCGCGGCCAGGCTTCTCGCCGAGGACATTCAGCGCAACACCCGCACCGCGATCATCATCGAGAACCGGACGGGAGCGAACGGCGCGCTGGCTGCCCGCGCCGTCAAGCAGTCCGAGCCGGACGGTCGCACCCTGCTGTTCACCAGCTCCAGCGTCATCGCCATCAACCCGATCCTGTCGAAGGACGCGGGCTACGAGCCGCTGACCGATTTCGTGCCGGTGACGGCCGCGGCCTACAGCGACGTGGTGCTGGTGGTCGGCTCGAAGGTCAAAGCCAAGACGCTCAAGGAGTTCATTGCGGAGGCCAAGGCCAGCCCCAAGCCGCTCGCGATCGGTTCGGCCGGGTTCGGCAACACCACGCACGGTTATCTGGAACTGCTCAAGAAGGGCGCCGGAATAGACCTGACCCACGTCCCGTACAAGGGCGGCGCGCCGGCGGCCTCCGATGTGCTGAGCGGCAATGTCGCGGGTGCCGTGGTGGCGCTCAATGTGGCGCTGCCCCACCTCGAGGTCGGGACCATGCGGGCGCTGGCGCTCGTCGGCGAGCGGCGGAGCGAGACCATCCCGAACGTTCCCACCTTCGCGGAATCCGGTGTGCCGGGTCTCGATATCCTCACCTGGGTCGGCCTGATGGCGCCGAAGGATACACCGGCACCGGTGGTGAACGCTCTGGCGGCGGCGGTGGCCAAGGCGCTGACATCCAGTAGCGTCAAGGCGAAGTTCGCCGCGAACGGCGTGGTGCCGCTGTCGATGACGCCCGAGCAGTTCCGCGCCGCCATCGCGCGGGAAAGCGTCGGGTGGAAAAAGGCGTTCTAGCCGTTCAGGGTCACAAGCGGGTTCGCGCGCAAGGGGCGAGCCTCACCCTGGGCTGGATCACGAATCCGCACGACATCCCAAAAAAGAGAACGGCCGGGACGAACCCGGCCGTTTTCGTTTGTCGATGGACGCGGTCGCTAGACCTGCCGCTCGACCATCTTCTTCTTGATCTCGGCGATCGACTTCGCCGGGTTCAGGCCCTTCGGGCACGCCTTGGTGCAGTTCATGATGGTGTGGCAGCGATAGAGCCGGAACGGGTCTTCCAGGTTGTCGAGCCGCTCGCCGGTGGCCTCGTCGCGGCTGTCGTTGATCCAGCGGTTGGCCTGCAGCAGCGCGGCCGGGCCGAGGTAGCGGTCGCCGTTCCACCAGTAGCTCGGGCATGAGGTCGTGCAGCAGGCGCACAGAATGCACTCGTAGTGGTCGTCGAGCTTCTTGCGGTCCTCGTGGCTCTGCTTCCACTCCTTCTCGGGCGTCGGCGTCGTGGTCTTGAGCCACGGCTCGATCGAGGCGTACTGCGCGTAGAAGGTGGTCAGGTTCGGCACCAGGT
>CAZZCV010000083.1:0-1087 GCA_964653225.1 uncultured Rhodoplanes sp. | reverse complement strand
CCCGGCAGGATCTCCGGAAAGTCAGCGTCGGGTCGATCTTGTTCTTGATCCAGATCAGCGCGTCGAGAACCATCGGCGCGCAGTCGTCGCGGTCGACGAAATAGGTGTCCACGCGCGGGTTCTGGCCGTCTTCCGGATTCCAGCGGTAGATGCGGAACGGCTTGACGTTGCGCGCGCCGGTGGGGCGCTTCCAGGTCTTGCCTTCGGTGACCTTCGAGTTCTTCGGAAGGGTGAGTTGGACCATGTTCAGTACACCCGCGCCTTGGGTTCGATGTAGGAGACTTCGTTGGTCAGCGTGTAGGTGTGGACCGGGCGGTAGTCGAGCTTCACCTTGCCCTTGTCGTCGATCCACGCCAGCGTGTGCTTCATCCAGTTCTGGTCGTCGCGGTCCGGATAGTCCTCGCGGGCGTGGCCGCCGCGGCTCTCGGTGCGGTTGGCGGCGGACTCCATCGTCACCACCGCCTGCGAGATCAGGTTGTCGAACTCCAGCGTCTCGATCAGGTCCGAATTCCAGACCAGCGAGCGGTCGGTGATGCGGAGGTCGGAGGACGCCTCGTAGGTCTCGTGGATCAGCTTGCGGCCTTCCTCCAGCACCTCGCCGGTGCGGAACACGGCGCAGTTGCGCTGCATCACGCCCTGCATGCGGGCGCGCAGCTCCGCGGTCGGCGTGCCGCCGGAGGCGTGACGCAGACGGTCGAGGCGCGACAGCGCCAGTTCGGCCGAGTTCGACGGCAGGTCGGGTTGCTTGTCGTTCGGCGTCAGCACGTCGGCGCAGCGCAGCGCCGCGGCGCGGCCGAACACCACGAGGTCGATCAGCGAGTTGGAGCCGAGCCGGTTGGCGCCGTGCACCGAAACGCAGGCCGCTTCGCCAACCGCGAACAGGCCGGGAACCACGAAGTCGTCGTTGCCGGCCTTCTTGGTCAGCACCTCGCCGTGGTAGTTCGTCGGGATGCCGCCCATGTTGTAGTGCACGGTCGGGATCACCGGGATCGGCTCGCGCGACACGTCCACGCCCGCGAAGATGCGCGCGCTCTCGGAGATGCCGGGCAGCCGCTCGTGCAGCACGGCCGGGTCGAGATGGTCGAGG
>CAZZCV010000082.1:12950-13442 GCA_964653225.1 uncultured Rhodoplanes sp. | reverse complement strand
ACACCGAGGACTACGGCGAGGCGCGCCACTTCGGCCACCTCGCCTACGAGGTCGAGGATATCTACGCGACCTGCGACCGGCTGATGAAGGCGGGCGTGACCATCAACCGGCCGCCCCGCGACGGAACGATGGCGTTCATCCGCTCGCCGGATCGGCACTCCATCGAGCTGCTGCAGAAGGGCGCGGCCCTGCCGCCGCAGGAGCCCTGGGCTTCGATGCCCAACACCGGCCACTGGTAGGCCCGGGCCGCAAATCCGGGGCGCGGCGCAGCCCGCCTCCGGGTTGCTCGCCGGGTTGCTTGCCGGGTTGCTTGCCGCCTCTGGAAAACGCCTTTATACGTCCCCGCGCCGTCCGTCCCCATCGTCTAGCGGTCAGGACATCACCCTTTCACGGTGAAGACCGGGGTTCGATTCCCCGTGGGGACGCCATCGAAATCAACAACTTAGAACACGGCCACGTGCACCACTCCCCGCCGGCTGGCGGTGCGCTGAC
>CAZZCV010000082.1:0-12940 GCA_964653225.1 uncultured Rhodoplanes sp. | reverse complement strand
ATCATGTCCACTCCATTTCCGGAAACGACGCCTTGAAACTGCGGCGTGAAACTGCGACTTGAAACTGCGATTTGGCATAGCGCAGGATCGGCAGGATAGACTATGCGGCGCGCCGTGGTCCACGGGCCGCAGCCTGCAGATCGCCACGTAGCTCAACTGGATAGAGCACCGGATTTCGATTCCGGGGGTTAGGGGTTCGAGTCCCTTCGAGCCGGCGCGCGGCTCCCTGGGGCAAGCCAGGGAACCCGCCTTCGCCCGCCACGTTGTCTTCCCAGACAAGGCGGCATGCGATGACCTACGACGACTGGCATCGGCAGGAGCGCGGCTTCGGCACCGTCGCGGTGGCGACCGCCCTGATTGGGATCGTGACGGCGGCGGTGCTTGCCGTGGCGTTCTGAACGCGGATGGTTGTCCCCCGCTGCGGCATTTTTTTCACCTCCCGGCCGACAAAGGCCGCGCCAAGCTCGGCCTCTCCCGTTATTTTCCGGGCGATGAGTGCACATGTCCCGCCGCGCCGGCCGGTTCTCCGTCGCGGATTCCCGCGGCTCGGATGTCTGGCCGGCCTCTGGCTCGCCCTGTCGGCGGCGGGGGGCGCGGCGCACGAGATGTCGGCTCCCCGCCTGACCTCGGCGCAGGTGGACTGGACCGCCGCGCTGCGCGCGCTGGCCGTCAACGAAACGCTCCGGGACGCCGCCTCCGCTGCATCGTACCGGCCGGTCCGCCGCCAATCTTATGCGCCGCGCGTTCCGCCCGTGCTGGGCCGGCTCAATGCGGCCACCGCGCCGCGCTTTCCCGGAATCGCCCGCAGCCCGGTGCCGGTGCTGTTGCCGATCGACACCGACGCCCTGCTGCGCGACCTCGACGCCGGCCGCGCGGACGGCGGCGACGCCCCCTACCTGTCCGGCTTCCATCTGCGCCCGTTCTTCTATCCCGGCCCGTCAGGCTACGACGCGACCTTCGCGCTGCGCGCATCCGAGATCGAGGAGTTGCGCGACATCCGGTTCCCGGAGCCGTTCCAGATCGTGATCTCGGGATCGGTTCTGCTGTACGACCTCGAAGACCAGAAGGTGTCCGCCGGCGAGCCGGCCGCGGCGCTGGAGCCGGAGTTCCCCGGCATCCGCCGGCTGATCCACGAGCACCACCTGCGTTACACGTTCGTGCGCTTCGGCGTGCCCTATGCGGCGTCGATCGCCTGCTTCGACGCCGGCGTTTCGCGATACCGGATGCCGACCTGCCGCGATGCCGACCGGGTGATGACCCGCTTCCTTCGCGCGCTTCGCGTGGCCGGCGGCGCGCCGCAGCACCAGCGCCTGCATGCGCCGATCCCGATCGAACGCCCGGCCGCGCTGTCGGCGTCGTTCAGCTATCGCAGCCCCGGCCGCCTGCTTCCCGGCACCGGCGCCCGCGGCCACGACGGACGCCCGGACCGCGTGGTCTATTCGCAGATCCGCTTTCCCCTGCTCGACGCGCCGGCGTTCGTGAACTCGCAGCTGTTCCAGCGCCGCAACCGGCCGATCGCGCCCGGCCATCAGCCGAATTACGCCTATCCCTGGCGCGACAACTTCTGCGAAAACCGCGGCTTTCCGGTCGGCCAGTGCCCGGCCGGTCACGGCCATCAGGGCCAGGACCTGCGGCCGGCGCTGTGCGAGGACGGCTCCACCAAATGCCAGCCGCACGACCTCGTGGCGGTGCGCGACGGCGCGCTGATGCGCTCGCCCGGACAGGAGGCGCTCTATCTGTTCGTCAACACCGAGACCGAGCACCTGCGCTTCCGCTACCTGCACATGGACCCGCGCAAGATGGACCGCGACGGCGTGCTCAGCGGCCGCAGGGTGCACGAGGGCGAGGTGATCGCGCAGGTCTCCAACTTCAGCAGGCGCGAGGCCGGCACAAGCTATCACCTGCACTTCGACGTGCAGGTGCCCACGAAGGACGGCTGGGTCTTCGTGAACCCGTACATGACGCTGGTGGCCTCCTACGAGCGGCTGATCGGCGCACGCGGCGAGGAGATGCCGGAGCCCACCGAGATCGCCACCACCGACCGCAACCCGGCTGCGCTCGGAACCGGCAAGCGCGTCGAGCCGGAGAAGGTCAAGCGCAAGCGCGCAAAGAAGCGCGGCCCCGGCAAGCGCAAGAGCAAGCGGGCGCGCAGCCACCCGTAAGGCGACCGGCTCGGAGTTCTCGGCCGCGGAACGCCCGCGTTTTGATGGCCGCGCCAAAGCGTCTAGACTGAGCGCATGATTCAGACACGCCGCGTCTGGCTGCGAGGCGTTCTTGCGAGCGGCACCGCGTTGCTGGTCCCGTCCTGCCCCGCGCTGGCGCAGCCGTCGAAGCCCGGCTTCGAACAATGGGTCGCTTCGTTCCGGCCGCGCGCGCTGGCCCGCGGCATCTCCGGGCGCACCTACGACCGCGTGATGGGCGGGCTCAAGCCCGACACCCGGGTCTATGCGCTGCAACGCTCGCAGCCCGAGTTCCGCGAGGAGCTGTGGCAATATCTCGCCCGCCGGGTTTCCGACTGGCGGATGACCACAGGCAGGGAGCGGCTGCGCGAGCATGGCGCTCTGCTCGCGCGCATCGAGAAGGATTTCGGCGTCGACCGCCACATCCTGCTGGCGCTCTGGGGGGTGGAATCCGCCTACGGGGATCCGCTGGTGCAGAAGAACCACATGCGGCCGGTGTTCCCCTCCCTTGCGGCGCTTGCCTGGGGCGAGCCGCGCCGGCGCGCCTATTGGGAGAAGGAACTGCTCAACGCGCTGGTCATCGTCGAGCGCGGCTGGAGCACGCCCGAGGAGATGCGCGGCTCCTGGGCCGGCGCGATGGGGCATACGCAGTGGATGCCCGAGGTCTGGCTCAACGTCGGTCTCGATTACGACCGCGACGGCCGGGTCTCGCCGTTCGGCAGCCCTGCCGACGCGCTCGCCAGCTCGGCGCGCTATCTGGTCAACCGCGGCAAGTACCGGCGAGGCGAACACTGGGGCTACGAGGTGCGCGCGGGCGGTGCATCCTCCGGCGAGGCGATGCGGTCCTACGCGGCCTGGCAGGCCGCGGGCGTGCGGCGCGCCGACGGCGAGGCGTTCCCGCAGCCGCAGGCCACGGCGCGGCTGTGGGTGCCCGTCCGGGGCGGGCCGGCGTTCCTTATCGGCCCGAACTTCTTTTCGGTGCGCAGCTACAATCCGTCGATGAACTACACGCTGGCGATCACGCACCTGAGCGACCGGCTGCGCGGCGCGGGGCCGTTCGTGCAGCAATTCCCCGGCGGCGAGCGCACGCCGACGCTGGCGGAGCTGCAGGAACTGCAGCGCAGGCTGACCGCGGCCGGCTTCGACACCGGCGGCAGCGACGGACGGATCGGCAACGACACGATGCGCGCGGTGCGCGCCTATCAGCAGAAGGTCGGGCTCAAGCCGGCCGACGGCTACGCCGGCATCAAGGTGCTGGAGCGGCTTCGCGCAGAGCCGTAGGTTTTACCGGCCCCGCCACACACGCCATCCCGCCTCTCCCGGGCGGGGAGAGGCGTACCGAGCAAGCGGCGGGGCTGCGCCCGAGCCTAGATCTTGAAGCTCTCGTGCGTCGAGGGATGGAACAGCTCCTCGGGCGCGACCAGCCGGGACGAGAGCCCCTGCGCGTGGTGGTGGCGCAGGAAGGTCTCCAGCGTCTTGCGGTTCTCTTCCAGCCCGTAGGGCCAGTAGTCCTCGCCCATCAGCTCGCGCGCCTCGGCGATCCGCTCCTCGACGAAGGGCATCGTGACCTTGGTGGCGGAGGTGTCGGCCAGCGCCTCCATCGCCGCGGCCTTGGACTGGTTGAAGGCCTTGAACACCGCGGCCGGCAGCCACGGGTGCTTCTCCACCAGCGTCTTGCGCACGCCGATCAGATGCATGATCGGGAAGATGCCGGTGCGCTTGAAGTAGTCCTTGGCGGCGGCCACCGGATCGCGGAACAGCCAGCCCACGTTCGGCTCGTTCACCGTGGTCGGCGGGCGCGGCGCGATGAAGCCGTCGATCTCGCCCTTCGCCAGCAGATCGGAGATCGTCCTGCCCTCGGGCGCGCTGTCGAGGCGCACGCCCGCCGGCAGCTTGATGCTGATCTTCTCCGGTCGCCCCGCCTCCTCGATGCCGCCGCGGATCCAGTGCACGTCCTGCGGCGTCACGCCGTAGTCGTCCTGCAGGATCGCACGTGCCCAGACGAGCGCGGTGAGCTGGTACTCCGGCACGCCGACCTTGCGGCCCTTGAGGTCCTCCGGCTTGGCGATCCGGTCGGTGCGCACGTACATGGAGGTGTGGCGGAACATCCGCGACACGAAGGCCGGCACGCCGACATAGGGGCAGTTGCCGGCCGCGGTCTTGACCGTGAAGCTCGACAGCGAGCACTCGCAGATGTCGAAGTCCTCGGTGCGGAACGCGCGGAAGAAGATTTCCTCGGGCGACAGCGTCATGAAGGTGGGATCGACGCCATCGATGCGGACGGCGCCGTCGATCAGCGGGCGGTTGCGGTCGTAGTCGCCGACCGCGACGGAGAGATTGAGCTTGGCCATCGTGCTGGTTCTTCCGGTGACGGGTTCGGCCGTTGTTAGCGCCCCGGCCGGACCTTGTCCAAGCCAATATGCCTCCCGCCGAAGCAGACCAGGCGGCACGCGGCTCCGCCCCGGACCATACCTTTTACCGCTGCGGGCAGACCGTCCTTCCTGCTATCCTTCCGCGATCCCGCCGCGAGCGGGCCCTTCGCTTCGAACCGGAACCGAGGACAACGACCATGAGAGCCCTAGCAGCCATAACGGCGCTGGCCATCGCCCTGGGCGTATCGGGCGCATCAGCCCAGATGACCACCGACGACCTGAAGTGGGTCAACCAGTGCCTGCGCGACAACGCCGACGCCAAGGTGAGCCGCGACGTCGTCCGCAAATACTGCGTGTGCATGAACAACAAGATGGACGACAACGAGACCCGCTCGATCTCGCAGTGGGAGAAGGCCAATCCCAAGGCCCGGGCGGCCTGCGACCGCGAAGCGGGATGGAAATAGGCGCGGCTTCGCGGCGCGCAATAGCGAAAGCGGCGGCCCGCCGGCCGCCGCCCCGCACTCCGCGAGCGCGGCGCGCTCAGCCGAAGATGTCCGCCACGATGCCGTCGTACCAGGCGGTCGACTCCTGGTAGTTCTTCCTGCGCAGGTCCGCGGCCTCACCCTTCTGGCTGACGAAGGCCGTTCCCTGGGTGGCGACGATCTTCCCCTCCACCGACTCGTAGTTGGCGCCGACCTTGATGTCGTCGTCGGTCTCGATCAGGCTCCAGCAGGTGTTGGAGTAGCGCGCCGGGAAGGTCCGCGACTTGGTCAACTCGCCGCGGATCAGCATGGCCGCGACCTTGGCCTGGCTGTTGGCGGAGAACGCCGATTTCGGCATCTCGCCGGCGATCGAGGCGTCGCCCACGATGAAGATATTGGGATCGAGCGTGGACTTCATCGACGCGCCGTCGATCGGGCAGAAGCCGGACTTGTCGGTGAGCGCCGCATCGATCGCGATCTTGCCCGCGGTCTGCGCCGGGATCACGTTGGCGAGCGCGGCCTTGTAGTCGGCGAGCCCGGTCTTGATCACGCCGGTCTTGGCATCGACGCTCTCGATGCCGCCGTGGGTCTTGGGGTCCTGCCACTCGATCATGCCGGGATAGTGCTTCTCCCAGCCCTCCATGAACACGCCCTGCTTTGAGAAGGCGGCCTTGGGATCGAGGATGATGATCTTCGACTTCTTATGGCCCTTGCGCTTGAGCACATGGGCGAACATCGAGGCACGCTCGTAGGGTCCGGGCGGGCAGCGGTACGGATTCGGCGGCGCGATCATCACGATCGTGTCGCCGTCCTTGAGCGCGTTGAGCTTGCGCACCAGGAGCCGCGTCTGCGGACCGGCCTGCCAGGCGTGCGGCATGATGCGCGCGGCATCCTGCGAATAGCCCGGCACGGAATCGAACCTGAGATCGATGCCCGGTGACACCGCCAGGAGATCGTAGGGCACGCGCCGGCCGCCGCCGAGCACGACCTGCTTCCTGTCGCGGTCGATCGCGGTGGCGCGCTGGTGGATCATCCGCACGCCCTCCTTCTGCACCTTGTCGTAGCCGTGGGTGATGGAGGCGAAGTTGCGATAGCCACCGACATAGATGTTGGAAAAAAAGCAGGTGGTGAAGCGGCGCTGCGGCTCGATCAGCGTCACCTCGACCGCGCCGGCCGAGTCCTTGTTGACGTAGCGCGCGATGGTGCCGCCGCCGGCGCCGCCGCCGATCACGACCAGCCTGGGCCGGGCCTTGGCCTGCCCGAGCACTGCGGGCGCAAAGAGCGGCGTGGCCGCGGTCGAAAGCAGCGTGGCGCCGGCAAGGCCGGCGAAGCGGCGACGTGTCAGGTCGGTCATCGGGTCGTCCCTCTCCGATTCAAGGTCGCTTTCAGGGTTTTCTGGTCCGTGAGAAATAAGCCGCGAGCGCCTCGACCTCGTCGTCCTTGAGGCCGGCGGCCTGGACCTGCATCACCGCATTCGGCAGCGTCCTGTCGCGATACGCCTTGATCCGCTCGACGAAGCGCGCTTCGGCCATGCCGAAGATGTTCGGAATCGCGACGCCGTCCGCGGAAGCCGCGCGATGGCAGGTCATGCACTGGTTGGCGAGATAGCGCCCGAGTTCGATGTCGGGCGCGGCCCAGGCGATCTGGATTGCGACCGTCTGGATGAAGGCGCCGGACAGAGCCGCCACGGCGGCGGCCCGTGGCCGGCACAACACCGAATGTCCTGTCCCATTTTGCAAGCGCATCGCCCCGATCCGTCGCCGTGTTGTCGACCGGAGGCGACCGCAATTCAAGGGTTCGTTCGTTATCAATATCGGGCGAACGCGCTACGTTTATGTCGCGCCCGCAAGCTCCGAAGAAAGTTCCTCCTTATCGCGTCCGGCCGCGGCTAAAGCCGCCCCGGCTGCGGCACCGGAGCCACGTCGATCAGCCGCATCTGCACGCGCTCGGAGCCGTTCCAGCGGTCCACGCCGAGCGTGCCGGCCGCATGCACCGATTGCCCCCGCCCCTTGAGAAGCGCGTCGCCCAGCGGCTGGCCGAGCGCACGGAACGCGATGGCGTTGACGAAGGCGCCGTCGCCCGACCTGAACCGGGCGCGGACATGGGCCTGCCCGACCGGCTCCGCATAGGCGATCGTGTGCGAGGGCAGCGCGATCACCGGCTCCGGATTGCCCGAGCCGAACGGGCCGGCGCGGTCGAGCGTCTCGACCATCGCCACGTTCGCCGCGCCCGCGCTGATCGCGCCGTCGATCGCCAGCGACCGATCGCGGCGCGCGACCTCGACCGGCTGCGCGAGCGCGTCCTCGAGATACGCCCGGAACGCGGCCAGCGCGTCGCGCTTCAGCGTCACGCCCGCGGCCATCGCGTGGCCGCCGCCCTTGAGCAGAAGCCCGTCGGCCACCGCGCGGCGCACCGCGCGGCCGAGATCGACGCCCGTGATCGAGCGGCCGGAGCCGGTGGCGAGCCCTCCCGGCTCCAGCGCGATGGCGAAGGCCGGGCGGTTGAACCGCTCCTTAAGCCGCGCAGCGATCAGTCCGACCACGCCGGGATGCCAGTTCGCGGCGGCCGTGACCACCACCGCGCCCTTCTCCTCCAGCCCGAGCGCGGCCATCGCCTCCGCCTCGGCCTCCGCCAGCATGCCCTGCTCGATCGCCTGGCGCTCGCGGTTGAGCCGGTCGAGTTCGGCCGCGATGCGGCCGGCCTCAGCGGGATCGTCCGCGAGCAGCAGCCGCACGCCGAGATCGGCGCGGCCGATGCGGCCACCGGCGTTGATGCGCGGACCCAGCGTAAAACCGAGGTGCCAGCACTCCGGCGGGCCGGACAGGCGCGAAGCATCCATCAGCGCGGTGAGGCCCACGTTGTCGCGGCGGCGCAGCGCGATCAGTCCCCTGGACACGAACGCGCGGTTGAGCCCTTTGAGCGGCACGACGTCGGCCACGGTGCCGAGCGCCACCACGTCGAGGAAGCCAAGCAGGTCCGGCTCGGGCCGCGCCTCGCTCCACCGGCCGCGCGCGCGCAGCACCCGGTTGACCGCAACCACCGTCATGAACACAAGGCCCACGGCGGCGAGATGTCCGAGCTGGGAGAGATCGTCGAGCCGGTTGGGGTTGACCACGATGGCGTCGGGCAGCCGCTCGTCCGCTTGGTGATGGTCGATCACCACCACGTCGAGACCGAGCCGCCTGGCCTCGGCCAAGGGCTCGATGCTGGTGGTGCCGCAGTCCACGGTCACCAGCAGCGTGGCCCCACGCTCCGCCAGGCTCCGGATGGCATCCGCGTTCGGGCCGTAGCCCTCGAAGATACGGTCGGGGATGTGCACCAGCGGGTCGAGCCCGCCGGCGCGCAGGAAGCGCGCGAGCAGCGCCGACGCGGTCGCGCCGTCCACGTCGTAGTCGCCGAAGATCGCTACGGTCTCCCCGCGCGTCACCGCATCGGCGATGCGGGCCGCGGCCTGTTCCATCGCAGTCAGCACATGCGGGTCCGGCATGAGCCGCCGCACGGTCGGATCGAGGAACGTCTCCACGTCCGCGACCTCGACGCCGCGGCCCGCCAGCACGCGGGCCAGCAGCTCCGGCACGTTGTGACGCTGGGCGATGGCGAGTGCGCGCGCGCTGCCCCACTCGTCCAGCCGGTCGCGCCAGGCGCGGCCGCAGACGGAGCGCTCGACGTCCAGGAACGGACGTCCGGGTGGTCGGGCCTGGGCCGGCAGGGCGTTCATGAGTCCAGCGGGTCGGTTCCGGCGAATCGGTGCAAAGGACTCATTGTATCGGATGAGTCCAGCCCCGCGCCGGCCGACGGCCGGTCCATGCACAGGCCAGATCTGCGGCCGCGCTCAGGCGCCGTCCGCGACCTCGGCATGGATGCGCAGCAGCTCCGGGATGGTCTCCGGCCGCCTGCGGCCGAAGCCGCATTCCGTCGCGATGGAAAAGTCCGCGACCACCTTCTCCGCCGCCGCGAGCCGCTGGCGCGTGCCGGCCGCGCCGTCGGTGTGGTGGACGAGGCCCAGGCACAGCTCTGTTCCCGGCTTGAGGCGCAGATCCTTCAGCGGCGCAAAATAGGCGTCGTCGGCACGGTCGCGCGGCACCGGCATGTGGATAAGCTGGATCGGCCGCGCGATGCCGGCCGCGAGCCGGTTCGCCATCGCCACCATGTCGGCCATGTCGGTCGGCTCCACCACATGCTTGTGGTTGGAATCGCCGTAGCAGAAATGGAACAGAAGCTCGATGTCGGCCGGCACATGGTCCGCCAGGCCGATCAGGATGCGGGCGAAGGTGTCCTGCGTCTCGTCGCGGGTCTTGCCGTAGGCGCTGACGTCGCCGCGCTCCAGCCGTGCGAACACCGCCGAGGCCACGTCGAACTGGATCGCAAGGTCGTCATGCGGGATCGCGGCCGCGAGCTTGTCGATCTCGCGCCTGACCGCCTCGTTGTAGATCGGATCGACCGGCGCGTGCAGGTCGTCCTGCAGATAGAGCCAGAGCACGGAATGCGCCGGAACCAGATCGACCTGGAAGCGCGCCTTCGCGGGCACCTTGCCTTCGCGCTTGAGACGCACGAAGTCGGCGTAGGAACGTTTTGCGTTGTCTGCATAGAACAGGTTGTCGAAGCGCACGTCCTCGACCCGCGCGCCGGGCTTCAGGCGATAGCGTGTGCGCGGCGGCGCGGTCGGATGCAGGCGGAACACCTCGTCGGATTTCTCCAGCGCGGGGCTTGCCGCGAACACCGGCTCGAGCCAGGTGATCCAGTCGCCCCGCTCGCCGGTCTCGCCGTCGGGAATGCGCGTCAGGCGCGAGCCGAGAGCAGCGCTGACGGTCTCGAACACCTCGGCCGCGTCACGGCCCGGAACGCTACCGACGAGATGGACGTGGCGGGGCATTGCTTCCTCCCATTTGTCCAGCGGGCTCTGTCCCGGCTGCTCGATTTTTTGGTTATCGCGCAGCATCTCCGATGCGCAAGGGCACGCGGCACCGCGGCCCGCCATGCGATACGGAATCTGATGCGCGACGGAAGAAACCGGCCAGTCGTCGAGGCATGGGCTTTCGCCCACCATCCACCCGACGTGTCACCCCGGCCGCTCAGTCCAGATGGAACTTGCCGAGCTGCCGGTGCTCGGCGACGATCTTGCGCACCGTGCCGGTGACCGAACGCATCACCACGGTCTCGGTCTCGATCATGTCCTTGCCGAACCTCACGCCGGAGAGCATCGGGCCGGTGGTGACGCCGGTCGCGGCGAACAGGCAGTCGCCCTTCACCATGTCCTCGATCTCGTATTTCTTCCGGGGATCCCTGATGCCCATCTTCAGCGTGCGCTCGCGCAGCGCCTCAGTGTCGATGATCAGGCGGCACTGCATCTGGCCACCGATGCAGCGCAGCGCGGCCGCGGCCAGCACCCCCTCGGGCGCGCCGCCGATGCCGAGATAGATGTCGATGCCGGTCTTGGGCTCGGCGCAGTGGATCACGCCAGCCACGTCGCCGTCGGAGATCAGGCTCACCGCCGCTCCCGTCTTGCGCACCGCCGCGATGATGTCGGCATGACGCGGCCGATCGAGCAGGATCGCGGTGATCTCGGACGGCTTCACGCCCTTGGCCTTGGCCAGACGCAGGATGTTCTCGTCGGCCGGCGCGTCGAGGTCGATGGTGCCTTTCGGATAGCCCGGCCCGATGGCGATCTTGTCCATGTAGCAGTCCGGCGCGTGCAGCAGCGTACCCGCGTCGGCCATCGCCAGCGTCGCGATCGCGCCCGGCATGTTCTTGGCGCAGAGCGTGGTGCCCTCCAGCGGATCGACCGCGATGTCGACGGCCGGGCCGCCCTTGGTGCCGACCTTCTCGCCGATGAACAGCATCGGCGCCTCGTCCAGTTCGCCCTCGCCGATCACCACCGTGCCGTCGATCGGCAGCCGGTTCAGTTCGCGCCGCATGGCGTCCACCGCGGCCTGGTCCGACGCCTTGTCCTTGCCGTGGCCGCGCAGTCGCGCGGCCGACACCGCCGCGCGCTCGGTGACGCGCACGATCTCGATCGAGAGCATGCGCTCCATCAGGGGATTGGGCTGCACGGCGTTCGGCGGCGACATCGTTTCGGCTCCCTCGGGCTCTCCCGGACGAATTCCGGGGCCCATCTTCAGTTTTTCTCGATGCGGATCAACTGCGGCTCGCCCGAAACCACGCGGTCGCGCTTGACCGCCGCCAGCGCCTTGCGCACCGCGTCTTCGGTCGTGGCGTAGGTGATCAGGATCACCGGAACCGGGCCTTGCGTTTTGGTGGCGCCGCCGGCCGGCGGGCCGGGGTGCCGCTGGACGATGGATTCCATCGAAATGCCGTGCTCGGCCAGCCGCTTGGCGATGGCCGCCGCGGTTCCCGGCTTGTCCACTGCGAGCAGGCGGATGTAGTAGCCGCCCTCGTGCCGCTGCATCGGCGCCTTCCGGCTGGCCATCAGTTTGGCATGGGGCCGGCCGAACGGCGCGGCGCGCACGCCGCGCGCGATGTCGGCGATGTCGGACACCACCGCGGAGGCGGTGGCCATGCCGCCCGCCCCCGGCCCGACCAGGGTGATCGGAGCAATGCCGTCGGCGTCCACGGTGACGGCGTTGGTCACGCCCATCACCTGGGCGATGGCGGATTCCTTGGGCACCATCGTCGGATGCACGCGCTGCTCGATACCCTGTTCGGTCCTGACCGCGACGCCGAGCAGCTTGATGCGGTAACCGAGCTGGTCGGCCGCCTCCAGGTCCGCGGTGGTGATCGAGGTGATGCCCTCGACGTAAAGCGCGGACGGGTCGACCCGGATGCCGAAGGCCAGGCTCGCCAGGATCGACAGCTTCTGCGCGGTGTCGTGGCCCTCGATGTCGAACGAGGGATCGGCCTCGGCATAGCCGAGCCGCTGCGCCTCCTTCAGGCACTCCTCGAACGACAGCCGCTCGCGCTCCATGCGCGTGAGCATGTAGTTGCAGGTGCCGTTGAGAATTCCGTAGATGCGCTCGATGGCATTGCCTGCGAGCCCCTCGCGCAGCGTCTTGACGATCGGAATCGCGCCCGCCGCTGCCGCTTCGTAATTGAGCGCCACGCGGTTCTTCTCGGCCAGCTCCGCGAGCGCAAGGCCGTGCCGCGCCAGCAGCGCCTTGTTCGCGGTGACGACCGGCTTGCCGGCCTTGAGCGCGGCGGTCACAGCCGCGCGGGCGGGATCGCCCTCCCCGCCCATCAGCTCGACGAAGACGTCAATGCCAGGATCGGTCGCCAGTTGCACCGGGTCGGCCAGCCAGCGGATTCCCTTGAGATCGAGGCCGCGCTTCTTGCCCCTGGAGCGGGCCGTCACGGCGACGACCTCGATCGGACGCCCGCAGCGGGCGGTCAGATCCGCGCGCTGCTCCGCGAGCAGGCGCATGACGGACGCGCCGACCGTGCCGAGACCGGCAAGACCGAGTTTCAGCGGGGCAACCATGCAGCAACCGCAGGATGATGCGGCAGATCAGCGCCGCGTGGCCAAGGGGACCACGTTGTGCAACGTTTCCGCGCCGGTTTCAAGGAAGCGGCGCAGATTGCGGGCGGCCTGGCGGATGCGCTGCTCGTTCTCGACCAGCGCGATGCGGACGAACCCCTCGCCGCGCTCGCCGAAGCCGGTGCCGGGCGAGACCGCCACCTCGGCCTTCTCGACCAGCAGCTTGGAGAATTCGACGCTGCCCAGACCCCGGAACGGCTCGGGAATCGGCGACCAGGCGAACATCGAGGCGCTCGGCGGCGGCACGTTCCAGCCGGCGCGGCCGAAGCTCTCCACCAGCACGTCGCGGCGACGCCGGTAGATGTCGCGCATCTCCTGGATGCACTCCTCGGGGCCATTGAGCGCCGCCGTCGCCGCCACCTGGATCGGCGTGAACGCGCCGTAATCGAGATAGGACTTCACGCGCGCCAGCGCCGC
>CAZZCV010000081.1:0-13594 GCA_964653225.1 uncultured Rhodoplanes sp. | reverse complement strand
GGCGGCCGCCCGCAGGCGGCCCGCAAGGTCCAGTTCCGCCTGCGCGACTGGCTGATCTCGCGCCAGCGCTACTGGGGCTGCCCGATTCCGATCATCCACTGCGAAGCCTGCGGCGTGGTGCCGGTGCCGGAGAGCGACCTGCCAGTACGGCTGCCGGAGGACGTGACCTTCGACCGGCCGGGCAATCCGCTCGACCGTCATCCGACCTGGAAGAATGTCGCCTGTCCGCGCTGCTCGAAGCCCGCGCGGCGCGAGACCGACACGATGGACACCTTCGTCGATTCGTCCTGGTACTACGCGCGCTTCACCGATCCATGGATCGAGACCGCGCCGACCGACCGCAAGGCCGTCGATTCCTGGCTGCCGGTGGACCAGTACATCGGCGGCATCGAACATGCGATCCTGCACCTGCTCTATTCGCGCTTCTTCACGCGCGCGATGAAGAAGGCCGGCCATGTCGGCCTCGACGAGCCGTTCGCCGGCCTGTTCACGCAGGGCATGGTGGTGCACGAAACCTATCGCAGCCGGAGCGGCGAATGGGTCACGCCCGCCGAGGTGAACATCGAGGGCGGCGAAGGCGGCGCGCGCAGCGCGACGCTGGCTTCGACCGGCGAGCCGGTGACGATCGGCCCGATCGAGAAGATGTCGAAGTCGAAGAAGAACACCATCGACCCCGACGACATCATCGGCACCTACGGCGCGGACGTGGCGCGCTGGTTTATGCTGTCCGACTCGCCGCCAGAGCGCGACGTGGAATGGACCGAGCGCGGCGTGCAGGGCGCGTGGCGTTTCGCCAACCGGCTGTGGCGGCTGATCGGCGAAGCCGCCGACATCGCACGGGGTGCGCCGGTCGACCGGCCGGCGGCTTTCGACGAGCCGGCCACGGCGCTGCGCAAGGCTTCGCACGGCGCGCTCGCGAAGGTGACCGACGCCATCGAGAAGCTGCATTTCAACGTGGCCGTGGCGCATATCTACGAGTTCGCCAACGCGCTCGGCTCCGCCGTTGCAAAGCCGGCGGGCACGCCGGATTTCGGCTGGGCGGTGCGCGAGGCGGCCGAGATCATGGTCCGGCTGTTCCACCCGATGATGCCGCACCTGGCCGAGGAATGCTGGGCCATGCTCGGCCACGACACGCTGGTGGCCACGGAGGCCTGGCCCGCGCTCGAATCCGGGCTGCTGGTCGAGAACACCGTCACCCTGCCGGTGCAGATCAACGGCAAGAAAAAGGCCGACGTGACCGTGGCGCGGGACGCCAAGGCCCCCGAGATTGAGGCTGCCGTTCTGGCGCTCGATGCGGTACAAAAGGCCCTGGAAGGCAAGAGTCCGAAAAAGGTCATCGTCGTCCCGCACAGGATCGTCAATGTCGTCGCCTGACACCCGCGCCGCTCCCCGCCTGCTCCGCATCGCGGCCGCGCTCGCGCTCGCAGGCCTCACCGCGGGCTGCTTCCAGCCGCTGTACAGCCAGCAGTCGCCAACCGGCGGCCCGGCCGTGGGCCAGGCCCTGCGTGGCGTCGACGTCGCCCAGATCCAGGCGCCGAACGGCACGCCCGAGGCCCGGCTCGCCGTGGAGGTCCGCAACAACCTGATCTTCGACCTGACCGGCGGCAGCGGCCAGACCAGCTCGACGCACCGCCTCACCATCCAGATTTCGCAGGTTCGCCAGCAGGTCATCGTGGACATCACGACCGCACGGCCAGACATCGAGAACTACGGCATCAACGCCAGCTACACGCTGACCGACCTCGCCACCGGCAAGGCGGTGGTGCAGGGCCAGACCTTCTCGCGCGTGTCGTTCGACATCCCCGGCCAGCAGCAGCGCTTCGCGCGTGCACGCGGCCTGCGCGACGCCGAGAACCGCGCCGCCAAGGTGATCGCCGAGAATATCCGCAACCGGCTGGCGTCGTACTTCGTCGCGGGGACGTAGCGTGTCGCCGCCGCCCGGCGCGCGCGGCCGGGCCTCATGACCGCGCTCAAATCCGCCGAAGCCGATGCTTTCGTCGCCCGGCCCGATCCGTCGAAGCCGGTGGTGCTGATCTATGGTCCGGATTCGGGGCTGGTGCGCGAACGCGCGCAGGCCATCGTGAAAAAATCGGTCGACGATCCCGACGACCCGTTCGGGCTGGTGCATCTGGAAGGCGACCTGCTGGCGTCGGAGCCGGCCCGTCTGGTCGAGGAGGCGCACACCATTCCGCTGTTCGGCGGCAAGCGCGCGGTCTGGGTTAAGCCGTCGAGCCGCAACTACGCTGCCGCGGTCGAGGCGCTGCTGGCCGCGCCGCCGGTGGGCTGCCGCGTGGTGATCGAGGCCGGCGACCTGCGCAAGACCGCTCCTCTGCGGACGATGTGCGAGAAATCCAAGGTGGCCGCCGCCATCCCCTGCTACGCCGACACCGAGCGCGACCTGATGCGGTTGGTGGACGACGAGATGCGCGAGGCGAATCTGTCCATCGCGTCTGACGCACGCGCTGCGCTGGTGTCGCTGATCGGCGGCGACCGCCGGGCCTCGCGCAGCGAGGTGCGCAAGCTTGCACTCTACGCGCGGGGCAGCGGCACAGTGACGATGGACGACGTGACCGCCGTGGTCGCGGATGCCTCTGCGCCCGCGCTCGACGCGGTGATCGACGCGACCTTCGCGGGAAAGACCGGAGACGCCGAAACCCAGTTCGCCAAGGCGCTCGGGGCGGGCACCTCGTCGGGCACGATCCTCTATGCCGCGCTCCGCCACGTCACCCAGATGCACAAGGCGCGACTCGCGATGGATGACGGCGATGCCCCCGAGCGCGCGCTCTACAGCTTCGTTCCGCCGGTGCACTTTCGCCGCAAGGCGCAGGTGGAGGCCGCGCTCAGGACATGGAGCGCGGCGCGGCTCGCCCGCGTCATGGAGCAGCTCGGCGACACCATGCTGACGATGCGCCGCACGCCCGCGCTGGCCGACGCGCTAGCGCAGCGCGCGCTGCTCTCGCTTGCGATGAGCGCGCGGCGCAGGGATTAGCTCTAGCCGCGCTCCAGCCGGCGCAGCACGTCGTCGAGCTGGTCGAGGTCGCGATAGCGCACGTGCAGCACGCCGCCGTTGCCGCGGTGATCGACGCTCACCACGAGTCCGAGCGCGTCGGACACCCGCTTTTCGAGCGCGACCGTGTCAGCGTCCTTTTCGATGCGGGAGCGGGCGGCGCGCGCTTTCTTTCCGCTTGCGTTCGCCTGCTCCTGCGCCAGCGCCTCGACCTGGCGCACGTTCAGGCCCTTCTCGACGATCTCGCGCGCCAGCGCCTCGGGGTTCGGCATGTTGACCAGCGCGCGCGCGTGGCCCGCGGTCAGCTTGCCAGCACCGATATAGGCTTTCACGCTGTCGGGGAGCTTGAGGAGACGCAGCGCGTTCGCCACGTGGCTGCGGCTCTTGCCGACGATCCGGGCGACGTCGTCCTGGGTGTGGCGATACCCGTCGATCAGCGCCAGATAGCCGGCCGCCTCCTCGATCGGATTGAGGTCGGCGCGCTGCACGTTCTCGATGATCGCAAGCTCCAGCGCCTCGGCGTCGGTGACTTCGATCACCACCACCGGAACGTCGTGCAGCCCGGCCCGCTGCGCTGCGCGCCACCGGCGCTCGCCGGCGATGATCTCGTAGGCGTCGGCGCCGCGCGCGCGCACCACGATCGGCTGGATGATGCCGCGCTCGCGGACCGAGGTCGAAAGGTCTTCCAGCTCCGCTTCCGAAAACGTCTTGCGCGGATTGTGCGGATTCGCATGCACGAATTCGATCGGCACGCGGCGCTGCTTGCTCGCGCGGTCCTGCGACTGCGGCTCCTGTCCGACGTCGCCGATCAACGCGGCGAGTCCCCGCCCCAGTCGCGATGATCGCTCGTCAGCCATCGCCGCCTCCTTCAAAACCGACACGCCTTGCTCCATGTCCTGTCGCCGTTCGGATCGCCGCCGCGCGTCAGCCCGCACGCAATTCCTTCTCGCGCTGGATGATTTCGGTGGCGAGCCGCAGATAGGCTTCGCTGCCGACGCATTTGAGATCGTAGACCAGCACCGGCTTGCCGTAGGACGGCGCCTCGGAGACGCGCACGTTGCGGGGGATGATGGTGTCGTAGACCTTGCGGCCCATGAACTCGCGCACGTCCGCGACGACCTGATTCGAGAGGTTGTTGCGCGCGTCGAACATGGTCAGCACGATGCCGTGGATCGTCAGGTCCGGATTGAGCGTGGACTTCACCTGCTCGACGGTCTGCAGCAGTTGCGACAGGCCCTCGAGCGCAAAAAACTCGCACTGCAACGGCACCAGGATCGCGTGCGCGGCCGCCATGGCGTTGACGGTGAGCAGGTTGAGCGACGGCGGACAGTCCACGAGGACATAGGTGAAATCGCCGATGCCGGTGAGCTTGCCGGCGTTGACCGGGGACACCGCGGTGCGCAGGCGAAACGCGCGATCGCGCGCCTGACCGATCTCGAGTTCGAGACCGGAGAGGTCCATCGTCGAGGGCGCGAGCCAAAGCCGCGGAACCGCGGTGGCGACCACCGCGTCGCGCAGCGGCGCGTCGCCGACCAGCACGTCGTAGGTCGAGGTGCGGCGGTTGCGGCGGTCGATCCCGAGTCCGGTGGACGCGTTGCCCTGCGGATCGAGGTCGATCACCAGCACGCGTTCGCCGATCGCAGCGAGCGCCGTGCCGAGATTAATCGCGGTGGTTGTCTTTCCGACACCACCCTTCTGGTTGGCGATCGCCAGAACGCGCGGCGGTTTGGCCGGGCCGGCCTTGGCCGCGAGGTCGATCACTTGAGATTCGGGAGTTTGCGATTCGGGCGCGGGGGAGCCGGGCCGTTCCGTCGCGTCGGGGATGGGCGTGTCGTTCATTGCACGAGTCCGGATTGGCCTTGGGGCGGCATTATCCTCGCGACCCCCTGCCGCGCGGCCCTTTGGCCGACGCATGGCGGACGGCCACGATACGGGCGTCGGGATGGGTCTTGCTCGGGATCAGCTCGGCGTCGAGTGTCCAATATTTAGATGCTTCGGTCAATTCAGACGCTATATCTTGACCCTTCAAGAACAGCCCCTGAGCGCCCTTCCCGAGCAGCGGCCCGGCCAGCGTCAGGAGCATCTGTAGCGGAGCCAACGCGCGAGCCGTCACGACATCCGCCGCGCCCGGATAGTTCTTCACGAAATCCTCGATTCGCACAGGATGAATCTCGGCGGGAATCGCGAGCTGCCGCGCCGTCTCCTGCAGGAAGGTGGCTTTCTTTTTCGTGCTTTCAACCAGGTGGACCGTCGCGCCGGGCCGTTCGGCGAGCGCGCAGGCCAGCACGATACCGGGAAACCCGCCGCCGGAGCCGAGGTCGATCCAGGTCGTGGCGCCGGGAGCGAGATCGAGAAGCTGGAGCGAATCCGCGACATGGCGCGTCCACAGCGTCGGCACGGTGGAGGGCGCGATCAGGTTGGTGTGGGTCTGAAATGCCAGCAGCAGCTCGACGTAGCGATCCAGCCGCGCGAGCGTTTCATGTGAAACAGGCGTGAGCGCCAGTGCGCGGGCGCGGTCCTCGGCCAGCGGACGATCGACGGGCCGCGCCATCATGCCGCCGGACGCCCCTTGCTCCCGCCCTGCCGGAGGTGGGCGATAAGGAGCGTCAGCGCGGCCGGCGTCACACCGTCCATGCGCGCGGCATGACCGATGGTGCGTGGCCGGGCCGCCGCGAGCCTTTGCCGGGCCTCGTTGGAGAGGCCGGCGACCGCCGCGTAATCGAGGTTCTCGGGGAGCACCAGACCATCGTCCTTCCGGTAGGACGCCACGTCCGCCGCCTGCCGGTCGAGGTAGACCGCATATTTCGCGTCGACTTCGAGCTGCTCGGCGATCTTCGGCCCGAACGCGCCGAATTCCGGCCAGATGCGGCACACATCGCCGAAGCTCAAGATCGGATAGGACAGCAGCTGGAAGGCGGTGCGCCGCTGGCCATCGCGATTGAGCGACAAGCCATGTTTCGCGGCCTCCGTGGGCGTGATCGAGACAGCGTTCGCGAGACGACGGATCGCCATCAGCGCTGCGCTCTTGTCCCCGAACGCCGCGCGGCGCTCGGGACCGACGCAGCCGAGAGCGATGCCCTTGCCGGTCAGGCGCTGGTCGGCGTTATCCGCCCGCAGCGTCAGCCGGTATTCGGCCCGTGACGTGAACATGCGGTAGGGCTCGGACACCCCCCGGCTCACCAGATCGTCGATCATCACGCCGAGATAGGCCTCGGCCCGGTCGAACACGATATCGGGACCATCGCCGGCCCGCGATGCGGCGTTGAGGCCAGCGACCAGGCCCTGCGCGGCCGCCTCCTCGTATCCGGTGGTGCCGTTGATCTGGCCAGCCAGAAACAGCCCTTTCAGGCGCTTTGCCTCCAGGGTCGGATGCAGCTCGCGCGGATCGACATGATCATATTCAATAGCATAGCCCGGCCGGACCATCCGGACCCGTTCCAGCCCCGGAATGGTGGCGAGAAACGCAAGCTGGACGTCCTCCGGCAGCGAGGTCGAGATGCCGTTGGGATAGACCGTCGGGTCGTCCAGCCCTTCGGGCTCCAGAAAAATCTGGTGTCCGTCGCGCTCGCCGAAGCGGACGATCTTGTCCTCGATGGAGGGGCAATAGCGCGGCCCCCGGCTCTGGATCTGACCGGAATACATGGGCGAGCGATGAACGTTGGCCCGGATGACCTTGTGGGTCGCCTCCGTGGTGCGGGTGATGCCGCAGGAGATTTGTGGAGTCGCAATCCGGTCGGTCAGGGTCGAGAACGGTTCCGGGGGCTCGTCGCCGGGCTGCATCTGGAGGCTGGCCCAGTCGATGGTGCGGCCGTCGAGACGCGGCGGCGTGCCGGTCTTGAGCCGGCCGAGTGGGAACCCCAGCCGCTGGAGCGCCCCGGACAGGCCGAGCGCGGGCGCCTCGCCCACACGCCCGGCCGGAATCCGGGTCTCGCCGATGTGGATCAGCCCGCGCAGGAACGTACCCGTGGTCAGCACCACCGCGCCAGCCCGCAGCTCGCGGCCATCGGCCAAACGGACCCCCGTGACACGGGTGTCGTGGAGGAGAGCGTCGGCCTCGCCTTCGATCACGGTGAGACCGGGAGTCTCGCGGAGAGCCTGCTGCATGGCCTCGGCATAAAGCCGGCGGTCGGCCTGGGCGCGCGGGCCCCGGACGGCCGGACCCTTGCGGCGGTTGAGCACCCGGAACTGGATGCCACCCCGATCCGCGACGCGGCCCATCAGCCCGTCGAGCGCATCGATCTCCCGGACCAGGTGGCCCTTTCCAAGCCCCCCGATGGCCGGGTTGCAGGACATCGCCCCCACCGTCGAAAGACGATGCGTCAGGAGAGCCGTTTTCGCGCCCATCCGCGCGGCCGCCGCCGCGGCTTCACAGCCGGCGTGGCCGCCGCCAATCACGATGACGTCGAAATGCAGGTCCATGCGTGCCTCGAATGGGACGTTCTTAGCGGAGCCCGAACCTTCGGTCAAAAGGGCAATGTTTCACGTGTAACGCCGCGGGGTTGTTTCACGTGAAACCCAAATCGCTATTTCCCGATGCAGAAGTCCCGGAAGATCGTATCGAGAATATCTTCCACATCGACTCGCCCCGTCAGCCGGCCGAGAGCCCGTGCCGCCAGCCGCAACTCCTCCGCGATCAGGTCCTCTCCAAGCGAAGAATCAGGATTCAAAATGACTAGAAATGAATCGCAGATTTCATTCAACGCACGCCGGTGCCTCTCCCGGCTGATCAGCGACTCCCCCACGTTTCCAAAATAGCTCTCTGCATAAGACGTTATCCCGGAAATCAGGTGTTCCATCCCCCGCCCGTTCGAAGCAGATATCCAGAGCCCATTCCGTGTTAATTCGAATTCAGATTCATTTTTTGATTCATAACTTAAATCGATCTTGTTCCCGACCTCCCATACCTCCACCGGCATGACGGGGGGCAATATCCGCGCTTCCGACGCATCCGTCACCCACAGCACCAGATCGGCCTCCGCAGCCCGCTCCCGGGCCCGCCTGATCCCCTCCTGCTCGACCGGGTCTGCGTCCTCGCGAATTCCGGCCGTGTCGAGCAGCGTCACCGGATAGCCGTGCAGGTCCAGATGCACCTCGATCACGTCGCGCGTGGTGCCCGCGTCCGGCGAAACGATCGCCACGTCGCGCCGCGCGAGCCGGTTCAGCAGCGTCGACTTGCCGGCGTTGGGCGGTCCGGCGATGGCCACCACCAGCCCCTCGCGCAGCCGCTCGCTGCGGTCCGCGCCGGCCAGCGCCTCGGAGATTTCCGCATGCAACCCGCGCACGATCTCCAGCGCCGGGCCGAGCAGGTCTTCCGGCACGTCCGCCTCGTCCGAAAAGTCGATCCTCGCCTCGACCAGAGAAAGCGCCTGGATCAGCCGCTTCCGCCAGTCCTCGGCCCGGCTGCCCAGCAGGCCCTTGAGCTGCCGGTAGGCCTGCCGGCGTTGCGCCGCCGTCTCGGCTCCGATCAGGTCGGCCAGGCCCTCGACCGCGGTGAGGTCCATCTGGCCATTCTCGAAGGCGCGGCGGGTGAATTCGCCGGCTTCCGCCGGACGCAGGCCCTCGACCCGGCCGAGCGCAGCCAGCACGTCCGCGATCACCGCCCGGCCGCCGTGAAGCTGAAGCTCCGCCGTGTCCTCCCCGGTCTCGCTGTTCGGCGCCGGAAACCACAGCGCCAGCGCCTCGTCGATCACCTCGCCGCTCTGCGGATCGCGCACCCGCGCCAGCGCCGCCCGGCGCGGCTCCGGAATACGGCCGGTCAGTGCCTGGAGCGCCGCGCCGGCTCGCGGTCCCGAGAGGCGCACGACGGCGATGGCGGCCGGCGGGCGGCCGGACGAAAGCGCGAAGATGGTGTCGCCGGATGTCATCGTGGCACGACCGGACTGCATGGTGTCTGCGCCACGAATATACGAAGAAACCGGCCGCCGCGAGGACGTCGCCGTCAAAGAAGGTTGCGCACCGCCTGCTGCAATCCCAGCAGCAGCAGACCGCCGAAGAACAGAGTCCTGAACAGCGCCGGACTCGCGCGGTGGCGAAGACGCTGACCGAGCATCATGCCGAGAAGCGCCGGCACGACGGCGAGCGCCGAGCCCGTGACATTGCCGAACTCCATGACGCCGTCGCGCAAAAGGATCGCGGCCAGCGCCAGCGTCGAGACCGTGAAGGACAGGCCGAGCATCTGCACCAGCTCGTTCTTGCCGAGCCCCAGCGCCTGGAAATACAGGCCCGCCGGAAGCACGAACACGCCGGTCGCGCCCGCAACGAGCCCGGTGGCAAAGCCGATCGGAAAGCCCAGCCACCGCTCCGCCGAACGGCGCACGGAGAACTGCACCCCGGTCAGGCCGACGATGCCGTAACAGACCAGCGCCACGCCGAGTCCCAGAGCCGCGTGGCGCGAGTTCGTACTGGTGAGAATGCCGCCGCCGAGCCACACGCCGACAACGCTGGCAAGCAGCAACGGCCAGAACCGGCGCAGCATCGCGACGAGGTGGGGACCGTCCAGCATCTGCCAGACGTTGGTGACAAGCGACGGCAGGATCAGCAGCGCCGCGGCCTGCGCCGGCGGCAGCACGATCGCCATCAGCGCGATGGCGACGCTCGGCAGGCCGAGGCCGATCGTGCCCTTGACGAGCCCGGCCAGCAGGAACGCGCCGAAGGCCGCGACGGCGAGGGTGAAGGAGAACTCCATCACGCGAGCATGCGGCGGATTTGCGCGGACAACAATGCGCAAGATGCGAAGCGAGCGTGCCCGCCTCGCGAAGCATGCTGGTTCGAGAGTCACGCGCGACGACCGAAGCTCGCAATGCAAAAAGCCCGGCTCAATGCCGGGCTTCCGCCATCTCTGAATCAGATCGTGCCGCGGAGGTGTCCGCGGTCATCGATCCGATGACTTACTTGACCTTGAGATTCTCGGCCGACTCCTTGCCGCGATTGGCAACGACTTCGTATTCGATCTGCTGGCCTTCGTGCAGATTGCTCAGACCGGCCCGCTCCACCGCCGAGATGTGAACGAACACATCCTTGCCGCCGCCTTGCGGCTGAATGAAGCCATAGCCTTTCGTCGCGTTGAACCACTTCACAGTGCCTGTAGCCACAGTCAGTCTCCGAGTTCGATACAGTGCCGCCGACACACGAGTGTCGGACCGACAGCTCGCCTTGGCGGGCGATTCATAACCCGAATACCGGCCATGCGCCACCCCGATGCCCGAACGGTAACGAAAGCGTAAAGTGCGGCCCATGACAGAACCCGAGACACAACCCGGTCCGAACACCGGCGAGAACCGGCTGGCGCACGAGACCAGTCCCTACCTGTTGCAGCACCGCAGCAACCCGGTGGCGTGGTGGCCCTGGGGGCCCGGGGCGCTGGCCGAGGCCAAACGCAGCAACAGGCCCATCCTACTATCGGTGGGGTATGCGGCCTGCCATTGGTGCCATGTGATGGCCCACGAGAGCTTTGAGGACGAGGCGACCGCGGCCGTGATGAACCGCCTGTTCGTCAACATCAAGGTGGATCGCGAGGAGCGTCCGGACATCGACCAGATCTACATGGCGGCGCTGCATCATCTGGGCGAGCAGGGCGGCTGGCCGCTGACCATGTTCCTCACCCCGGACGGCGAGCCAGTCTGGGGCGGAACCTATTTCCCGAAGGAATCGCGCTACGGCCGGCCGGCCTTCGTCGACGTGATGCAGGAAATCGCGCGGCTGTTCCGCGAGGAGCCCGCCCGGATCCGGCAGAACCGCGACGCCCTGATGGAGCGCCTGGCGGAGCGGGCGCGTCCGCCGGGCCGCGTCACCATCGGCGGGCCGGACCTCGACCGGCTCGCGCAGCAGATCGCGGGCGCATTCGATCCGACGAATGGCGGCCTGCGCGGCGCGCCGAAGTTTCCGAACGCCAAGATGTACGAACTGGTCTGGCGGGCGGGCCTGCGCAGCGGCGACGAGCGTTACTTCAAGCTGATCGCGCATACGCTGGAGCGGATCTGCGAGGGCGGCATCGCCGACCACCTCGGCGGCGGCTTCTCGCGCTACTCGGTCGACGCCCGCTGGCTGGTGCCGCACTTCGAGAAGATGCTCTACGACAACGCGCAGCTCCTGGAGCTTCTGGCGCTGGCGCACCGGCACGATGGCAACCCGCTGTTCCGGCAGCGCGCGCAGGAAACCGTGGCCTGGCTCGCGCGCGAGATGACCACGGGGGAGGGCGCATTCTCGGCCTCTCTCGACGCCGATTCGGAGGGCGAGGAGGGCAAGTTCTACGTCTGGACCGAATCCGAGATCGCGGGCGTGCTCGGGGCACCGGATGCGGCGTTCTTCGCACAGCACTACGACGTCACCGAAACCGGAAACTTCGAAGGCCACACGATCCTGAACCGGCTCGCGTCGGTGCCGCGCAGCGTGGAGGACGAAGCCCGGCTTGCCGGGCTGCGCGCCAAGCTGCTCGCGGTTCGCGAGACGCGGGTGCGGCCCGGCCTTGACGACAAGGTGCTGGCCGACTGGAACGGGATGATGATCGCGGCCCTGGTCCACGCCGGCACCCTGCTGGAGGAGCCGTCCTGGATCGCGATGGCGCGGCGCGCTTTCGATTTCATCGCCAGTTCGATGACGCGCGGCGACCGGCTCGGGCATTCTTGGCGCGAGGGCAGGCTGCTCGTTCCGGGGCTGGCGTCGGACTTCGCGGAAATGATCCGCGCCGCCATCGCGCTGCACGAAGCCACGGGCGAGGGAGCGTTCCTCGACCGCGCGCTGGCGTGGCAGGCGGCCTTCGACCGCCACTACGCGCACCCACGGACCGGCGGCTATTACCTGACCGCCGACGACGCCGAGGGCCTGGTGGTGCGTCCGGCCGCCACCGTCGACGACGCCACGCCGAACCCGAACGCGGTGGCCGCCGACAACCTGCTGCGGCTCGCCGCTCTGACCGGCGATCCGGCCTGGCGCATGCGGGCCGACGCCCTGTTCGACGGCGTGCTGACCCAGGCCGCGGAGAACCTGTTCTCGCACGCGGCGCTGCTCAACGCGCTCGACCTGCGGCTCGGCATGGTCGAGATCGTGGTGACCGGCGCGGACGGCAAGGCGCTCTCGGAGGCGGCACTGCGGCTGCCATACCTCAACCGCGTGCTGTTGCGCGCGCCCGGTGCGGATTCCCTGCCGCCGTCGCATCCCGCGCAGGCCAAGATCGCATCCGCGGGAACCGGCCGGGCGGCAGCCTTCGTCTGCGTGGGGGAGCGCTGTTCGCTGCCAGTGCATGAGCCGGCCGCGCTCGAAGCCGCGGTCGCGGCCATGCAGGCGCGCTGATCTCTACCGCTGGGGTGCCCGGCGCGGCGGCGGACGCCGCTGCTGGCCCTTCTTGGCGGAGGCGGGCGCGGCGGCCGCATTGGCGCCACCCCACAGGACTGGAATCCAGGCCGCGACATGCTGCCGCGCCTGCGTCTCGGTGCCCGGCTGTGTCAGGGTGACGAGGCGCAGCTTCACGAACTTGTTGCGCAACGCGGTCACGCACAGGAAACCGTCCTGCGGCTTGGCGCCGTCGCGGCGCATGTGGAACGCGGCGCACTGGAAGCGGGTGCGTTTGCCGCCGTCCTCGACGGTGAAGTTGCGGCGCAGGAACACCTGCGCGTAGGGACCGCGCGGCACCGGCAGGAAGGCGTCCTCGCGCGACCGCTCGAACTCGGCGCGCACGATCGCCGAACGCGCATCGTCCGGGATCGCGGCGCGCTTGAGGTCGTAGACGAAGACGTCGAGCCGCCAGCCGGGCTGCGAGTAGTCGATCACATAGCCCTGGCCGGGATTGGTGCGCTCGTGGTTGACCGATTCGTTGATCGCGAAGCCGGCCACCTGTTCCGGAAACCGCATCCCGAACACCGTGACCGCCTGATTCGCATGCGTCGCCGTTGCGCCGAGGACGCCGAAGGCGACGGCCAGCGATGCAAGGACGGGCGCGCGCATCAGGTGTTCATGGAGTCGAAGAATTCGCTGTTGCTCTTGGTGTTGCGGAGTTTGTCCAGCAGGAAGTCAATCGCATCCATCGTTCCCATCGGGTTAAGAATGCGCCGCAGGACGTACATTTTCTTGAGCACGGCCGGGTCGGTGAGCAATTCTTCCTTGCGGGTGCCGGAGCGCGTGATGTCGATGGCCGGGAACGTGCGCTTGTCGGCGACCTTGCGGTCGAGGATCAGTTCGGAGTTGCCGGTGCCCTTGAACTCTTCGAAGATCACCTCGTCCATGCGGCTGCCGGTGTCGATCAGCGCGGTCGCGATGATGGTCAGCGAGCCGCCTTCCTCGATGTTGCGGGCGGCGCCGAAGAACCGCTTGGGACGCTGCAGCGCATTGGCGTCCACGCCGCCGGTGAGCACCTTGCCGGAGGACGGCACCACGGTGTTGTAGGCGCGGCCCAGCCGGGTGATGGAATCGAGCAGGATCACCACGTCGCGGCCGTGTTCGACCAGGCGCTTGGCCTTCTCGATCACCATCTCGGCCACCTGGACGTGGCGCGACGCCGGCTCGTCGAAGGTGGAGGACACGACCTCGCCCTTCACCGAGCGCTGCATGTCGGTCACTTCCTCCGGCCGCTCGTCGATCAGCAGCACGATCAGG
>CAZZCV010000080.1:8272-13848 GCA_964653225.1 uncultured Rhodoplanes sp. | reverse complement strand
TGTAGCCGCCGGAGCGCAGTTGCACGGTCGGCGAGAACATCGCGTCGCGCTGGCTCTCGATGCCGTAGCGCGCGAAGATCGGCTGGGTGTCGCGATAGGGCTTCACGTTCCGGGCATGGCTCGGCATGAGCATGCGCATGAAGTCCTTGGCGTCGCGGTAGCCCCCGTCGCCCGCCACCACGATCTCCTCGATGTCCTTCGAGTAGAGATCGCGAATCGAGCGCTTGGCGAGCGAGCCCTCTTCGTAGACCAGAGTCGGTGCGGTCGATTTCAGCGTCAGGTCGCGCACGGTCTCCCACAGCCGCATCAGATATTCGAAGTCGCGCTTGACCTCGGCCTTGGTGCGCGCTGCGCCCGCGGTGCGCAGGATCACGCCCATTCCCTCCGGCACGTCCAGCTCGTCGGCGATCTCGCGCAGGCGCTTTCGGTCCTCGCCGCTGGTGATCTTGCGGCTGATGCCGCCGCCGCGGGCGGTGTTGGGCATCAGCACCGAATAGCGGCCCGCGAGCGAGAGATAGGTGGTGAGCGCCGCGCCCTTGGTGCCGCGCTCCTCCTTGACCACCTGCACCAGCATGACCTGCCGGCGCTTGATGACCTCCTGGATTTTGTACTGGCGGCGGCTGCGCGGCGCGCGCTCCATCACCTCTTCCATCGCGTCGGCGCCGCCGACCGTGTCGACCTCTTCCTCCTCGTCTTCTTCGTCTTCGTCGTCGTCCGCGCCGTTTTCATCGGCGTGGAGGACGGCGTCGGAGGCGGGCTCGTGCTCCGCAGCGGTCTCGCCGGCGGGCACCTCATCGTCGTCCTGCGGCCGGGCCATGGCGGGGGTGTCGGTGTCGGCCAGCGGGTTCACCGCGCCGATTTCGGCCGGCACCGGCGGATTGGCGGTCTCTCCGATCGGCTCGGGCTGGAGGGCGTGTTCGGCCGGCGGCTCGATTGCAGCAGCGGGCGCAGATTCGGCCGAAAGCGGCTCGGCGGCCGGAGCATCGGAGGGCACAGCGCCGGCGGGCCGGGAATCGTCGTCCGCCGGCGGGGCTTCGGCCCGAGGCTCGGCGGTTGGATCGGAGGCAGGCAAATCGCCTGCGAGAGCCTCGCCCGCCGGAATCTCGCCTGCCTCGTCGGCCGGCGCGTCGCCGCGCAGCGCATCGTCGGCATGGCCGCTGCGGCGCGCCTCGCGGTGCCGGTTGCGGCCGCGGCCGCGCCGGCGTCCGCCGCCGTTGCGCCGCGGCTCTTCCTCCTCGTCCTCGTCGTCGCGATGCGCGCGCGCGTCCTCGTCGAGCAGCGCCTGCCGGTCGGCGACCGGGATCTGATAATAGTCGGGATGGATTTCGCTGAACGCCAGGAAGCCGTGGCGGTTGCCGCCGTAATCGACGAACGCGGCCTGGAGCGAGGGCTCCACGCGCGTCACCTTGGCGAGATAGATGTTTCCGCGAAGCTGTTTACGGTGCGCGGTTTCGAAGTCGAACTCTTCGACCCGGTTGCCGCGCAGCACGACCACCCGCGTCTCTTCGGGGTGCGTCGCGTCGATGAGCATCTTGTTGGGCATGGAACCGTCTCTGTAAGGCGCGCACGTCCGCGGCCGCCCTCGTCGGGCGGCGGGACGGATCGTCGGCCTGATTTGTCGTGGAAGGGGCGGAAAGGCCCTGCAAAGCGGCAAGGGTCCGCGCACGATCGCGCGAGACAGGCTCGCTGCGATTCGGCGGGACGGGAATGTTCGCTTCGGGCATGACCTCGACCCGGTTGGAACGGCGGCGCGAGGCCTCCGGTCGGCTTGCTCACGGTCCGCGGCGGATGCGCGCAAAAAGCAGGCGCTGCCACGCTATCCGGTTGTCCTGAACAACGGCCTCGGCTCGGATCGCCCGCCGTCGGCGCCAGGACTCGTCGGTGGTCTCGTCAGGGTCTGAAGAGACTCGTCGGGGTCATGGAGCCGCAGAATGGGGGCGGCCTTTGGGCGCTCGCCATGCCCGGTCCCCGAGGGGAGCGGCCGCTGGCGGGCGTGCCGGAGGACCGAACGCGGCACAACCGGGGTACTCAACCGTGAACGCTCCCTACTTACGGCCGGATGGCGGGGATGGCAAGCGCGTCGCCGAAAGGACACACAAAACGCCGGCCTGAGCGGCGCGGCTAAGTTTCCGTTAACCGTCCGGTTCCTACGGTGTATCAGGGGCGCGGAGGCTGGATTCGTGGCACTTCGGGCGGCTCTTCTGATCGCTGTCGGCTGTTCGCTGTTGCTGGCCGGGCTCGTGCCCGGCGCGGCCCAGACCGCGCGCCCGCCTGCCGCCGGCGCGTTTCCCGTGGCGACCGATTCCCGACTCGCGGGCGACGAGCGCCAGACCCGCTTCGTGATGGACCTCAGCCGCAAGGTGGACCTGCGCGCCTTCACGCTGGCCGATCCCTATCGCGTGGTCGTGGACCTGCCGCAGGTGGCCTTCAACCTGCCGGCGCGGGCGGGCGATTCCGGCCGCGGCCTGATCCGGGCCTACCGCTACGGTCTGGTGATGCAGGGTGGCTCTCGCATGGTGTTCGACGTGAGCCGGCCGGTGCGGATCGAGCGCGCTTTCGTGCTCGATGCGGCCGCCGGCCAGCCGGCGCGCTTGGTGCTCGATCTCGCGGCGGTGGATCGCGACACCTTCCTGCGCACGCTGGCGCTCGAGGCCCGGCCGCAGCCTGCGGCGCGGCCCCGGATGGAGCGCGAGCCTGCCGGCCGCGGCGATCCGCGGCCGATCGTGGTGCTGGATCCCGGCCACGGCGGCATCGATCACGGCACGCGGGCCGGCGGCAACGGCGTCACCGAGAAGCAGATCGTGCTGGAGTTCGCGCTGCTGCTGCGCGACCAGCTCGAGAAGACCGGACGCTATCGCGTTGTGATGACCCGCTCCGACGACACCTTCATCTCGCTCGGCGACCGCGTGCGGCTGGCGCGCGACCGCCAGGCTGCGCTGTTCATCTCGATCCACGCCGACGCCCTGCGCAAGGGCGAGGGCGATGCCCAGGGCGCGACCGTCTACACCCTCTCCGACACCGCTTCGGACGCCGAGGCGGCGCGGCTCGCCGAGGCCGAGAACCGCGCCGACGTGATCTCCGGCATCGACCTGTCGCGCGAGCCCGACGACGTGGCCGACATCCTGATCGACCTTGCCCAGCGCGAGACCAAGGCGTTCTCGGCGCATTTCGCCAGGACCCTGGTGGGCGAGATGAAGGCGGTGGCCCGCCTGCACCGGAACCCGCTGAAGTCGGCCGGGTTCCGGGTGCTGCGCTCGCCCGACGTGCCCTCGGTCCTGCTCGAACTCGGCTATGTGTCGAGCAAGCAGGACCTGAAGCAGCTCCTGTCCGCGACCTGGCGGCGGAACACCGCCCGTTCCGTGGTGCAGGCGGTCGATGCCTTCTTCAGCCAGCGGCTGGCGGGCGCCACCGCCGCCGCGCAGTGAGATTCGCGCCATGAGATCTGCAATGGAAACCGGCGCGCCGCTCCGGAAGCCTCAGTTTGACCATAAAAACCGGCGATTCCGTCAGCCTGTGGGACACAGGCGCGGCGTGGCCGCGGACTCTTCCGGGACCGGGACGGGGATGGATCGCCGCTCATGAAGCTGATGCTGCGCTTTGCAGGCTTTCTGTTTGCGGCCGGAACCATCGTGTTCCTGGTCGGCGTCGGCGCGGCCGCGGGCCTGCTCTGGCACTTCTCCAAGGATCTGCCGGACTATTCCCAGCTTCAGACCTACGAGCCCCCGGTGATGACCCGCGTGCATGCGGGCGACGGCGCGCTGGTCGCCGAATACGCCACCCAGCGGCGGCTCTACCTGCCGATCCAGGCGGTGCCGAAGATGGTGATCGACGCCTTTCTGGCGGCCGAGGACAAGAACTTCCACGAGCACAACGGGCTCGACTTCCAGGGCATCGCGCGTGCCGGCGTGCTCTACCTGCAGAATATCGGCACCAGCCGCCGCCCGCAGGGCGCGTCCACCATCACCCAGCAGGTCGCCAAGAACTTCCTTCTGACCAACGAGGTCTCGTTCACGCGCAAGATCAAGGAGGCGCTGCTCGCGCTCAAGATCGAGCGCGCCTATTCCAAGGACAAGATCCTGGAACTGTACCTCAACGAGATCTACCTGGGCTTCAGCGCCTATGGCGTGGCCGCGGCCTCGCTCCTGTACTTCGACAAGTCGGTGCACGAACTGAACGTGGCGGAGGCCGCCTATCTCGCGGCGCTGCCGAAGGCGCCGAGCCTCCTGCATCCGTTCCGCGCCCGCGAGCGCGCGCTGGAGCGCCGCAACTACGTCATCGACCAGATGGTCGTCACCGGCGTGGTCAAGCAGGCCGAGGCCGAGAAGTGGAAGAAGGAGCCGCTGGCCGTCACCGCGCGGCCGGTCGGCGCGCACATCTTCGCGGCGGACTATTTCGCCGAGGAGGTCCGGCGCTGGATTCACGATCGCTACGGCGAGAAGGCGCTCTACGAGGGCGGCCTGTCGGTGCGCACCACGCTCGATCCGAGGCTCCAGGTGCTGGCCCGCAAGGCGCTGGTGGACGGCCTCGTGAAGTGGGACGAGAACCAGGGCTGGCGCGGACCCGTCACCAAGCTCGTCCCGGAGGGCGACTGGGGCGTCAAGCTCGCCGAGGTGAAGCAGCTTTCCGACATCGCGCCCTGGCGGCTGGCGGTGGTGCTGGAGACCGGCGACCAGTCGGCGCGCGTCGGCCTCTACCCGTCGCGCGAGCCGGGCGGGGCGCTCACCCGCGACCGGCCGACCGGCATCGTCACGCTCGACGGCGTGCGCTGGGCCAAGGCGACCGAGGGCCCGACCCGCGGCCGCAATCCGACGCGCGTGAGCCAGGTGCTCAACGTCGGCGATGTGGTCTATGTCGAGCCGCTCAACGCCGCCAACGGCGCGGGGAACAAGACCTGGCGGCTGCGCCAGGTGCCGGAAATCTCCGGCGCCATCGTCGCGATGGATCCGACCACCGGCCGCGTGCTGGCGATGGTCGGCGGCTTCTCCTTCGACCAGAGCCAGTTCAACCGCGCCACCCAGGCGATGCGCCAGCCGGGCTCCTCATTCAAGCCGTTCGTCTACGCGGCCGCGCTCGACAACGGTTACACGCCCTCGACCGTGGTGATGGACGCGCCGATCGAGATCGACCAGGGACCGGGGCAGGCGCCGTGGCGGCCGGAGAACTACGCCACCGGCAAGTACTACGGCCCGCAGACCCTGCGCTTCGGCATCGAGCATTCGCGCAACGTCATGACCGTGCGGCTGGCGCAGGACGTCGGCATGCCGCTGATCACCGAATACGCCAAGCGCTTCGGCATCTACGATTCGCTGCCGCCGTATCTGTCGTTCGCGCTCGGCGCGGGCGAGACCACGGTGCTGCGCATGACCGCGGCCTATGCGATGCTCGACAACGGCGGCCGGCGCATCGTGCCGACCTTCATCGACCGCATCCAGGACCGCTACGGCCGCACCATCTACCGGCACGACCAGCGGGAGTGCCGTGGCTGCGAGGCGTCGAAGTGGGCGAACCAGGAGGAGCCGAGCCTGGTCGACCGGCGCGAGCAGGTGATCGACCCGATGACCGCCTACCAGATCACC
>CAZZCV010000080.1:0-8262 GCA_964653225.1 uncultured Rhodoplanes sp. | reverse complement strand
TGCAGCGCGGCACCGCCACCGTCGTCCGTCAGGTCGGCAAGCCGGTTACCGGCAAGACCGGCACCACCAACGACGAGAAGGACGTCTGGTTCGTCGGCTTCTCGCCCGACCTCGCGGTCGGCCTGTATCTCGGCCACGACAAGCCGCGCCAGATCGGCCGCGGTGCGACCGGCGGCGGGCTGGCCGCACCGATCGTGACCAATTTCCTGAAGGAAGCGCTGGCCGAAAAGCCGGCGGTGCCGTTCCGCGTGCCGGCCGGCATCAAGCTGGTGCGCGTCGACGCCAAGACCGGCATGCGGGCGGGCGCGGGCGGCGACGGACGGGTGATCCTGGAGGCGTTCAAGCCCGGCACCTCGCCGCCGGACAATTATTCGGTGATCGGCTTCCAGGACCAGCCCGGCGGACCGGGCTTCCAGGGCGTATCGCCCGAGGCCGACCGCGCCGTGAGTCGCGGCGGGCTTTACTGAGCGGAATCCGGCCCGCGATGTTGCGCGGGCCGCCGCCAGCCGTTACATCCCCGGACTGAACCTTGCGGAATCGCTCCGCTGTCCCGGATTGATCATGCGCGCCGAAACCGAAAAGCTGGTCGAAGACATCAAGCAGTCCGTGGGACTGCTGAGGAGGCATCTTTGACTTCGACAAGTCGAACGCACGCCTGGCCGAGCTGAACGCGCTCGCCGAAGACCCCGACCTCTGGAACGACACCCAGCGCGCGCAGCGCGTGATGCAGGAGCGCACCGCGCTGGAGGACCAGCTCGGCGCGATCGGCCGCATCGAGGGCGAACTGGCCGACCAGACCGGCATGATCGAGCTCGGCGAGGCCGAGCAGGATCGGGCGGTGATCGCCGAGGCCGAGGAGGCGCTGCGCAGCCTCCAGAAGGAGCTGGAGCGCCGCAAGCTCGAAGCTCTGCTCTCGGGCGAAGCCGACGCCAACGACGCCTATCTCGAGGTCCATGCGGGGGCGGGCGGCACCGAGAGCCAGGACTGGGCCGGCATGCTGTTCCGCATGTACACGCGCTGGGCCGAGCAGCACGACTTCAAGATCGAGCTTCTGGAAGAGACCGAGGGCGAGGGCGCGGGCATCAAGTCCGCGACCGTGCAGGTCAAGGGCCACAACGCCTACGGCTGGCTCAAGACCGAGGCCGGCGTGCATCGCCTGGTCCGCATCTCGCCGTTCGATTCCAACGCGCGTCGCCACACCTCGTTCGCGAGCGTGGCGGTGTTCCCGGTGGTGGACGACCGCATCAAGATCGAGATCAACGAGGCCGACGTGCGCGTGGATACGATGCGCTCGGGCGGCGCTGGCGGCCAGCGCGTCAACAAGACCGAGTCCGCGGTGCGGCTCACGCATATCCCGACCGGCGTCGCTGTCGTTTGTCAGGCCGAGCGCTCCCAGCACAAGAACCGCGCCACCGCCTGGAACATGCTGCGCGCGCGGCTCTACGAGATCGAGCTGAAGAAGCGCGAGGAGGCCGCGGCCGCGGCCCAGGCGGCCAAGACCGACATCGGCTGGGGCCACCAGATCCGCTCCTACGTCCTGCAGCCCTACCAGATGGTCAAGGACCTGCGCACCGGCGTCTCGACCTCCAACACCGGCGGCGTGCTGGACGGCGACCTCGATCCATTCATGGCCGCGACGCTGGCGCAGAAGGCGTTCGGCGGCGGACCCGAGGCGGTCGAGGACGTGGATTAGCGCGCACCGCGCTGACAAGCCCGGCCATGACCGAAAAGGGGGCCGGGCGGTGTGCGACGCGCCGGCCGGATAGAGCGTATTCAAGCGAAGTGGGAACCGGTTCGCGTGAAGACAACGCGACAAACCGGGAATTGAAAGGTTCACCGTTTCCATGAAACGGTGAAAGACTCTCGAGACGAATTCAGATCGCGTTGCCGAGCCGCAGGCCCGCGCGCAGGAACTTCTGCGGATCGACCGGGCGGTCGTCTATGCGGGTCTCGTAGTGCAGGTGCGGCCCAGTGGACCGTCCCGTCGAGCCGACGCGGCCGATGGTCTGGCCGATGCGCACGCTGGTGCCGACCTTGACGCCGATGTCGGAGAGATGCGCGTAGCGGGTCGAATAGCCGTTGCCGTGATCGATCTCGACCATCTTGCCGTAGCCGCCGTTCCAGCCCGCGGTGGTCACGCGCCCGGCTGCGGTGGCGCGAACCGGCTCGCCGTGGGCGGCGCGGAAGTCCACGCCGGAGTGCATGGCGGGGCCGCGCCCGAAGGGATCGCCACGCACGCCGAAGCTGGACGACAGGTCGATCTCGCCCGCGATCGGCTTGCGCACCGGCACCGATGCGAAGGTGCGGGTGAGCTGCTCGATGTGGGTGCGGGCGTGGCGGATGCGGAACAGCTGGCGCTCGAACGCGCCCGCGTTCGATGACAGGGTGACCGGCACGTAGGGGCCGCCGACGCCGGCCGGGGCGGGCGCGCGTCCGGGCCGGATGCCGAGGTCGGTCAGCACGCCGCGCATCCGCTTGGTCTTGGCGTCGTAAGTCTCCTCCAGCGCGTTGAGCGTCGCGACCTGGCGCTGCTCGACGCGGTCGAGCGAGGCCTGCAGGCGCGCGACGGTGCCATCGAGCCCGGCCAGCGCCGGACGGGCAGCGGCGGAGGCCAGCGCGTAGCGGTTTGCGGAGGCCGGCAGCGCGCGCGATTCCAGCCGCGCTTCGCGGTCCGGCGGCGCGCTGAAGGTGACGGTGTCGCTGATCGGCGAGGGTTTCGGCGCGGCCGGCGGCGTCACGATGTCGGAGATCGGCGAGGGGCGGGCGGCGGGCCTGCGCACCGAGCCGGTCACGAGCGCGGAATCGGGAACCGAGTTCAGCGTGGTGGCCCGCGACTCCAGCGTGGCCTGGCGGCGTACGATCTGCTCCAGCTTCTTCTCGAACTGCTCCTGGTCGAGAAGCTGGCGGCTGGCGACCCGGTCGACGCGGGCGCGCAACTCAGCGATGCGATCCTCGTAGGCGAACTGCTGCTCGGCGTGGCGGGCGATCAGCCGCGCCAGCACGTCGTCCTTGAAGGCGAAATAGGTGCCGGTGGCGAGCGTCCAGCCGGCCATGACCACGAGCGAGCCGACCACCACCCAGAACGTGACGGGTCCGAGGCGGACCTGCCGGCCGGCATGCGCCAGCGTGTAGTCGGTGCGTCCGCCGTGGCGCGATCCTGCTGCGGCCCCGTGCCGGGCGGCGTGGCGATCGTGACGGACTTTGGCACCAGACGACATCACAGCTCCCGCTCCGGCGCCCGTTGCGGAGCCGGCAATCCGGAAGCGATTTCATCCGTGCATGGTTAACAATCGGCGAACGATCCGGCGAAAAATACGCGGCCGCGGTTAACCGGAGGTCGACGAATTCCGACGCCCGGTTGCCGGATGCGGCGGTCCGATCGCAGGATGGTCAGGCCGCCTTGAGGGCGGCCAGAACCTCGGCGGCGTGGCCGGCGACCTTGACCTTCTCCCAGATGCGGGCGATCCGCCCGTCCGGTCCGATCAGGATCGTGGTGCGCAGCACGCCCATGAACTTGCGGCCGTACATCGACTTCTCCGCCCAGACTCCATAGGCCTCCAGCATGGCGTGGCTCTCGTCCGAGGCGAGCGCGATGGTCAGGCCGTGCTTGGCTTTGAACCGGTCCAGCTTCGCGACCGGGTCGGCCGAGACCCCGAGGATCGCCGCTCCGGCCCTGGCGAACCGGGGCGCAAGCTCCGAGAAGTCCCGGGCCTCGGCGGTGCAGCCCGTGGTGTCGGCTTTGGGGTAAAAGTAGAGCACCAGCGCCTTGTCCTTGAAGTCGGAGAGCGATATCTCCCCGCCGCCGTCGCGCGCGAGCCGGAAGCCGGGGGCCCTGCCGCCAACTGCGATCTTTGCCGTCATGCGCCTTCCTTTCGTCGTTTTCGGAGGGTCAATGTCGCCGTTAGCTATACGCCGCCGGGGTGGTGGCGGGCTTGCGGGATTTCATGCGAAATCCACAGCGGCCGGGTGGGGGCACGGGCGGCCGCGTATCGTACGCCTGCTGAATCGGTTGTATCCAGCGCCGGCGGGACCGGCAGCAGGCCGGGGGACGAGGGGACCGCCGGGCAGGCATGACGGACAGGACCGACAGTCCGAAAAGCACGGCGCTCCAGGAGCTGGAAGCCGCCCTGGAGGAGCACCGCCGCACGATGAGTGCGGCGAGCGCCGATTCGCCTGCGTCCGAACCGTCCACCTCCACTCCCGAACCGTCCAGTCCCGAACCGTCGACGCCTGCGCCGGCCTCTCCGGAGCCATCCGGAGCCGGGGCCGTGCGCTCCCGGCTGGCAACCGGGCGGCGTGTCCTGCAAGCCGCACGCGCGCATGCCGTGCGCGGCTTGCGACGACCGCTGGTGCGCCGGTTCGCCGCCGGCGCGGTCGCGCTGGGATGCGTCGCGGCCATCGGCTTCGGCCTGCTCTGGTGGCGGCTGGCCAGCGGGCCGATCTCGCTCGATCTGGCGACGCCGTGGCTCACCGCGGCGATCGAGGAGAACTTCGGCAGCCGGTATCGCGTCAAGGTCGGGGGCACCCGGCTCGAGCGCGACGCGCAGGGGCACACCGCGATCCGCCTGCTCGACGTGGTGGTCAGCGATGCGGGCGGCAAATCCATCGCGGTCGCGCCCAAGGCCGAGGTGGGCATTGCCGGCACCAGCCTGCTGTTCGCGCGCCCGCGCGCCGCGAGCCTGCGGCTGGTCGACGCCGCCATGCACATCCGCATCGACAGCGACGGCCGCGTCGATCTGTTCGCCGGCGGCGAACTGCCGTTCGCGAGCATCGCCCCGGACGTGGCGCTCAAGACGCCGGCCGCGCCGGCGCAAGGGAACGCACAGGGAAAGCTGTCGCTGCAATCGATGTCGGAGCGGTCGCTCTCCGCGAACGTCGCGGCGGCCCTGGCCTGGATGGACAGTCTCGGCGAGCAGAGCCTGGAGGGCGGCGATCCGGCCGGCTTCGACGGGCACGAACTGACCGAGGTCGGCATCATCAACGGCGGCATCACCATCGAAGACCGCCGCAGCGACCGCACCTGGACCATGCAGCAGGTCGGGATGCGGCTGTTCCGGCCGCGCGGCGGCGGCATCGCCATCAGCATGGGTTCGGATCGCCCCGAGAACCCGTGGCTGCTCAATGCGGCGATCACGCCGGGCCGGTCCGGCAACCGCAATCTGCAGCTCGAGGCGCGCAGGGTTCTGCTGGACGACCTGATGGCGCTGCGGATGGCGGCGGACCCGGTGCAGCCCGGCACCCGTATCTCGGCCTCGCTCCAGGCCGACATCGCCACCGACGGCACGCCGCAGGTTCTCAGCGGAACGGTGGTGGCGGAGGGCGGCTCGCTCGGCGACGCCGCCGATCCGGAGGGCCGCATTCCGATCGGAGCGGCGGAGTTCGCGCTCGACTGGGACATCGCGCGCGGCACGCTGCGGGTGCCGTTCAAGATCAACGCCGGGCCCACGCGCACCGCGCTGCGCGCCGAGTTCGCGAGCCCGAAGCTCACCGGCGGCAACTGGGTGTTCGTGGTCGGCGGTGGCTGGATCCTGCTCGATCCGCTCACGCCGGCCGAAGAGCAACTGGTGCTGCGGCGCGTGGTGGTGCGCGGCAACATCGACACCGAGAAACAGCGCATCGCCTTCGAGCAGGCCGACTTCGGAACCCGCGAGCTGGGAAGCGGAAGCGGCGCGCAGGACGTGAGCATCGCGGTCTCCGGCAGTTTCGATTACGGCGGCGACAACCCGCGGATGACCATGGGCCTTGCCGGCAATCCGATGCCGGTCGCCTCGTTCAAGCGGATCTGGCCGACCTTCGTGGCGCCGGCCGTGCGCGACTGGGTGCTGGAGCATCTGGTGTCCGGCACCGTCGAGCGGGTGGATATCGCTGTGGACGCGCCCGCGGCCACGCTGCGTGACGACGGCCCCTCGATTCCCGAGGACGGGCTGTTCGTCGATATCGTCACCAGCAACACCACGCTGCGGCCGGTTGCGGGCCTGCCGACGATCCGCAACGCCGATCTCACCGCCAAGATCACCGGCGGCGCGGCCACCGTGTCGATGGGCAAGGCCACCGTCGAGGTGTCACCCGGACGGCGGCTGGCGCTTTCGAACGCCGTGTTCGAGGTGCCGGACGCACGGCTGCCGGTGCCGCTGGCGCGCGTGCGCTTCCGCGCCGAGGGCACCGTGCCGGCCGCGGCGGAGCTTCTGGCGCTGGAGCGGCTGCGCGACTTTTCGGGCACGCCGTTCGATCCCTCGACCAGCCGCGGCAGCGTCGCGGCCCAGATCGCGCTGGAGATGCCGCTGCAGGCCGATCTGCCGCGCGGCTCGACCAAGTACGATCTCGGCGTCGACCTCACCAGCTTCTCGTCCGACCGCATGATGATGGGCCACAGGGTCGAGGCCCAGGCGTTGCGCATCGCCGCCAACAACCAGGGCTATCGCATCACCGGCGACGTGCGGATCAACGGCACGCCGGCGCAGCTCGACTACCGCAAGGCCACGGCGCAGCCGGAGGCCGAGGTGTTCCTGGCGGCGACGCTGGACGACGCGGCGCGCGCCAAGCTCGGGATCGATTTCGGCACGGGGCTCGGCGGCGCGGTGCCGCTCAAGATCGCCGGCCGCGTCGGCACGGACGACGTGAGCCGTTTCAACGTCGAGGCGGATCTGACTCCGGTGCGGATCGAGCAGCTTCTGCCGGGCTGGACCAAGCCCGCGGGCCGGGCCGCGCGCGCCGCGTTCCTGGTGACGAAGGACAAGGCCGGCACCCGCTTCGACGATGTGCTGATCGACGGCTCCGGCGTGCTGGCCCGCGGGAGCGTGGAGATCGATGCCAAGGGCGAGCTGCGCGCCGCCGACTTCCCGGTGTTCGCGACCTCCGATGGCGACAAGACCACGCTGAAGGCGGAGCGGGGAAGCGACGGCATGCTGCGGGTGACGATGCGCGGCGACGTCTACGACGGCCGGAGCTTCGTCAAATCCGCGATGTCGGGCACCACCGACCCCAAGGACAAGTCGCGGCTCGTCGATCTCGAACTCGACATCAAGATCGGTGCGGTGGTGGGGCACCACGGCGAGACCATGCGCGCGCTCGACCTGCGCATGGTGCGCCGGGGGGGGCGGGTGCGCACCTTCGTCATGAACGCCAAGATCGGCCGCGACACCCCGTTCATCGGCGACATCCGCACCCGCGTCGCCACCAACCGGCAGACCCTCTATTTCGAGACCAACGACGCCGGCGCGCTGTTCCGCTTCACCGACGTCTATCCGCGCATGCTGGGCGGCCGCATCTGGGTGGCGATGGACCCGCCGACGCAGGAGCGCACTCCGCAGGAGGGGCTCGTGAACCTGCGCGATTTCGCGATCCGCGGCGAGGGCGCGCTCGACCGCGTGGTGGCCGGCCAGCAAGGCGCGGACCGCAACGCCATCGACTTCACGCTGGCGCGCGCCGAGTTCACCAAGCTGCCGGGCCGGCTCAACGTGCGTGAGGGCGTGGTGCGCGGGCCGCTGATCGGCGCCACCATCGAGGGCAACATCGATTACCTGCGCGACGCGGTCAGCCTGCGCGGCACGCTGGTGCCGCTCTACGGCATCAACAACATGTTCGGCCAGATCCCGATCGTCGGCCTGTTCCTCGGCGGCGGCCGCGACGAGGGTCTGCTCGGCATCACCTACGAGGTCACCGGCCCGCCGGGCAATCCGCGGCCGATGGTCAACCCGCTCTCGGCGATCGCGCCGGGGTTGCTGCGCAAGTTCTTCGAGTTCCGCGACACCGGCGGCGACGCGCGCTCGTTCGCGCAGCCCACGCGGTAGAGCGCTTTCAAGCGAAGTGGCAACCGGTTCGCGTGAAGAAAACGCGACAAGCAGGGATCCCTGAGTCCTTCACCGGGTCCATGAAACGGTGAAGGACTCCGGGACCGTTCGGCCTCTTCACGTTGCGGCCGAGGACGATGCGGGAGACGGGAGCGTTACACCGGCTTCAGCAGCACGTGCTTCTTGCGGCCGAGCGAGAGCTTGATCACGCCCTCGGGCGTCAGCGACTTGTCCGACAGCAGCATCTTCTCGTCCGCCACCGGCGTGTCGTTGACGCGCAGCCCGCCGCCCTTGATCTGGCGGCGCGCGTCGCCGTTCGAGGTGACGAGGCCGGCCTTCACGAACGCCGCCAGCACGCCGAGGCCGGAAAGCTCCGCGGCCGCGATCTCAACGGTGGGCAGGGTCTCCGCGAGCTGGCCTTCCTCGAAGGTGCGGCGCGCGGTCCCGGCCGCCTCGTCGGCGGCGGCGCGGC
>CAZZCV010000079.1:0-14255 GCA_964653225.1 uncultured Rhodoplanes sp. | reverse complement strand
TCTCCTTCCACACCCGCTCGTAGAGGCAGTTGTGGAAGGAGAACCGGCGGCGCTATCAGGCGCACACGCCGACCTGGGACGTGCTGCACACCTATCCGCATGACTACAAGGTCATTTTCGTGGGCGACGCCGCGATGTCGCCTTACGAGATCGCGGCCGTGGGCGGCTCGGTGGAGCACTACAACGACGAGCCGGGCGCGGCATGGATCGAGCGTGTGACGCGGACCTGGCCCGCCTGCGTGTGGCTCAACCCGGTGCCGGAGAGCCATTGGCCGCACACGCAATCGATCGCGATGATGCGCCAGCTTATGGGCGGGCGGATGTATCCGCTGACGCTGGAGGGGCTGGACCGCGCGATGCGCGACCTGGTGCGTTAGTGGATGTTGCGTCCGCGCGACAACAGCCCGCCGAAACTTGTCTGAGGCTTCCCGAACGGGCTTGCGCGCATCCGAATCCGTCCTACCTTGGGAGCGTCGTCAACCAACTGAAAGGAGGTGATCCAGTGTCTCATTGTCTATCGCCGCGGTCATCGGCATCCCTGAGCTGGATCCTCGCCTCTGGTGAGGCTTGCGCCGCGTGACGTGATGAGCGTCACGGTCTGGGCGGGGTGGCCGGCGCCGATCGCGCGGGCCGCCGCCGGATCGCGGTCTGACAATGGAAGGGCCACCCGCAAGGGTGGCCCTTCTTGTATCGAGCGCCACCCGCGAGGGTGGCTCGTCTTGTTTTAACCGCCGCGCGCGACTAACCAGCAGCCATGTCCAGACCGATCGCGATCTATGTCGACGCCGACGCCTGCCCGGTGAAGCCCGAGGTCTACCGCGTAGCGGAGCGCTGCGGGCTGAAGGTCTTCGTGGTCTCCAACAGCTTCATGGCGGTGCCGCGCGATCCGATGATCGAGCGGGTGGTGGTCGCGGCCGGGCCCGACGCGGCCGACGACTGGATCGCCGAGCGCGCCGTGCGCGGCGACGTGGTGGTGACGGCGGATGTGCCGCTCGCCGCGCGCTGCTTCAAAGCGGGAGCGGCCGTGGTTTCGCCCTCCGGCAAGGAGTTCGACGACGATTCCATCGGCATGACGGTCGCCACCCGCAACCTGCTGCACGAGCTGCGCGGCGCGGGCGAGATCACCGGCGGACCGCGGCCGTTCTCGCCGCAGGACCGCTCGCGGTTCCTCTCCGCGCTCGACCGTATCGTGACGCGGCTGCGGCGCGAGGGCTCTCGCCCATAGGCCGCGAGCGTCAGCGGAAAACGAAAAGAAAAGCCCCGCCGGATCGCTCCGGCGGGGCTTCGTGTGGCGACGACGGCGGTTCAGGCCGCGGTCCGGAACCGCAGCAGGGCCTGGTCGACCGCCTCCTGCGAGATCTGGCCGTTCTGGACGCCGCTCTGCAGGGACGCCAGTTCGCGCAGCAGCCGGGCGATGTCCTTGCGTCCGGCCTCCAGCGCGCCCTCGGCCATGCTGCGTTCGAGCCGCTCGCGCTGGAGCTGCGCATTCGCCTCCTCGAGCTGCAGCTCGGACGCCTCGTGCGCCGCGCGGAGCTGGCTTTCGAGCAGGCCGATCAGGCCGTCCTGCTCGGCGATCTTCTCCTGGGCGAGGTTGTAGGCGTTCTCGCGCGAGCGCACCGCCCGCTCGAGGGCCTCCGAGCGGTCGGCGAGCGCGGACCGCGAGCGCTCCATCTCCTTGACCTGCGCATCGCGCTCCGCCAGCGCGCGCTCGATCTGGCCGAAGCGGGTCTCGATCGCGTCGCGGGTGTGGTTGGCCTCGGCGATCCGGCGCTCGAACGCGCCCAGTTCGTCGGCCCGCGCCGCCAGCGTGTGGCGGGCCTCGTCGAGCAGCCGCTCGGAGATCGCGGCGCGCGCCTGCAGCGCCTCCATCTTGGCGTTGCGCGCGATGGCGTCGGCCCGCGCCTGCTCGGCGGTCTCGTCGAGCGCCTCCGTGAGGCGGGCGCGCTCGGTGGCCGCCTCGTTGAGCGCGATCTCCATCTGCTGCAGGCGCGCCTGGGCGACGCCGCAGGTCTTGTCGGCGTCGAGCGCGCGGCGCGAGAGCTGCGCGGCCTCGTCGAGCGCCCTGTCCAGCATCGCCTGCACCGCGATGCGCTCCTTGTCGGACATCAGGAACTTCTGCTGCGCCGCCGTGGCCTGGGCCTCCAGCGCGACCATGCGCCGCTCGACGAGTGCGACCCGCTCGCCCGAGCGCTGCGCGTCGCCGTGCGCGACCTGAAGCTCCGTGGCCTGCTGCTGAAGCTGGCGCTGCAGCTCGGCGATCTGCGTGCGGCGTGCGGCCAGCTCCGCGGACTGCTCGTTCTTGGTATTCTCCAGCGCGCCGACGCTCTGCTGGGCGACCGCCAGCACCTCGCGCAGCCGGGTGCATTCGGCGTCCAGCGTGGCGCCGCGCTTCTCCGCCGCGGCGAGGTCCTCGCGCAGCTTGGCGTGGGCGACGCGGGTGTTGTTGAGCACGCTCTGGAGCGTCAGCTTCTCGCTCTTGGCCTCCTCGAAGGCGCGCAGCGTCTTGCTCACCGGATCGACCAGCCGGCCGATGGACTTCTTGATCGTCTCCAGTTCGCTGATCTTGTGCTCGGCGTCGATCAGCAGGTTGCGGACCGCCTCGTTCTCCTCGCCGAGCTGGCTGACGATCGGAAAGAACAGCTCCTGGTCGAGTTCGAGCATGCTCCGGTCCGGCTCCGGGGCCGGCTGCGTGGCGGGAGCGGTCGCGGCCGGCGCCGCGATGGCCGGCGCGGCTGCGGGCTCGCCTGCGGGTTGTGCCGCCGCCGGCGCGGCGTTCCGCGCCACCAGCACGGGCTTGCGGCCGAGAAGGCCACCGAACTTGGTCATTGAAAGATCTCCCCTGTGCCGATGCGCCCGGCCGAGGCGACGCCGAATCACTGGGTTGTTAACGGTGACTTAACCTCCTACGGCGTGGTTAATGACCTGTTAATGCGGCGGTTCGGGGTGCTCCGGGCGGCCGCTGCCGCGCCGCGGCGCGGGATGTTGGGGGTAAGGTTCGGTCCGGCCTCCGTGGAACTTGATCGCCTGCCCAAGGGATGGGCAGTCTCGCCGCATGCGAATCGCGCGTTTTCGCGTGGCGCGGTCCCGCATCCGGATTTCAGGCTAGCCGGGCTGGAACAGGCCGGTTCAAACAGGGAAACGAACCTCATGAAGAAGATTCTTGGCGTCCTGACGGTGGCTGTCGCCGCCCTGGCGCTGCTGGTGCAGACCGCCGACGCGGGCCCGCGTCATCACCGCATGGACAAGCGCGTGAAGGCCGCTGGCATCGTGACCGGCACGGCCGCCACGGTGACGTTCCTGTCGCTCAACAACTGGACCTTCAACGGCAGCTGGAACAAGGCTCAGGCCAACGGCCTGACCACCGGCGGCGTCTATGCGGCGACGTCGATCGGCTGCATGGCCGTCGCGCCGATCCTCGGAACCGCCTTCGCCGGCCGTCATCTGACCCAGCGCGAGGTCCACGTCATGTCCGCCAACTGCGTGCTGCCGATCGTGGGCGGCTGGCTGATGAACGCGGCCTACGACGCCAACCCGCAGTGGGAGCCGGCCAAGAAGGCTCCGGCCCGCAAGGCGCGCGTCGCCAGCAAGAAGCGCCGCTGATCCGATCGGTGTTCGACGATCGAGGAAAAGGCCGGCGTTCGACGCCGGCCTTTTTCTTCGTCCGGAGGTCAATCCGCCACGCCGGCGTGGCGCGAGAGGGTCGCGGCGAGATCGAGCAGCGCCTCGTCGCCGCCGGCCCAGCCGACGAGTGAAAGCCCCGCCGGGCAGCCGGACACTGTGCCGGCCGGGATCGAAACCTGCGGCAATCCGCCGAGACCGGCGATGCAGGTGATCCGCATGGTCCGGATGCGAAACGATTCCAGCTCCTCCGCGCTGCTGTCGGTGCGGGGCGCGATGCACGGCGCGCTCGGCAGCGCCAGCACGGTTCCGGGCGACACCAGCGCACGCAGACGGGTGCGGGCCGTGGCCAAGGCGGCGCGGGCGTCGTCGGCCTGCGCGGACGTGATGCCCGCGGCCGCCTGCATGCGCTCGGCGACGCCGGGGCCGAAGCGCGGCCTCTTCTCCTCGACGAAGCGGCCGTAGGCCTGCCAGATCTCGAACGCCTGCAGCACGCGCACGGTCTCGCGCCACGGGTCGAGACCCTCCGGCGCCACGCGGTCGTGCCGGGCTTTCGGCAGGTCGCCGGCCATGCGCGAGAGCGCCTGCCGGAGCATCGCTGCCACCGGCGCATCGGCCTCCGTGAAGGCGTCGTCCGCGACGATCAGGCTTGCGACCGGCGCTTCGATCCGCCCGCCGCCGTCGAGCAGCGCGCGCCCGGCGCTGCGGAACGCGCCGGGGGAGGCCGAGAACCAGCCGATGGTGTCGAAACTCGGCGCCATCTCCATCGCGCCCGCGGCGTCGACGCGGCCGTGCGTGGTGCGGATGCCGTAGACTCCGCAGAAGGAGGCGGGCACGCGCACCGAGCCGCCGGTGTCCGAGCCCAGCCCGATGTCGCAGGCGCCGGCCGCGGTGGCCGCGGCCGAGCCGGAGGACGAGCCGCCCGGCAGGCGGCCCGGCGCGCGCAGGTTCGCAGGCGTGCCGTAATGCGCGTTGACGCCGGCGATGCTGTAGAAGAACTCGTCGCAGATGGTCTTGCCCACGACGGTCGCGCCCGCGTCGAGCAGGCTTCGCACGGCGGCGGCGGTCTTCGCCGCCGGCGGCTGCGAGGCGAGCCAGTCCGGGTTGCCGCCGCCGGTGCGCTCGCCCGCGATGTCGTACATGTCCTTCACCGCGACCGTGAGGCCCGCAAGCGGGCCGTCCGCCGCGCCGCGCAGCGGCGCCTTCAGGTCGTGCGGGACGAAGAAGCCGCTCACGACGCGGCCTTGATCGCGGCGCTCCCCTGCGGAGTCGCGCGATACCAGTCGAGGATCTTCTCGCCGGTCCAGCAGGCCACGCCGGGCCGGGCGAGAATGTCGCGGAACGTGCGTTCGACATGGGCGATGCGGTGCGGCTGGCCCGACAGATAGGGATGCACCGCCACCGCCATGAACTTGGCGCGTTCGCCGGCCTCCGCATGGAGACACTCGAACGCGTCCATCGAGCGCCGATAGACCTCGTCCGACGCATGGCCCTGCAGGGCCATCATGACAATGTCATGCAGCTCGAAATTGTAGGGAAGCGCGACCACCGGCTTGTGCGTCGTCTTCAGCGCGACCGGCTCGTCGTCCAGCACCCAGTCCCCGATGTATTCGATGCCGGCTTCCGACAGATAGTCCAGCGTGTCGTAGGTCTGGGTCAGGCCGGGACCGAACCAGCCGCGCGGCGGCCGGCCCCAGAATTTGCCGATCACGTCCACGGCCTTCCGGATCGCACCGCGCTGGTCGTCGAGTTTGTGCATCGGGATCTGCTCGTAGCCGTGCGCGTTCAGCTCCCATCCGGCGTCGGCCGCGGCGCGGATCACCGGCTCGTAGGTCTCGCAGGTGCGTGCGTTGATCGTCACCGTCGGCGTGACGCCGAGCCGCTCGAACATCCGCTTCATGCGCCAGATGCCGACCCGCATCCCGTACTCGTGCCAGCTCCAGTTCGGATGGTCCGGCTGCAGCGCCTGGCCCTGCGGCGGCGAGATCACCATGCGCGCCATCGGACGGGAAATGTCCCAATGCTCCAGCGAGAGCACCGGCCAAACGATCAGCTTGAGCCCGTCGGGCAGCGTGAGGGGAGGGCGTCCTTCGATCGGGGAGAACGCCAGGCGTTCGCGGGGCTCCATGCTGTCATCCTGCGTTGCGTGTTGCTGCGGGACCATGTCGCGCCGCAGCGTCCAAGTCCAGAGTGCCTTGCGCTGGAAAGCCCCGCGCCAAGCGTCTAGGCTCGGGCCAACACAAAACGGACGGGAGGGGACGATGGCACGACGGCACGTGGCGCGCGGATGCGCGCAAAGGGGGATGGCGTGCGGGCGCTCGCAGGGATGGCTCGCCTTCGGCTTCGCGCTCGGCGCGCTGCTGGCGCTGCCCGCGGGCGCATTCGCACAGGACTATCCCAACAGGCCGGTCAAGATCATCGTGCCGTTCCCCGCCGGCGGCACCGCCGACGCGGTGCCGCGCGTGGTCGCCGACTGGCTCTCGCGCAAATGGGGCCAGCCGGTGGTGATCGAGAACCGCACCGGCGCGGCCGGCAACATCGGCGCGGAGACCGCGTTCAAGGCGGACCCGGACGGTTACACGCTCCTGTCCGCGCCGCCTCCGCCGCTCGTCATCAACCACAACCTCTATCCCAAGCTCGGCTTCGACCCGACCCAGTTTATCCCGATCGCGGTCATGGGCCGGACCCCGAACGCGCTGGTGGTCAATCCGGGCAAGGTGCCGCAGAAGACCGTCAAGGAGGTGGTGGACTTCGCGCGCGCCAACCCCGGCAAGCTCACCTCCGCGACGCAGGGCAACGGCACCACGTCGCACCTGACCTCGGAACTGTTCCAGCTTCTGGGCCAGGTGAAGGTGCAGCACGTGCCCTATCGCGGCTCCGCGCCCGCGCTGCAGGATCTGGTCGGCGGCAACGTCGATCTGATGTTCGACAACCTCGGGGTGTCGATGGCGCTGGTGAAGGGCGGCAAGCTCCGGCTGCTCGCGGTCGCGACGCCGCAGCGCATGGCGGCGATGCCCGACGTGCCGACCATCGCGGAGACGCTGCCGGGCTTCGAGTCCGCGGCCTGGTACGCCGTCGTGGCGCCGCCGAAGACGCCGCAGGCGGTCGTGGCGAAGATCAACGCCGACGTGAACGAGGCGCTGCGCGATCCGGAGATCCGCAAGCGGCTCGATACCCTTTCCACCGAGCCGATGGGCGGCACGCTGGCGGCCACCGCGGCTCACTTCAAGGACGAGATCGCCCGCTGGCACCGGGTCATCAAGGAGGCCGGCGTCAAGCTGAATTAGCGCGCCGCGTCGTTGAACTCGGGGGCAAGCCATGCAGCGGACCCGTAGGCGGCGGGGGACGAACGCGCTATGACGTCGCCTCCCGCCCTCGTCGCCTGAATCATGTCCACACCCGAGTTCACCTCCGATCCGCCGCCTGCGCTGCTGTCCTATCGCTCGTTCGTGATGTTCTGGTGCGCCCGCACCTCGACCGTCGCGGCCTATACGATGCTGACCGTGGCGGTTGGCTGGCAGGTCTACGACATGACGGGCCAGGCCTTCGACCTCGGGCTGGTCGGGCTGGTCCAGTTCATTCCCTTCATCGCGCTGTTCCTGGTGATCGGTCAGGTCGCCGACCGCTACGACCGGCGGGCGGTCGCGCGCACCTGTCAGATCATCAAGGCGGCGATGGCGCTGACGCTCGCCGTCGGCACAGCAGGCGGCTGGCTCACCCGCGACTCGCTGCTCGCCATCATCTTCGTCACCGGCATCGCGCGCGCCTTCGAGGTGCCGACGCTGCTGACCATGGTTCCGGGCCTGGTGCCGCAGACCCTGCTGCCGCGCGCGCTGGCGGCGGCGGCCTCGGCCAACCAGACCGCGATCATCGCCGGTCCCGCGCTCGGCATGCTGGTCTATTCGTTCAGCCCGTTCGCGCTCTACGTGACCTGCGCCGCGGCCTTCCTGGTGGCGGCGCTTCTCATCAGCCTCGTCAAGCTTGAAGGCCAGACCCAGGAGCGCAAGCGCGTCACGCTGGAATCGCTGTTTGCGGGCTTCTCCTACATCCGCAGCCGGCCCATCGTGCTCGGCGCGATCTCACTGGACTTGTTCGCCATGCTGCTCGGCGGCATCACGGCGCTGCTGCCGATCTTCGCGCGCGACATCCTCGAGACCGGACCCTGGGGGCTGGGGCTGCTGCGTTCCGCGCCGGCGATCGGCGCCCTTACGGTCTCGATCCTGCTGACGCGCTGGTCGCTCGACCGGCGGGTCGGGCCGATCCTGTTCGTCACCACCGTCGTGTTCGGGCTCTCGATCCTGGTGTTCGCGCTATCGACCTCGCTGGTGCTTTCCATCGCGGCGCTCGCGATCTACGGCGGATCCGACGCGGTCTCGGTGGTGATCCGCCACTCGCTGGTGCAGATCCAGACCCCCAACGACATGCTCGGCCGCGTCATGTCGATCAACTCGATGTTCACCGGCACCTCCACGACGCTCGGCGACTTCCGCGCCGGCGCGGTCGCGGCCGCCTTCGGTGCGGTGCCCTCGGTGCTGATCGGCGGCATCGGCGCGCTGGCGGTGGTGGCGCTGTGGATGCGGCTGTTCCCGGAACTGGTGCGGGTCGATTCCATGCAGCCGCAGGAGCAGGCCGCTCCCGCGAAGCATTGAGCCGCAGGCGGCCCGTATTCTCTCGCGATCCCGACGCTGTTATGCTGCTCCCGAACGTCCCGCCAAAGGGATCGTCATCAGGGAGGATTGCATGCCGCTTCATCGTCGACGGTTGGGACAGATGCTGCTTGCCGGAATGGCGGCGGCCGCCGTGTTGCCGGCCCCGTTGCTGGCGCAGTCGTTCCCGAGCCGGCCGATCACGCTGGTGGTTCCCCTGCCGGCCGGCGGCACCGCCGATATCCTGGCGCGCATCGCCGCCGAGCAGCTCCGCTCGCTCGGCCAGACCGTGGTGGTCGAGAACCGCGCCGGCGGCGCGGGCGGCCTGGTCGGCATGGAGTATGTCTACAACTCCAAGCCCGACGGCTACACGATCGTCTGCGCGCCGCAGCTCACCTACAGCATCATGAACACGATCAACCCCAAGGTGACGTTCGATCTCAGCAAGGTCGAGCCGGTCAGCATCATCGCCGACTATCCGGCGATCCTGCTGGTGCGCGGCGACCTGCCGGTCAACAGCGTGCCGGAGCTGATCGCCTACGCGAAGGCCAACCCCGGAAAGCTGAACTACGGCTCGCAGGGCAACGGCCAGATCGGCCATCTGGCGATGGAGCAGTTCAAGCAGATGACCAAGACCGATCTGGTGCATGTGCCGTTCCGCGGCAGCGCGCCGGCGATCACCGCGCTCACCGGCGGCCAGATCGACCTGATGTTCGACCTGCTGCCCGCGACCAAGCAACTGGTCGAGGCCGGCAAGCTCAAGCTGATCGCGGTGGCGGCGGACAAGCGCATGAAGGCGCTGCCGAACGTGCCGACCGTGGCCGAGACCCTGCCGGGCTTTGCGGCCGACACCTGGATGGGCATTTCCGCTCCGCCCGGAACGCCGCGGGAGATCGTCAAGGTTCTGGCCGACGCGATCGGCAAGGGCATCCAGTCGCCCGCGGTCAGCAAGCGGATCGCCGGCATGGACGTCGAGCCGCGCGGCACCACGCCGGAGGGCATGGCGCGGATGATCAAGGAAAGTGCGGACCGCTGGGTCCCGGTCATCAAGGCCGGGAAGATCACGATCCAGTAGGGACGGTCCCTACGGCCGCTCGTCGGGCGGGCGGCCGTGGGCCTCGTCGTCGTAGCCGGCGCGGCTGGAATAGAACACCAGCGCCATCAGGCCGCAGCCGACCAGCAGCGAGAACGCGATCCCTCCGATCATCGCCCCGATCACGGAGGGCGGCAGGTCGACCGCCTCCAGCGACGTCCAGCCGGTGTAGGCCCACCACGTGGCGGCCGCGAGCAGCCCCAGCAGCGAAGCCAGAAGAGCGGCGACTCCGAGGTGTTTCATTCGTGAAATATGGGCTATGCGGTGGGGGCGCGGTAGGGTCGGATTTGTCTTCGGCATGACCCTGCCTGAAATCCGGCTTCCAGCCCCCGATCAAGCCGGGGGCATGCTTTTCGGGATCATGCGCGGGGAAACGCCGTGACGGATCATGCGTCCGATCGGGATGAAGATCACGCCGCCCGCGCCGCCGGGCCGGCCTATGTCTACAAGCCGGCGCTGATGGGCGCGGTGTGGGAGCTGGAGCTTGCGCCGGAAGGGCTCGCCTGGCGCTACGGCCGGCATTCCGGCGTGGTGCGTTATGAGCGCATCAGCCGCGTGCGGCTGTCGTTCCGGCCGGTGACGATGCAGGCCTACCGCTTCCTCGCCGAAATCTGGTCGCCCGATGCGCCCAAGATTCCGGTGGCCTCGACCACCTGGCGCAGCATGACCGACCAGAGCCGGCAGGACGACGCCTACAACGCCTTCGTCGCCGAGCTGCACCGCCGGATCGCCGGCGCGGGCGGAGGCGCGCGGCTCACTGCCGGGATGAACCCGATCCTGTTCTGGATGGGTGTGGTCGTGTTCGCGGGCGCGTCGGCCGGGCTTGCCGTCCTTACGCTGCGTGCGCTGCAGATCGGCGAGCCGGTGGGGGCGGCGCTGGTCGCCGGCTTCTTCGTGCTGTTCGCCTGGAACGTCGGCAACTTCTTCCGGCGCAACCGCCCCGGCGAATACCGGCCGGACGCGCTGCCCGCGGCCGCCTTGCCGCGCCGCTGAGTGCTGCGCCCTATTTGCGGACCACCAGCACCGAGCAGGTCGCGTAGCGCACGACATGGCTCGCGTTGGAGCCGATCAGGTAGGTGCGCATCCCGTGACGGTGCGAACTCATCACGATCAGGTCGGCCTTGATCTCCTTCGCTTCCTCCAGGATCTCGTGATAGACGCCACCCTGCCGGACGATGGAGGACGCGCGGTCGCCCATGTCGAGCTCCTTGGCGATGATCGCGAGCGCCTCTTCCGCGGCCCTGCGCTGCTGCACGTCGAAATCCGGCGGCACGTATTCCGCGAGCATCACCGGCGTCATCGGCAGCACGTTGACCAGCCGGATCGTGGCGCCGTAGGCCTTGGCGAGCGTGACGGCGTTGTCGAGCGCAGGCTTGGCGAGATTGGGATCGGTCAGGTCGACCGGAATGAGAATCTGCTGGTACATCGAACGTTCCTTCCCCGGCCGTTGGAAGCCTTGCGTTGGAATCCTGGCGCCTCCAGCGTCGAAGCAGTCTGGCATATTTCGAGGCGGTTCGTCCCGCCTGCCTCAATCGGTCGCGGCGGCCAGCGTCCGCGGACTGACGAAGCGCTCCAGCCGGCCGGATTGCGGATGCAGCCTTTCCCAGTGGTCGAACGGGAAATGGATGGCCGCCAGGGCCGCCGTCGGAAATCCCTCGGCGAGCCGCTGCCGCGCCTCGAGGTCGCCCGACGCGACCAGCAGCAGCGCCAGTTCGTGCAGGCCGGGATTATGCCCCACGACGATCAACGTGGCGGTGGCCGGATCGGCCTCCCGCACGCAAGCAAGGATGTCGGCGGGGTCCGCTTCGTAGATGCGGTCGTCGTGCCGCGTTTCAGGTGCGTCGGGAAAAGCCTCACAGGCGAGCGACCAGGTTTCGCGCGTCCGCGCGGCCGTCGACACGATGGCGAGGTCCGGGACGAGCTCGTGCCGCACGAGATAGGCGCCGGCTCTCGACGCATCCCCGCGTCCGCGCTCGGCGAGCCGGCGGTCCCGGTCGCGCGCACCGGCCTGCAGAGACTCGGCCTTGGCGTGACGCAGCAGGAGCAGGCGGCGCATGGGCGGGCTCCTCGAACGGATCGACCACGCCACCTTATTCGGATTCGCGTCCATCGACACGGCCCTGCGACGATGCGATAGCTTGCGTGGCACGTGGATGTTGCAGTGCGGAATATGAACGGAATCGGGCATCATCAGCCGGCGGGCGCGACCTGGCATGCCGCCAAAGCGGTGACGGATGAACCGCGACCACGGCTGGGCGTGGAACTGGACGTCGATGTCTGCATCGTCGGCGCCGGCCTGGCCGGCCTCACCGCGGCGCGCGAGATTGCGCTCCGTGGCTGGTCGGTGGCGGTGCTGGAGGCGGGGCGGATCGCAGGTGCCGCCTCCGGCCGCAACACCGGCTTCGTGATTCCCGGCTTCGCCGCCGATCCCGAGACCATCGTGGCCCGCGTCGGCCTCGACCACGCGCGCGAGCTTTGGGCGCTCTCCGAGCGCGGCCTGGATTATGTCCGCAACACGATCCGCACCCGCAAGCTGCGCGGCATCGATCTGGCCGCGGGCGGCTGGCTGCATGTCTCCAAGGTGGATGACGGCGAGAACCAGCGGGCTTTCGTCGAGCGTCTTGCGACGGATTTCGATGCGGTCGTGGATTTCTGGCCCGACGACCGGGTGAGGAGCGTGCTCAGGAGCCCGAGCTATTTCGGCGCGGTGCATCACAAGCGGGCGTTCTCGATCAATCCGCTGAACTATGCGCTCGGCCTTGCGGCCGCGGCGGAAGAGGCGGGGGCGAAGATTTTCGAAGAGACGCCGGTGGTGGAGATCGATCCCGCCGGCATCCGCAAGCGGATCGCAACGCCGTCCGCGCGGCTGCGGGCTGCGCATGTCGTGCTCGCCGGCAACGTGGGCCTGGGCCGGCTGCTGCCGCGACTGTCGGAGACGCTGGTGCCGATCTCGACCTATGTGATCGTCACCGCGCCGCTCGGCGAGCGACTGCAGGAGGCGGTCGCCACGCGCGCTGCGGTCAGCGACACCGAGCTTGCGAACAACCATTATCGCATCGTCGGCGGCGACCGGCTGATGCTGTCGGGGCGGTCCACGGTCTGGCAGCGCGATCCGCGCCGCTACGTCGCGGCCCTCCTCGGCGACATCGCGCGCACCTATCCGCAGCTCGGCGCGATCGAGGCGGAATTCGCCTGGACCGGCACGCTCGGCAATACGTTGCACCGCATGCCGCAGGTCGGCGAACTGTCGCCCGGCGTCTGGGTGCTGGGCGGTTTCGGCGGGCACGGTCTCAACACCACGGCGATGGGCGGCGAGCTGGTCGCGCGCGGGTTGGTGGAGGGAGATCGGACCTGGCGGCTGTTCGATCCGTTCCATCTGGTCTGGGCCGGCGGCCGGATCGGCCGGGCCGCGACCCAGATCTATTCGTGGGCCTACAGCCGGCGCGAGCGGCTTCAGTCCCGCCGCGCACAGCTCCGGCGTGAGGCGGCTGCCGTGGCTTCGCAGACCCAGCCGGAACCCGCGGCTGCCGCCTCGGTTGATCCGGGCCGCCGCGGCAACGCGCCGTAAACGCAATCCGGCGGATCGGTTCGTCATGCGCCGGCGAATATGGTAGGGCGGGGGCAAAGCGGGGAAAGACGATGCGACTGATCGGTGCCGGCGTGATGGCGTTGCTCTCGGTTCCGGCGCTCGGCTGGGCCGCGGATGCGCGTGGCCCAGCGTCCGCGCCCCGCGCCACCGGCTACACCGTGTCGCTCGGCGCGGAGGCGCGCTATATGCCGCGCTGGGACGGCTCGGCGGACATGCGCTGGGTCCCGGTGCCACTCGTCGACATCCGCCCGGCCGGCACGCCGCACCGCTTCAGCGCGCCGCGCGACGGCCTGGGCTTCGGCCTGATCGACGCCGGCGAGTTCCGCGTCGGGCCGGTCGGCAAACTCCGCGTGCCACGCAAGGCGAGCGACCACCCGAAGCTCGCCGGTCTCGGAGACGTGGACTGGGCGTTGGAACTCGGCGTGTTCGCCGAATATTGGGTGCAGCCCTGGCTGCGCGCCCGCGCGGAGCTGCGGCAGGGCCTCGGCGGCCACCGTGGGCTGGTCGGCGACCTGACGATGGACGCGGTGTGGCGCGCCACGTCGCAGCTCACGCTTTCGGGCGGCCCGCGCATCAGCTTCGGCAGCGCCGCGGCGCTGCGGCCGTATTTCGGCATCGACCCGGCGCAGTCGCTCGCCTCGGGCCTGCCGGTCCACGACGCCCGTGGCGGCGTACAATCCTACGGAGCGGGGGCGCAGGCGCGCTATGCCTGGAACCCGCAATGGGCGACGCATGTGTTCGTCGAATACGAGCGGCTCGCCGGCAGCGCGGCGGATTCGCCGCTGGTGGCGCAGCGCGGCTCGCGCGATCAGTGGACCTTCGGCACCGGCCTGACCTACACCTTCGACTTCAACTGGTAAGGCGGGGCCGCGTCAGCGACCGTCGCGTCCGGCCATGACGGACAGGCGCTCGAACACACAGGGCGCTGCTCGTCAGCGGCCGTCGCGTCTGGCCATGAACGCCAGACGCTCGAACAGATGCACGTCCTGCTCGTTTTTGAGCAGCGCGCCGTGCAGCGGCGGGATCAGCCGCTTGGGATCGCGCTCGCGCAGGGTCTCCGGCCCGATGTCCTCGACCATCAGCAGCTTGAGCCAGTCCAGAAGCTCCGAGGTGGAGGGCCGCTTCTTCATGCCCGGCACCTCCCGCACCTCGTAGAACAGCGTCAGCGCCTCCGACACCAGCCGCGGCTTGATGCCGGGGAAGTGGACCTCGACGATGGCCTTCATCGTGTCCGCGTCGGGAAAGCGGATGTAATGGAAGAAGCAGCGGCGCAGGAAAGCGTCCGGCAGTTCCTTCTCGTTGTTGGCGG
>CAZZCV010000078.1:0-14314 GCA_964653225.1 uncultured Rhodoplanes sp. | reverse complement strand
TCCACAACTGGACCGGCAACCGCATCACCTGCCGCGACTGGTTCCAGCTCTGCCTCAAGGAAGGGCTGACCGTGTTCCGCGACCAGGAGTTCACCGCGGACGAGCGTTCGCGCGTGGTGGCGCGCGTCGGCGACGTGCGCGTGCTGCGCTCGCACCAGTTCGTGGAGGACGCGGGCCCGCTGGCCCATCCGGTGCGGCCCGACACCTACCGCGAGATCAACAACTTCTACACCGCGACGGTCTACGAGAAGGGCGCCGAGGTGGTGCGGATGCTCAAGACCCTCATCGGGCCGGAGGCGTTCCGCAAGGGCATGGACCTCTACTTCGCGCGCCACGACGGCGAGGCCGCGACCATCGAGCAGTTCGTGCAGTGCTTCGCCGAAGCGAGCGGCCGCGACCTCGCGCGGTTCATGCGCTGGTACTCGCAGGCCGGAACGCCCGAGGTGATGGCGAGCGGCCGCTACGACGCGAAGGCGAAGACCTACACGCTCGATCTGGCGCAGGCGCTGCGGCCCACGCCGGGCCAATCGACGAAGGAGCCGATGGTGATCCCGCTGGTCACGGGTCTCGTCGCGCCGGACGGCCGCGACCTGCCGCTTCGGCTGGCCGACGGCCGCGCCATCGAGCGCGGGGTGATCGTCCTCGACAGGCCGGCCGACAGCCTCGTCTTCACCGGCATCGACGCGCCGCCGGTGCTGTCGATCAACCGCGGCTTTTCCGCGCCTGTCAGGCTCGCCGCCGATCTCTCGCCCGCGGACCTGCGCCTGCTCGCGGCCCGCGACAGCGATCCGTTCAACCGCTGGCAGGCGGTGCAGACGCTCGCCACCGGCCTGCTGGTCGGCAACGTGGCGCGGCTGCGCGCCGGCCAGGATCCGGAGGCCGACGAAGGACTGCTGGAGGCGCTCGCCGCCATCCTGGCGGACCGCACGCTCGAGCCGGCCTATGTGGCCGAGGTTCTGGCGCCGCCGAGCGAGGCCGACATCGCGCGCGAGATCGGCCGCGACGTCGATCCCGATGCCATCTTCCGCGCCCGCATCGCCTTGCGCGTGCTCATGGGCCTGCATCTCGGCACGCGACTCGAAGCGACCTATCGCGGCATGGCCACGACCGGCCCCTACAGCCCCGACGCCGACAGCGCCGGACGCCGCGCGCTCCGGAACATCTGCCTCGACCTGATGGCCGCGACCGGCGAGCCGCACGCGCTGTTGCTTGCGGCCGAACAATACCGGGCGGCCGACAACATGACCGACCGCATGGCCGCACTCGCCACGCTCAACCAGCACGAGGGCGCGGAGCGCAAAGCCGCGCTGGACGACTTCTACGCCCGCTACAGCCACGATCCGCTGATCGTGGACAAGTGGTTCGCGCTGCAGGCCGGCGCGCCCGGCGAAGCCACGCTCGGTCGCGTCAAGGCGCTCACCTCGCACCCGGCCTTCGCCATGACCAACCCGAACCGCGTGCGCTCGCTGATCGGAGCTTTCGCGCAAGGCAACCAGAAGGAGTTCAACCGCGCCGACGGCGCGGGCTACGAATTCCTCGCAGGGGCGATCCTTGCGCTCGATGCGACCAACCCGCAGGTGGCCGCCCGCATGACCACCGCGTTCAAGAGCTGGCGGGCGCTGGAGCCGGTCCGCCGCGGCAAGGCCGAAGCCGCGCTGCGGCGCGTGGCGTCGCATCCGGGCCTGTCGCGCGACGTCGCCGACATCGCGCAGCGCGCACTGGCGGAATCCTGAGCCGAGGGAAACGGGCGGGCCGGCACGACGGCCCGCCACGCCCGCGCGCGGCGGCCGCGAAACGACTTTTTTCTCAAGCCCGTTATTTCGGTTGAAAAATTAACCAAAAATATTGACTCGGACTCTCGACAAGCGAGTCGCGGTCGATTCAAATCGACGTGATTCGGAGCGGTGGGGCACATCCTCCGGGCGCGTTGTCAGCGGACAATCCATCACGGGGGCAGGTATGGTGCGCGCCGATGCGGCGGCGGCCGCGCGGTCGGATTCCATCAAGGGTCTGGCGCAGTCGATCGCGAAGCCCGCCTACCGGCGTCTGCTGACGGCGGAGCCGGCCCTGCGGCGCGCGGTCCCCGCCCTCATCGTCGCTTTTCTGCTCACGATCGGCGTCGGCGCGATCGTCCAGATTCTCGACCACCGCCGCCACGCCCTCTCCGAAGCGATCCGCGAGATCGAGATCGTTGCGGAAATGGTAGCCGAACGCTTCGAGCGGCTTTCCGCAGGCGCCCTTCCCGGCGTGGCGGCGCGCGACCTGCTCGATCGCACCATCTCGTCCCACGTCACCGCGCTCGGACGGCGCGTGATCCTGAGCAACGCCGACGGCGTCGTGACCGCCACCGTGCCGCCGGGCGGCCCGGTCGGCCGCAGGCTGCTGGAGGTGCTGGGCCCCGAGCAGCCGCTCACCATCCTGGGCGCCAGCGCAGGCGTCCTGGAGATCGCGCTGCCCGACGACCGGCGCGTGCTCGCCACCGTGCGCACGCTGCCGGGCAACAAGGGCCAGATCACCGTGTTCCAGCCGCTCGCCGATGCGCTCGCGCGCTGGCGCTCGGACACCACGCTGACCGTCACGCTGTCGGCCACCACCGGCTTCGTGCTGCTGATCCTGGGATTCGCGTTCCACTGGCAGTCCACGCGCGCGCGCGAAGCCGACGTGATCTACGAGACGGTCCGCAGCCGCATCGACACCGCGCTGAACCGCGGCCGCTGCGGCCTGTGGGACTGGGATCTCGCCCGCGGCCGGATCTTCTGGTCGCATTCGATGTACGCGATCCTGGGGCTCGATCCGCGCGACGACCTGACGACCTTCGGCGAACTGTCCCGGCTGGTGCATCCCGACGACATCGACCTCTACGAGGTGGCGGCCGAGCTTGCGGACGCCAAGACCAGCTCGATCGACCACGAATTCCGCATGCTGCACGCCAACGGCAAATGGGTCTGGCTGCGCGCCCGCTGCGAGCTGGTCCGCCAGCCGCACGATCCGGGCCAGCACCTGATCGGCATCGCGGTCGACATCACCGAGCAGAAGAGCCTGGTGGAGAAGACCGCCGCCGCCGACATCCGGCTGCGCGACGCGGTCGAGACCATCCCCGAGGCCTTCGTACTGTGGGACGCGGAGAACCGCCTCGTGCTCTGCAACTCCAACTTCCAGGAGCTGCACAACCTTCCCGATTCCGCCATCGAATCCGGCATCTCCTACGAGGCCGTGGTGGCGGCCGGCCGCAAGCACGTCATCCGCACCAAGATCACCAACGGCGAGCCCGCGGTGCCCGGCGCGCGCACCTTCGAGGCCCAGCTCGACGACGGCCACTGGCTCCAGATCAGCGAGCGCCGCACCAAGGATGGCGGCTATGTCTCCGTCGGCACCGACATCACCCCGCTCAAGCTGAACGAGAAGAAGCTGGTGGACAGCGAGCAGCGGCTGATGGCCACCATCGTCGACCTGCGCAACTCGCAGCACAAGCTGGAATCCCAGACCGAGCAGCTCACGGACCTCGCGCGCAAATACGCCGAGGAGAAGACCCGCGCGGAAGAGGCCAACCAGACCAAGTCCAAGTTCCTCGCCAACATGAGCCACGAGCTGCGCACGCCGCTCAACGCCATCATCGGATTCTCGGAGATCATGGAGTCGGGCATGTTCGGCCCGCTCGGCGCCGACAAGTACCAGGAGTACTGCCGCGACATCCACCAGAGCGGACAATACCTGCTCGACGTCATCAACGACGTGCTCGACATGTCGAAGATCGAGGCCGGCCGCTTCAAGCTGGCGCCGGAAGAGGTCGAGCTCGAGAGCGTCATGTCCGACGCGCTGCGCGTGGTGACCACCCGCGCCCAGGACAAGAACCTGACGGTGTCCTCCACGCTCGCCGGCGACATCCGCTTCCTCGCGGACCGGCGCGCGCTCAAGCAGATCGCCCTGAACCTGCTGTCGAACGCGGTCAAGTTCACGCCCGAGCAGGGCCGCATCGCGGTGCGCGGCCGCCGAATCGGAGATTCGGTCACGATCGCCATCCAGGACACCGGCATCGGCATTCCGCGCGACGCCCTGCCCAAGATCGGCCGCCCGTTCGAGCAGGTCGAAAGCCAGTTGACCAAGACGCACCACGGCTCGGGCCTCGGTCTCGCGATCGCCAAGTCGCTGGTCGAGCTGCATGGCGGACGCATGCGCATCCTGTCGCGCCACGGAAGGGGCACGGTCGTCGCGGTGCGGCTGCCGGTCGGCGGCCCTTCGGCCGACGCATGCGCGGCCGGGGCCGCGTGAGCGCGGCGCGCTCCGGGGCCCCTCGGCAAACGCCGAAAACATCTCCATAATACCACCGGCGGCGCCCAGGGGCGCCCGGCCTCCGATAGACGCACGAAGATGCGTCCGGACAACGACCGCTCAAGGAGGAAGCATGACCACCAGCCGCCGACCGACCCGCCGTCTCGTGATGCAGTCGATCGCCGCCGCGACCGGCGCGCTCGCGCTTCCCGGCCTTGCCCGCGCGCAGGGCGCCTATCCGCAGCGCGCGGTGCGGCTGCTGGTGCCGTTCGCCGCTGGCGGCAACATCGACGTGATGGGCCGCATCATGGCCTCGCGCCTGAGCGAGACGATGGGCCAGCAGTTCGTGGTCGAGAACCGGGTCGGCGGCGGCGGTATCCTCGCCACCGAGACCGTGGCCCGCGCCCAGCCGGACGGCTATACACTCCTCTGGGCCTCGACCAACGTGATCGCCATCGTGCCGGCGATGGGCAAGGTGTCCTACGATCCGCTCAAGGACCTGGCCCCGATCAGTTCGCTCGGCACCAGCCCGCAGGTGCTGGTGGTGCACGGCAAGCTGCCGGTGAAGTCGGTCGCCGACTTCGTCGCCTGGGTGAAGGCGCAGCCGCAGAAGCTCGCCTATGCCGGCGGCGGCGGGCCCGGCAGCGCCAGCAACCTGATCATGAGCCTGTTCCTGCGCCGCGCGGGCCTGGAGATGACCAACGTCAGCTACCGCGGCACCGCACCCGCGCTCAACGACGTGATCGCGGGGCACATCCCCGTCACCTTCGTTCCGATGTCGGAGGCGCACGCGCAGAAGGACAACGCCAACCTGCGCATCCTCGCGGTGTCCAGCGTCAAGCGCTCGGTGCGCATGCCGGACGTGCCGGCCATCGCCGAGACCTTCGCCGGGTTCAACGCGGTGTCCTGGACCGGAATGCTGGCGCCCGCCGGCACGCCGAAGGACATCGTCGACAAGCTCGGCAGCGAGATGGTGAAGGCCGTCAAGGATCCAAAATTCATCGAAACGCTGGTCAACAACGGCGTCGAGCCGATGGCCGAGGGACCGGATAAATTCGCGGCCTTCATCACGCAGGAGATGCCCAACTGGGCCGAGGCGGTGAAGATCGCGGGCGTCAAGCTGCAGCAGTAGCGTTCCGACCGTCATCGCCGGGCCGGCGCAACGCGCCGACGCCCGGCGATTTCGTCAAGGCGCCCTGCCGACGACGCGGGCGAAGGTTGCCCGCACCCTCTCTTGCGTCTCGGCCAGATGCGCGTCCAGCGTCGCGAAATCCGGCACGTCGCCCGCGCGCGCCAGCAGGCCGAGCAGCCCAGGCCCCGCGGCCTTGGGCTCGAACGGCCCTGACAGGCACAGCCGCAGGATCTGCGTCAGGTTGTGATAGAGCCGCGTCGCGGACCGCAGCTCCTCGGCGTCCTCCGCCGACAACAGGCCGAGCCGCAGCGCCTTGTCGAACACCCGCGCCGTGCTGGCGTCGAGAATCTCCGGCCGCGCATGCGCGTGGACGAGTTGCAGATACTGGGCGACGAACTCCAGATCGACCAGCCCGCCGACCGCATATTTGAGATCCCAGCGAACCTGGTCGCCCTTCTCCTGGGCGATGGCGCGGCGCATCTCGACCACGTCCACCGCCACGGTCGCGGGATCGCGCTTGCGACAGAGCACGGCGCGGATCGTCTTCTCGACCTCGGAGGCGAAGGCCGACGATCCCGAAACCACGCGCGCGCGCGTCAGCGCCATGTGCTCCCAGGTCCAGGCCTCGCTCTCCTGATAGTCGCGGAACGATTCCAGCAGCGTCGCCACCGGCCCGGAGCGGCCGGAGGGCCGCAGCCGCATGTCCACCTGATACAAAGCGCCGTAGTTGGTCTGCGCCGACAGCGCGCTGATCAGGCGCTGGGTCAGCCGCGCGAAATATTGCGCGCCGTAGAGCGAGCGCTCGCCGCTGGACTGCGGCCGCTCCTGGTCGAAATCGTAGACGATGATGAGGTCGAGGTCGGAGGTCGCGGTCATCTCGCGGCCGCCGAGCTTGCCGAGCGCCATGAGCACGGTCTTCTGACTGCGGATGCGGCCGTGGGCCTCCGCGAACTTCTCCTCCACCGTCCGGTGCAGCGCGCGGATCACGACGTCCGCGAGCCGCGCGAAGGCTTCGCCAGCCTGCTCGGCCGACACCGTGCCCGACAGGATGCGGGCGCCGATCAGGAACATCTGCTCCTGCCCGAACAGCCGCAGCCGGTCGAGGAAATCCTCGTAGGAGGCCGCCTCCGCCAGCGTGCGCCCGATCTCGGCCTCGAGCCTGGCCTCGTCCGGCAGCGCACCGAAGAAATGCGGGTCGAGCAGCGCGTCCATCGCCTCGGGATAGCGCGCCAGGATGTCCGCGAGCCGCGGCGCGGTGCCCAGCATGAGCGCGACCAGCGCGACCAGATCGGGGTTCTGCTTCAGCATGGAGAACAGCCGGCCGCCGCCGTGCAGGCCGCTCAGGAATCGGTCGAAAGCTCCGAGCGCCGCGTCCGGATTCTCCGCCCGCGCGAGCCGGTCGAGCAGCAGCGGCAGCAGCTCGGAGAACTGGCTGCGCGCGAACTCGCCCTTGAGCGACGGATAGCCGCCCTCGAACCAGCTGCGCACCGTGGCCGAGGCTTCGAGCGGCTTGCGGAAGCCCATCGTGCCGAGCCGGTCCAGCGTCTCGCGGTGGTCGGCGTCGGGCGGAAACACCAGCTCCTGCGCCTCGGATCGCGTCGAAGCGTCCTCGAACAGGCGGGCGTAGTGGCGCTGCACCTTGCGCAGATGGCCGAGCAGCGCCTCGGCGAAGGCGGCGCGATCCTTGTAGCCGGCGAAGCGCGCGAACCGCTCCAGCTCCTCGCGGCCGGACGGCAGCGTGTGGGTCTGCTCGTCCGCCACCATCTGGAGCCGGTGCTCGATCGTGCGCAGGAACGTATAGGCCGCGGCGAGATCGTCGCGCGCCTCGGCGACGATCCATCCGCCGTCGACCAGAACGTCCAGCAGCGCCAGCGTCTCGCGGCCGCGCAGCTCCGGATGCCGGCCGCCGGCGATGAGCTGCTGGGTCTGCACGAAGAACTCGACCTCGCGGATGCCGCCGCGGCCGAGCTTGATGTTGTGGCCCTCGACCGCGATGTCCTCGTGGCCCTTGTAGGCGTGGATCTGGCGCTTCATCGCCTCGATGTCGGCGACCGCGGCGAAGTCGAGATACTTGCGCCAGATGAACGGCGAGAGCTGCTTGAGCATCGCCTCGCCGGCGGCGATGTCGCCGCCGCAGGGGCGCGCCTTGATCATGGCGGCGCGCTCCCAGTTCTGGCCCACGCTGCCGTAGTAGTCGAGCGCGGATTCCACCGACACCGCGGCGGCCGTCGAGGCCGGGTCGGGCCTCAGCCGCAGGTCCACGCGGAACACGTAGCCGTCGGCCGTGCGCTCCTGCAACAGCTTCACGAGGCCCCGCGTGATGCGGACATGGAACGAGGCGGCGTCCGCCGCGTCAGCCAGAACGTCCTCGTAGCGCTCGTAGAACACGATCAGGTCGATGTCGCTGGAATAGTTCAGCTCGAACGCGCCCATCTTTCCCATCGCGAGAACGATGTAGCCGGAGCCGATGTCCGGCCGGGCCGGGTCCGGCGGCCTGAGCCGGCCCTGCCGCGCCGCCCCGTCGAGCAGGAAGCGCACGGCCGACGACACCGCCGCGTCCGCCAGCTCCGTGATCGCGCGGGTGGCGCGCATCACCGGCCAGGCTCCGCCGATGTCGGCCAGCGCGATCAGCAGCGCGCCCTCGGATTTCATCCGGCGCAGAAGGTGCATGGCCTCTGCCTCGTCGCGGCTGGCGGACACCCTGGCGACCGTATCGGCCAGCAGTTCTCCGAAACGCTCGTCCGGTTCGGATTCGAGAACCGCGAGCAGACGCGCGGGCTCCGCCGAGGCCAGGTCCCACAGGTAGGGCGAGCCGTCCGCCAGCCCCGTCAGCAGGGCCTCGACCCTCGGGAACGCCGCGAGGCATTGCCGCAGCGCCTTGCCCGCTGTCTTGCCGCCGATCTCGTCCAGCCACGCGGCGAAGCGCGCCCGGCTCTGCTTCGGGGCGGCCAGTTGTGGAGCCTGGGCGATCTGCGCCGCCAGACTGCGCGCGCCGGCCGCGGCGGGGACCGGCCGGGCGGTCCTGGAAGAGGTCGCGGATTTCGGAGCGGGTCGCTTGGCCGGCCGTTTCATGCCGGCGGAGTATGCCCGAGGCGGCCGGATTCGCGAAACGCCCGGCTTACCCGGCCGGCGCGGGCAGTTGCGGGCCCCGTCGCGGCAGCGCGAGCACGGCCCGCAGGCCGGGCGCGTTGTCCTCGAAACGCAGCTCGCCGCCGTGCAGGTGCGCCACCGCCGAGACCAGGCTCAGGCCCAGTCCCGAGCCCGGCTCCGAACGGCTTTGCTCGAGCCGGACGAAGCGCTCGACCACGCGCGCACGGTCGGCCGCGGCGATGCCGGGGCCCCGGTCGCAGACCGAGAGCAGCATCCACTCGCCCTCGGCACGGGCCCGCACCTCGATCTCGGCCGGGCCGCTGCCGCCCGCATATTTGATCGCGTTGTCCACGAGATTGGCCACCGCCTGCGTCACCAGCTCCCGGTTGCCGACGAAGGGCAGCGGACCGTCGGCCTCGACCTTGAGCACGATGCCCTTCTCGTCGGCCAGGGGATCGTAAAGCTCGGCCACGCCGTGGGCGATCTCAGCCGCGTCGAACTCGCCCATGTGGGTGGAGGCGCCGCCGGTCTCCGCGCGCGCGATCAACAGCAGCGCGTTGAAGGTGCGGATCAGCTCGTCGGATTCCTCGATGGTGGATTGCAGCGCGGCACGGTAATCGGCGTCGCCCTTGGCGGTGCGCAGCGCCTCCTCGGAGCGGTTGCGCAGGCGCGTCAGCGGCGTCTTGAGATCGTGCGCGATGTTGTCGGAGACCTCCTTGAAGCCCCGCATCAGCGCCTCGATCCGCTCCAGCATCGCGTTGAGGTTGACCGCGAGCCGGTCCAGCTCATCCTCCGAGCCGGCCACCGGCAGCCTGCCGGACAGGTCGCCGGACATGATCGTGCGCGCGGTCTCGGTCATGGCGTCGACCCGGCGCAGCACGCGGCGCGCCGCCAGGAAGCCACCGGCGAGCCCCAGCACGATGACGATGGCGATCGACCACCAGCCCGCCGCCATCACCACCTGATAGACGCGCTCCCGCTCGTCGAGGTCGCGGCCCACCAGAAGCCGGAATCCGCCGGGAAGCTGGAACACCCGCACCAGCGCGTTGTGCTCGGTGTTGTCCGGATCGTCCGGCCGCCGGTAGACGATCTCGTTCCAGCCCGCCCGGTCCAGCACGCCCTCGCCCACCAGCCCGACGTTGCCGGCGAGCCGGTCGCCGCTGAACGTGGTCACCAGATAGAGGCTGGAGCTGGGACGCCGCGTGCGCGAATCGATGATGAACACCAGCCGCCGGATGCCGCCCTGATTGTACTGCTCCGACAGGCCGGTGATCTCCGCATCCACGGTGCGGGTGATCTGGTCGGTGAGCAGGCGGCGGGTGTTGAAGGCGAAGTAGCCGAGCAGGAAGGCGGTGCACAGCGCGAAGATCGCCAGATACACCAGCGTCAGCTTGAACGCCGTGGTCCGGAACAGCTTGCCGAGCGCGGTCACGCGCGGACCATGTAGCCCGCGCCGCGGATCGTGTGCAGGATCGGCTGGCCGAAGCCCTTGTCGATCTTGGAGCGCAGGCGCGAGATGTGGACGTCGATCACGTTGGTCTGCGGATCGAAGTGATAGTCCCAGACGTTTTCCAGCAGCATGGTGCGCGTCACCACCTGGCCGGCATGCTTCATCAGGTATTCGAGCAGCCGGAATTCGCGCGGCTGCAGCACGATCTCGTCTTCGCCGCGGGTGACGCGGTGCGACAGCCGGTCGAGTTCGAGGTCGCCGACGCGGTAGACCGTGTCGTCGCGGGTGCCGCGACGACGCGCCAGCACCTCGACCCGCGCCAGCAGCTCGGAGAAGGAATAGGGCTTGGGCAGGTAGTCGTCGCCGCCGGCGCGCAGGCCTTTCACCCGGTCGTCCACCTGTCCGAGCGCGGACAGGATCAGCACGGGGGTCTCGACGCCCTTGGCGCGCAGCTCGCCGATCACGGAGAGGCCGTCGCGCTTGGGCAGCATGCGGTCCACGATCAGCACGTCGTAGGGGCGCTCGAGCGCCAGCGCCAGCCCCTCCTCGCCGTCCGGCGCCTGGTCGGCGACGTGACCGACCTCCCGGAAGGCGCGGGCGATGTAATCGGAGGCGTCGCGGTCGTCTTCGACAATCAAAAGGCGCATGGCAATCCGGCTCTCTGCCGCCCACCATAGCGCAGTCGCCGCTGCGGCGCGCGGCGGCCACCTTTTTTAAGCGTGATCCCGTCCGAAAGCCGGTTTCCGCTTTTCGGGATCATGCTGCAGACAAATGCAAGGGGCGGTGGATTGCTCCACCGCCCCTTGACCGAACCCGTCCCCGGCGGGGGCGACGAAAGCCGGAAACGGGCCGGTATCGGTGGGGACGGGCTTTCACCCGTCCCCCGGTTCGCACCGCCGGCGGGGGCGACGAATGCCGACGCTACGCCCCGATCTCATGAGCCGGAGCGCACCCGCGCTCCGGGAGGAATTAGGCCCGCTCCAGCGGGACCGCGACGAAGCGGGTGCCGCGCTCGGACTTCACGCGCATCAGGATGCTGCGCTTGCCTTCGCTGCGGGCCTCGCTCAGCGCGCGGCGCACGTCGGCCGGGTTGCTGACCTCCTTGCCCGCCACGTCGAGGATCACGTCGCCGGCGCGGAAGCCGAATTCAGCGGCGGGACCGCGCGGATCGACCTCGGCCACCACCACGCCGGGCTCGGAGCCGGCCGGCGCGAGCGACAGGCCGAGGCGCTGCTCGCCGCGGTCGCGGTCGCCCCGCTGCGGGCCGCGGATGTCGGCGCGGGCCTCACGCTGGGCCGGGAGCTCTCCCAGCGTGAGGCTCACCGTGCGCTCCTTGCCGCCGCGGAGCACGCCGAGCTTGACGGTCTCGTTGGGCGACATCGAGCCGATCCGGCGCGACAGTTCGCGCGCATCCTTGATGGCATTGCCATCGACAGAGACGATCACGTCGCCGGCCACGATGCCCGCCTTGGTGGCCGGACTGTTGGCCTGCGGCTCCGCCACCAGCGCGCCCTCGGCGCGCTTGAGGCCGAGGCCGTCCGCGATCTCCTTGGTGATGGGCTGAATCTGCACGCCGATCCAGCCGCGGCTGACCACGCCCTTGTCGCGAAGCTGGGCGACCACGCTCTTCACGGTCTCCGCGGGGATCGCGAAGGCGATGCCGACGTTGCCGCCGGACGGCGAGAAGATCGCGGTGTTGACGCCGATCACGCTGCCCTCGGTGTTGAACGTGGGGCCGCCGGAGTTGCCGCGGTTCACCGGCGCGTCGATCTGCAGGAAGTCGTCGTAGGGGCCCGCGCCGATGTCGCGGCCGCGCGCGGAGACGATGCCCGCGGTCACGGTGCCGCCGAGGCCGAAGGGATTGCCGACCGCCAGCACCCAGTCGCCGACGCGCGGCAGGTTGTCCGCAAGCTTCACGAACGGGAAGTTATCGCCTTCAAGCTTGATCAGCGCCAGGTCGGTGCGCGGATCGGTGCCGATCACCTTGGCCGGGAAGGTCTTGCCGTCGTCGAACGTCACCTCCACGGTCGAGGCCTTCTCGACGACGTGGTTGTTGGTGACGGCGTAGCCGTCGGCCGAGATCAGGAAGCCGGAGCCTTGCCCCATCGTGCGGCCGCCGCCGCGGCGGGGAGCGCGCTGCGCGCCGGGCATGCCCTCCTGGCCGAAGCGGCGGAAGAACTGCTCCATCGGCGAGCCCTTGGGAAACGGCAGCTCCTCGGCGGACGAGGCTTGCGGGTCGGCATCGACCTTGACGCGGACCGAGATCACGGCCGGCTTCACGGTCTCGACGATGTCGGCGAAGCCGACCGGGCCGCGCACGGCGCGCGCGTCCTGCGACAGGTTCTGCGCCAGCGCCAGCGGCGCTCCGGGGGTGAAGTTCGGGGCGATGGTGAAGGTCGCCGCCGTCAGGGCGACGAAGGTGGTGGCAAGAAGCGCAATGCGGCGGCCGGACAGGCCGCGCGGCTTTGAAGCGGGTTGGGCGTTCATGGCTCTTTCTCTCGCGTCCTGGGACGGAAACCGTTTCGGGTGAATCGTCACCCTGTCTGGAACGGAAGATGGGAGCCCGCGCCTTACGTCAAAATGGCGGGAGGATTAAACTTTCGTAATGTGGAAAAACGAAGTTTATGATGCGTGTTCAACGGCTTGACGGACCGCGACGGCTATTTTTCGCGACCCTCGACAAGCTCCGCAAGGCGCGCCTCTTCGTCCGCGCTGAGCGGCGGCTGCGCCGTCTCCGCATCGACCTCCCCGGCCGGCCGGCGGCGCAGGAATGCGAAGAGCGCCACCCCGCCGATCGCAAACACCGCGCCGGGCGCAAGCCAGAGCAGCGCCGTGCTCCAGCCGAAGCGCGGCTTGAGCAGCACGAACTCGCCGTAGCGCGCCGTCAGGAACGCGATCACCTTGGCGTCGCTGTCGCCGGCCAGAAGCCGCTCGCGCACCAGCAGCCGCAGGTCGCGCGCCAGCGGCGCGTCGGAATCGTCGATCGACTGGTTCTGGCAGACCATGCAGCGCAGTTCGCGCGACAGCGCCCGCGCACGGGCTTCGAGCGCCGCGTCGGACAGGATCTCGTCCGGCTGCACCGCATGGGCCTGCGGCATGAGACCGACGGCGAGAGCGACGAGAAGCGCGCGCAGCAGGATCGCCATGCTCACTCCGCGGGCTGAAATGCGGCGGAGCGCGCCGGACTTTGACCGGGATTCTTGCCCGGATTGTTGCCGGGTTTGGGCGCGCCGATGCGCAGGCGCCGGTCGGACAGGGACAGCGCGCCGCCCGCCACCATGACCAGCGTGCCGAGCCAGATCAGCAGCACCAGCGGCTTGTGGTAGAGCCGGATCGCGAGCGAGCCGTCCGGGTTCGGATCGCCGAGCGAGATATAGATCTGGCTCACGCCGCGGGTGAGCAGCGCTGCTTCGGTGGTCGAGGTCGCGCGCGCCTGGAACGTGCGCTTGGAGGGTTCGAGCGTGCCGATCACGCGGCCGTCCGAACGCACGATGAAGCGCGCGATCAGCTCGCGGTAGTTCGGCCCCTGGCGCATGGCCATGCCCTCGAAGGTGAGGTCGTAGGACGAAACCGTCACCACGTCGTTCGGCTTCACGGTGGCGATGCGCTCGCTGTTCCAGCTCGTTTCGGCGACGATGCCGAGCAGCGTCACGCCGAGACCGAAATGCGCCAGCGCCGTGCCGAAGGCCGAGCGCGGCAGGCCGGCCGCGCGCCGCATCGCGGTCGCGAACGGCACCCGGCGGAAGCCCGCGCGCTCCCAGATGTCCACCAGCGCGCCCGCCATGACGTAGCAGGCGAGCCCGACCGCAAACGGCGCCAGCACCGGCCCGCCCCTGGCGAGCGCGAAGGTCACGGCGACGCCCGCGAGCCCCAGCGCGAAGGCCGCCGCGAGCCGCTGCGCGGCCGCCAGCGCGTCGCCGCGCTTCCACGCCAGCAGCGGGCCGAACGGCACCGCCAGCAGCAGCGGCACGAACAGCGGGCCGAAGGTCAGGTTGAAGAACGGCGCGCCGACCGAAATCTTCTCGCCGGTCACCGCCTCCAGCGCCAGCGGATAGAGCGTGCCGACGAACACGGTGGCGCAGGCCGTGGTCAGGAACAGGTTGTTGAGCACCAGCGCGCCCTCGCGCGAGATCGGCGCGAACAGCCCGCCCTGCTTGAGCGCCGGCGCGCGCCAGGCATAGAGCCCGAGCCCGCCGCCGATGAACAGCACCAGGATCGCGAGGATGAAGACGCCGCGCGTCGGGTCGGCGGCAAACGTATGAACCGAGGTCAGCACGCCCGAGCGCACCAGGAACGCGCCGAGCAGCGACAGCGAGAAGGTCAGGATCGCGAGCAGCACGGTCCAGACCTTGAGCGCGCTGCGCTTCTCCATC
>CAZZCV010000077.1:0-14538 GCA_964653225.1 uncultured Rhodoplanes sp. | reverse complement strand
ATGCGGCCCATCAGCGGAATGGCGACCGGCCGTCCCGTGCCGCCGGTGTCGTCGTCGGAGGCGGGCGCGCGGACCACCTTGCCGAGGTTGCCCTCGATCACGCTCGGGGTGAAGCCGCGGCGGACCTGGCCGTGTCCGACCGGCTCCGGCAGCTTGATGACCTCGATGGCGCGCGCGCGATTCGGCAGGCGGCGGATGAAGCCGCGCTCCTCCAGCGCCGTGATCAGCCGGTGGATGCCGGACTTCGACCGCAGGTCGAGCGCGTCCTTCATCTCGTCGAAGGAAGGCGGAACGCCGGCCTCCTTGAGACGCTCATGGATGAAACGCAGGAGTTCGTACTGCTTGCGGGTCAGCATCGGCCTTGCTCTCCGGGGTTCCCGTTCTCCGCCGCCCGAAACCGGGGTGCGGCAGGCCGGGCCTTGTTTCCGGCGACACAAGCCGTCGAAAACAAATCATGAACGGACACTATATGTTCCACTCATGTTCCGCAACCCATTAATTTGAGGTGAACAAGTCGAAGGGCCGCTAAAACGGCTGCGTAAGCTTAAGGATCGCACAAGGGCTGCCGGCGCGGGCGGCGGGCTCGAACGGCTCGCGGACCACGAGGCAGTCGGCCTTGGCGAGGGCCGCCATCATCGACGAATCCTGGACCGGGAGGGGGCTTGCGACCGGCACCCCGTCGGGACCCGGCGCGAGCGTGGCACGCATGTAGTCGGCGCGCTCGTCGTTGGCCGGCAGGTCGCGGCCGAGCACCGCCGGTTCGATCCGCGGCTCGATGTCCGAACGTCCCGAGAGCCGCCGGATCAGCGGCACCAGGAACAGGAGCGCGCAGACCACGGCCGACACCGGATTGCCGGGCAGGCCGAGAACCTGCATGGAGCCGAGCCGGCCGTGCATCAGCGGGCGGCCGGGCCGCAGCGCCACCTTCCAGAACGACAGCGCGAGTCCCTCGACGGCGAGCGCCTTCTGCACCAGATCGTGGTCGCCCACGGACGCGCCGCCGGTGGTGACGAGGATGTTCGCGCCGGCCTCCCGCGCGCGGCGGATCGCGGCAACGGTCTCCGCGATCCGGTCCGGCGCGATGCCGAGATCGGTCACGGCCGCGCCCTCACTCCGGGCCAGCGCCATCAGCGCGAAGCCGTTGGAGTAGACGATCTCGCCGGGGCCGGGCGCCTGGCCCGGCGGGACCAGCTCGTCGCCGGTGGCGAGCACCGCCACCCTTGGCCGGTGATGGACGGGCAGCGCCGGATGGTTCATGGCCGCGGCCAGCATCAGGTCGCGTCCGGTCAGGCGGCTGCCCTTGCCAAGCAGCAAGTCGCCCGCGGCGAAGTCGAGGCCGGCGCGGCGGATATGCCGGCCCGCGGGCGCGCCCTTCGAGACGATCACGCGGGTGCCTTCGCGGGTGGTGTTTTCCTGGATGACGATGGTGTCCGCGCCGGCCGGCAGCACGCCGCCGGTGAAGATGCGCACGGCCGCGCCGGGGCCGACCACGCCGTCGAACGGGTGACCGGCTGCGGCTTCGCCGACCAGCGTCAGCGCCGCTGGCGCATTCGCGACATCGGCCGCGCGCACCGCGTAGCCGTCCATCGCGGAGAGATCGTCCGGCGGCTGGGTGCGCAGCGCCGCCACCTCCGCGGCCAGCACCCGACCGTGCGCGTCGAGCAGGGCTGCGGTCTCGGCGGGCAGGGGCTCCACACCCTCCAGCACCAGCGCGCGCGCACGGGCGACGGAGAGCAGATCCGGCTTCACGGCGTCACTCGCCGGCGCGGTAATGGCCCGACTTGCCACCCGACTTCTCGATCAGCCGGATGTTGTCGATGCGCATCTCGCGCTCCACCGCCTTCACCATGTCGTAGATGGTCAGGCAGGCCACCGACACCGCGGTCAGCGCCTCCATCTCCACGCCGGTCTGACCCGTGACCTTGACGGTCGCGCGCACGGTCAGGCCCGGCAGGTGATGGTCGGCCACGATGCCGATCTCGACCTTGGTGATCGGCAGCGGATGGCACAGCGGGATGAGCTGATGGGTGCGCTTGGCGGCCATGATGCCCGCGATGCGGGCCGCGCCCAGCACGTCGCCCTTGGCGGCGTTGCCGGCGAGAACGAGGTCGAGCGTCGCGGGCTTCATCAGCACGCGGCCCTCGGCCACGGCGAGCCGGTCGGTCGAATCCTTGGCCGACACGTCCACCATCCGCGCCTCGCCCGACGCGCCGATGTGGGTGAGGGACGGACTGGGCTTCCCGGTCATGCGGCTCCCTCCGCGGCAGGCGCTGCGCGCGCGCCGTCGCGTTGCAGCAGGTTGCGGGTCGCGGCCGCAACGTCGGGCTGGCGCATCAGGCTCTCGCCGACGAGGAAGGTCGAGATTCCGTATTCCGAAAGCAATGCCAGATCGGCAGGCGTGGCGATGCCGCTCTCGCCCACCACCACGCGGTCCCCGGGCACCTGCGGAGCGAGCAGGCGGCTGACGTCCAGGGAGGTGTGGAAGGTCTTGAGGTCGCGGTTGTTGATGCCGATCAGGCGCGAGCGCAATGCGAGCGCGCGCGCAAGCTCGGCCGCGTCGTGGACTTCGACCAGCACGTCCATGCCGTAGGAAAAGGCCGCCGCCTCCAGCTCCTGGGCCTGCGCGTCGGAGAGCGAGGCCATGATCAGCAGGATGCAGTCGGCGCCCCATGCGCGCGCCTCCGCCACCTGATAGGCATCGAACATGAAGTCCTTGCGCAGCGCGGGCAGCGCCGCGGCGGCGCGCGCGGCGGTGAGGTACTCCGGCGCCCCCTGAAACGAGGGCGCGTCCGTGAGCACGGAGAGGCAGGCCGCGCCTCCGGCCTCGTAAGCCTTCGCCAGCGCCGGCGGGTCGAAGTCGGCGCGGATCAGGCCCTTGGAGGGACTCGCCTTCTTGATCTCCGCGATCAGCGCGTAGCCGCCGGCCGCGAGCTTTGCCTCGATGGCGCGGATGAAGCCGCGCGGCGCGCCCTGCGCCTTCGCCGCGGCCTCGATCGCTGGCAGCGGCCGCGCACGCTTGGCCGCCGCGATCTCCTCGCGCTTGTAGGCCTCGATCCTGGTCAGAATATCGCTCATCGCATTTCCCGTCCGCGCATGATCTTGTCCGAAAACCGGTTCCCACTTTTCAGGATCATGCGCTCGCGTTCGACACCCTGACCAGCCGCTCCAGCCGCGCGCCGGCATCGCCGGAATCGAGCGACTTCGCCGCCAGCGCCGCGCCCTCCTTGAGATTGTCCGCAAGCCCGGCCACGATCAGGGCCGCGGCCGCGTTGAAGACCGCGACGTCGCGGTAGGGGCCTTTCTCGCCCTTGAGAACGCCCATCAGTGCCTGGGCGTTGCCGGCCGCGTCGCCGCCGCGCAGCGCCTCGGGCCCCACCTGCGGAACGCCGATATCGGCCGGGCTGATCTCGAACGTGCGCACCGTGCCGTTCTCGAGCGCCGCGATCGCCGTGGGGCCGGAGGTGGTGATCTCGTCGAGTCCGTCGGAGCCGTGCGCGACCCAGACGCGCTCGGAGCCGAGGTTCTTGAGCACCTGCGCCATCGGCTCGATCCACTGACGCGAGAACACGCCGATCATCTGCCGCTTCACGCCGGCGGGATTGGAGAGCGGGCCGAGCAGGTTGAAGATCGTGCGGGTGCCGAGTTCGACGCGCGTGGGCGCGACGTTCTTGGTGGCCGGATGGTGCGCGGGCGCGAACATGAAGCCGATGCCGGCTTCACGGATGCAGGTGCCGACCTGCTCGGGTGAAAGCTCGATGTTGACGCCGAGCGCGGCGAGCACGTCGGCCGCGCCCGAGCGCGATGACAATGCGCGGTTGCCGTGCTTGGCGACCGGCACGCCCGCTCCGGCCACGATCAGCGCGGCGCAGGTCGAGATGTTGAACGAGCCCGAGGCGTCGCCGCCGGTGCCGACCACGTCCACGGCGCCGGGCGGTGCCGCGACCCGCAGCATCTTGGCGCGCATCGCGGTCACGGCGCCGGTGATCTCGTCGACGGTCTCGCCGCGCACCCGCAGCGCCATCAGGAGGCCGCCCAGCTGCGAGGGCGTGGCCTCGCCGGACATCATGCGGTCGAAGGCCTGCGCGGCCTCGTCGCGGGAAAGCTGCGCCCCCGAGGCGACCCTGGCGATGACGGATTTGAAGTCGTCTGACACGGGCCGTCCTCTCAATGGGGCTTCCGGCCGGCGCGCGCGTTCCACTCCGCGGCCAGGTCGAGGAAGTTCTTCAGGATCAGGTGGCCGTGCTCGGAGGCGATGCTCTCCGGATGGAACTGGACGCCATGCACCGGCAGGGTCCTGTGGGACAGGCCCATCACCAGCCCGTCGCCGGTCTCCGCCGTCACCGCGAGCGCGTCGGGGAACGTGTCGCGCTCCACCACCAGCGAATGGTAGCGCGTGGCCTTGAACGGCCCGTTGATGCCGCGGAACACGCCTTGCCCGCGGTGTTGCACGTCCGACAGCTTGCCGTGGACCGGGGAGGGCGCGCGCACCACCTGGCCGCCGAAAGCCTGGCCGATCGCCTGATGGCCGAGGCAGACGCCCATGATCGGAATGGACGACGCGGCCTTGCCGATCAGGTCGAGACAGATGCCGGCCTCCTTCGGCGTGCAGGGACCCGGCGACAGCACGATGGCGTCGGGCCGCATCGCAATCACCGCGTCGGCCGTCACCTTGTCGTTGCGGTGCACGGCGACCTCCGCGCCCAGTCCGCCGAGGTAGTGGACCAGGTTGAAGGTGAAGCTGTCGTAATTGTCGATCAGGACGATCATCGGACTCTTCGTTTGAGCGGAATCTGATCCGGAAACCGGCTCCCGCTTTTCACGATCATGCTCTTAGCACGTTCGGGGGGCGGCGGGCATCCGGCCGCTCACTGGCCGCGGCCGGCCGCGCTCGCGAACCGCCGGGCCTCCTCGGCCGCGCGGAACAGCGCCTTGGCCTTGTTCACGCATTCGGTCTGCTCGGAGGCGGGATCGGAATCGGCGACGATGCCGGCGCCGGCCTGGACGTACATGGTGCCGTCCTTGACCAGCGCGGTGCGCAGCACGATGCAGGTGTCCATCTCGCCCGCGGCCGAGAAATAGCCGACGCATCCGGCGTAGAGGCCGCGCTTCTCCTTCTCCAGCTCGTCGATGATCTGCATCGCGCGCACCTTGGGCGCGCCGGAGACCGTGCCGGCCGGAAACCCCGCGGCCAGCGCATCGAGCGCGTCCTTGCCCTCCGCCAACGCGCCCTCGACGTTGGAGACGATGTGCATGACGTGGCTGTAGCGCTCGACGAAGAACTGGTCGGTGACGCTGACGCTGCCGATCGTGGCCACCCGGCCGACGTCGTTGCGGCCCAGGTCGAGCAGCATCAGGTGCTCGGCGCGCTCCTTGGGATCGGCGAGCAGCTCGTCCTCGAGCGCCTTGTCCTCGTGCGGCGTGGGCCCGCGGGGGCGGGTGCCGGCGATCGGGCGGATCGTCACGACACCGCCGCGGGCGCGGACCAGGATTTCGGGGCTCGATCCCGCGACTGCATAGCCGCCGAAATCGAGGAAATAGAGGAACGGCGCGGGATTGACCCGCCGCAGCGCGCGATAGAGCGAGAACGGCGGCAGGGAGAACGGAGCCTCGAAGCGTTGCGACAGCACCACCTGGAAGATGTCGCCGGCCAGGATGTACTCCTTGGCCTTGAGCACCATTGCCCGGTATTCGTCCGGCGTGGTGTTCGAATGCACGGCCGCGTCGAGCGGTCCCGCATCCATCTCGGCCGCGGACTTGTCGAGCGGACGGTCCAGCGCGTCCACCACCGCCGACAGGCGCTCCGTGGCGCGCGTCAGCGCGGCATGCGCGGTCGTGCCGGACTCGGGGCGCACGGGCGTGACCACCGTGATCGTGTCCTTCACCGCATCGAACACCACGATCAGGGTGGGGCGGATCATCACCGCCTCGGGAATGCCGATCGGGTCGGGATTGGGCGCGGGCAGCTCTTCCATCAGCCGCACCGTGTCGTAGCCGAGATAGCCGAACACGCCGGCGGCCATCGGCGGCAGGGTCTCCGGCAGATCGATCCGGCTTTCGGCGATCAGCGCGCGCAGCGCCGCGAGCGGCGGTGCCGCGCAGGGCTCGAAGGTGCCGGGCGCGATGCGCGCCCGGCGGTTGATCTCTGCGCTCGGGCCGTTGGAGCGCCACACCACGTCCGGATCGAGCCCGATCACCGAGTAGCGGCCGCGCGTGTCGCCGCCCTCGACCGATTCGAACAGGAAGCTCATCGGCCGCCCGCCGGCGATCTTGAGGAACGCCGAGACCGGCGTTTCCAGGTCCGCGACCAGCGTGGTCCAAACCACCTGGGCATGGCCGCGCTCGTAGCGTGCGGCAAAGGCTGCGGCAGACGGCTCGACCTGCATGGCGCGATCAGTTCAGCGGGCCGCCGCCGGTGACCTGGTTCAGCGCGGCCTGATTGATGGTGACGCCCACGTCCTTCTCCAGACGCGAGACGTATTGGGCGATCAGGTCCTCGCCGTAGGCGCGGGAGAGCGCCTCGGCGATGCGCTTGGCTTCCTCGGACTCCGGGTCGAGCTTGGGCACGGCGATCTCGGTGACACGCAGCACGATCCGCTCGACCGGCGTGGCGCCGTCGACGGCCGTGGCCGCGTCCTTGGCCGTCCGGAACGCCTCCTCCACGGCGCGGGGAGGCAGGCCGGGCGCAGGCGCGCCGCGCTTGAGGCCCGGCCGCCACTCGACCTTCAGGCCGCCGGCCGCTTCCGCGAACGGAGTTCCCGCCTTGAGCTTCTCCAGAATCTCGTTCGCCTTCGTCCGCAGCCGGTTCGCGATCTCGTCGTCGCGCCAGCGCGCCTCGACCCGGTCCTTGACCTCGTCGAGCGTGCGGTCGCGGGACGGCGTGATCTGCGCCACCTCGTACCAGACGTAGCCCGCGGCCGAGGGCATGTTCAGCGGGTCGTTCTCGACGCCCTGTTCGGCGGTGAAGGCCGCGGACAGGAGATCCACGCCCTGCGGCAGGCCGGCGATCGGATTGCCGTCCGGCGCGCGGCCGGAGCGGTCGATGGCCTCGATGGTGCGGGTCTTGAGCTTGAGCTTGGCGGCAAGGTCGTCGAGCGAGACGCCGCTCAGGCGCTCGTCCTCGACCTTGTCGTGCATGTTGGACAGTTCGGCGCGCGCGCGCCCGGTCGCGGTCTCCTTGCGGAGCTGGTCGGCCACCGCCTCGAACGTCTGGGTCTGGCCGGGCACGATCTTGCCGACGCGGACCAGCGCCACGCCGAAACGGCCCTGCACCGGGGCGGAAACCTCGCCCTCCTTCAGGGCGAAGGCGGCGTCGGCGATCGCCCGATCCACCATGCCGGCCCTGGACACGAGGCCGAGCGAAAGGTCGGCCTCCTTCAGCTCGCGCGCGGCGGCAAGCTCGGCGAAGGTCGCACCCTTGGCGAGCTTGTCGGCCGCGGCCTTCGCCTCGTCCATGTTCGGATACACGATCTGGTGGACCTCGCGCTGCTCCGGCGTCTCGAAGCTCGCCTTGCGCTCCTCGTAGGCCTTGCGCAGCTCGGCGTCGGAGACATCGAAGTTCGCCGCCAGCTCCGCCGGCGTCAGCGCCAGCACCACCAGCTTGCGGTACTCCGGCGCGCGGAACGTGACCTTGCGCTCCTCGTAATACTTCGCGAGCGCCTCGGGGGAGGGAGCCGGGATGTCGCCGGCCTGGGCCTTGTCCAGCAGCACGTATTCGATCGTGCGCTGCTCGTTCTGGTAGCGGTTGAACAGGTCGGTCGCGGTCGCGGGCACGCGGGGCGCGCGGCCGACGGTGCCGATCAGCTGCTGACGCAGGGTGGTCCGGCGGGTCTCGGCCAGGAAGCGCTGTTCGTTGTAGCCGACCTGGCGGATCAACTGCTCGAAGCGGGAACGGTCGAACTGGCCGGACAGGCCCCGGAAGTTCGGGTCCTCGACGATCCGGCGCGCGACCTCCTCGTCGCTGACCGCAAGGCCGAGCGCGCGGGCCTGCTCGTCCAGCACGGTTTCGGCCACGGTCTGGGCCAGCACCTGGCGATCGATGCCGAGCGCGCGCGCCTGATCGGGCGTAACCGGCCGGCCGACCTGGCGGCTGAGCTGCTGGACCCGGTCCAGATAGGTCTGCCGGAACTGGTCGATGCGGATTTCGGTGTTGCCGATCTTGGCCACCGTGGACTGGCCGAAGCCGCGGAAAATGTCGCCGATGCCCCAGATCGCGAAGCTGATCGCGATCAGGCCTAGCACAAACCCGACCACGATGCGGCCGAGCCAGTTTTTCGTTGCGTTCTGGATTCCTCGAAGCATGCGCAACCCCTACCGGAGACGGATAAAACGGTCAAACCGGCATCTGGCGCGGCCCGGTCGGCTCTGCTAACGGCTGGACGCCGCAGGAAAAAAGGGTTGCGTCCCATGGCTGACTTGCCGCGCCGTCCGCTGGTTGCCGGGAACTGGAAGATGAACGGGCTCAGGGCTTCGCTCGCGGAGCTGGAGCGGATTCGAGACGGAGCCGCGGCGAACCCGGTCCGCGCCGATCTGATGATCTGCCCGCCCGCCACGCTGGTCGCGGCCTGCGTGGAGGCGGTCCGCGGCTCCGGCGTCGCCATCGGCGGGCAGGACTGCCACGCGGAGGCCTCGGGGGCCTTTACCGGCGACATCGCCGCCGAAATGCTGGCCGATGCCGGGGCCGGTGCGGTCATCGTCGGGCATTCCGAGCGCCGCACCCTCCACCGCGAGACCGACGCCACGGTCCAGGCCAAGGCCCGCGCCGCGTGGCGCGCCGGGCTCATGGCCGTCGTCTGCATCGGCGAGACCGCGGACGAGCGCAAGGCCGGCCGGACCCTCGACGTGCTGGGCCGCCAGCTCGACGGCTCGATTCCGGACGGCGCGACCGGCGCCCGGCTGGTTGTGGCCTACGAGCCGGTCTGGGCGATCGGCACCGGCCTGACGCCGACGGCGGCAGACGTGGCGGAGGCCCACGCCTTCATCCGCGAGCGGATCGCCGTCCGGCACGGGGCCGGGGTGGCGCAGACGGTGCGGCTGCTCTACGGAGGCTCGGTGAAGCCCTCCAACGCTCCGGAGCTGATGGGCGTGGCCGACGTGGACGGCGCGCTGGTCGGGGGCGCCAGCCTCAAGGCCGCGGATTTCCTCGGGATCGCCGCGGCCTACCGCTGATCCGCGGGAAGCCGGCGGGCAGGGTGGAAAAGCCGCCGGGGATCGTGTAGAGACGCCCGCGAATTCCCATATGAGCGCGAGCGGACCCGGCCCGTGGCCGGCCGGGCGCTTGAACAGGACGCCGATGCAGACCGTTGTGATCGTTGTTCACCTGATGATCGTGCTCGCCATGGTGGGCCTGATCCTGATCCAGAAGTCCGAGGGTGGGGGACTGGGCATGGGCGGCGGCGCGGGCTTCATGTCCACGCGCGGCACCACCAACGTGCTGACCCGCTCCACCGCGATCCTGGCGGCCGTCTTCTTCACCACCAGCCTGATTCTCTCGATTATGGCCGGCGCGAACCGCGCGCCCCGCTCGATCCTGGATTCGAGCGGCCGGCCCGGCCCCGCGGCTCCCGCCGTGCCGAACCAGCCCGGCGGCCCGCTGGGCGGAGGCTCCGGCGGCGTGCTCGACCAGCTCCGCGGCGCGCCCGCGGCGCCCCAGCCGCCGGCCGCGCCGCAGGCACCGCAGTCGCGATAACCAGGGGGCCGGGCGACCGGCCCCTTCGACTTTATGCAAAGCAACCTCTGAGACGTGCGATGCAATGCATTGCAATCGAAATTCTTTTTGCCGTTGGCAATAGCGGGCCGAACGCCCTGTGGGTTTCGCGCGCCGGTCCCTCGTCGAATCGTCGGCCGGGGGCTAAAGGTTGGTCCCCATGACGCGGTACGTCTTCATCACCGGCGGCGTGGTCTCCTCACTCGGCAAGGGTCTCGCATCGGCGGCGCTCGGTGCGCTGTTGCAAGCGCGCGGACATACGGTCCGCCTGCGCAAGCTGGACCCGTACCTGAACGTCGATCCGGGCACCATGTCGCCGTACCAGCACGGCGAGTGCTTCGTCACCGACGACGGCGCGGAGACCGACCTCGACCTCGGCCACTACGAGCGCTTCACCGGCCGGCCCGCCAACCGGCAGGACAACATCACCACCGGCCGCATCTATCAGGACATCCTCGCCAAGGAGCGGCGCGGCGACTATCTCGGCGCCACCATCCAGGTGGTTCCCCACGTCACCAACGCCATCAAGGACTTCATCCGCGAGGGCAACGACGGCTACGACTTCGTGCTGGTGGAGATCGGCGGCACGGTCGGTGACATCGAGAGCCTGCCGTTCCTGGAGGCGATCCGACAGTTCGGCAACGAACTGCCGCGCAACCACGCGGTCTACATCCATCTGACGCTGATGCCCTACATTCCCAGCGCAGGCGAGCTGAAGACCAAGCCGACCCAGCATTCGGTCAAGGAGCTGCTCTCGATCGGCATCCAGCCCGACATCCTGCTGTGCCGCACCGACCGGCCCATTCCCAAAGAGGAGCGCAAGAAGCTCTCGCTGTTCTGCAACGTGCGCGAGGGCGCGGTGATCGAGGCCCGCGACGTGGACAACATCTACGCGGTGCCCGAAGCCTATTCGGCGGAGGGGCTCGACCGCGAGGTGCTGCTGGCGTTCGGGATCGAGCCCGGCGCGCCGCCCGACATGGCCCGCTGGCGCGGGATCAACGAGCGCGTGCGGAATCCCGAGGGCGACGTCACCATCGCCATCGTCGGCAAATACACCGGCATGAAGGACGCCTACAAGTCGCTGATCGAGGCGCTCAGCCATGGCGGAATCGCCAACAAGGTCAAGGTCCGGCTCGACTGGATCGAGTCCGAAGTGTTCGAGAAGGAAGACCCCGCGCCGTTCCTCGAACACGTCAACGGCATCCTCGTGCCCGGCGGCTTCGGCCAGCGCGGCGCGGAAGGGAAAATCCGCGCGGCCCAGTTCGCGCGCGAGCGCAACGTGCCCTATTTCGGCATCTGCTTCGGCATGCAGATGGCCGTGATCGAAGCCGCGCGGAACCTGTGCGGCATCGCCGATGCCAACTCCACCGAGTTCGCGCCGACGCCGGAGCCGGTGGTCGGCCTGATGACCGAATGGCTGAAGGGCAACGCGCTGGAGAGGCGCGCGGCGAGCGGCGACATGGGTGGCACCATGCGGCTCGGCGCCTATCCCGCGACGCTGACGCGCGGCAGCCGGGTCGCGGAGATCTACGGCACCACCGACATCTCCGAGCGCCACCGCCACCGCTACGAGGTCAACACCGCCTACAAGGACCGGCTGGAGCAGCACGGCCTGCGCTTCTCCGGCCTGTCGCCGGACGGCGTGCTGCCGGAGATCGTCGAGTTCGAGAACCATCCCTGGTTCATCGGCGTCCAGTTCCATCCCGAGCTGAAATCGCGGCCGTTCGAGCCGCACCCGCTGTTCTCCTCGTTCATCGGCGCAGCGGTCGAACGCAGCCGTTTGGTGTAGGGTCAGGAAATGACCCTCGACCTGATCCCCAACGCCATCGTCGAGATCGGCGACGCGCGCTTCGGCAACGCGCTGCCGCTTTCGCTCATTGCCGGGCCGTGCCAGCTCGAAAGCCGGGCGCATGCGCTGGAGACCGCGTCCGCGCTCAAGGAGATCGCGACGAGGCTGAAGATCGGCCTCGTCTACAAGACCTCCTTCGACAAGGCCAACCGCACCAGCGCCCGCAGCGCCCGCGGCATCGGCCTCGACGAGGCGCTGCCGATCTTCGCCGACATCCGCGACACACTCGGGCTTCCGGTGGTCACCGACGTACACGAGCCCGCGCAATGCGCGCGCGCCGCGCAGGCCGTCGACATTCTGCAGATTCCCGCGTTCCTGTGCCGGCAGACCGACCTGCTGGTCGCCGCGGCGCAGACCGGAAAGGTGGTCAAGGTCAAGAAGGGCCAGTTCCTCGCGCCCTGGGACATGGCCAACGTGGTCGCCAAGGTCACGGGGGCGGGCAACCGCAACGTGCTCGTCACCGAGCGCGGCGTCTCGTTCGGCTACAACACGCTGGTCTCCGACATGCGTGCGCTGCCGATCCTTGCGCGCACCACCGGCGCGCCGGTGATCTTCGACGCCACCCATTCGGTGCAGCAGCCGGGCGGCAAGGGCACGTCGTCGGGTGGCGAACGCGAGTTCGTGCCGGTGCTGGCGCGCGCCGCGGTCGCGGTGGGCGTCGCCGGCGTGTTCATCGAGACCCATCCGGACCCGGACAATGCGCCGTCCGACGGGCCGAACATGATCGCGCTCAGGGACCTGGAGCCGCTGGTCCGCTCGCTTCAGGCGTTCGACCGGCTGGCCAAGGCAACTGCCTGAGAGCCGTGCCGGCCCGCATGGGCGGGCCGCGCAAATCGCCGTTGTGACGCCGGTCCCGGTGTGGCCCTAAGAGGCGATGAACCGCACGCTGCACGCCCTCAGCTTCTGCACCTTCATCTCGGCGCTCTCGACCCGGGCGGTCGATCCGGTGATCCCGCAGATCGCGACCGACTTCGTCATCTCGCCATCGACCGCGGCGATGCTGGCGACGGCGTTCGCCGCCTACGGTCTGGTCCAGCCGGTGCTCGGGCCGGTGGCCGATGCGGTCGGCAAGACCCGGGTGATGATCGCCTGCCTGTCGGTGCTCGCGGTCTGCTCGTTCTTCACCGCCATCGTCACCGATTTCTGGCTGCTGCTGGCGCTGCGCACCCTCGCGGGCGCCGCCTGCGGCGGCAGCTTTCCGGTGGCGATGGCGATCCTGTCAGACCTCGTGCCGGTGTCGCAGCGTCAGATCATGATCGGCCGGCTGCTCGGGGCCACCATCACCGGGAACCTGCTGGGCTCCGCCGCCTCCGGCGTGGTGGCCGACCTGATCCACTGGCGCGGCGTGTTCCTGATCCTGGGCGTCGCCACGCTGGCGGCGGTGGCCATCGCCGCGTTCGGATTGCGCAGCGTGCCGCCGACGCCGCCGCAGCCGCTCGACGCGCGCACCGTGGTGCGCCGCTTCCGCGGCATCTTCGGCATCCCGGCCGCGCGCGTCTGCTACATCGCGGTGGCTCTGGAAGGCATCTTCCTGTTCGGCCTGTTTCCCTACGTCGCCGTGCTGCTGTCCGCCGCGGGCGAGCCGCGGGCCGCCATCGCCGGCCTGGTGATCGGCTCCTTCGCCTTCGGCGGCATCATCTATTCGTTTGCGGTCGGGCGCCTGCTGGTCTGGATCGGGCAGAAGCGCATCATGCTGTTCGGCGCGCTCATGATGGCGCTGTCGATTCTGGCGGTCGCGTTCCAGCCGTCATGGCAATGGCAGTGCCTGATCTTCGCGGTGATGGGCTGTGGCTTCTACATGCTGCACGCCTCGATCCAGGTCTATGTCACCGAGCTGGCGCCCGAGAGCCGAAGCTCGTCGGTCGCGTTCCACACGTTCGCGTTCTTCGTGGGGCAGGGCATCGGCCCGATCGCGTTCGGCGCGGGGCTCGCGTGGCTCGGCACGCCGCCGACGCTGATCATCTCGGCGGTCGCGCTCGCGCTCATCGGCGTGGTCAGCGCCCACCTGCTGGTGCGGCCGAAACCGGCTGCGGGGGGTTAGCCCCGGCCGCGATAGGGCGCCACGCCCTGCTCGGGCGCCCACGCGCCCTTGGGAAACCGCCCGGTCTGCCAGAACACGTCGATCGGGATGCCGCCGCGCGGATACCAGTAGCCGCCGATCCGCAGCCATTTCGGCTTGAGCAGGCCGGCCACCCGCTTGCCGATGGCGACCGTGCAGTCCTCGTGGAACGCGCCGTGGTTGCGGAAGCTCGCCAGATAAAGCTTCAGCGACTTCGATTCCACCAGCCAGCGGCCGGGCGCATAGTCGATCACCAGATGGGCGAAGTCCGGCTGGCCGGTGATCGGGCAGAGCGCGGTGAACTCGGGCGCGGTGAAGCGCGCGACGTAGTCGGTGTCGGCATGGGGGTTCGGCACGCGGTCGAGCTGCGCCCGGTCCGGCGAGACTGGAAGGGCGGCCGGCCGGCCGAGCTGGAGTTTGTTTTTTGCCATGTCTCCAACCTGCCTTGCCGGGCCGGGGCATGACAAGGGCAGGCGCGATCATGTAGAAGCCCGGCACTTGATGTTGCGCATGATCTGATCCGAAAACCGGTTCCCACTTTTCGGGATCATGCGCCTGCCGGAGACCACCATGACCGCCATCGTCGATATCGTCGCCCGCGAAATCCTGGACAGCCGCGGCAACCCGACCGTGGAGGTCGACGTGCTGCTGGAGGACGGCTCGCTGGGCCGCGCCGCCGTGCCATCCGGCGCGTCCACCGGAGCGCACGAGGCGGTGGAACTGCGCGACGGCGACAAGGCGCGCTATCTCGGCAAGGGCGTGAGAAAGGCGGTCGCCGCGGTCGAGGCGGAGATTTTCGACGCCATCAGCGGCATGGACGCCGAGAGCCAGGTCGGCATCGACGAGACCCTGATCGCGCTCGACGGCACGCCCAACAAGGCGCGGCTCGGCGCCAACGCCATCCTCGGCACCAGCCTGGCGATCGCC
>CAZZCV010000076.1:0-14586 GCA_964653225.1 uncultured Rhodoplanes sp. | reverse complement strand
GGCGCGATGGAGCGGATCAAGCCGGGCGCCAAGACCTCCGACATCTGCGCCGCGTTCCCGACCGCGGACAAGTTCGGCTTCCCCGACGAGATGTCGGCCTTCGGCTTGCAGTTCGCCCACGGCCTGGGGCTGGCGCTGCACGAGCGCCCGATCATCAGCCGCGTGGTCTCGATGGACCATCCGACCGAGATCAAGGAGGGCATGGTGTTCGCGATCGAGACCTACTGCCCCGCGACCGACGGCTACTCCGCCGCCCGCATCGAGGAGGAGGTGGTGGTCACCGACAAGGGCTGCCGCGTGATCTCGCTGTTCCCGGCCGAAGAGCTGCCGATCAGCCACCGATACTAGCCGCTGCGTCAGGCGGGGGCATGCAGGAGCACGCCCCGCCTGCGTGACGCTAGATTTCGATCTCCTCGCTTTTCTCGATCGAGAAGAACGTCGCCGGCTGGATCGCCTGGAACCCGTTCGGCGTGTTGATGCCGACCACCAGCACGCGGATGATGTGATAGGTGCCTTTCGGACTCCGGGCCTGGGACAGTTCGCCGCCGCGCATGTAGGCCATCGTCGCGCCGATGCAGGCCGTGGGGTTGCGCTCCTCGGCGTTGACCTTGTCCATCGCCGAAGAATAGTCGCCGTCGAACAGGACGACGAAACGCTCCATCTGCTGCTGCGTGTCGCAGATCACCGTGTTTCCGACCTGGATCTTGTCGGTCGAACCGGGTTTCTCCGCAAAGGCGGGACCGCCCGCCGTCAAAGCCAACGCCAGCACTCCGGCAGGGACTCGCAACACTCGTTTCATGCGAACCTCCTCAAATGGGAAGCATGTCGCGAACGGCCACGTCCGCCGGGCCGTTCGTTGATGGGCAACCAAACAAGAAACGTGCCACGGTGGAACCGGTTCCGGTCCGACCAGTTTCAGGACAAGCCCTTAACCGACCCTTAACCACAGCCGGATCCCCGGCCGGACGCGGGACCTCCGCCCACGGCCGGCGACGCGGACGCGGCACAGGGCAGCCATGTCGCAACCCGCTGGCGTCCGGCGCCGGGACGGCCTATCTCCCCTCCGTCACGACGCCGCCCGGCGTCGAAGGGGATTGCGATGCCATCCGAACCGTCCGATTCGTCCGCGCGGCCGCCCGAAAGCCTGACGCAGGCGATGACGCGCGGCCTTTTCGGCCGCTGTCCGGCCTGCGGCGAAGGCCGTATGTTCCGCGCCTACCTCAAGGTGGCGGACCAGTGCCCCGCCTGCGGCGAGGAGCTGCATCACCACCGCGCCGACGACCTTCCGGCCTATCTCGTGATCGTCGCGGTCGGCCATATCGTGGTGCCGATGGTGCTGGGCGTCGAGACCCGCTACGCCCCGCCCTACTGGGTGCACTTCGCGCTCTGGCCGGCGCTCACCGCGGGACTCACCTTCGCCATGCTCCAGCCGGTCAAGGGCGCAGTGGTCGCACTGCAATGGTTCGTCGGCATGGATGGCTTCGCGAGCGCCAAGAAGAAGCGCGTTCCGGCGGCCGCGAAGGCAGCCGCACGCTAACGCCGCGCCCTATCCCCGCGCCTTCCGCAGCTCGGCGAGATGCGGGAACCGCTCCGTCAGCAGCGAGCCCGGATAGTAGGTCGGCCGGAACGCGGGCTGGGCGCGGATCGCGTCGAACCAGCGCTGCACGCGCGGCAGGTCGGCCCAGTCGGCGTGGCGGTTGAGGTCGTCCATCCGCACGATCGCCGGCATCAGCGAAATGTCCGCCAGTGTGATCTGCGGGCCGAGCAGGAACGGCCCGCCGCTTTTGGCGATCTCGGTATCCATGCGCTCGTAGGTGCGGCGCAGGCGGCCGAGCGCCGCGTCCATGTCCTTCTGCGGGAAGCCGGAGCGGCCCATCGCCAGCATGAACTCCTTGCGCAGCGGCTTGGATTCCGCGAAGGCCGCGAACTCGTCCTCGCTCATCTTCGCGAAGGTCGGCTGGAACGCGAGGTTGAAGGTCGGCACCCGCACCGCGGCCGCCGGCATCTCGTCGATGAACCGCATCAGCGAGCGCATGTGCGCCCGCGGGCCGGGATCGTGCGGCGTGAAGCCCGCGCGCGGCTCGATCTCGTCGAGATACTCGATGATGACGGAGGAATCCGTGACCACCGTGCCGTCATGGTCGAGCGTGGGCACCACGCCGTTCGGATTCAGCGTCAGATACTCGGGCTTGAGCTGATCGCCGGCGAGCAGGTCGAGCTTCCTCTCCTCGAACGGCAGCCCCTTGGCGTTGAGCACGAAGCGGACGCGCTGGCTGCAGGTCGATTGCGGCGCGTTATAGAGAACAAAGGCCAAGGTCGGCTCCTCCCGGATTCCGGGTCACACCATCACCCGCGCGCCAGGATGGCAAGGCCCTCGCGCGTGGTGACCGGCGGCCGCCAGCCGAGCGCCATGAGCGCCGATGGATCGGCCACCAGTCCACCGGCGATGCGCTCGAACGCCTCGCGCCTGCGAAACGCCGCAGAGCCGAGCCGCAGCAGCGCCTCCGGCACCGGCAGGAGTCTCGGCCCGCGCCCCAGCCCGGCCCGCAGCGCCGCCACCATCTCCCCCGGCGTCAGCGGCTCCGGATCGGCCGCGACGAACGGCCGGCAGAGCGGACCGGGCGCGCGCAGCACCGTGTCGATCGCCGCCGCGAGATTGTCCACCGACAGGAGCGAGCGGCGGGCGCCAAGCCCGCCGAGCGGCAGCGGCCAGGGTGAGCGCGCCAGCCGCACGAGCTGCGCCATGTTGCCCTTCACGCCCGGCCCGTAGACCAGCACCGGCCGCAGCGCGACCCAGTCGATGCCGATCGCCGCGAGACCCTGCTCGGCGGCAAGCTTGGAGCGGCCGTAGGCGTCGGTCGGCTCCGGCTCCATCGCCTCGGTCAGCGTCCCCGCCGCCACCGGGCCGCTCTGCGCCCGGATCGACGACAGGAACACGAAGCGCCGCACGCCCGCCCGCTCCGCGGCCTGCCCCAGGGCCACGGTCGCCTCGGTGTTGAGCATCCGGTAATCGTCCTCGGGCAGGCCCGACATGGCATGCGCGAGCCCCGCAGAATGGATCACCGCGTCGGCGCCGGCCAGCGCCGTCGCCACGTTGCGGGGCCGCGCGAGATCGCCGATCACCGCGCTCGTCGCCTCCGGCGGCACCGCGCCCGGCTGGCGCAGCAGCACGCGGATGCGCCAGCCGCGCTTCGGCAGTTCGCGCAGCAGATGGCGGCCGATGAAGCCGGTCGCGCCGGTCAGGGCGAGGATGGGACGATCGTCTGGCATGGGAGGGCGGACGCGGGACTACTGGCACATGGCGCGGCTGATGAAGGTTTCGGTGGTGCAGGCCGCCTCGTTGCCTTGGCGGCCGGAGGCCCAGACCCGCGGCGGGCATCGCTCCGCCGAGGTGAAGTCCATGCTCTTGCCGCTGGCGAAGCCATTCTCCTTGCACAGCCGCTCGGCTGCCGACTGGCAGTCCGGCGCGCCGTTGGCCGCGACATGACAGACTTGGCGGCCCTGCACGACGCGGGCGGCGGGCAGCTTCACCACGGCGCCGACCGCCTCCTTGGTCGCATCGACCGCGCCCTTGCCGGTGGCCGCGGCCTTGTCGCCGAAGTCGTCGACGCGCTCCCGCGCACGGCCGATATGCTCGCGGAAGTTCGCCGCGCCCTGGTCGAAGAAGCGGCCGATCGATTCGAAGACGCCGGGGCCCGGCGGCTGCCCGGGAGGCGGCGCGGGCTCGGCCCTGGGTGCCGGGGCAGGCGGCGGCCCGCCGCCGGGCTGCTGGGAGAAGCTCTGCGCGGCAGCAGGGATCACGGACAGCAGGAAAAGGCCGGCCGCAAGGCCTGCCAGCGGGCCGGCGCAAAGCCGGTCCGCAGCCCTCCGGGGATCGATGGCACAGATCGTCATCTTCAACCGGCGCTCGTTCCGCATCCGCCATGCGGGCTGCCGAATCGGCTCCTCGCCTTATCGGCCGCAGGAATGGCCGAATTGGGAAGGCCCGGGCGGGTCAGAACAAGTATAGCGCGGCGACGATGCCGATGACGAGGACGATCACGCTGACCGTGACCCAGAAGCCCAGCCGCTCCTCGATGATGGCGCGCGCCTGCGGCCCGTAACGATACAGCAGGAAGGCCAGCAGGTAGAAGCGCATGCCGCGGGCCACGAAGGACAGCAGCACGAACATCAGAAAGCTGTAGCCGGCGAAGCCCGAAGTGATCGTCACGATCTTGTAGGGGATCGGCGTCACGCCCTTGATCAGGATGATCCAGGTTCCCCAGGCGGCGTAGGCCTCGCGGAACGCCTCGACCTTGTCCCCGTAGCCGTACAGCGCGATCAGCCAGCCGCCGACCGAATCGTAGAGCACCGCGCCGATGAAATAGCCCAGAATCCCGCCGGCGACCGAGGTGAGGGTGCAGACATGGGCGTAAAACCACGCCTTGTCCGGTCGCGCCAGCGCCATCGGCACCATCATCGCGTCCGGGGGCACCGGAAAGAACGAGCTTTCGATGAACGAGACGAAGCCCATCAGCCAGGTGGCATGGGGCTTTCCGGCGGCGTTGATGCACCAGTCGTAGAGGCGGCGAAGCATGGCGGGCCTGCTTAGAGGTGCGGCGCACAAAAGTCCATGCGGCAAGCCGGACCGGCGCGCCGCAGGAACGGGCGGGATCAGCGGTGTTTGCGGGAGCGCCGGCCGTCCAGCATCACGACCTTGCGGCGGACGCCCGCCTCGGGCGGGAGGATCTCGGACGGACGGTTCTTGGGCAGCTTCTCGGCGATGCCGAGCATCTGCTCGCGACGTTTCATCTCGTTCCAGACGTCCTCGGGACGCACGCCCGCGGACACCCAGAGCACCGTCAGATTGTAGAGGAGATCGGCGCTTTCGCGGACCACAGCCTCGCGCTCGCCGTTGACGGCGTCGATCACGACCTCGACCGCCTCTTCGGCCAGCTTCTTCGCCACCTTGGCGCGGCCGGACTTCAGCAGGCGGGCGGTGCGCGATACGGCGGGATCGCCGTTCCTGGCGGCGGCGACCTGTTCGTAGAGGCGTCCGAGCGAATCACCCATCCGCCAACCGTACACCCGACGGCCTGCACGCCGGTTAACAGGTCGGCGATGGGCAAAGAAAAGGCGCCGCACGAGGCGGCGCCGAGAGGCTGGCCCACGCTGTCGACCGTCCGGCACCGCTTACGGATGCCTTTCGGGCCGAACGGGTCAGTAGCGGTAGTACGGGCCGTAACGGTAGGCCGGCGGCGGGCCGTAGTACGGGCCATAGCCGTAAGGCCGGTGGTAATAGTGGCGGTCCCGATAGCGGTCCTGCGCCGCAAGCGTGGCGATCGTGCCGAACACGCCCAGCACGGCTGCAGCCGCCGCCGCGTTGCCACGGTTGCTGCGATGCGCCCGATGCCGGCGTCGCTGGTCGCTCACCTCGATGTCCGCGGCATGGGCCATCGAAAGTCCGGTGGTGGCCTTCTGAGCCGGCGCGGCCGGGCCGGCGATCGCCGGGGCGAAACTCGCGGAGGTCAGCGCAATCGCCGCCGCCGTCGCGGCAGCCAGGGCGCGATTGCTCTTGATGCTCATGGGCGAAACCTTTCTCCGTTGCATGCGCACCCTGAAACGCGAGGGTGCCTGTTGCGACAACGAACCATGTGGAGGGGGCGTTCCGACAGGACGAGTCCCCGGCAGATGATGTTTTCGTAACGTAGAGTAACAACCATTCATGTTCGCTCGCGCAGACGTGATCCGGCCTCCGGAACGCCTACGAATCCGCGTTCAGAAGCGTGGCGTTGCCGCCAGCGGCCGCGGTGTTGACCGTAACGGTCTGCTCGGTGGCGAAGCGGCGCAGATAATTCGGCCCGCCCGCCTTGGGCCCGGTGCCGGAAAGGCCCGTACCGCCGAACGGCTGGGTGCCCACCACCGCGCCGATCACCGTACGATTGACGTAGACGTTGCCGTTCGGCATCCGCCGCACGATCCGCTCGATCGTGGACTCGATCCGGCTGTGGATGCCAAGCGTCAGGCCGGTGCCGTTGCCGGCGATCCCGTCCAGCAGCGCCGGCAGCTCCTCGGCACGCCAGCGCACCACGTGCAGCACGGGGCCGAACACCTCCTCGCGCAGGTCGCTCGCGCGGTCGAGCGCGATCATCGCCGGCGGCACGAACAGGCCGGACTTCGGCAGCAGGTCGAAGGCATCCCGGCGGAACAGCACCTGTGCCGCATGATCCGCGATCCAGCGGTCGAGCCGCTCCTTCGCGTCGCGGTCGATCACCGGCCCGACATGCACCGAGGGATCGCGCGGATCGCCGAGCTTCAGCTCGCGGGCAGCCCCGGCAATCATTTCGACGATGCGATCGGCGACGTCCTCCTGCACGCACAGGAGCCGCAGCGCCGAGCAGCGCTGCCCCGCGGAGCGGAACGCCGACGTCACCACGTCGTCGGCCACCTGCTCGGGCAAGGCGGTTGCATCCACGATCATGGCGTTGATGCCGCCGGTCTCGGCGATCAGCGGCACGATCGGGCCGTCCTTGCCCGCAAGCGCGCAGTTGATCAGGCGGCCGACCTCCGTGGAGCCGGTAAAGGCCACGCCGGCCACGCGCGGGTCCGCGACAAGCGCCGCGCCGACCGCACCGTCGCCCGGCATCAGATGCAGCGCCGATGCCGGCACGCCGGCACGGTGCAGGAGCCGCACCGCCTCGGCGGCGATCAGCGGCGTCTGTTCGGCCGGCTTGGCCACCACCGCGTTGCCGGCGGCGAGCGCCGCCGCGACCTGGCCGAGAAAGATCGCCAGCGGGAAGTTCCACGGGCTGATGCAGACGAACACGCCGCGGCCGCGGTAACGCAGCTCGTTGCTCTCGCCGGTGGGGCCGGGCATCGCCTGCGGCGCCAGCGCGCGGCGCGCCTCCGCGGCATAGTAGCGGCAGTAGTCCACCGCCTCGCGCACCTCCGACAGGCTGTCGTCGAGCGTCTTGCCGCCCTCGGTCTGCAGCAGCGCGATCAGGCGGCCGCGGCCGGCTTCCAGCAGTTCGCCCGCCCGCTCCAGAACCTCGGCGCGCCGCTCGACCGGCGTCGCGGCCCAATCCGGAAAGCCGGCTTGAGCCGCCGCCATTGCAGACCGCGCCAGCGCCGTGTCGCCCTCGACGACCTCGCCGAGGTCCGCGCCGTCCACCGGCGAGACCGTACGGCGCGCACGGCCCTGCACGGCCACGCCGTCGATCAGCGGCATCGCCGTCGCCGGGCCGGCCGCGCTCCGTTTGACGTCCGCCAGCAGCGCCGCAAGGGCCGTCCGGTCGCCGAACTCGACGCCCGCTGAGTTGCGCCGCGACGGCCGGTACAGATCCCGCGGCAGCGGAATCCTCGGGTGGCGCGCGTGCGCGGCGTCGCCCACCCAGGCCTGCGGCCGCTTCAGGATCGCTTCCACCGGCACCTTCGGATCGGCGGCGGCCGCCACGAACGAGGAGTTCGCGCCGTTCTCCAAGAGCCGTCGCACCAGATAGGCCAGCAGTTCGCGATGGCTGCCGACCGGCGCATAGACCCGGCAGGCAGCCAGCGGCGATTCCTCCAGCAGCGCGTCGTACAGCACCTCGCCCATGCCGTGCAGCCGCTGGAACTCGTAGCCCTCCACGCCGGAGGCCTCCTCGATCACCGTGGCCACGGTGAGGGCGTTGTGGGTGGCGAACTGCGGATAGAGCCTGGGCCGCGCCTCGAGCAGCGCCCGGATGCAGGCCATATAGGACAGGTCGGTCATCGGCTTGCGGGTGAACACCGGATAGTCCGCAAGCCCGCGCTCCTGCGCGCGCTTGACCTCGGTGTCCCAGTACGCGCCCTTGACGAGCCGCACCATCAGCCGGCGGTCGAGCGCCTCGGCCGCGTTCCTCAGCCAGCCGATCACGTCCGGCGCGCGCTTCTGGTACGCTTGCACGGCAAGCCCGAAGCCGTCCCAGCCCGCGAGCGAAGGATCGGCCAGCGCCGCACCGATCACATCGAGCGAGAGTTCGAGCCGGTCGGCCTCCTCCGCGTCCACGGTGAAATTGAGGTCGTGGCTCTTGGCCTTGCGCGCAAGGTCGAGCACGCGCGGCACCAGCTCCGTTATCACCCGTTCGCGCGAGACCGCCTCGTAGCGCGGATGCAGCGCGGAGAGCTTGACCGAGATGCCGGGCCGCGCCGGCAGCGGCGCGTCGCCGGCGCGCGCGCCGATGGCGTCGATGGCGCCCGCATAGGCGTCGAAGTAACGTTCGGCGTCGGCCCCGGTGCGCGCGCCCTCGCCCAGCATGTCGAAGGAGTAACGGAATTCGCGGTGCGAACCGGCGCGAGCGAGCGCCTCATCGATGGTCTGGCCGAGCACGAAGTGCGAACCGAGCAGCCGCATCGCCTGCCGGGTGGCGATCCGCACCGCAGGCAGGCCGAGCCGCTTCACCACGCCCACGACGATGCTCTCCGGCGTTTCGCCCGGCTGGATCACCCGCGCGGTGACACCCAGCGTCCAGGCCGAGGCCGTGGCGAGGAAGGAGCCGGAGGTCTCGGCATGCGCCCAGTCGCCGGCCGCGAGCTTGTCCTCGATCAGCCGGTCGGCGGTCGCGGGATCCGGCACCCGCAGCAGCGCCTCGGACAGCACCATCAGCGCCAGGCCCTCCCGGGTGGAGAGGGAATAGGCGTGCAGGAAATCCTCGATTCCGCCCAGTCCGCCGCTCGCCGACCGGATGGCCTCGACCAGCCGGCGGGCGCGGGCGTCGATCCGGGCGTCCGCCGCCTCCCCGCGCGACGCCCCGGCCAGCAGACCGGAGGCGATGGCCTCGTCGGGCGGCGCATAGGGCGCGGCAAAGGGCCGGATCGGGCCGGGCCGGCTGCCGGGCGGCTTTCCTCGGGCGGGCGTGCTCATGCGGCGGCTCCCGATCGTGCAACGGGCCGCACCAGCCTATCAGCGTCCGGCCCGGCCGGCTGCCCAGCGATGCGGCAGTCCCGGCTCCGATCTGTGCAGAAATGCGCCAGTCTGTGCAGAGTGCCTGCGGCGTGTGCGTCGCCGCCTTGCTCTTTCATCCGGCATGTTCTTTGCTGAAAAGGAAATCGAGACCGGTTGAACGCAGCCTCCAGAGCAGGAACGGGCCCTGGCCGCCGTCGCCTCCCCATCGGAAGACGGACAGCGGCCGGCTTGAGAAAGGGAACGAGATCATGGGCGTCGAGACAATCAACAGGGCGCGCCGCACGGGCCTTCTGCTCGCAGCCGGCGCCGCAGCGATGATGCTTTCGGGGGCCGCGCATGCGCAGCAGGCCATCCGCGTCACGCTCGACTGGCGGTACGAGGGGCCGGCTGCGCCGTTCCTGGTGCCGCTCGACAAGGGCTACTACAAGGCCGAGGGCCTCGACGTGAAGATCGACACCGCCGGCGGTTCGCTCGAACCGCTCAACCGCATCGCGGCCGGCACCTACGACATCGGCTTCGGCGACATCAACTCGCTGATCAAGTTCCGGGACGCCAACCCGAACGTGCCGGTGAAGGCGATCTTCATGGTCTACAACAAGCCGTCCTTTTCGATCGTCAGCCGCAAGAGCCGCGGCGTGCTCAAGCCGAAGGACCTCGAAGGCAAGAAACTCGGTGCGCCCGCGCCGGACGGCGCCTACGCCCAGTGGCGCATCTTCACCCAGGCCAACGGCATCGACGCCTCCAAGGTGACGATCGAGAACGTCGGCTTTCCGGTCCGCGAGCCGATGCTGGCAGCCGGTCAGGTGGACGCCATCACCGGCTTCTCGTTCTCGTCCTACATCAACCTGAAGGACCGCGGCGTGCCGGCAGACGACATCGTCGTCATGCTGATGGCCGATTACGGCGTGAACCTGTACGGCAACACGATCATCGTGAACCCGAAGTTCGCCGCCGATAATCCGGAGGCGGTCCGCAAGTTCCTGCGCGCCTTCCTGCGCGGGCTCAAGGACACCGTCGCCAACCCGTCCACCGCCGTCGACTCGGTGATCAAGCGCAACGACATCGCCAAGAAGCCAACCGAACTCGAGCGGCTGCAGATGGCCCTGCGCGACAACATCGTCACCGACGAGGTGAAGAAGAACGGCTTCGGCACCGTGGACATGGCGCGGCTCGACAAGTCGATCGACCAGATCGCGCTGACCTATACCTTCAAGGGTGCGCGACCCAAGGCGGCCGACATTTTCGATCCGTCCTTCCTGCCGGCGGCGGGCGACCTCAAGGTAAACTGAGCCGGCGATCCAGGGGCGGGGGACAACGTGACGGCGTTCATCGCCCTTGACGACGTGAGCCACGCCTATGGCGGGAACACCGCTGCACCCGCGGTCGAGGGCCTGTCCATCGCCATCCGCGAAGGCGAGTTCGCCGCGGTGGTCGGCCCCTCCGGCTGCGGCAAGTCCACCCTGATGAAGCTCGCGACCGGGCTCCAGTTCCCGTTCAAGGGGACGGTCAAGGTCGCGGGCGAGGTCGTGGACCAGCCGGTGAAGATCGCCGGCATGGCGTTCCAGGCGCCGACGCTGCTGCCCTGGCGCACGACGCTGGAGAACCTGCTGCTGCCGCTGGAGATCGTCGAGCCGCACCGCAGCGAGATGCGCCGGCGGCGGCATGAATATGCGGACCGTGCGCGGAACCTGCTCGCCTCCGTCGGTCTGCGCGACCAGGGCGAGAAGTATCCGTGGGAGCTGTCCGGCGGCATGCAGCAGCGCACCTCGCTGTGCCGCGCCCTGATCCACGAGCCGCAGCTCCTCATGCTGGACGAGCCGTTCGGCGCGCTCGATGCCTTCACGCGCGAGGAGCTGTGGTGCGTGATCCGCGACCTGCACGCGGCGCGCAGGATCACGGTGTGCCTCGTGACCCACGACCTGCGCGAGGCGGTCTTCCTCGCCGACCGCGTCTTCGTGATGTCGCAGCGGCCCGGCCGCATCCTGGTCGAGCGGCCGATCGACCTGCCGCGGCCACGCGACCTCGAGATCACCTTCACCCCGGAATTCCAGGACATTGTTCACGAGTTGCGCAGCCACATCGTGAGGGCGAGACAGTGAAGGGCCGCTCGCTATCGGTCACGCTCGCGCCCTGGCTCTACACGGTGGCGATGTTCGTCTTCTGGGAGGCGGCGGTCCACCTGTTCCAGATTCCGGTGTTCTTCCTGCCGCCGCCCTCGGCCATCGCATGGACGTTCTACGAATACTGGGGCCCGATCTACCGCAACTCGCTGTTCACGCTCGCGACCACGATGATCGGCTTCGCGCTGGCCGTGGCCTTCGGCCTCGCGCTCGGACTGCTGGTCGGCTGGTCGCGTGCGATCTACGCCGGGCTCTATCCTCTGATGATCGGCTTCAACGCGATCCCCAAGGTGGCGGTGGTGCCGATCCTGGTGCTCTGGTTCGGCATCGGCTTCACGCCGGCGGTGCTGACCGCGTTCCTGATCTCGTTCTTTCCCATCGTCGTGAACGTCGCCACGGGACTTGCAACCATCGAACCGGAGCTGGAGGACGTGCTCAAGGCGCTCGGTGCCTCCAAGCTCGACATCATGCGCAAGGTCGGCATTCCGCGCACGCTGCCCTATTTCTTCGGCTCGCTGAAGATCGCCATCACGCTGGCCTTCGTCGGCTCGGTGATTTCCGAGAGCATCGCGTCCAACTACGGCATCGGCAACCTGATGCTGCAGGCGCAGGCCCAGTTCCAGGTGCCTCTGATCTTCGCGGGGCTGGTTGCGCTCGCGATCGAAGGCATCGTGATGTATGCGGCCATGGCGATGCTGGAGAACCGCATGACGGGCTGGGCGCAGCGCTCCGGCTTCGCGCAGAACTGAACCGGCCGGAACGAGCTTCTCCGACGCCGCTTATTCCGCCGCCACGGTTTCGGCGTCCCTGCCGGTCACGTGCGAACGCAGCCGCAGGGCCTGAGCCAGCGTGTCGGCGAGCTGGTTGCGGTCGGCGCAATCGCCGCCCGGCCGGACATAGATGCCGCAGAACACCTCCGGCAGCCGCGGCAGCGGCGCGTTCTCCCACACCGAGGCGCCCGGAATGTTGGCGCTGTTGCGCGGAAGAACCGAGATGCCGATGCCGGCAGCGACCGCGGCGCCGACCGCGGCGATGTTGGAGCCCATGAACACCAGCTCGCTGTCGCGGCCCACGCGGTTGAGGCTGGCCACGCAAGCCTGCGTGAAAGGGCATTCCTCGCCATAGGACACCAGCGGGACTGGGGCGTTTTCATCCAGCTCGATCGAGGGAGCGCGGACCCAGACCAACTCCTCTTTCCAGGAGTGCCGGGCCTCGATCGTCGGCCCCGCGCCGGAAACCCAGGCCACCACGTCGAGCTGGCCGTCGCGCAGCTCGCGCAGCAGGTCATCGATCATGCCGCTCGCGACCGTGAACCGCTGCTGCGGCCGACGCGCCCGGTAGCACGCCAGCCCCTGTGCGATGCTCGCGGCGGTGAAGTCGCCGGTCGCGCCGATCCGCAGCGTCCGGACCGCCGGACGCGGGCTGGCGAGATCGAGAATCTGATCGTTGATCGACAGCAGGCGGCGGGCGTAGTTGACGATCAACTCTCCGGCTGGTGTCAGGCTCACGCCCGGCGCGCTCTTGTCGAGCAGGTCGCTGTCCAGCAGCGTCTGCAGCCGTTTGATCTGCGCGCTAACTGCGGGCTGGGTGACGCCCAGCGAGTGGGCCGCCTTGGTGAAGCTTCGCAACTCGACCACCGCAACGAGCGTCCGCAGCAATTCCGTCGGGATGTTTGTCATCGCGCGTCCGAATCGCGTTCCGCCATCCGCCTGTCCGCGCATGGCCGGTCTGGCGGCCGGCCCACCCCCGGCCGAAGCGGTCCGGAGGCCGCAGATTCGATCATCATATTGACATCTGAAAACTTAGCAACCTAAGCGTGGGCGACAGAATTCTCCTGTTTCATCAAACGCTAACGGGTCCTTTTCTTGACAATTCCGGGGCAATGGGGACAAGGCTGACGGCCGTCCGGCCCACTCCGCCACGGCGCCGACCGCCCGGAGCCGCCCTGCGGAGCCGGCACGCCGGCCGCATCGAGTCTTCCGCTCTCCCTGCAAACCCGATTTGATGCCACGGTCATGAACTTCGTCCGCCTGTATCTCCGCGTCCTGTCGCTGCTCAAGACGGAAGGCCGCCTCGCCTGGCTGCTGGGCGTCGCCAACGTGCTGCTGGCCGCGGCCGCCTTCGCGGAGCCGATCCTGTTCGGCCGCATCATCGACGCGCTGGCCGCGGCGCAGGCCAGGGCCGGCGCGCCGGCGTGGCCCGACCTCGTTCCGCTGCTCGTCGCCTGGGTGGGTTTCGGCCTGTTCACAATCGTCGCCGGCGCGCTGGTGGCCCTGCACTCCGACCGGCTGGCGCACCGGCAGCGCCATGCGCTGCTGACCCGCTACTTCGAGCACATCCTTCAACTGCCGCTCAGCTTCCACGGCGGCGTCCACTCCGGCCGGCTGATGAAGGTGATGATCACGGGCACGGATTCGCTGTGGTGGTTGTGGCTCGGCTTCTTCCGCGAGCACCTCGCGGCCTTCGTCTCGCTGGTCGTTCTGCTGCCGCTGTCGCTGTTCCTGAACTGGCGGCTGGCGATCCTGCTCATCATCCTGTGCGTCGTGTTCACCATCCTGACCGCGCTCGTGCTGCGCAAGGCCGAGGCCGGACAGACCACGGTGGAGCGGCACTACACCGACCTCGCCGAGCGCACCTCCGATGCGCTCGGCAACGTGGCGCTGGTGCAGAGCTATTCCCGGATCGAGGCCGAAGTGACGGCGCTGCGCGGCGTGGTCGCCAAGCTGCTCGGCGCGCAGATGCCGGTGCTGTCCTGGTGGGCGCTCGCGGCCGTGGCCACCAACGCCTCCACCACGCTGACGCTGCTGTCGATCTTCATCGTCGGCATCTCGCTCTACATGCAGGGCCTGACCACGATCGGCGAGATCGTGACCTTCACCAGCTTCGCCGGGATGCTGATCGCGCGGCTGGAGCAGACCGTGGCCTTCGCCAACCGCCTGTTCATGGACGCGCCGCGGCTGAAGGAATTCTTCGACGTCTTCGACACCGAGCCCTCGGTGCGCGACCGCGCCGACGCCATCGATCCGGGTCGGGTGCGCGGCCTGGTCGAGTTCAAGGGCGTGTCGTTCTCCTACGACGGCAAGCGGCCGGCAGTCGCTGACCTCGACTTCAACGTCCTGCCCGGCGAGATCGTGGCGCTCGTGGGTTCCACCGGCGCCGGAAAATCGACCGCGCTGGCGCTGCTGCATCGTGTGTTCGATCCGCAGTCCGGCAGCATCCGGATCGACGGGATCGACATCCGCGCCATGCAGCTCGCGGCGCTCCGCCGCAACATCGGCGTCGTGTTCCAGGAGGTGCTGCTGTTCGACCGGCCGATCGAGGAGAATCTCAAGGTCGGCAAGCCCGACCCGACGGAAGCCGAGATCGACGACGCGCTGAAGCGCGCGCAGGCCAAGGACTTCATCGCGCGGCTGCCGGAAGGCCTCAAGACCAACGTGGGCGAGCGGGGCCGCTCGCTGTCGGGCGGCGAGCGTCAGCGCCTTGCGATTGCGCGCGCGCTCCTGAAAAACCCGCCGATCCTCGTGCTCGACGAGGCCACCAGTGCGCTCGATGCCGGCACCGAAG
>CAZZCV010000075.1:0-14661 GCA_964653225.1 uncultured Rhodoplanes sp. | reverse complement strand
GTGCGTCGGCGTCGGCCAGGGCGTGTCCCTGGCGTTGGAGAAAATCTAGGCCCTCATGGCGAGGAGCGCCGCGCGGCGGTGCGTCTCGAACCAGGAGGGCCGCGTCGTCCTTCGAGATGCGCCCTGCGGGCGCTCCTCAGGATGAGCGGAGAAAAGCCAAGAAGGAGAACTGTCACGTGCCCATGAGCCCTGGCTACATCCCGTTCCATCCCAATCCCTCGAAGCCGAAATACACCCCGCCGCCGGGCGCGGTGGACGCGCACAACCACGTCTTCGGGCCCGAGGCCAAATTCCCCTTCGCGCCCAAGCGCAAGTACACGCCTTGCGACGCGCCGAAGGAGAAGCTGTTCGCGCTGCACGACTTCCTCGGCTTCGACAAGGCGGTGATCGTGCAGGCCACCTGCCACGACACCGACAACCGCGCGCTGGTCGATGCGCTGGTCACGTCGAACGGCCGCGCCAAGGGCGTGGCCTTCGTGGACGAGAGCTTCACGGACGCCGACTTCAAGGAACTGGACAGCGCCGGCGTGAAGGGGGTGCGCTTCAACTTCATCAAGCGGCTGGTCGATTCCACGCCCAAGGACGTGATGCAGCGCATCGCCGCCCGCATCGCCCCGCTCGGCTGGCATGTCGTGGTCTATTTCGAGCACGCCGACCTCGAGGAGATGGGGCCGTTCCTCAAGTCGCTGCCGACCGCGCTGGTGTTCGACCACATGGCCTGCCCGAACGTGCGGGAGGGGGTCGAGGGCAAGGCGTTCCAGAACTGGCTCAAGGCGCTCGACGCCAACCGGAACTGGATCACCAAGGTCACCTGCCCGGAGCGGTTCACGGTCGCGGGGCCGCCCTACGACGACGTGGTTCCCTTCGCCCGCGCCATCGTGGAGCGCTTCCCCGACCGGGTGATCTGGGGCACCGACTGGCCGCACCCCAACATGCCCAAGGAGGCTCCGGACGACGGCCTGATCGTTGACATGATTCCAAAGATCGCCCCAACCCCCGCGCTGCAAAAGGCTCTTCTGGTCGACAACCCGATGCGGCTCTACTGGGATTGATCTGTCGCAAGGCCCGGCGTTGCAAAGCCGGGTTGCACTGGACTATATCAACGATAAATCAGCCGTTTGACGATCTGAACGCGGCAAGAGGAGAGACCGATGGCAGTGGCGAAGGTCAAGCCGGCCGAGAAAGAGTACGACGACATTCCCGGCACGTTCGTGTTCGACGCGGATCGCTCGCGCCGAGGCTACCACATCAACATGTTCTGCATGTCGCTGATGAAGGCGGAGAACCGCGATGCCTTCAAGGCGGACGAGGCGAAGTACCTCGACCGTTTCCCGCTGACGCCCGAGCAGCGCGAGGCGGTCCTCAAGCGCCAGTACAACCGGATGCTGGAGCTGGGCGGCAACATCTATTTCACCGCCAAGCTCGGTGCGACCGACGGCCACTCGTTCCAGCACATGGCCGCGGTGATGACCAACTCCACCCAGCAGGACTACGCCGACATGATGCTCAAGGGCGGCCGCTCGGTGGAGGGCAACCGCTCCAAGTCCGGGCGCGACACGTCCGGCAAGAACAAGGTCAAGGCGAAGCCGGCCGCGAAGCGGGCGGCTGCGAAGCCGAAGGCGTCCGCCAGGAAAGCGTCCACGAAGAAGGCATCCACGAAAGGAAAGCGCCGTGGCTAAGATCATTGCAGGGGTTTCGTCCTCGCATGTGCCGGCGATCGGCGCGGCCATCGACAACAAGCGCACCGAGGAGCCGTACTGGAAGCGCGTGTTCTCCGGCTTCGAGAAGTCGAAGGAGTGGATGGAGAAGGCCAAACCGGACGTGGTCATCCTGATCTACAACGACCACGCCTCGGCGTTCTCGGTGGAGATGATCCCGACCTTCGCGCTCGGCTGCGCGGCCGAATTCCCGCCGGCGGACGAGGGCTGGGGGCCGCGTCCGGTGCCGGTGGTGAAGGGGCATCCGCAACTCGCCTCGCACATCGCGCAGTCGGTGATCCTCGACGAGTTCGATCTCACCATCGTCAACAAGATGGAGGTCGATCACGGTCTGACCGTGCCGATGAACCTGCTGTTCGGCTCGCCCAAGGAGTGGCCGTGCCCGGTGATCCCGCTCGCGGTCAACGTGGTCCAGTTCCCGCCGCCCACCGGCAAGCGCTGCTTCGATCTCGGCCGCGCCATCCGCAAGGCGGTGGAATCCTATCCGGAGGACCTGCGCGTGGTGGTATTCGGCACCGGCGGCATGTCGCACCAGATCTCCGGCCCGCGCGCGGGTCTGATCAACTCGAAGTTCGACAAGGCGTTCCTCGACGGGCTTGCGTCGGACAACCCGCGCAAGCTCACCAAGATCAAGCATGTGGATTTCATGCGCGAGGCCGGCGCCGAGGGCATCGAGATGGTGATGTGGCTGGTGATGCGCGGCGCGCTGGAGGACAAGGTGGACGAGGTCTATCGCTTCTACACCGTGCCGGCCTCCAACACCGCGGTCGGCCACATCATCCTGGAGCCGCACAAGCGCGGCAAGGGCAAGGCGTCCGCTCGCAAGGCTCCGGCCCGCAAGGCCGCGGCCAAGCGGCCGGCTGCAAAGGCCAAGAGCAAGACGCGGCGCGCCGCTGCCCGCCAGAAGGTCGAGCGCGTCAGGAGCTAGGCTTCCGGTCAATGCTCTGTCATGCGCGGGCTGGTCCCGCGCATGACGCTTGGGCAGGCACCGAGCCCGCCTGAGCCTGGCCGGGACAGGCCGGCCATGACGGTGGAAATCGACACGTGGTCGCGCACAGCAATTCAGAAGAGGGTCTCATGAAAATCTGCGTCGCCGGTCAGGGCGCCTTCGGTCAGAAGCATCTCGATGCGCTCAAGCGCATTCCGGGCGTCGAGGTCACGTCGCTGGTGGGCGGCAACCAGGAGTCGACCGCTCAGGTCGCCAAGAAGTACGGCATCCCGCACTACACCGGCGATCTCGCCGAGGGCATCAAGCGCGCCGACGCGGTGATCCTCACCACGCCGACCAAAATGCACTTCAGCCAGGGTGAGCAGGTGATGCGCGCCGGCAAGCACGTGCTGGTCGAGATTCCGGTCACCGACAGCGTCGAGGACGCCGAGAACCTGGTGAAGATCGCCAAGGAGACCGGCGTCGTGGCGATGGGCGGCCACGTCCGCCGCTTCAATCCGAGCCATCAGTACGTGCACAAGAAGATCAAGGCCGGCGAGCTGAAGATCCAGCAGATGGACGTGCAGACCTATTTCTTCCGCCGCAAGAACATCAACGCGGCCGGCAACCCGCGGAGCTGGACCGACCACCTGCTCTGGCACCACGCCGCGCACACCATCGACCTGTTCCAGTATCAGGCCGGTGAGAACATCTCCGACTGCTACGCCGTGCAGGGACCGATCCATCCCGAGCTGAACATCGCGATGGACATGGGCATCGTGGCGCGCACCCCTTCGGGCGCGATGCTGACGCTGTCGCTGTCGTTCAACAACGACGGTCCGCTCGGCTCGTTCTTCCGTTACATCGGCGATACCGGCACCTACAAGGCGTTCTACGACGACCTGTCGGACGGCAAGGACAACAAGATCGACGTGTCGAAGGTGGACGTGTCGATGGACGGCATCGAGCTGGAGGATCGCGAGTTCATCGCGGCGATCAAGGAGAAGCGCGAGCCGAACGGCTCGCTGGAGCAACTCCTGCCTTGCATGCGCGTGCTGGGCAAGCTCGAGCAGATCGTCGATCCGCAGCGCAAGGCTCACGCCTGAGCCCCCCGCCGGGAGGCCCGAAATCGGCCGGCCCAGCATCGGAACATGCGAACGGCCGGGCTTGCCCGGCCGTTTTGTTTGGTGCCCGATCGGATCGGGGCGGCTCCGCGAAGCGCGGCCGTATTACTCGCTCACGCCCACGTAATGCGCGAGCTTCTCGGGGTCGTCGCGCAGCGGCTTCGATTCGCCGTCGTAGACGATGCGTCCCTTGTCCATCACCACGCAGCGCGGCGAGAACTCCAGCGCGATGCGGCTGTTCTGCTCCACCAGAACGATCGACAGCCCGGTCTCGCGCAGCCGCGCCATCGCGGCCGCAAGCGCCTCGACGATGACCGGCGCCAGCCCTTCGGTCGGCTCGTCCATCAGCAGCACGGAGGGGTTGGTGCGCAGCGCCCGCGCGATCGAGAGCATCTGCTGCTCGCCGCCGGAAAGCTGGTTGCCGCGGTTGCCGAGCCGCTCCCTGAGGTTGGGGAACAGCTCGAACACGCGGTCGTCCGTCCATTCGCCGGTGCGCGCACCGACGTCGAGGTTCTCGCGCACGGTCAGCGAGGGGAAGATCTCGCGCTCCTGCGGCACGAAGCCGAGGCCCGCGGCCGCGCGGCGGTACACCGGGACGCGGTTGAGCGGGCTGCCGCCCAGCAGCAGCTCGCCCTTGTGCAGCGTGGTGTGGCCCATGATGGTGGCCAGCAGCGTGGTCTTGCCGACGCCGTTGCGTCCGATCACGCTGATGCTCTCGCCCCGGGCGAGCGTCAGACTGATGTCTTCCAGCACCACGGTCTCGCCGTAGCCGGCGGACACGTTCCGCAGTTCGAGCGCGGGCGCTGCGCCGGCCGGTTGGTTAGCTGCCATGGGTGGTGGCCTGTCCCAGATAGACCGCGCGCACGTCGGGGTTGGAGCCGATCTCCTTCGGCGTGCCCTCGGCGAAGATCGCGCCCCGCACCAGCACGGTGATCTTCCTGGCGAAGCGGAACACTAGATCCATGTCGTGGTCGATGATGAGCACGCCGATGTCCTGCGGCAGGGCGTCGATGGCGTCGAGGATGATGTGGCTCTCCGCGCTCGGCACGCCGGCGGCCGGCTCGTCGAGCAGCAGCACCTGCGGCTTGAGCCCCAGCGCGATGGCCAGCTCCACCAGGCGCTGGCGGCCGTAGGGCAGGCCGGCGATGGTGCGGCCCGCGTCGTCGGCGAGCTTGAGCGTCTCCAGCAGATGCATGGCCTCGTCGATCACGTCGCGGCGCTGGCCGGCGGGCTCGAACATGCGCGGCGCGGCGCCGACGCGCTCGGCGATTGAGATGTACACGTTCTCCAATACCGACAGGCCGCGGAACAGCCGGTTGATCTGGAAGGTGCGGGCGATGCCGCGCTTGACCCGCTCGGCCTGCTCCAGCCGGGTGATGTCCTGGCCCTTCATCAGCACCTGGCCGGAGGTCGGCAGGATCACGCCGGTCAGGAGGTTGATGAAGGTGGTCTTGCCGGCGCCATTGGGGCCGATCAGCGCATGGCGTGCGCCGGTTTCGAGCCGGAAGTTGATGTCGCTCGACGCGCGCAGCGCACCGAAGCTCTTGCTCACCGAGACGGTTTCGAGCAGCGGCGCGGTCATGGCGAGTTGCGCCTGCTCTTGAAGCGGCCCAGAAGCTGCTCGCCGATGCCGATCAGTCCGCCGCGCGCGAACAGCGCGATGATGACGAGCATCAGGCCGAGGCCGAGCTGCCAGGCGGTGGGATAGAGCTTCGACAGATAGTGCGACAGGACCATGTAGGCGATGGCCCCGACGATTGCGCCGTACAGCCGGCCGAAACCGCCCAGCACCAGGATGATCAGCACGGTGGCGGCGCGGTCGAGACCCAGCGCGGAGATGTTGACGTAGGCGTTGGCTTGCGCCCACAGCCCGCCGGCGATGCCCGCGATCGCCGCCGAGATCGTGTAGCAGATCACCAGGCGGCGGTTCACCGGCGCGCCGACCGCGTGCATGCGCAGCGTGTTCTCGCGGATGCCGGTCAGGCTCTGCCCGAACGGCGAATAGGCGAGGCGCCGCACGAACACGAAGCACAGGAACAGCACGGCGAGCGCGTAGAGATACTGCGTGGTCGGGAAAAGCGGGCTGAACTCGAAGATGCCGAACAGCGGCGGGATGGTGATGCCGGTGAGCCCGTCGAAGCCGCCGGTGTAGTCCTGGCCGAGGTTGGCGGCCTCCTCCAGCATCAGCATGAAGCACAGCGTCAGCATCAGGAAGGTCAGCCCGGTGGTGCGCAGGATGACGAAGCCGGACACCAGCCCGACGGCGCCGGCCACCACCGCGCCCGCGAGCAGCGAGGTGATCGGCTCGCTCCAGACGCCGTGATGCGCCAGCATGCCCACGGTGTAGGCGCCCGCGCCGAAGAAGGCGGCGTGACCCAGGGTGATGATGCCGGCGTAGCCCAGTGCGAGATCGAGCGAGATCGCGAACAGCACCATGATCAGAAGCTCGGTGCCGAAGCCGAGATAGCGCGGGAACAGGAAGAAATAGGCCAGCGCCGCGATCCACGGCAGGATTTCCCACCACCGCAGGCGGTGGCGGTGGATCAGCGGAGGCGCGCCGGGATCGGCGGCTGCGAACAGGCTCATGCCGCCCTCCCGAACAGACCCTGCGGCCGCCACAGCAGCAGCAGGATGGCCAGCGCATAGACGAACAGGGTGCCACCCTGGGGGATGTGCTTCTTGAGGAGGAAGTCGATCACGCCGATCAGCAGCGAGGCGTAGAACACCCCGGAGATGCTGCCGAGCCCGCCGACCGACACCACGATCAGGAAGATGACGAGATATTTCAGCGCGTAGTTGGGATCGAGGCCGAGGAACTCGGCGCCGAGGCCACCGCCGAGCGCGGCCATGCCGCTGCCGAAGCCGAAGGTCAGCGCAAACAGCCGGTCGATGTTGATGCCGAGCGATTCGGCCATGCGCCGGTTGTCCACCGCGGCGCGGATCTGCGCGCCGAACCGGGTGCGCTCGAAGCCGAACCACAGGCCGAGGGCGATGGCGAAGCCGACCACGATCAGGAACACGCTGTAGGTGCGGTACTGCACGAAGCCGAGGTCGAGCTGGCCGCGCAGCGCGTCGGGCAGCGGGATCGGCTGGGTCTCCGGTCCCACCACCAGCGTCAGCCCGGCCATGAAGACGAAGGCGATGCCGATGGTGAACAGCACCTGGTCCAGCTCCCCGGCCCGGTAGAGCCGGGAGTAGAGCCCGCGCTCGAACACCATGCTGACCAGCCCGGTGAGCACGAAGGCGATGCCGAGCGAGGGAATGAAGCCGACCCCAAGGTGCCGCATCGAGAGCACCACGATGTAGCCGCCGAGCATCGCGAAGGCGCCGTGCGCCAGGTTGACGAAGCCCATCAACCCCATGGTCACGGACAGGCCGACCGAGACGATGAACAGCACCATGCCGGCGGCGACGCCGCCCAGCACCGCGTCCGGATCGCTCGCCAGCAGAGCCAGAAAGGCTGCGGCCATCGCCGCGACGCCAGCCCAACGCGCCAATGTCATCCCCGTCCCCTCGGCCGCGACCCCGCCCGTCGCGGTTCGTCAAATCTTACGGGCGGCAAATCTTACGGGCAGCCTGTCAAACTGCAAGCATCGAGCGAGGCCGGCAGGCGCGACATCCCGCTCCGCGCCGCGGCGACCGTAGGCTCACGGAGGCGAAGGCCGCCGCCCGTTTCCGGACGGCGGCCCCATGGAGTATCGGTCGAGCCGGCCTTGCTGCTCAGCAGGGCTTGATCTTGAGCGCCTTGCAGGCGTCCTTGACGTTCTCGATCACGCCGATCTGCTTCTGGACCAGACGGCCGCCGGGTCCCTTCACGACCTCGTTCAGATACTCGTTCATCACGATGTCGCGGGTTTCGGGGTCGATCATGATCGGCCCGCGCGGGCTGGCGAACTTCCAGCCCTTGGCGGCGGCGATGGCCTTGTCGCCGTCGATCTTGCCCTTCAGCTGCTGCACCACGTGGACGATCAGCGCCGCGGCGTCGTAGCCGCCGACCGCCATGAAGTCCGGCGTGGTATTTTCGCCGTATTCCTTCTTCCAGGCGGCGACGAAGCGCTTGTTCTCCGGGTTGTCGAGGTCGGCGTTGTAGTGGTGCATGGTGATCAGGCCCACGGCCGCGTCGCCCATGGCCTGCAGCTTGGTGTCCTGGGTGATGTCGCCCGGGCCGATCATGCGCACGCCCGCCTCGCGCATGCCGAGCGCGCCGTAGGTGCGCGCCACCGCGGCGGCGTGGTCGCCGGCCGGCACGAAGACGAAGAACACGTCCGGCTTCTTGTCCTTCGCGCGCTGGAAGAACGGCGTGAAGTCCGGCACCGCGCCGGCGCCGCCCATCGGGATCTCGTCGATCACCTTGCCGCCGTTGGCCTCGAAGGCGCGCTTGAAGGCGTCGCGGCTGTCCTTGCCGGGCGGGAAGTCGGTGAAGCCGATCACCGCGGTCTTGGCCTTGAGCTGCTTGACCGCGGCCTCGCCGAGCGCGTAGCCGGCGTGCCACATGCTGAACGAAGTGCGGGCGTAATACTGCGACATGTTTGTGATGTGGGCGGTGCCGGCGTTGGCCATCACCGCGAACTTCTTGGCCGCGTTGAGCACCGGCGCGGTGGCGATGGCGTTCGGCGACCAGATCCAGCCGGTCAGGATGTCCACGTTATCCTGGGTGATCAGCTCCTGGGCGACGACGCGGGCGTCGTTGCCGCCCGGATTCTTCGCGTCGCGCTTGACCAGGCGGATGGTGTAGGGCTTCACCTTGTCGGCGTTGAGCTTCAGATAGAGTTCGATGCCGCGGTCGATCTGCTGGGCCAGCTCGGCGCCGAGGCCGGAGTATTGCAGAACGACGCCGACCTTGACCTCCTGCGCCTGCGATATCGAGGCCGACAGGGCCAGCGCGGCGGTCGCCGCTAGGATGCGTTTCATCATCGAAATTTCCTCCCGAACGGGCCGAAGCGACTGATCCGGCGGCCACGTTTCAGCGCGGATACTAGGTCGAAAGCGCAAAACCGTGCAAGCCAAGGTGGCGGCCGTCGCCTGCGGCTTTTGGACGTTTTCTTGGACGTTTCTGGAATGCGGGCGCGGCGGGTTTCCCGGTTCTGTTCCAGTCGGGACGGCCGTGGATGGGAAATGTCCCACCTGCCGTGGGATGGAGGCCGCGTCCGGCGCGGGCTTGACGGCGGTTCCGGTTCTCGACCAGTGACGGTGCTCGTGCCAAGCTCGATCGAGAAAACCGTACCGAGGGTTAGGAGACGACCGATGACCAGAACCAAGCCGCCGTTCCGCGCCGACCACGTCGGCAGCTTTCTGCGTCCGCCCGCCCTCAAGGAGGCACGCGAGAAGCGCGAGAAGGGCCAGATCGGCGCCGACGAGTTGAAGGCGGTCGAGGACCGCGAGATCAAGGCGCTCATCAAGAAGCAGGAGAGCGTCGGCCTCAAGCTCGCCACCGACGGCGAGTTCCGCCGTTCGTGGTGGCATTTCGACTTCTACGGCATGCTGGACGGTGTGGAGATCTACGAGCTGGACCACGGGATCCAGTTCCAGGGGGTCCAGACCAAGGCGCAGAGCATCCGCATCACCGGCAAGGTCGACTTCTCCGATCATCCGATGCTGGAGCACTTCCGGTTCCTGAAGGCCAACACCGGCGTGACGCCGAAGATGACCATCCCGGCGCCGACCGTGATGCACTTCCGGCTGGAGCCCGGCGCGGTGGACGCGAAGGTCTACGGCGGCGACCGCGACGCGGTCTACGATGACCTCGCTGCAGCCTATCGCAAGGCGGTGAAGGCGTTCTATGACGCCGGCTGCCGCTACCTGCAGTTCGACGACACCGCCTGGGCCTATCTGTGCTCGGACGTGGAGATGAAGAAGGCCAAGGACCGCGGCATGAACACCGACGGCCTCATGCAGGCCTACACCGACCTCCTGAACAAGTCGCTGGAGGGCAAGCCGGACGACATGACCATCACCACCCATGTCTGCCGCGGCAACTTCCGTTCCACCTGGATCTCCTCCGGCGGCTACGAGCCGGTGGCCGAGCACATGCTCGGCAAATGCAACTACGACGGCTACTTCCTGGAATACGACTCCGACCGCGCCGGCGGCTTCGAGCCGCTGCGCTTCCTGCCCAAGGGCAACAAGATCGTGGTGCTCGGCCTGATCACCTCGAAGTCCGGCGAGCTGGAGAGCAAGGACGCGATCAAGCGCCGGATCGACGAGGCGGCGAAGTTCGCGCCGCTGGAACAGTTCGCGCTGAGCCCGCAATGCGGATTTGCCTCCACCGAGGAGGGCAACACGCTCACCGAGGACCAGCAGTGGGCCAAGATGCGCGAGGTGGTTGAGCTGTCCGAAGAGGTGTGGGGGAAGTAGCGCCGCGCCCGCACCTCGCATCGCGTACGGCATCGGCCGCCCAGCCCGCGACAGTCATCGCCGGGCTTGACCCGGCGGTCCATCTTCGCCGCTATGTGCTTCGTGAGATGATGCGCCCGCGGGCCTGGCCCGCGGGCGACAACGCGAAAATCAGCCAACCAGACGAAAGCCAGAGACAAGAACAATGCAACGCACCAAGCCGCCCTTCCGCGCCGACCACGTCGGCAGCCTGCTTCGCAGCGAGGCGATCAAGGACGCGCGCGCCAGGCGCGAAAAGAACGAGATCACCGCGGAACAGTTGAAGGAGGTCGAGGATCGCGAGATCAGGGCGCTGATCGCGAAGCAGGAGGGCGTCGGCCTCAAGTCGATCACCGACGGCGAGTTCCGCCGCGCGTTCTGGAATTACGACTTCCTCGGCGCGCTCGACGGCGTGGAGGCCTATCTCGGCGAGCGCAAGATCTCGTTCCAGGGCAAGAACCCGCGGCCGATGATGCTGCGCGTCACCGGCAAGCTCGGTGCGTTCCATGGCCATCCGATGATCGAGCATTTCAAGTTCGTGCAGGCCAACACGAAGCAGACCGCGAAAATGACGATTCCGTCGCCCTCGTCGCTGCACTTCCGCTACGGCCGCTCGGCGGTGCCGGAATTGATCTATCCCGACATGGACGAGTTCTACGCCGATCTCGGGACGTCGTATCGCAAGGCGGTGCGCGCCTTCGCCGACGCCGGCTGCCGCTACATCCAGCTCGACGAGGTCAACTTCACCTATCTGTGCGATCCCAAGCTGCGCCAGCAGGTCACGGACCGTGGCGACGACGTCGAGAAGCTGCCGCACATCTATGCTTCGGTGATCAACGCGGCGATCTCGGACGTGCCCGCCGACATGGCGCTGTGCATGCACCTGTGCCGCGGCAACTTCCAGTCCACCTTCGTCGCCTCCGGCGGCTACGAGCCGGTGGCCGAGGTGCTGTTCAACGAGATCAACATCCAGGGCTACTTCATGGAGTTCGACACCGAGCGCGCGGGCGGCTTCGAGCCGCTGCGGTTCCTGCCGAAGGGCAAGACCGTGGTGCTCGGTCTCGTCACGTCGAAGAGCGGCACGCTGGAATCGAAGGACGACCTTAAGCGCCGGATCGACGAGGCGGCGAAGTTCGTGCCGCTCGACCAGCTCTGTCTCTCGCCGCAGTGCGGATTCGCCTCTACCGAGGAGGGCAACATCCTGACTGAGGAGCAGCAGTGGGCCAAGCTGCGGACCATCGTGGAGATTTCGGAAGAGGTGTGGGGGAAGTAACCCCGCTGTCGTCGCCGGGCTCGGCCCGGCGATCCATCTTGCGAAGCAGGATGATGGACCCCCGGGTCAAGCCCGGGGGGTAACGATCCGGGCAAGCCGGCCATTCGGCGAGTGGATATATGCAGCGCACCCGTCCGCCGTTCCGCGCCGACCACGTCGGCAGCCTTTTGCGCTCCGCCGCGCTCAAGGACGCGCGGGCGCGGCGCGCGGCCGGAACGCTCGATGCGGAGCGGTTCAAGGCGATTGAGGATCGCGAGATCGAGACCCTGATCGCGAAGCAGGAAAGCGTGGGCCTCAAGTCGGTCACCGACGGCGAGTATCGCCGCAAGTCGTGGCAGACCGATTTCGTTTCGGCCCTGCCGGGAATCGAGACCGTGCCGCACCGGCGCAAGGTCAACTTCCAGGGTGGCGTGCAGCCGCAGCAGGTTCTGACCCGCGTGGCGGGGAAACTCGGCGACTTCGACGGCCACCCGATGATCGGGCACTTCAAGTTTCTCATGGCGCACGCGAGGCAGACGCCGAAGATGACGATCCCGTCGCCCTCGGCGCTGCACTTCCGCGACGGCCGCGACGCGGTGCCGGCTTCGGTCTATCCCGACATGGACGAATTCTACGCCGATCTCGGCCGGACCTACCGGAAGGCCGTTCGGGCCTTCGCCGACGCCGGCTGCCGCTATCTCCAGCTCGACGAGGTCAACCTGACCTATCTTTGCGATCCGAGGCTGGTGCAACAGGTGCGCGACCGCGGCGAGGATCCCGCCACGCTTCCGCAGGCCTACGCGCGCATGATCAACGACGCGATGTCGGACATCCCCTCCGACATGACCATCACCATGCACCTGTGCCGCGGCAACTTCCGCTCCACCTTCATCGCCTCGGGTGGCTACGAGCCTGTGGCCGAGCTTCTGTTCAATGCCATCGACGTGCACGGCTACTTCATGGAGTACGACACCGAGCGCGCCGGCGGCTTCGAGCCGCTGCGCTTCGTTCCCAAGGGGAAGACCGTGGTGCTCGGTCTCGTTACGTCGAAGACCGGCGTGCTGGAATCGAAGGACGCGATCCGCCGCCGGATCGACGAGGCGTCGAAGTTCGTGCCGCTCGACCAGCTCTGCCTGTCCCCCCAGTGCGGCTTCGCCTCGAGCGAGGAGGGCAACGTGCTGGCCGAGGAGGAGCAATGGGCCAAGCTGCGCATGATCGTGGAGCTGGCCGACGAGGTGTGGGGGCGGTAGCCCGTTTTCGCAACGGCCGACGTCGCCGGGACAGGCCGGCGACAATGGAGAGGTAAGACCATGAAACGCACCCGTCCGCCGTTCCGCGCCGATCATGTTGGCAGCCTTCTGCGCCCCCGGGCGCTGCAGGAGGCGCGGGCGAAACGCGCGAAAGGCGAAATCTCTGTCGACCAGCTCAGGGAGATCGAGGACCGCGAGATCGTACACCTCATCAAGAAGCAGGAGGAGGTCGGCCTCGAAGCGATCACCGACGGCGAGTTCCGCCGCTCCTGGTGGCACCTCGATTTCCTCTGGGGTCTCGACGGCGCCGAGAAGCACGTCATGGACGAAGGCGTGGCCTTCGCCGCCATGAACACGCGCAACGAGGGCGTGAAAGTCACGGGTCGGCTCGGCATGGCCGGGCCGCATCCGATGGTCGAACACTACAGGTTTCTTGCCGCGCACACCGGGCGCACGCCGAAGGTCACCATTCCTGCGCCGTCCGCGATCTACGGTCGGCCGGTGCGGCCGCCGATCGACAAGGCCGTCTATCCGGCGATGGACCGCTTCTGGGCCGATCTCGGTCAGGCCTACAAAAAGGCGGTGCGCGGTTTCGCCGATGCCGGCTGCCGCTATCTCCAGCTCGACGAGGTCAACATCGCGATGCTGTGCGACCCGAAGTACCGCCAGCAGATGAAGGACCGTGGCGACGATCCCGATGCGCTCGGCCCGCTCTACGGCGACCTGATCAACACCGCCATGTCGGACATCCCCTCCGACATGACCATCACCATGCACCTGTGTCGCGGCAACTACCGCTCCACCTTCATGGGAGCGGGCGGCTACGAGGCCGAGGCGGAGGTCCTGTTCAACCGGATCAACGTCCACGGCTATTTCATGGAGTACGACACCGAGCGCGCCGGTTCCTTCGAGCCCTTGCGGCTGCTGCCGAAGGGCAAGCATGTCGTGCTCGGGCTCGTGACCACCAAGACGGGGACGCTCGAAAGCAAGGACGAGCTGAAGCGCCGCATCGACGAGGCGGCGAAATACGCTCCGCTCGAGCAGCTCTGCCTGTCCGGCCAGTGCGGCTTCGCCTCCACCGAGGAGGGCAACACGCTCACCGAGGACGAGCAATGGGCCAAGCTCCGGCTCATCGTCGAGGTGGCCGAGGAGGTGTGGGGGCGGTAGCGCCGCCGTCACGTCCGCCCTTGCGCAGCCGGCCTGTGCTTCAAAACGGCCGCAGGTAGTCCCGCTTGCCGACCTTCACGCCCTGGTGTCGCAGGATGTTGTAGGCGGTGGTGATGTGGAAGCAGAAGTTCAGGAGGCCGAAGCTGAACAGGTAGGACGCGCCGTCGAAGGTCGGCTTGTAGTCGTGCCGGTCCAGGTTGACGATCCGCGTCTCGCTGCCGGTGAGCTGGGCCTCCGTAAAGCCTTCGAGATAGGCGAGCGTGCGGTCGATGCGTGCGTAAAGCTCGTCGAAGGACTTTTCGGTGTCCTCCATGCGGGGGGCGGCGACCCCGGTCAGCCGTTCGAGCGACAGCTTGGCGGTGTCGCAGGCGCGCTGCACCTGGCCGGACAGCGGCAGCATGTCGGGCGCCAGCCGGGCTGCGGCGAGCGCCGCAGGATCTGCGCCGGTCTCGCGCGCGTGCGTCTCGCCCCGGTGCAGCAGGTGGGCGAGCGCCTTGAGGCCGTGCACGAAAACGGGAACGGACGCCTGGTACATCGAAAGCGGCATGGCGGGCTCTTCGTGTCGATGCGCGATCCGCGGCATGGTGCGGCGCAATCGGGGACGGTGCAAGGCGCGCCGTCCGCATCGGGGCGACGGAGCGCGGCCGGGCTTGTTGCGGCCGCCCCGCCTGGGGAGGCACTATGCCGTCCGGGTGCGATCGCCGGTGCGGCGATGACGCCGAAGAGGTGGAGCGGGCAGAGGACAGCATGCCGGGAATCGTCCAGAACAAGGTCGCCATCGTCACCGGCGCGGGTCGCGGCATCGGCCGCGCCATCGCGATGCTGATGGCGCGCGAGGGCGCGAGTGTCG
>CAZZCV010000074.1:0-14951 GCA_964653225.1 uncultured Rhodoplanes sp. | reverse complement strand
TGGCTGTTCTGGCAGATGGGCGGGCTCGGGCCGATGTCGGGCCAGAACAACCACTTCAGCGTCTATGCGGTGGAGAAGCTGCCCTACGCGATCGAACGCTACAACCGGGAGGTCAACCGGCTCTACGGCGTGCTCAACGCGAGGCTGGCCGACCGTGAGTTCATCGCCGGCGAATACTCCATCGCCGACATGGCTTCGTATCCCTGGATCGTGCCGCACGAGCGGCAGGGGCAGAAGATCGGCGACTTCCCGCACCTCAAGCGCTGGCTGGAGACGATCGCGGCGCGGCCTGCGGTCAAGCGCGCCTACGAGATCGTGCAGAAGGTCAATCCGGGCCACGGCGGCATCCGCACCGCCGAGGAGCGCGCCATCATGTTCGGCCAGACCGCGGCGTCGGTCGCAGCCGCTGCGGCCGCGAACAAGTAACCGGCGCGGGCACGGCTGCGAAACGGAACGGGCCACCCTCGGGTGGCCCGGTTCATGTCCGGCGGCGAACGGCCGGTCGCCGCTTATTTTTGTTGAACATGATCTCGTCCGAAAACCGGTTCCCGCTTTTCGGGATCATGCTTTTCCTGCGGGAGCATGACCGTGTCCGAAAACCGGTTCCCACTTTTCGGGATCATGCTCCGGGATCATGCTCTATGGCTCGCCGATCACGCCGAGGATTTTCCAGCCGCCGCCCTCCTTGACGTAGCAGAGCTGGTTGCCGCCGAGCGGTGCGATGGCGTCGGCGGCGACGAAGCCGAACTGGCCGGACGGCGTGACGATGCGCAGCATGGTCTCGCTGGTCTGGCTTTCGTCCATCGCGACCCACACGAAATCCGCGCCGAGCTTGCCGATCACCGGCGAGTTCGGCTGCGCGGCCGCCCGCACCTCCAGGCCGGGCTGCACCGGATAGCCCCAGTCCAGCTCGTCGGTGCCGGTGGCCTTGGCCAGCTCCTCCAGCGCCTTCGGGTCGAACTCGGGATCGGCCGGGCTGCACACCGCGTCCTTGCGGTCGGGCATCGGCGCGCCGGTCGGGTCCAGGGCGAAGCCCGCGAGCGCGTCCCAGCCGAAGCCGTCCCTGGCCGCAAGCCCGAGCGCGGAGGACAGGTTGTCGATGCCGGACCGCTTGGGGTCGGCCTTGTCGCCCTTCTCACCCTCCCAGAAGAAGCCCTTCGCCACCACGAGCTTCGCCAGCGCGGCGCGGTCCTTGCGCTCGGCGATGCTGCCGAGCTGCGTGCGGAACGCCTCGAAGGTCGGATCGCTCACGGAGGGCGGTGCGCCGGCCGCGACCGGCTTGTAGGGGCGGGGCTTGACCGCCTGCTGCGCCGGCGGCGCGGGTTCGGGCTTCGGGGCCTGCGGACGGACCTGCGGCTGGCTTGGGCCGCCGCCGGCCGGCGGCAGCTCCTTCGGGCGGGGAAGCTGGGCCTGCGCGACAGCAGGCGCCGCGGCGATCAGGATTGCGGCGATCCAGGCGGAACGGACGGCTGCGCGGCGCATCGATATCTCCCCTCGGCGCAAACGATCGATCGGCGAAGTGAACCGGACCATTGCGGCCGCCCCGCGGCGCGAAGTCAACCGGCCGGACCGGGCGGACGCCGGCATGCTAGACTCCGGAGTACAGATTCCTCCTGCCGCATGGACCGATTCATGCCCGCACTTTCCGTCTCGCCCTATCTCCTGCCGGTGCTGCTGCTGCTCGCCTCCAACGTGTTCATGACGCTGGCGTGGTACGGCCATCTCAAGTTCAAGGAGACGCCCCTGCTCGCCGTGATCCTGGCGAGCTGGGGCATCGCCTTCCTCGAATATTGTCTGGCGGTGCCGGCCAACCGCTACGGCAGCGCCGTCTACTCGACCGCCCAGCTCAAGACCATGCAGGAGGTCATCACGCTGGTCGTGTTCGCCGGCTTCTCGGTGCTCTACCTGAAGGAATCCTTCACCTGGAATTACGCCGTCGGGTTTGCGCTGATCGCGGCCGGCGCGTTCTTCATCTTCCACAAGTGGTAAGCCGGGGACCGAAGCAGCCATGGCCCATCATCGACTCGACGCGGCGCCGGACACCGTCCACTGGGGTTATTTCGATGCCGGACTGAGGCCGCTGCTGACGGTGGACAGCGGCGACACGGTGACGGTCTCGACCGTTTCCGGCACGCCCGACCAGATGCCGCCGGCCGGATCGCCGTTCGCGGTCCCGCCGCCGCTCGCCGCGATCCACGCGGGTGTTTCGCAGCGCCTGCCGGGGCACATCTGCACCGGGCCCGTGGCGGTGCGCGGCGCGCGCGCCGGCCAGGTGCTCGAGGTCGGCATCGGGCGCATCGAGCTGCACTACGGCTGGGGCTACAACATGTTCCGTCCCCTGGCGGGTGCGCTTCCGGACGACTTCGGGGAGAAGCGCGTGATCCACATTCCGCTCGACGCCGGGCGGATGACGGGATGTCTGCCGTGGGGCACCGAGGTGCCGCTGCGGCCGTTCTTCGGCGTGATGGCGGTGGCACCGCCGCCGCAATGGGGCGTCGTCAGCACCATCCCGCCGCGCCGCAACGGCGGCAACATGGACAACAAGGAGCTGGTCGCGGGCACCACGCTGTTCCTGCCGATCCATGTGGACGGCGCGCTGTTCTCGGTCGGCGACGGCCACGCCGCGCAGGGCGACGGCGAAGTCAACGTCAACGCCATCGAGACCGGACTGATCGGCACGTTCCGGCTCACGCTGCGCGACGACATGCGGCTGGAATGGCCGATGGCCGAGACGCCGACGCATGTCGTGACGATGGCCTTCGATCCGGATCTCGACGCCGCGGCCGTGATCGCGCTGCGCAACATGATCGACCTGATCTGCCTGCGCACCACGCTGTCGCGCGAGGACGCCTACAGCCTGTGCAGCATCGCCGCCGATTTGCGGGTGACGCAAATGGTCAACCAGGCCAAGGGCATCCATGCCATGCTGGACAAGGCCTATCTGAAGCCTCTCCGCTAGCATCCGCGTTCGACGGATGCCGCACGCGCGGACCGTTCATCTTGCTCCCTAACGGCGACGCGAGGCGGATTCGTTTGGATCGAGCGGCCGCGAAGACGTGCCTGCTGCGGCGAACGTATGATCGTCACTCTGCTCTTTGTGCAACCGGGGATGGATTTGCGCAACCGACGAAGAGCGGAATGTGCTTGTTACATTTGAAATTAAAAATAATGGCGGTCGAATATAGGGTTTAAACGCTTTTGCCGTTTGCAACACGGCGGCTCGCGGGAAAAAAGTATCGAAAACTCGTCTGGCCGATGGGCTCTAATCTGTGAACAACCGACGCTGCAACGCCAAAATAAGTCCATTTTCGGATTGTGGATTGTATTTAGTTCGAATCGTAGGGAGCGTCGAACGATATGTTCGCGATCCTCGCGCGAGCGGAATGAAAAGAAATGCTATTGCTATTCGGTGGCGACGCTGATCCCCGCGGCACATTCCAGTTCCTGGAGGAAAAAATAGGAATCGGGCTTTGGAGCCTCGATGTTTCCTCCCTTCAGATGAAATGGTCTTCCGGTTTTTTTCGCCTGCTGGGATTTAGTCCGGACTCGGTCGAGCCTTCGCTCGATCTGTTCCGCAGCATGATTCATCCCGACGATAATCTTACGCTGGCAGAGTTGCGCCGCATGCTCGACAAGGGCCAGCCCATCGAGCGCGAATTTCGTCTCATCCGCAAGGACCGAAGCATTCGCTGGGTCGCCAATCGGGGCGAAATTCTCATGAACGAAGCGGGCCGTCCGGAGCAGGCGGTGGGCGTTCTGTGCGACATCACGGGCAGGCAGCATGCGCGGGAGGCTCTGCTCCAGAACGAGGCGCGATATCGGGCTCTTATGAAGTCCGCCTCGGCCATCATCGGGACCATGTCGCCCGACGGCCGGACAGTCGATATTCCGAACTGGAGCGAGATCACGGGGCAATCCGCCACGGACAGCCAGAATTTCGGCTGGCTTGCCGTCGTGCATCCCGACGACCGGGCTGCTGTCGAACGGGCGTGCGAGCGGGGCTTTGCGGAGAACGTCGCCTACAACGTCGCCTACCGGATTTCTCGGCGCGACGGCAGCTATCAATGGGTCGATGAGCGCACCGTCCCGGTGACAGGAACGGATGGCGAGATCAGGGAGTGGGTCGGCATTCTCATCTTCGCGCCTCTGAAGCCGGCCTTTTCGGAAAGCGGCGGAGACATCCTGACCGGCGCGCAGTCGCGCGCGGCGCGTGCCATCCTCAACTGGTCCGTCAAGGACGTGGCCGAAGCGACGGGCATCTCCGCCTCGACGATCCGTCGCCTGGAAGAGAACGACGGCGTCTCGAATCTGCAAGGTGATCTGCTCTGCAGGATCCGGAAGATTCTCGAGCAGGCCGGAGTCGAATTTTTGTCCTTGCCCTCGGGCGCCCCGGCGGTGCGGCCGCAAAATCGATGAGCTTTCCGTGGCGGTGAAATTTTTGCTCTCTCTGGCCTGCAGCAGGAAATATTTTCAATATAGATTTGTTTGATACCCGACATTCGATCAAAAATTCGTCTTGCAGACCGTTTTATATTCATAATGATTTAACCTTTAATCAATTTCGTCCCGGCAATCTCCCTCCTCAACAGGCCGCCGATGCGTTCAGGTTCGCACCTGCACGTGGCGCAACGCCTGGACGTCGTGCAGCCCTGTGCGCCGTTCAACCGTGACCGGGAGGCGCCTCGCCGTGCCCTTCCGGCCGTGCGTCGAGTCATGAGCTCCTGAGTTTTTCACCGTGCCGCTTTTTTCGTTCATCTGACGTCGTCCGACACGCGGTCGCCTGAAGCGAACCGCATCCCGCCAGCCCGCCGTTTCAGGGCCGAACCCACTTTCAGGATGCAGGAGTCGATCATGTCCTGGTTCACCCGTTCAAAAACCGTGTCCGGCGGCGCGCGCGCCCGCAGGAGCGGCTACAATCTCGAATATCTGAAGGGCGACGTCGCCGAGAACATCACCACGGCGGTGATGATGGTCGACCGGGATCTGGTCGTGACCTACGTGAACCAGCCGACCAGGCAGTTGCTGACGTCCAACGCCGCCGAATTCCGGAAGATCTGGCCGGACTTCAATCCTGATGCGATCGTCGGCACCTGCATCGACGCCTTTCACAAGGACCCCAGCCATCAGAGAAAGATGCTGGCGGACCCTTCGCGGCTTCCGCTCCGGACGGAAATCACGATCGGCGACCTGAAGATCTCCCTTCTGGTCAACGGCAGCTTCGACAAGAACGGCAATCATGTCGGCAACATCCTGGAATGGAAGGACGTCACGCAGGAGCGCCTGAACGACGGGATGCTGGCCGCCCTCGACAAGGTGCAGGCCACCATCGAGTTCACGCTCGACGGTCATGTCGTCGGCGCCAACGCGAATTTTCTCGCCGCGCTGGGCTATTCGCTCGACGAGATCCGCGGGCGGCACCACAGGATGTTCGTCGAGCCGGGCTACGCCGAGAGCGCGGAATACAAGCTGTTCTGGGAGAAGCTCAACCGTGGCGAGTTCGACGCCGGGCAATACAGGCGGCTCGGCAAGGGCGGGCGGGAGGTCTGGATTCAGGCCAGCTACAACCCGATCCTGGATACCAGCGGCCGGCCGTTCAAGGTCGTGAAATATGCCTCCGACATCACCGCGATGCGGACGGCCGTCGAGCAGGTTCGCAGCGTCGCCGAGGCGGCGAAGGCCAACGATCTGTCGCAGCGCGTTCCGATGGCGGGCAAGACCGGCGAGATCGAGAACCTCTGTTCGGGCGTGAACGCGCTGCTCGACACCATGGTCTCCATCATCGGAGAGTTGAAAGGCGTCTCGCACAAGGTCTCGAACGCCTCCTCCGAGATTTCCCAGGCCACCGGCGACCTGTCGAAGCGCACGGAGCAGCAGGCGGCGAGCCTGGAGGAGACGGCTGCCGCCCTCGACCAGATCACCGCGACGGTGCGCAAGACCGCCGAGGGGGCGAACCACGCCAACAGCGTCGTCGCGACGGCCAAGCTGGTCGCGGAGGAGAGCGGGACGGTGGTGCGCGGGGCGGTCACGGCCATGACCGAGATCGAGAAGTCCGCCACGCAGATCGCCCAGATCATCGGCGTGATCGACGAGATCGCGTTCCAGACCAACCTGCTGGCGCTCAACGCCGGCGTCGAGGCGGCGCGTGCTGGTGAGGCCGGCAAGGGCTTCGCCGTGGTCGCCTCCGAGGTGCGGGCGCTGGCGCAGCGGTCGGCGGATGCGGCCAAGGAGATCAAGGGTCTGATTTCCACCAGCACCACGCAGGTCGAGTCCGGCGTCGATCTCGTCGGCCAGACCGGCAAGGCGCTCGAGCAACTCGTCGGCCGCGTGAGCGAGATCAACGTCGTCGTCTCGGAGATCGCCGCCTCCGCCCAGGAGCAGGCCACGGGGCTGGCGCAGGTCAACACGGCGGTCAACCAGATGGACCAGATGACCCAGCAGAACGCCGGGATGGTGGAGGAAACCACCGCGGCGAGCCAGTCGCTGTACAACGAGGCGCAGGACCTGGCGGGCATGATCGCGCGCTACCGGACCGGCAACGAGGCCGAGGCAACGGTGCAGCCGCTCCGCAAACGGGCGGGCGATGCGCCCGCGGCGCGGACGGCCACGCCTACGGTCTCGTCGGGGCGGCCCGCGAGGAGGGGCAACCTGGCTGTTCTCGAGGCGGTCTCGCCGGCGGACCAGGAGGACTCATGGGAAGAGTTCTAGAGCGGGATCGTCCGGTGGAGAGCCCCGCGAGCCGGGCTCTTCTCGATCTGGCGGCGCTTCAGCGACGTTTCGCCGCCGATATCGGCGAGGCGATGGAGGAGTCGCAGGTCCGGCCGGGAGGCTCGGAGGAATGGATGGAGATCCTCCGGCGCTGCCAGTCGCTCCAGAGCGATGTTTCCAGGATCGTGCGGCTTCTGGTGCTCAGTCAGATGACGCAGGGGCGCGGCTAGGGAGCGGCGGGCTTCGATCCCGAGGGGCGAAGCCCGCTACTTCGCCGGCGTCACCCTCAGGATCCGCCCCGCGCTGTTATCGGTGACGAGATAGAGCGCGCCGTCGGGGCCCGCGCGCACGTCACGGATGCGCTCGCGCAAGCCTTCCAGAATGCGCTCCTCGCCGGCGAATTTCTCGCCGTCGAGGGCGACGCGCACCACCATCTGGCCGCGCAGCGCGCCGATGAAGGCGCTGCCCTCCCACTTCGGGAACAGCTTACCGGTCAGGAACGCCAGGCCCGAAGGTGCGAACGACGGCACCCAGTGCTTCACCGGCTGCTCCATGCCGTCTTTGGCCGTGCCCTCGTGGATCTTCGCGCCGCTGTAGTCGACGCCGTAGCCGATCGTGGGCCAGCCGTAATTCCTGCCGGCCTCGATGACGTTCAATTCGTCGCCGCCGCGCGGGCCGTGCTCGTTGGCCCACAGCTTGCCGCTCGCGGGATGCAGCGCGGCGCCCTGAACGTTGCGGTTTCCGTAGCTGAAGATCTCGGGTCTCGCGTCCTTGCGGCCGGCGAAGGGGTTGTCCTTCGGCACCGAGCCGTCCGGGGCGATCCGCACGATCTTGCCGATGTGGTTGCCGAGGCTCTGAGCCTCCTTGGAGTGATCGCCGCGGTCGCCCAGCGTCAGGAACAGGTTGCCGTCGCGGCCCTGCACGATCCGGCAGCCGAAGTGCCGGCCGGGCGAGACCGCGGGCTCCTGGCGGAAGATCGGCTTCACGTCCTCGAGCTTGTCGCCGTCGAGCCGCGCGCGGGCGAGCGCGGTGCGCGCGCCGCCGTCGGCCGCCTCCGCGTAGCAGAGGTAGATCGTGTGGTTCTGCGCGAAGCCGCGGTCCGCCGCCACGTCCAGCATGCCGCCCTGGCCCGAGGCATACACCTTGGGCACGCCGGGCAGCGGCGCGGAGAGCTTGCCGTCCGGCGTGGCGATGCGGACGCGGCCGGGCCTCTCCGTCACCAGCATGCGGCCGTCCGGCAGGAACGCGAGCGCCCAGGGGTGGACCAGCCCGCCCACCACGGTCTCGACCGCGAGCGGCCCGGCCGAGGACTTGTAGGTCTGCGCCGTTGCGGCTGCGGGAACGGCCAGCGCGATGGCGGTGCAGGCGGCGAGCAGCTTCATGACGGGCCTCCGGGAGATTCGCATCCGATCCTAACAATGGGGGCGGGCGCCGGTTCCTGCATCGCCCTGCGGCGTTAAAGCGTTTTCGAGCGAAGGGGGAACCGGTTCGCGTGAAGAAAACGCGACAAACAGGGGAATCGAGAGCCCATCACCGTTTCCGTGAAACGGTGATGGGCTCTCGGACATGATCCGCTGCCGGCCCGGACGCGCTCAGGCTTTGACCGTGACCATGCGCTGGCGCAGCACCAGCATCGCCAGCAGGATCAGGTTGGCGATGTTGAACGCCACGCCCACGGCGAAGGCCGGCCCGTAGTGGCCGTGCATGTCGTAGAGATAGCCCGCGAGCCAGCCGCCCACGGCCATGCCGGTGCCGGTGGTGAACAGCAGCAGCGGCACCCGCCAATAGGCCTCGCTGGCCGGGAACAGCGCCCGGATCGCCAGAACGTAGGCGGGGATCAGCGCGCTGAAGCCGATGCCGAAGGCGATCGACACCGAGAACATGCCGATCTGGTCCTGGGCGAACAGGAAGCCGGTCATGGCCAGACCCTGGAGGAACGAACTGGCGAGCGCGGTGCGCAGGCCGCCGACCTTGTCGGAGATCCAGCCCCAGACCTGCCGGCTCGCGAAGCCCGCGCCGAGCAGCAGCGACAGCATGGCCGCGCCCACCGTGGGCGAGATGCCGAGATCGCTGCAGAAGGCGACCAGATGGCCCTGCGGCATCGCCATCGTCACGCAGCACAGGAACGAGGCGAGCGCGATCACCGCGAAGACGAGATTGGGCGGCCAGCCGAGCACCCGCGCCGGGCCGTCTCCGCTCTGCGTCACGGGCGGCGGCGGCGCCTCCGGCGGCTCGCGGAAGAAGATCGCGGCGAGCGGGACCACCACGGCGACCACCAGCACCGCATAGGCGATCATGGTCCAGCGCCAGCCGAAGGTCGCGATGCCGCGCTCGAAGATCGTCGGCCAGACGAAGCCCGCGACATAGGCGCCGCTGGAGATCAGCGCCAGCGCCGAGCCGCGGCGCTTGTCGAACCAGCGGCTGACGTAGATGTAGAGCGGCGCGTTCAGCCCGGCGTTGCCGAGGAAGCCGATGAACAGGCCATGGCCGACGTAGAGGTGCCAGGCCGAGCCACCGGTGGAGATCGCAAGCCCCGCCGCGACTGCGAGTCCGCCCAGGATGACGGTGACGCGGATGCCGAAGCGCTCGGCCACCCGGCCCATCAGGATGCCTCCCGCGGCCGAGCCGAACCAGGCAAGCGAGCCCGCGAGCGCGGGCACCGAGCGCGCGTCGCCCATCTCGGCGGCGATCGACTTCAGTCCGACGGCCGCGATCCACGGCGCGCCGAACGTCATGCCCAGGCACGCGAGCGCGACCGATGCCACGATCCACGAGGCCCGTGTTTCGACGGACCGGAGAGGGGCCTGCTGTGAGCTCAATCCGGGTCCCCGCGGCGTGACGGTGAGAGAAAGACCGCGTGCGGCGCGGCTCGTGCCGTGATGTAGCCGGGACCGCGGACGAAGTGAAATGCGAAAGCGCCGGATGCGGATGCGCGGCATGCAGCCGGTCTTCGCACCCGCAGCATGCGCGGGCGGGCGGGGCGAAATGTCGCGAATTCGAGTCCGGGTTGGCGAGACACGGCGCCGGAAGGTGCTACCATCGCTTCGTTCTAGGGAGACATAACAAATGAAAAAGCTGATCGGAGCCGTCGCGCTGGCCGCGGCGGTCGGGGGAATCGCGAGCGCAGTCCCGGTCGCCCATGCCCAATCCTATCCGTCGCGTCCGGTGACGCTTGTGGTGCCGCTGGGCACCGGCGGCTCGACCGACGTGATCGGCCGGCTGATGGCCGAGGGCATGCGCGCCGCGCTCGGCCAGCCGGTGATCGTCGAGAACGTCACCGGCGCGGGCGGCACCATCGGCGTCGGCCGCGTTTCGCGCGCCACGCCCGACGGCTACACCTTCCTGATCGGGCAATGGGGCACCAACGTCGCCAGCGGCGCGATCTATCCGCTGCAGTTCGACCTGCTGAAGGACCTGGAGCCGATCGCGCTGATCGCGACCCAGCCGTTCTTCGTGGTGTCGCGCAAGACCCTGCCGGCGAACAGCCTCAAGGAGCTGATCGCCTGGATCAAGGCCAACCCGGACAAGGCCTCGCAGGGCAACTCCGGCATCGGCACGCCGAGCCACGTCGCCGGCATCCTGTTCCAGAACGCCATCGGCGCGAAGCTGCAGGTCGTGCCCTATCGCAGCGCCGGCCAGTCCATGCAGGATCTGGTCGCGGGCAACATCGACATGACGCTCGACACGCCCGCGATCTCGCTGCCGCAGATCAAGGGCGGCACCATCAAGGTCCATGCGGTCGCGGCCAGGACGCGACTCGCGGTCGCGCCCGACATCCCGACCACCGACGAGGCGGGCCTGCCCGGCTTCTACTTCTCGTTCTGGCATGCGCTGTGGGCGCCCAAGGGCACGCCGAAGGAGATCGTCGACCGGCTCAACGACGCGGCGCGCAAGGCGCTCGCGGACGCGACCATGCGCGGCAAGCTGGTCGGGCTCGCGCAGGAGATCTTTCCGCCGGAGCAGCAGACGCCCGGCGCGCTCGCGGCCTTCCACAAGGCCGAGATCGAGAAATGGTGGCCGATCATCAAGGCCGCCGGGATCAAGTCGCCGTAACCGGACCGGGACGAACCGCGCCGGGAGGCCGGTGTCCGGTCTTCATGACGAAAACACAAGCGTTGCGAAGGAGGAGTGATGAAGACGCTGCTGCTATCCGTTGCGCTCATGCTGGGGGCCGGGCTTTCGAGCCCGCAGGCCCAGACGTTTCCGACCAAGCCCGTCACCGTCATCGTGCCGCTGGCGGCGGGCGGTGCCGTGGACCGGATGGTGCGCATCCTCGCCGAGAACATGCGCGAGACGCTCGGACAGACCGTGGTGGTGGAGAACGTGGGCGGGGCGGGCGGCACGCTCGGCATCGCCCGCGTCGCGCGGGCGGCGCCCGACGGCTACACCATGACCATCGGCACCTGGGGAACCCATGTCGTCAACCAGGAGATCTTCTCGCCGCCCTACGATCTGGTGAAGGACTTCGAGCCGGTGGCGCTGCTGCCGAGCGTGCCTTACTGGATGGTCGGCAAGAAGGACCTGCCGCCGAAGGACCTCAAGGAGCTGATCGCCTGGCTCAAGGCCAACGGCGACAAGGCCTCGGGCGGCACGGTCGGCGGCGCGGGCGGTGCGACCGTGTGCGCGATCTACTTTCAGAACGCCAGCCGGACCAAGTTCCAGCTCATCCCCTACAAGGGCGGCGCACCCGCGCTGCGCGACCTGGTGGCGGGCCAGATCGACGTGATGTGCGACCTCGCGGCCAACTCGCTGCCGCAGGTCAAGAGCGGCCACATCAAGGCCTATGCGGTGATGTCCAAGACCCGCTGGTTCGGCGCGCCGGACGTTCCCACGGCGGACGAGGCCGGCCTGCCGGGCGTGGTGGTCGAGACCTGGCACGGCGCGTGGGTGCCCAAGGGCACGCCGGCGGACGTGACCGCCCGGCTTGGCCAGGCGCTGCGCAACGCAATGACCGACCCCGCGGTCCGCAAGCGGCTCGCCGACATGGGCATGGACGTGCCGCCGCCAGAGCGGCAGACCGCCGCGGCGCTGGCTGCGCTTCAGAAGGCCGAGATCGAGAAGTGGTGGCCGGTCGTGCGCGCCTCGGGACTGAAAACGCCGAAGTAGCTCTTCGGAGAGACGCCAGGGCGCCGCCTGCGCGCGGCGCTCCGGCCGAAGCCTACCGGAGCGGCATCGCGCTTCCCCCCGCGAACTCGATCGGGGTGGCGAGCCTGTCGGCGCGGGCGATCCCGATCGAGACGGCGGTGGCTGCAACGGCCAGCGAGACGACGAGCGCCAGCGCGGTGACGACCAGCGCGCCGTCGCGGGCGCGGCGCATTCCGCGCGTGCTTTCGATCAGTTCCTCGGTCATGGTCGTGTCTTCTTCGTCGCCGCGAATCAGGCTGTTTACCTGTATGGCGGCTGAACCCGGCGTGCATCCGGCCGGACTTGGGCGCAGCGGTTGAGGAACCGCGGCGAATTTGTGATGCGGGTTAAGAAAGGATTAAGGCCCCGGGCCGGGGTCTACTCGGCCGCCAGCAGCGGCGCTTCCTCGTCCATCGCCACGTGCCGCGGCTGCGCCGCCACCCGCGCCAGCCAGTCGCGGATCGCCGGGAAGCGGCTGAGGTCGTAGTCGCACTGCGGCGCGAGATGGGTGTAGGCGTAGAGCGCGATGTCGGCGATCGAGTAGCGGCCGTCGGCAAGGAAGTCCTGGCGCGAGAGGTGCTCCTCCATCACGCCGAGCGCGCGGTAACCCTCCTCCAGCCACTCCTCCACGGAGTGGCGCTGCAGCTCGCGGCCGCCCTTGACCAGCACCAGCCAGAACCAGGCAGCGCCGAGATTGGGCTCCAGCGCGTGCTGCTCGAAGAACATCCATTGCAGCGTCGCGGCGCGCTCCACCGGATCGTCCGACAGGAGCGGCGTGCCCTCCGCGAGGAACCAGAGGATGGCGTTCGATTCCGGCAGGTACCTGTCCGGGCCGACCTGGAGCAGCGGCACATGGCCGCTCGGATTCTTGGCGAGGAATTCGGGCGTGTGGGTCTCGCCCTTGAGGATGTCCACCTCGACGAGGCCGTGCGGAATCCGGAGCTGCGACAGCGCCAGCCGCACCTTGTAGCAATTGCCGGAGCGGCGCATCGAATAGAGCGTGTGCATTCTGCGTCTCCCCTGCATCGGCCGAACCATCGGCAAGACGGGCCCGGTCAGGACCGGTCCGGTCAAGAGCTGCCCGGCTGCGGCGCGGCGTTCGAATCCGGCCTCCGCGCGGATTCAAAAGCAAAGCGCGGCGATTGCAAGGCGTGGCCATGACGGCCGGATGAAAAAGACTTTTGCATGCGTCGCAAAATGGAAGACGAGCAATTCGAACTGCGCGAAGCCGGAAAGACGAAACGTCTTTCGCCGCAATGCATCTGCCGGTTCACTCGATCGTGACGCCGGCGGTGCGGATCACGCGCGCCCATTTGCCGATCTCGCCCGGCAGCCATGCGGCGATCTCGGCGGGACTGCGCGGCGCGGGCGTCATGCCCTGTGCCGCGAGCGCCCGCTGCGCGGTCTCGCCGGCCAGCGCCTCCGAGACCGCGCGGTGCAGCCGCTGGACTGCGGCCGCCGGCGTGCGCGCAGGCGCGAACAACGCGAACCAGGCGTCGGCCTCGACGCCTTCCACGCCCGCCTCCGCGAGCGTGGGCACCTGCGGCAGCCGCGCGGCGCGGCGCGGGCTTGCGACCGCGAGCGCCCGCAGCACGCCCGCGTCGAGATAGCCGATCACCGAGGGCAGCGTCGCGAAGCTCACGTCGATGCGGCCGGCGAGCAGCTCGGTGGTCATGGGCGCCGCGCCGCGGAACGGCACATGCAGCAGGTCGGTGCCGGTGCGGACCTTGAACAGCTCGGCCGCCAGATGCGACGCCGAGCCGTTGCCGGTCGAGCCGTAGCTCAGCGCGCCGGGTTGGGCCTTCGCCTGCCGCACCAGCGCCGCCACGTCCGGCGCCGCGAGCCCGCGCCGCACCACCAGCACATGCGGGATGTCGGCGATGCCCGCGACCGGGGCGAAATCCTTCGCCGCGTCGTAGGCGGCGCTTTTGAGGAGGCTCTGGTTGGTGGCGTGGGTCTGGTTGGTGCCCAGCACCAGCGTGTGGCCGTCGGGCACGGCGCGCGCCACCGCCAGCGTGCCGATGACGCCGGAGCCGCCGCCGCGGTTGTCCACCACGACCGGCTGGCCGAGGCCCGGCCCCATGGTCTGCGCGATCAGGCGTGCCACGGTGTCCACCGGCCCGCCGGCCGGGTAGGGGACCACGATGGCCACGCTGCGGGCCGGGAACGGCTGCGCGCGGCCGGCGACGGGCGCGGCGGCCAGTCCGGCGAGTGCGGCGAGGGCGGTGCGGCGGGTCGGCATCGGGTCACTGTATAGCCCCCGCGGCGGAACGCCATGGTCGCCTGCGCGCCCCTTCGGCCGGCTCCATTCCTTCGCCCGGCGAGCGCATCCATCAACCGGATTGATGGTCCATGACGGCTTTGTGCCTTGCCTTTTTTGCAGCGCACATTAGGACATTTTCGCTGATCCAGCCGGTTCGGAGATTTCCCATGGCCCTGCTCGCCGAGCACCTCAAGCGCATCAAGCCGTCCGCCACCATCGCGGTGACCGACAAGGCGCGGGCGCTCAAAGCGGCGGGCCGCAACGTGATCGGGCTGGGCGCGGGCGAGCCGGATTTCGACACGCCGGCCAACATCAAGCTGGCGGCGATCCATGCCATCGAGAGCGGCCGCGCCTCGAAGTACACGGCGGTGGACGGCATCCCCGAGCTGAAGGCCGCGATCTCCAAGAAGTTCAAGCGCGAGAACGGCCTCGACTACAAGCCGTCGCAGATCATCGTCGGCACCGGCGGCAAGCAGGTGCTCTACAACGCGCTGATGGTCACGCTGAATCCGGGCGACGAGGTGCTGATCCCCGCGCCGTTCTGGGTCAGCTATCCGGACATGGTTCTGCTCGCCGGCGGCGAGCCGGTGCCGGTGCCCACGCGCATGGAGGACGGCTTCAAGCTCAAGCCGGAGGTGCTGGACAGGGCGATCACGCCGAAGACCAAGTGGCTGATCCTCAACTCGCCGTCCAACCCGACCGGCGCGGCCTACACCCGCGACGAGCTGAAGGCGATCACCGACGTGCTGCTCAAGCACCCGCACGTCTGGCTGATGACCGACGACATGTACGAGCACCTGGTCTACGACGACTTCAAGTTCTTTACCCCGGCGCAGGTCGAGCCGTCGTTGTACGAGCG
>CAZZCV010000073.1:0-15792 GCA_964653225.1 uncultured Rhodoplanes sp. | reverse complement strand
TCATCATCATGACCGACGCCGACGTGGACGGCGCGCACATCCGCACGCTGCTGCTGACGTTCTTCTATCGGCAGATGCCCGAACTGATCGAGCGCGGGCACCTCTACATCGCACAGCCGCCGCTCTACAAGGTCAGCCGCTCGAAGTCCGAGCAGTACCTGAAGGACGAGCGCGCGCTGGAGGACTATCTGATCTCGACCGGACTCGAGGAGGCGGTGTTCCGCACCCATGCGGGCGAGGAGCGCGCCGGCGTGGACCTGCACGAGCTGGCCGAACAGGCGCGCGTGATTCGCAACGTGCTGGCCGGCATCCACAGCCGCTACAACCGCCAGGTCGTCGAGCAGGCCGCGATCCTCGGCGTGCTCGACTCCAAGATCTTCGGCGATACCGAGAAGGCTGCGGCCGCCGCGCCCTACATCGCCAAGCGGCTCGACGTGCTGGCCGGCGAGACCGAGCGCGGCTGGGAAGGCCGGTTCGTGGATGGCGAAGGCTTCCTGTTCGAGCGCACCGTGCGCGGCGTCAAGGAGGCGGCGTTCATCGACCACGCCCTGCTCAGCTCCGCCGAGGCGCGCCGGCTCGACGAATACGCGGCCTCGCTGCAGGACGCCTATGCCCGGCCCGGCGTGCTGCGCCGCAAGGGCGACGAGACGCCGATCTACGGCCCCGTGGGCCTGTTCGAAGCCATCACCGGCACCGGCCGCAAGGGTCTCTCGCTGCAGCGCTACAAAGGCCTGGGCGAGATGAATCCGGGCCAGCTCTGGGAGACCACGCTCGACACCGAGGCGCGCTCCCTTTTGCAGGTGAAGGTCAAGGAGATCGACGAGGCCAGCGACATCTTTGCCAAGCTGATGGGCGACGAGGTCGAGCCGCGCCGCGAGTTCATCCAGGAGAACGCGCTGGCCGCCAGCGTGGACGTGTAGGCCCCTTCGGCCCTCGCGCCCCAAGGGCCTCGCTTCACGAACGCAAACGGCCCGCTCGCGCGGGCCGTTTCCTTTTCAAGCGGGAGCGCGAACCTCAGCAGCGATAGTCGCGCCCGCGATACCAGGTCCAGCCGTAGGGGATGTAGGTGGTGCGGCCGCAGTTCGCGTAGCCGCCGCTCTGCAGGAACGCGCCTCCGGAGTAGCGGGTGACGCCGTAGGGCCGATCGTACGAACGATAGCCCCGGCCGTAATCGTATCCGTAGCGGGAGTACCGGTACGGCCGATAGCCGTAGTCGCCATAGGACCGGGAGTCGCCGCCGTAATAGGTGGTGCCGCCATAGTAGGACCGGTCGTAGCCTTCATCCGAAGAGTAGGACTTGCGGCTATAGCTGGTCGGCACGTCGTCGTAGGACGAGTCGTACGAGCGGTAATAGGTCGTGCGCCCGTAAGGCTGCCCATACGAGTGGTGATGGTGGCGATACGGCTTCGCGCTGGCGTAGGCGTACGGCGCGGGCGGATAGACCACCGTCGGCTGGGTCGTGACCACGGTGGACGGCGTCGTCACCACGGTTTGCGGCGCGGCGGTCACCACCGGCGGTGCCGACTGGTAGACCACGGGCGGCGGCGCGGGCTGCTGGTACACGACCCCTGGCGGGGCCGCGTAGACCGGAGCGGGCTGCTGGTAGACGACAGGCGGCGGGGCCGCATAAGCCGGCTGGCCGACCTGGTAATATTGGGCCGCGGCGGGACCGCCGGCCATGGCTCCGAGCGCCGCGAGCGCGGACGCAAGACTCAACGGGAACGCAGTACGACGCATTTTGGCCTCCTACAGCACATGCACCGCCACAACGGACCGAGCATAGCGCGGGTTCCGGCCTGCGTTAACCATTTAATCGAATGAATTTACTGGAATTTTTGCCCTTTCGCCGGCGGCGCATTAACCCTTGCGGACCCGCGCGGCCAGCAGAAAAGCAAGCAGCCGCCGGACCTTAGCCCGGCGGCGGCGTTCCGGAAACCTCAGGCGGCGGCGCGATCGGGCGCAGAGGCCGCGAGCTGGAAGTGGCCCAGCCGCTCGTTCATGGCTTTGGACTGCTCCTCCAGCGACTGCGCAGCGGCGGCGTTCTCCTCCACCATCGCGGCGTTCTGCTGGGTGACGTGGTCCATCTGGTTCACGGCGGTGTTCACCTGCGCCAAGCTCGCGGACTGCTCCGTGGCCGAGACCGCGATGTCACCCACCAGCGTGTTGATCTCCCCGATCTGGCCAATGATCCGGCTCAGCGCCTTGCCGGTCTCGCCGACCAGATCCACGCCCGACGACACCTGCGCCGTCGAGGCCGAGATCAGCGCCTTGATCTCCTTGGCCGCATCCGCCGAACGCTGCGCCAGCGCCCGCACCTCGGAGGCGACCACGGCGAAGCCCTTGCCGGCCTCGCCGGCGCGCGCCGCCTCGACGCCGGCGTTGAGCGCCAGCAAATTGGTCTGGAACGCGATCTCGTCGATCACGCCGATGATCTGCGAGATCTGTTTGGCCGAGCCTTCGATCTCGCCCATCGCCGCGACGGCGTTGCGCACGATGTCGCCCGACTGCTCCGCGGCCATCTTGGTGGCCTGCACGATCTGCTGGACGTGGGTGGAGCTGTCCGCGGTCTTGCGCACCGTCGCGGTGATCTGATCGAGGGCGGCCGCCGTCTCCTCGAGGCTCGCCGCCTGCTGCTCGGTGCGCCGGGACAGATCGTTGACCGAGGCGCTGATCTCGCCCGACCCGGTGCGGATGCCCTGCGTGTTGCTGGCGATCACCTTCATGGTCTCCTGCAACTGCGCGACCGCGGTGTTGAAGTCGTCCCTGATCTGCCGGTAGGTGTCGGTGAAGCCGTCGTCGAGCCGCGAGGTCAGGTCGCCCTGCGCCATCCGGGTCAGGCCATCGGCCAGCGCGCGGATCGCCTGCGCCTGGTCCTCTGCAGCCTTCTCCTGAATCTCCGCGTTGCGGCGGCGTTCGGCCTCGCCGGCGCGGCGCTGCTCGGCGGTCTCGCCCTCCAGCCGGACCTTCTCGATGGATGCATCGCGCAGCACCAGCACCGCGCGCGCCATCTGCCCGACCTCGTCGCCGCGCTCCGCTCCGGGCACCTCGACCTCGTTGTTCTGCCGCGCAAGCTCGCCCAGCGTGCGCACCAGGTGGCCAAGCGGCCGGATCACGCCGCGCCAGATCAGCAGCATGCCGGCGGCGGCGATCAGGACCGCGATCAGCCCCAGGACTCCCATGACCGCGCCGGTGGTGCGGATGCCCTGGTCGATCTCGGCGTTGATGCGCTCCGCGCGTTGGGCGTAGAGCGTGGCGAGCGCCGCGATGTCCTGGTTGAGCGCCGTGCGGACGCTGCGGTTGGCCTCGTTGTCGCCCCACTCGCGGCCGGCCGCCGGGTTGATCTCGGTGCCGCGCCGGACCAGCTCGCGGCGGAATTCCATGAACTGCTTGATGCGGCCGGAGAAGGCCTCGAACTGTGCCGTGTCGTCGGCGCGCAGGTTCTTGCGCCATTCCTCGACGATCGTGGCGATCTGGCCGTTGAACTTGAGGAGGCTGTCGCCGAAGCGCTTGGCGACGGCCACGTCCGGCGCCATGTAGATGCCGCGCGACTCCATCACGACCGCATAGATCAGGGTGTTGACGCGCTCGACGTCGCGCGCGCCGACGGACGCGGACTGCAATTCCGCCGACAGCGCCGCATGCTGGCGCGAGCTGGCAACCGCATAGACCGCCAGCGCGACGGTCAGCGCGGCCAGCAGAGCGAACAGGGCGTAAAGCTTGGTCGAGATCGACAATGCAGGCAGCTTGATCATAACGGTCTCCGCTCGAAACCCAGGAGCCGACCGACCAGCACGCCCGCGGCCCCGCCTTGCGGCGCGGAACGCAGAGTTCAAAGCGCAGGAACGGGAAGGCGACCGAGCGATGCCCCTGGAAGCTCGTTCAGAGATTGTTAGCCCTGCACCCGTGAAGGTTGCGTAAATAGAAATTGCGCCGAACTACAGCCGGAACGCGAATTTCGTTCACCCGGAAAACGGCCGGCCGAAGCCGTTACTCCAGGTCGAAATACTCGCGATGCTCCCATTCCGTCACGACGGAGGGATCGGTGCCGGCATTTCCATCCGCTTCGGCGCGCGCAATTTCTGCGTCCTTGATCCGCAAAAAATATTCGACGAACGCATCGCCCAGAGCCTCCCGGTAGCAGGTGCTGGCGCGCAGCGCGTCGCAGGCCTCACCCAGCGACTGCGGCAGCGGCTCCGCCTTCACTTCGTAAGGCGCGTCGGCCGAAGGTCCTGGATCGAGCTTGCGGGCGATGCCGTCGAGGCCGGCATGGATCTGCGCGGCGACATACAGATACGGATTCGCCAGCGGCTCGCCGATCCGGTTCTCGATATGGATCGCGGCATCGCCCGGCCGGCCCATCACACGCGCCATGACGCCGCGGTTGTCACGCGCCCAGATCGCCTGCACCGGCGCCATGGCGTGGGTGCGATGGTAGCGCCGGTAGCCGTTGACGGTCGGCGAAGCGAAGACCGCGCCCGCCCGCGCATGCGCGAGCAGCCCCGCAAGGTAATGCAGGCCGAGAGGAGAGAGGATTTCACCGGCCTGCTTGGAGACAAAGGCGTTGCGGCCGCCCCTGCGCTCGATCAGCGACTGGTGCAGGTGCCAGCCGCAGGCGAACATGCCGGGGAAGCGCGGCTTGCCCATGAAGCTGACGAGATAGCCGTGGCGACGCGCCACCTGCTTCATGGCGCTGCGGAACAGCACCATCATGTCCGCCGTGGCGAGCCCCGGCTCCGGCGCGAAGGTGAACTCGTACTGGCTCGGCCCCAGCTCCAGCTCGACCGAGCGCACCGGCAGGTCGAGCGCCTGCATCGTGCGCCGCAGGATGGTCACGACCGGCTCGACCTGATCGAAGCGCGGCTCGGTGAGATACTGGAAGCCGGCCGTGGTGAGGCTCACGGCGGGCGGCTCGGGCGGCCAGACGATGGCATCGACCGAGAGGTTGGGGCTCTCGACCTTGAACAGGTGGAACTCGACCTCGAGCCCGAACATTGCGTCGAAGCCCTGCGCGCCGAGCTTCGCCAGCGCGTCGCGCGCGATCTGGCGGGTGGAGAACGGCACCGGCCGGCCGTTGCCGAAAACGATGTCGCACAGGACCCAGCCGGTCCTGTCGGCCCACGGCAGCACACGGAACGTGGTCGGATCCGGCACCATGAGGAAGTCGCCGGCGCCCTGCATCTCCGGCATGCCGAAGCCGCCGCCGTCCGCGAACACCGGGAACACCGTGCGGTGCGACGTGTCCTTGGCGAGCAGCGTGGTGGTCATGGTGACGCCCGCGCGCAGCGCCTTGATCGCCTCCGACGCCACCAGCGTCTTGCCGCGCAGCGTGCCGTGCTGGTCGCAGAACGAGAAGCGCACGGTCTCCAGCCTGTGCCGCCGGATGGCGCGCTCCGCCGCATCGGCGGCCTTGTGCTGTGCCGCACTCCAAAGGCCGTGGCGCTCGACGAAGGTCAGGCGCGATGTCTTCCCGCGAGAGGCCATGTTCGCAGCAGGATCAGCGTCCGCTCGTCCAGCTGGCGGCCTTGCGCTTCGTTTCGTCGGTCTTCTTCCAGTAGCCCTGCCAGTCGCCGGTGGGGCCGATGCCATCGATGGCCGCGGGGCCGGTGAGCCTCGGCGCGGACTGCGGGTCGAGCACCATCAGCGGGGTGGCGCCGGTCCGGGCCGCCTCGATCCCCTGCCGCAGCAGCCGGCGATATGCGGTGATCGCCTTGTCGGACTGGCCGAGGTGCTCGCGCGTGCGGTCCTGGATCTCGCCCATCGACTCGCAGGCCCACTGGTCGTGCACGTTGATGTCGGTGCCCATGCCCGTGTAGGTCTGGTGCGCCTGCTCGTGCGGATCGAAGCCGTAGTCGTTGCGCTTGTTGCGCCGCGCCGTGTAGTCCGGCAGCTCGTACATCTGGAGCCGCTGGCGGCGCATCTCCGCCTTGTCCACCGGCTCGCCGAAGCTGGTGAAGATCGCATACCAGTAGTGCTTCGTGTCGTCGATCGGGACGTGCCACTGCGTGATCGTCATCTCCCGGCTCATCGGAATGACGAAGGCATTCGGGAACATCAGGTTGGTGACGCGGATGTGCGTGTCGCGCTCGCTGATCCGACGCAGCGTGACCACGCGCAATCCGTATTCCGTGGGCTCGACCTCGATGCGCGGCTGCGGGAACTCGCGCATGATCTTCGTCATCGGCATGTCGGAGCCGATCGAGGTGTCGCGGAACACCTTGCCGTATTGCTCCCTGGGGTCTTCGTCCTCGAAGAAGCGGTGCAGGAACGAGGTGTGCGCCGGGTCGATGCCGACCTCCAGCGATTGCAGCCAGTTGCACTCGATCATGCCTTTGAAGGCGAAGGTGTGCGTGTCCGGCGCGACGAAGCAGTCGAAGTGCGGAAACTCGGGCGGCTCGCCCGGCCCCATGTAGGCGAACAGGATGCCGTTCTTCTCGACCACCGGATAAGCCTTCTGGCGGATGTTGGCGCAGAGGTTGGAGCCCGCGGGCTCCGCCGGGGTCTGGAGGCACTGGCCGGTGACGTCGAACAGCCAGCCGTGGAACGGGCACCGCAGGCCGCCGTCCTCGAGGCGGCCGTAGGCCAGGTCCGTGCCGCGATGCGGGCAGTTGCGGGCGACCAGGCCGTAGCGGCCATCCTCGTCCCGGAACATGACGAGGTCCTCGCCGAGCAGACGCAGCGGCTTCACCGGGCGGTTGGTGGCCAGCTCCTCGACCAGCGCCGCGGGCTGCCAGTAGCGGCGCAGCAGGTTGCCGGCGGGCTTGCCGGGACCGGAGCGGGTGATGAGTTCGTTCTGCTCGGCGCTCAGCATCGGCCTGCTCCCTCGGTTCGTTCTTATTAAAAGCTTACCGCGAGGAAACGCCCCGCGCTACGGAGACCGGCGCAGCCGCACGAACCCGGCCGAGGGCTACGTCCGCCGAGACCGCGGGTCGCGCGCCGGCCAGCAGCCGGCCTCGACGCGGGCGATGAAGTCCGCGAGTGTGGCGTTGAACAGGTCCGGCTCCTCCAGATTCACCGCATGGCCGGTCTTCGGGAACACGGAAAGCCCGGACGCCTGCAGCCACGCCTTCAGGAACAGGCTCGGCTCGACGCAGATGTCATCCTCGTCGCCGACCACGACCAGCGACGGAACCTGGCATCGGCGGATGTCGGCCTCGAAGTCGTAGACCGAGGGCCGCGACGCTTGGAAGCCGCGCATCGTATGCGCCGAGCCCTGCGCGTCGTGCCCGGCGAAGCGCGTGGCGAACTCCTCGAAGCCGCGCGGGTCCTTCACCAGGAACGGGATGCGGCCCGGACCGTGGCCGTAGGTCTTCGCCACCTCGGCCGAGCCCTTCTGCTCGAACAGGTCGGCCGTGGCGCGCGACGCCTTTCGGAACTCGTCCGTGTAGTGCCGCTCGGAGCCAGAACCGCAGCCGGCGATGGTCAGCGACAGCGCGCGCTGCGGATGGTGCAGGCCGAACACCAGCGCGGTGTAGCCGCCCATCGACAGGCCGACGACATGCACCTTGTCGATCCCGAGATGGTCGAGCACCGCGGCCGCATCCGAAATCCAGTGCTTGTAGCTGTACGCGGCCGGATCGGCCGGCACCCCCGACGGGGCGTAGCCCCGCGCCGAATAGACGATGCAGCGGTGCGTGCGGGCGAAGCGCCGCATCTGCGGCTCCCAGCTCCGGTGGTCGCCCGCGAACTCGTGGATGAACAGGATCGGCGTGCCGCGGCCTGCTTCTTCATAATAGAGACGCACGCCGTCCGGCGTCGTGGCGTAAGGCATCGCTTATCCTCCCCGGCCGATGTCGAGATGCGCTCAATCGTCCTCGTAGGGCAGCCCGACGTAGTTCTCCGCGATCGTCACGCCGGCGGCGTGCGAAGTCGCGATGTAGTCCAACTCCGCGAGCTGGATCTGGCGGTCGAAGGCGGCGTCCGGGAACCGGTGCAGCAGCGCGGTCATCTGCGTGGAATAGCGCACCACCTTCCAGATCCGCCGCAGGCAGGTGTCGGAGTAGCGCTCCAGCCGCTCGGCATTGCCGTTCTTGAAGAACGACAGCAGCGCGCGCGAGAGCATCCGCACGTCCGCCACGGCGAGATTGAGCCCCTTAGCCCCGGTGGGCGGCACGATATGCGAGGCGTCGCCCGCCAGGAACAGCCGGCCGTGCTGCATCGGTGCAGACACGAAGGAGCGGCAGGGCGCGATGTTGCTCTGGAAGATGCGGCCCTCGACCAGCTCGGTCCTGCCGGGGTCGCCGAGCCGGACGTGCAGTTCGTCCCAGATGCGGGACTCCGGCCAGTTCTCCAGCACGTCGTCGTTCGGGCATTGCAGGTAAAGCCGCGCAATCTTCGGCGAGCGGCGGCTGCACAGCGCGAAGCCGCGGTCGTGGTTGGCGTAGGTCATCTCGGTGAGCGGCGGCGATTCCGAGAGGATGCCGAGCCAGGAGAACGGAAACTCACGGTCGAAGGTCTGCAGAACGTCGGCGGGGATCGCGGGCCGGCTGACGCCGTGGAAGCCGTCGCAGCCTGCGATCACGTCGCAGGTCAGCGTCTTGTCCTGGCCCTCGTGGCGGAAGTGGACGGTGGGCTTGTCCGATTTCAGCCCCTCCAGCCGCGTCGCCTCGGCGTCGAACAGCAGCGCGCCGCCGGAGGCCAGCCGCGCCGCGATCAGGTCCTTCACGATCTCCTGCTGGCCATAGATGTGCACCCGCTTGCCGCCGGTCAGCTCCGGCAGGTGGAGATGGATCAGCCGGCCCTCGAAGCGGATGTCGAGCGCCTCGTCGATCATGCACTCGCGGTGCAGCCGCCCGTCCACGCCGAGATCGGCCATCAGATCGACCGTGCCCTGCTCCAGCACGCCCGCGCGCACGCGGCTCTCGACGTAGTCCCGACTGCGCGATTCCAGCACCACGCAGTCGATGCCCTCGCGCTGCAACAGCAGCGAAAGGAAAAGCCCCGCGGGCCCCGCGCCCACAATCCCAACCTGAGTCCGCATGATGTCTCCGCGCCGCGTCGTTGTTGCGTCCCGCCGATGCTATTTCTTCAGAAACGCGGCCAGCGCGCCGGTTTCTTCCTTGCCGCCCTCGTGATCCGCGGCGATGCGGGTATAGAAATCCCTGAAGGCCTCGAACACCCTGCGGGCGGATTCGTCGTCGGCCACGAAGTCCGCGATCTCCTCCATCTCGCCGTTGAAGCGATAGGCCTTGACGAACATGTCCGGCACCGCTCGCTTGAAGTTGGCGACGAAGCCGGGATGGCTGCTGTTCAATTCGTCGTAGAGCTCGCCGGCGACGCCGGCGCGGGTCGCGGCCAGCATCATCATCGAGCCCAGCGCGGTCAGGCCCTTGGTGATGCCGGCATAGGACATCTTGAGCGCGGTGGCGGCGCCCGGCGGCCCCGCCATCGCCCGGATCTTGAGCCCGAATTCGCCGAGCGCCACGAAGGACGCGCTGTCCTCGCCCGCCGCGATCATCGCCGGACCGTCGTAGCCCGCGCGCGGCGGCCCGCCGAGGATCGCCACGTCCACGAACGGCGAGCCGGCGCGGGTCACGGTCTCGCCGATCCGGCGCTTGGTCTGCGGGCTCACCGCGTTGCAGTCGACATAGACCGGCTTCTTGTTGAGCGGGGCGATCAGCGCCGCCATCCGCTCGGCGGTCGAAGGCGCCTCGGCCGGCGGCACGATGGAGAGGAACAGATCGGCCTGCGCCAGTTCCTGCTCGGACACCGCCACCATGCCGGCAGCCCTGGCGCGTGCCGCGCTCGCCGGACTGCGGCCGGCCAGAGACGTGACGACCCGCAGGCCGCGCTCGGCCAGACGCGCGCCGACGCCCGCGCCCATGGCGCCCTGCGCAACGACCGCAACCGTGGGGTTCATCAACCGATTCCTCTCTTTGCCCTCGGCCGGCGAGGAACAATAGTATAGCGACGGTGGACGCCGTGACGGGGAATTAAAGTGAACGCAGGTCAGGATTGCAATGTCGTCATCGTGGGCGCGGGTCCATGCGGGCTGATGCTGGCGATCGAGCTGGGGCGGCGCGGCATTCCGGTTGTGGTGCTGGAGGAGAAGACCTCGCCCACGCGCTTCCCCGCGGCCAACGCGACCCAGGCGCGCTCGATGGAGCACTACCGGCGGCTGGGTTTCTCCGAGCGGGTGCGCGCGCAGGGCCTGCCGGACGACTATCCCACCGACATCGCCTATTTCACGCGCTACACGAAGCACGAGCTGGCGCGCTTCAGCCTGCCGTCCGCGCGCGAGGCCCGCGAGATCGTCCGCACGCTGTCGGGCTCGTGGAGCGCGGCGGAGCTGCCGCACCGGGTCTCGCAGATGTACGTCGAGGAGATCTTACGGCAGGAGGCTCTCGCCCTGCCCTCGGTGTCGCTGCGGCCGGGCTGGCGCGCGCTCGCGATCCGCGACACCGGCGCGGGCGTCGAGGTGGACGCCGAGCGCGTGGACGGCTCCGGGCGCATCACGCTGCGCGGGAATTACGCGGTCGGCGCCGACGGCGGCGGCAGTCCGACACGCAAGGCGCTCGGCATCCGCTATGCCGGCGAGGGCAGCGCCGAGCGTGACTTCATGGGCGGACGGATGTTCGCGTTCCATTTCCGCAGCGACCGGCTCTACGACGTGCTGCCGCACGCCAAGGCCTGGATGTACTGGGCGGTGAATCGCGAGCGCCGCGCCTTCATGGCGAGCGTCAACGGCCGCGACGAGTTCACCTTCCACACCCAGCTCAGGCCCGGCCAGGATGCCGATGCACTCACCGACGCCGAGGCCAAGGCGATGTTCCACGAAGCGATGGCGACGGATCTCGACGTCGAGATCATCGCGCGCTCCTCGTGGAACGCGGGCTACACGCTGGTCGCGGAGCGCTACGGCCGCGGCCGCATCCTGCTCGGCGGCGACGCGGTGCATCTGTTCACGCCGACCGGCGGCCTCGGCTACAACACCGCGGTCGAGGATGCGGTCAACCTCGGCTGGAAGCTCGCCGCCGTGCTCAAGGGCTGGGGCGGACCCGCGCTGCTCGACAGCTACGAGACCGAGCGGCAGGCGATCGCCAGACGCAACACGTCCTACGCGCGGGGCTTTGCGGATTCGGTCGGCCTGTTCGTGCCGCCCGCCGATCTGGAAGAGGACAGCCCCGCAGGCAAAGCGGCGCGCACGCGCACCGGCGACCACTTCAATACGCACGCACGGTCCGAGTTCAACATTCCGGGCGTGACCTTCGGCGGCCGCTACGACGGCTCGCCGATCGTGGTGCCGGACGGCACCGTGCCGCCGCCGGATTCCGCCAACACGTATGTCCCCACCGCCTGCCCGGGCGGCCGCGCGCCGCATCTGTGGCTCGCGGACGGCCGCTCGCTCTACGACGCGCTGGGCTTCGAGTTCACGCTGCTGCGGCTCGGTCCGGACCCGGCCGGCGGCACGGGCTTCGCGGCGGCCGCGGACAGACTCGGCATTCCGCTCGTGATTGTGGACGTGGCCGCCGACGACGCGCACGCGCTTTACGAAGCCGACCTCGCGCTGATCCGTCCGGACCAGATCGTGGCGTGGCGCGGCAACGCCGACACGGACGCGGAAAGCGTCCTGCGCCGCGCGGTGGGATTCTAGAGTCCTTCACCATTTTCATGAAGCGGTGAAGGACTCTCGGTTTCTGATTTGCCGCGTTTTCTTCACGCAGACCGGTTTCCACTCGCTCGAAAACGCTCTTAGCGCCCCGGCAGCACGCGGATCGTCGGCCTGTCCGGCAGCGTGGTCCTGGACACCACGGTCACCGGTACGTCCTGATATTCGACCTGGAATTCGTTCGCGCCGAGCCGGTCGAGGAAGCGCCGCAGGGAGTGCGTCGAGAAATAGTGCATCGGGATCATCAGCGGCGCCTTCATCGACTTCAGCACCTCGACCATGCCGTCGTGGTCGAGCGTGTAGCCGCCGTCCACAGGCACCATCACCACGTCCACCCGGCCGATCTCGTCGAGTTGCGGCTGCGTTAGCGTGTGATGCAGATGACCCAGGTGCGCGATGCACAGGCCGGCGATCTCGAACACGAACACCGAATTGCCGTGGCGCTCGGTCTCACCGCTCCAGGTGCGGATGTTGGTCGGCACGTTGCGCACCCGCACGTCCCCGAAGCTAAGGTCGTGGCGCGCGGGCTTGTCCGGGCTCGGGCCCCAGCCGCGCAGGACGTGCCTGATGCCGGGATCGGGATGATCGGTGTAATGCGTCGAGTGCGCGTGGTTCATCGTGACGATGTCGGGCAGCACGCGCGGCCGGACGTAGTCGTTGTAGTCGGTAGCGATCTTCACGTTGCGCGGGGTCTCGATCAGAAAGGTCGCGTGTCCGGCGAAGCTGATGCGGACCTGATCGAACTTCAGCGAAGCCCGAACGACGGGAGCCGCGAACGGCGGCAGGCCTGCCACCAGCCCCGGACAGTTCTCCGTCATGACGGGCTTTGCGTCGGGACGCACCGCCGGCGGCGCGGGCTGCGCGGCAGCCTCCGGAGCGGGCGCGGACCCGAGCGCGATCAGGAGCGGAAGCGCAAGTGCCGTGCGCCACGTTCGCCCGTCGATCATTCCCACCCTCCTTCGTCGAGGTCGAGGTCCGGCGGGATCGAATCTACACGGATTTGCCGCGCGGACCACGGCCCGCACGTTCACAACGGCGCGACAGCGAAAGCAAAAGGCGGCACCCGAGGATGCCGCCTTGCCGCCTTCACCCAAGAAAGCTCAGTAGCGATAGTGGAGGTAGCGCGGCGGAGGCGGAGGCGCGCGGCGCGGCTCCGGCGTGCCAGTGATGTGGCCCTTGGCCGTGACCACGACGATCTTGCCGTCCTGCCGGCGGATGGTCTCGACGCGGCCCAGGCCCGGCAGGCTGGAGCCCGGACCGACCTCGTACAGCGCGCCACCCCGATTCTCCACCACCGCACGGCCGCCGAAGAACTCGCGCAGCCGCCAGCCCTGGACCTCGCCCGGCTTCTCCGGAGACTTCGCAACCGCGGTGACCGAGCCCGTGACCTCGGGCGCAGCCGCGGCCCTGCGCTCCAGTCTGTCGAGGCTCTCCGCGATCTTCGCGAGCTTCGCCGCCGGTTCGGCGTTCGCCTTCTCGGCGCGCTCGAACCGCTCGGAGAGCTTGCCGATCTGCGCCGCGGCGTTGCGTTGCGAGGTTTCGAGGCGCGCCTGCAGCGCGGCAACGTTCTTCGACAGCGTCGCGGCGGTCTCGCGCAGCGCGCGGGTCTCGTCGGCGACCGTGGTGACGGCGGCCGGGACCGGATCGGCGGCCGGTCTGCTGAACGCGCCGGTGGCGGCGGCGCCCGCGAGGCCGCCGAGCAGGGCGGCGACCGCCACGGACGCGGCCAGCGCGGTGCGGCCGAAAAGACGGGACGTGCCCGCATCGTCTTCGGTGGCGGGCTCGATGGCCGGCAGTTCGAGCTTCGGAGACTCGGGTTTAAGCGCTTCGATCTTGGGCGCTTCGACCGCCGGCGCGGCGGTCGTCTCGGCCTTGATTTCGGGGGACGCGGAATCCTTGCGCTCGGTCATGATGACGTCTCCGCCTGGTGCCCTTTACCAAGCGGTAACCTCGTCATCCTTACCAAGTGGTTAACGCCCGTGAGTCAGACCGGCAGGCCGGCCTGCTCCGCCAGCGACTTGAGCGAGGCTTCCGGCCGCGCACCGAGATGCTGGATCACCTCGGCGGCGGCGAGCGCGCCGAGCTTCGCGGAGGTCGCGTGGTCGCGGCCGCGCGCCAGGCCGAACAGGAAGCCGGCCGCAAACAGGTCGCCCGCGCCGGTGGCATCCACCAGCCTGGTGATCGGCGCTGCCGGCACCTCATCGACGCCGCCCTTGCCCAGCACCACGCAACCCTTCTCGCTGCGGGTCACCACCGCGAGCTTCGCCTCGCCGCGCAGCGCCTTGGCCGCGGTGTCGAAGTCGGCGGTCTCGTACAGGCTCTTCAACTCCGACTCGTTGGCGAACACGATATCGACGGTGCCGCCACGGATCAGGTCGAGGAACTCGGCGCGGTAGCGGCCGACGCAGAACGCATCCGACAGCGTAAGCGCGACCTGCCGGCCGGCGTCGTGCGCGATCTTCGCGGCCTTGCGGAACGCCTCCTTGGCGTGCGGCGGGTCCCACAGGTAGCCTTCGAGATAGGTGACGGCCGCCGACGCCACGACGTCGGGATCGACGTCGTTCGGGTGCAGATCCTGCGCCGCGCCCAGATAGGTGTTCATGGTGCGCTCGCCGTCCGGCGTGACCAGCACGTAGCAGCGCGCGGTGGAGGGACCGTCCGCCGCGGGCGGCGTGTCGAAGGCCACGCCCGCCGCGCGGATGTCGTGCGCGAATGCGCGGCCCAGCTCGTCGTCCTTGACCTTGCCGATGAAGGCCGCGCGCGCGCCGAAGCCCGCCACGCCGACGATGGTGTTGGCGGCCGACCCGCCCGACGCCTCGATCGCAGGCCCCATCGCGTCGTAGATCGACTGCGCGCGCGCCTCGTCGATCAGCGCCATGCTGCCCTTGGCCATGCTCTGCGCCGCGAGGAAGTCATCCTCGGCGCGGGCCAGGACATCGACAATGGCGTTGCCGAGTCCGAGAACGTCGTAGCGCAGATTGGCCATGAAACCCTCGCGGTTGAAATGCGGCGCGCACTATAGCGACCAGGGCCTGCGGGACAACCCGGACGCCCCCGCGCTGCGCGCGGGCGATCTCCCGTCGCCGATTCGGCCCGCGCGGGCCGAGGACAGTGTCAGGATGACGAAGCCGGACGCGCCGTGCCCTCAAACATTCCGTCAAACAGCGTCACCCGTTGACGCCTTATAGGGAGTGGGAGCTGTAGGAATTTAAGCTCTTATCCGGCCGGGGCCGCCTCGTCCGTCATCTCCCCTCACCGCTTGCCCAGCGTCTTCCACACGCCGTTCGCCGTCGCCACCACGCGGTCGCCGACCACAAGCTCGCCGGCCATGAACACCAGCGAACGCGTTCGGCGCACCACCCTGGCCTTCATCTCGACGAACTCGCCGATCTGCACCGCGTCCACGAAATGCACGTCGAGCTGAACGGTGGCCTGCGGCTGGCGCTCGTTGGCGTGCCAGCAGGTCATGCCCAGCGAGCGGTCGGCGAAGGTCATCAGCATGCCGCCCTGCACAACGCCACGGCGGTTGTGGTGCTTGTGTTCGGCGAGGAAGGCGTAGTCGAAGCTGTCGCCGTTCTTCCTGTGCCAGAACGGGCCGGCGAGTCCGATGAAGCCGGTGTCATCGTGTCCATAAGGCTCCCAGCCGTGGGCGGCGGGGTCGAACGGATCGGTGGCTGGCGTTTCGGCGGTCATCGGGCTCGCTTCCGTTCAAGGGCCGGGGTTCTTAGCATCGCGCCGCGGACGCAACCAGCAGAAGCCGCTCTCTCCCCGTTGCCGCCGCGCTTGCATCGCCGCCGCGCGTGTGGAATGTGACGCCGTCGAACCTCTGGAAAAACCGCTATGGCCTTCAAGGAACTGGTGTTCTCGGGCGTGCAGCCGACCGGCAACCTGCACCTCGGAAACTACCTCGGCGCGATCAAGAAATTCGTCGAGCTGCAGGACAGCCACGAGTGCATCTATTGCGTCGTGGACCTGCACGCGATCACGGTCTGGCAGGACCCGGCCGAGCTGAAGAAGACCATCCGCGAGGTCACGGCGGCGTTCATCGCCTGCGGCATCGATCCGAAGCGCCACATCATCTTCAACCAGAGCCAGGTGTCCGAGCACGCCGAGCTGGCGTGGGTGTTCAACTGCGTGGCGCGGCTGGGCTGGCTCAACCGCATGACCCAGTTCAAGGAGAAGGCCGG
>CAZZCV010000072.1:0-15836 GCA_964653225.1 uncultured Rhodoplanes sp. | reverse complement strand
CGATATTGTCGGCGCGCAGGTTGGCGACCATCTCCGGCGGCGGCACCGCGCGGATCTGGATGTCCTGGTCGGGATCCAGGCCGTGCTCGGCGACGTAGTAGCGCAGGAGGTAATTGTGCATCGAATAGTCGAAGGGCACCGCGAACTTCATGCCCTTCCACGATTTCGGGTCACGCTTATCCTTGTGCTTGACCGAAAGCGTGATCGCCTGGCCGTTGATGTTCTCGATCGCAGGTGCCGCGTAGGGGATCGGCTTGGAGCCGACGCCGAGCGTGATGGCGAGCGGCATGGGCGACAGCATGTGTGCCGCGTCGTATTCCTTGTTCAGCGTCTTGTCGCGGATCACCGCCCAGCCGGCGGTCTTGATCACCTCCACGTCGAGGCCGTGCTTCTTATAGAAGCCCATGGGCTCGGCCATGATGATCGGCGTGGCGCAGGTGATCGGGATGAAGCCGACCTTGAGGCTCTTCTTCTCGAGCGCGCCCGATCCTTGCGCGAAGGCTTCGGTGGCGGCCTTGATCGGCAGGAACTGGGAGAGGGCGGCCAGCGCGGTGGCGCCGCCCACCGACTGCAGGAAGGCGCGGCGGGTGGCGTCCCTGGGAAATACGGCGCGCATCATCGCGGAGGCGACCACGCCCTCGTAGCGCTTGTCCTCGCTTTCGGTTTCGACCGGCGTGCAGGCCAGCGCGGCGGCGTCGCGCTCGTGCTCCGCCTGATTGACGTGGCGGCCGCAGGCGCAGCCGGCGCGGCTCAGGGGATTCCGGGGATCGAAGGGATTGTCGAACATGGACATCGGCAGGCTCCCGCTTGGCCGGCGGCTGCCGGCGGTCACAGGAACTTTTGCAATGCACATGCCAGCCTCGACGGCTGCGGCCGCGGGCAGATTCCGGCCCCAAAAGTGGCGGATCGGCCTCGAAACGGTTCAAATGACCGGCAAGCGGCCCGATCAAACGACTAATTTTTCATCAGTGATTAAAAATTATGCAATTTTGGCTGCCGCGCTGAGACCGGGGTCTTATTGCGGCACCACGCCGCCGCGCCCCACGTTGATCCGCGCGGCCTCGAGCGTGCCGTCCGGCTTTTTCGAGGCGCCGAGGATGGCGATATGCGCACCCGGCTTCAGTTCGCCCCGCTCGCCGACCACATAGGCCCGGATCGTTGCCTCGGGCGGCACCATGATCCGTTGTTCTCCGCCGCGATATTTGACCAGCACGGTCTGGCCTTCGACGGACGCCACGGAGATGTCGACCGTGGCGTTGGTCATGGTGGAGCCCGGATGGACCCAGGGCCGGTGGCCCTCGCCGGTGCCGCGCTGGCTCTCGGCGAAGATCATCACCTGCATGGCCTTCTGCACGCCGTCCGACTGCGGCATGGCGCCGACGCCGATGAACGCGCCCGGCTTGATGTCGGCGAGCGTGGCATTCACCACGCCGAACACCGTGACCTTGCCGGCGAGCCCGACCTTCACGTCGCCCTGCGGGGTCTTCACCGTCAGCACGTTGCCGTCGACGGACTGGATCTGGCCGACCACGCGCTGGATCTGCGCCGGCTGGGCGGATGCCGCGGCCGTGGAGAGGATCAGGGCGAGGCTGGCGCTGCAAAGCACCCGGCGGGCGATGGTGTTCATGGCAGCCTCCCTTCGACCGGCGGCGTTGCTCCGCCGGGTCGGTCGAAAAGGTGAACCCCCGCGCGGGCGGCGCTATTCCGCTACGTCGTCAGGTCGGCCTCGACCAGCGCGCGCAGCTCGGGCGTCACCTGCGGAGTCACCCCGAACCAGAGCGAGAAGCCGCGCACCGCCTGGTGGAGCAGCATGCCGAGCCCGTCCGCCGTGGGCAGGCCGCGGGCGCGGGCCGCGGCGAGCAGCGGCGTGACCAGCGGCGCATAGACGATGTCGGCCACGGTCGCGCCCTCGCGCAGCGGCCCGAGGTCGACCGCGAGCGGGGGCTGGCCGGTCATGCCGAGCGAGGTGGTGTTGACCAGCAGGCCTGCGCCGGCGAGCAGGGAGGGCAGGGCGTCCCACGATGCAGGGACGACGGCACTTCCGAAGCGCTCGCGCAGCGCCTCCGCGCGGTCCGTGGTGCGGTTGACGACGTGGATGCGGGCGCAGCCGCGCTCCTTGAGGCCGTAGACGATGGCGCGGGCCGAACCGCCGGCGCCAAGTACGATGGCGTCGCCGAGTCGGCGGTCCCAGCCGGGCGATGCGGCGTCGAGATTGGCGATGAAGCCCTCGACATCGGTGTTGGTCGAGCGCAGCCGCCCACCGTCGAGCCAGAGCGTGTTGGCCGCGCCGACCGCGCGCGCGCGGTCGTCCGGCTCCGAGGCCGCGAGCGCGGCCTCCTTGTGCGGCAGGGTGACGTTGGCGCCCGCATAGCCGCGGCCCGGCAGGTCGCGGACGAAATCCGCGAAGGCCTCCGGCGTCACCTCCTCGCGCCGGTATTCCGCGGCAAGCCCGTGCTGCCTGATCCAGTATCCGTGGATCAGCGGCGAGCGCGAATGCCGGACGGGAAAGCCGATGACGCAGGCGGCACGGAGAGGGGTCAAGGCGGCAGCACCTCAATAATACGCCGGGTTGGCCCCGCCATCGACCGCGATGGCCGTGCCCTGGATGTGCCGCGCGCTCTCCGAGCACAGGAACAGCGCCAGCGCCGCGATGTCCTCCGGCTGGCCGAGCCGGCGCACGCCGTCCTTGGTCGAGGCCTCCTGCGTGAGCTGCTCCACCGACTTGCCGGACGCCTTGGAGCGCATCGCGATCAGCTCGTGGAAGCGCTCGGTCTCGGTCGCGCCGGGATGGATCACGTTGACGTTGACGCCGTCCTTCTTGCCGAGCTGCGACAGACCCTTGGAGAAATTGCCCATCGCGGCGTTGACTGAGCCGCCGATGGTGAAGTCCGCACCCGGCGTGCGCGCGCCGCCGCCGGAGATGTTGATCACATGGCCCTGCGCCGTCTTGAGCAGCGGCCAGAACAGCCGGCACATGCGCACGCAGCCGAAGAGCTTCAAGCCGTAGCCGTCCATCCACGCCTCGTCGGGCAGGTCGGGGAAGTTGCCCGCCCGCGTTCCGCCCGCCGAGTTCACCAGGATGTCACAGCGGCGGAACTTCGCTTTGACCGCATCGAACGCCTGCTGGCAGCCCTCGAGCGTCTTGAGGTTGGCGACGACGGTGAACGGCTCGGGCCCGGCGGCGGCCACCGCCTTCTTCGCGGCCGCGAGATTGGCGTCCGACGACGATACCAGGACGGTCTGCGCGCCCTCCTTCGCGAGGGCCGCGGCGATGGCGCGGCCGATGCCGCGGCTGCCTCCGGTGACGACGGCGATCTTGCCTTCGAACTGTCCTGGCATTGCTTTCCCCCGATGGTTTGCTGTGTGTTCTTACCGGTCATGGCCGGGGCAAGCCCGGGCATGACGAAGGTGGAGGCAGGAGCGTCCTAGCTCTCCTGCGCCACCGTGTTCTGCAGCGTGCCCACCTCCGGCACCGTCATCTCGAACGTGTCGCCGGGCTTCAGCCATTTGCGCTCGCCGTCCTTCTGGTTGAGCTTGATCGGCGTGCCGGTGGCGACGATGTCGCCGGGCTTCAGCGTCATGAAGGTGGAGACGTAGGACAGAAGGTCGGCGAACTTGAAGATCATGCTGTCGGTGGTGTCGTCCTGCGTCACCTCGCCGTTGATCTTCACGGTGATGCGCAATGGCCTGGTCAAATCGACGCCGGTGGCCATCCATGGCCCGATGCTGCCGGTCGAGTCCCAGCTCTTGCCCTGGGTCACGTTGAAGCGGCCGTGCCGGATCCAGTCGCGGATCGTGCCCTCGTTGCAGAGCGTGATGCCGGCGACGCAATCGAGCGCGCTCTCCTTCGGCACCCGCCGCACGGTCTTGCCGATCACCAGGGCGATCTCGCCCTCGTATTCGAGCTGTTCGGACTCCGGCGGCCGCAGGATCGGCTGCCCGTGACCGACGAAGGCGTTCGGCGGCTTGAAGAACATGCTCGGGTATTTCGCCTCGGCGTTGCCGCCGGCATAGGTCAGCTCGCCGTCGCGGTTGGCGTAATTCACCCCGATGCAGAGGATTTTCTCGCCGCCCGGCACCGGATTGAGGAACTCGGCCTCCGAGACCGGGAAGTCCGCGCGCACGCCGGCGGCGGCGGCCTTTAGCTCATCGAGCGCGCCGGCCTGGAGCACGTCCAGCACGGACTGGAACCGGGGCGCCAGCCGCGGCCTGAGATCGACAATTCCGTCGCCCACGACCACGCCGAAGCCTGACCGCCCGCGGATGTTGTAACTGGCAATGCGCACCCGGCCGTCTCCCTGACCCTCGAAGGCTTCGCGGGTCGCCCGACGAAGCGCAATCGTGGTACAATACAGCGGACGAAACCGCCATGCCCATTCGTAGATGCCCATTCGCAAGCCGAATCTCGATCCGCCGTTCAATGTCGTGCGCGCCAGCCACGTGGAGATCGGCGTGCGCGACCTGGCCCGCTCGCGGGCGTTCTACGTGGACTGCCTCGGCTATCTGGTATCCGGCGAGACGCCGGACCGGCTGCACCTGCGCGCGGTGGAGGAGCGCAATCACCACTCGCTGGTGCTGCGCCGCGGTCCCGCGGCCGAGGTCCATGCGCTCGGTTTCAAGCTCGCGAGCGAGGACGACCTCGACCGCGCGGCGTTCTGGTTCGCGCGCAAGGGTCTGCCCACCTCCTTTCCCGAAGTGCCGCACCAGGGGCGCACGCTCCTGACCGCGGACCCGTTCGGGATGCCGCTGCAGTTCTATGCCCGGATGGAGCAGTCCGAGCGGATGCTGCAACGCTACGCCGCGCACACCGGCGCGCGCATCCAGCGCATCGACCATATCAATTGCTTCACTCCGGATGTGCAGGGCTCCTACGACTTCTACGCCGACATCGGATTCCGTCTCACGGAATACACCGAAACGGATGGCGCGGATCCCAGACTCTGGGCGGTGTGGCTGCACCGCAAGGGCAACGTCCACGACCTCGCCTTCACCAACGGCCGCGGCCCGCGCCTGCACCACATCGGGGTGTGGGCGGCCGGTGCGCTCGACATCCTCCATCTCTGCGACGTGATGGCGACCTCGGGCTTTCTGCCGAACATGGAGCGCGGGCCGGGCCGGCACGGAATTTCCAATGCCTTTTTCCTCTACATCCGCGACCCGGACGGCCACCGCGTCGAGCTGTTCACCAGCGACTACCTTACGGTCGATCCCGACCTCGAGCCGCTGCGCTGGTCTCTGCACGATCCGCAGCGCCAGACCCTGTGGGGTCATCCCGCGCCGCAGTCGTGGTTCGAGGAGGGCTCGGCGTTCGCGGGCGTCGGCCTGCGCGAGCCTCTGATGGCGCCGCAGCCGGTGGTGGCGCGCTAGGGCGTGACCCGGAAAAGTGGGACCGGTTTTCCGACAAGATCACGGCCTAGCGTAAGACAACGCGGGCCTCAGAGGATTCAATCTCCACAATCCGACTCTAGCGGAATGAGCATGAAAACCATCTTCATCGACTGCAACCCGCAGCTCGGCGCGCTCTGGCCGCGCGTCCACGGCCCGGGCGATCCGGAAATCGCGATCAACACGGCGCCGTTCGAGCGCGACGCGCTGCCGCGCGTGGTCGGCGACCATGCCGTGGTGATCGATGACCACTCCTACATGCCGACCGATCTGGTCCGGCAGTGCCCGAACCTGAAGCACATCGTGTTCCTCGGCACGGGGGCCGCGAGCTACATGGACGTCGCGGAGCTTTCCAGCATCGGCGTTACGGTCCACACCATCAAGGGCTACGGCGACACGGCGGTGGCCGAACACGCCATCGCGCTGATGTTCGCGGCATGCCGCGACCTCGCGCGCATGGACCGCGCGATCCGCGGCGGCACATGGCGGCCCCTGGAGGGCATGCAGCTCCAGGGCAAGACGCTCGGCGTCGTGGGCTACGGCGGCATCGGCGCGGAGGTCGCGCGCATCGCCAGGGGTATCGGCATGAACGTGATCGCCTGGAACCGGACGCTGAAGCCGGCCGCGGGCGTCACGATCGGCAGCCTCGAAAAGGTGCTGGCGATGTCGGATGTGGTCTCGCTCAACCTTGCGCTCAACGACGGGACCCGCGGCATCATCGACGCCGCGAAGATCGCGCGCATAAAGCCGGGAGCGATCCTGATCAACACCGCGCGCGGCGCGCTGGTGGACGAGGCGGCGCTGCTCGACGCGCTGCGCAGCGGGCATATCCGCCATGCGGGGCTGGACGTGTACCACGACGAACCGCTGAAAGCCGACCATCCGCTGGCGGGCCTGGAGAACGTGACGCTGGCCGCGCACGCCGCGTTCCGCACGCCGGAGGCGTCGATGACGCTGTTGCGCCGGGCCATAGACATCGTGAAGGGGCTGCGCGAATAGCGGCCTGCGGCACCATCCCCTGCAACCTTTTCGGCCCTCGTCCGTTGAGTCGGATGCTCAACGGGGCTTTCTCATGGCTGACACCGCAACGCTTCCCGCCATCGCCGCGCACGGCGCATCCCGCCTGCCTTCTGTGGACCTCGACAGCTACAACATCGAGCTGAAGGACGACGAGGGCTTCATCGGCGACCGCGCCAGCCGCGGCGCGTTCCGCGACATCATCGAGAACTGGCGCAAGCCGCTTCGCAAGGCGGGCGACGACCCGTTCGGCGACGAGCCGTCCGAAGAGATTTCGAAGAAGACGCTCGACGGGCTGCTCTCGAAGGGCGATGCGGAGGCCGCGGGCATCGTCCAGGGGGCGATCGAGAACTTCTCGCAGGAGCTGGCGCTGGTGATCCGCCGTTATCTCAAGACGAAGGGCTGGAAGGGCACGCAGCGCATCGTGGTCGGCGGCGGCTTCCGCGCCAGCCGCGTCGGCGAACTGGCGATCGGCCGCACCGCGGTGATCCTCAAGGCCGACGAGGTGAACATCGATCTGGTGCCGATCCGTAACGATCCCGACGAGGCCGGCCTGATCGGTGCCGCGCATCTCGCGCCGAAGTGGCTGTTCAAGGCGCACGACGCGATTCTCGGCATCGACATCGGCGGCAGCAACATCCGCGCCGGCGTGGTCGCGCTGAATCTCAAGAAGGCTCCCGACTTGTCCAAGGCTGCGGTGTGGAAATTCGAGCTGTGGCGGCACGGCGAGGAGAAGAAGGTCAGTCGCGAGGACGCGGTGGAGAACCTGGTGGGCATGCTGGGGAAGCTGATCGCGCAGGCGAAGAAGGAGGGGCTGAACCTCGCGCCGTTCATCGGCATCGGCTGCCCCGGCATCGTCAACGAGGACGGCACCATCGTGCGCGGCGCGCAGAACCTGCCGGGCAACTGGCAGTCGAGCCGCTTCCACCTGCCCAAAAGCCTGCACGAGGCGATCCCGAAGATCGACGGCGAGGAGACCGCCATCGTTCTGCACAACGACGCGGTGGTGCAGGGTCTGAGCGAGGCCCCGTTCATGACCGACGTGGAGCGCTGGGGCGTGCTGACCATCGGCACCGGGCTCGGCAACGCGCGCTTCACCAACCGGACCGACGACTGAGGCGGATCAGGTCGCCACGCGCTCGGGGTCCGCCGGTACGTGGCCGGCCAGGATATGGTCGGCCAGGACATGGTCGGTCAGGACATGGTCGGTCAGGACATGGCGGCCCAGCTCGGCGATGCCGCGCGCGCCGCACAGCGACATGGTGACGTCCAGCTCCTTCCGCAGGATCTCGATGGCGCGCGCCACGCCGGCCTGCCCGCCCGCTCCGAGCCCGTACACGTAGGAGCGGCCGATCATGCAGGCGCGCGCGCCGAGCGCGAGCGCCCGCACGAGATCCGCGCCGGTGCGCACGCCGCCATCGAACAGGACTTCGATTTGCGATCCCACCGCGTCGGCCACGCGCGGCAGCGCCGCGATGGAGGACGGCGCACCGTCGAGCTGGCGGCCGCCGTGGTTGGAGACCACGATGGCGTCCGCCCCGGTGCCGACGGCGATCCTCGCATCCTCGACGTCGAGGATGCCCTTGAGGATCAGCTTGCCGGGCCACAGGCTCTTGACCCATTCGACGTCCTTCCAGCTCAGCGCGGGGTCGAACTGGCCGGCGATCCATTGCGACAGAGAGTTGACGTTCTCCATACCCTTCACGAAGCCCGAGAGGTTGCCGAAGGTCTTGCGCCTGCCTCTGGCGACCGACAGCGCCCAGGCCGGCTTGGTCGCGATGTCGATCAGGTTCCTGATCTTGATCTCCGGAGGAACGGTCATGCCGTTGCGCACGTCGCAATGGCGCTGGCCGAGCACCTGGAGATCGACCGTGAGCACAAGCGCGCTGCATTTCGCGGCCGCCGCCCGCGCGATCAGCTCGCGGATGAATCCGCGGTCGCGCATGACGTAGAGCTGGAACCAGAACGGCTCGTCGACCGCGCCCGCCACGTCCTCGATCGAGCAGATCGACATGGTGGAGAGCGTGAACGGGATGCCGGCCGCATGCGCGGCGCGACAGGCGAGGATCTCACCGTCGCCGTGCTGCATGCCCAGCAGCCCGATCGGCGCGAGCGCGAGCGGCGCGGGCACCGGCGCGCCGAGAAGGGTGGTCGCGGTTGAGCGCGCGGACACGTCGACGAGGATGCGCTGGCGCAACTTGATCCGCTCCATGTCGGAGCGGTTGGCGCGCAGCGTCTCCTCCGAATAGGAGCCGGCCTCGGCGTAGTCGATGAAGGCCCGGGGCACCCGGCGGTGCGCCGCCGCGCGCAGGTCTTCGATGCAGGTCATGGTTCTCATCGGCCGCCGCCTCCCGTCGTCCCTTGGTTTCCAGATAGCATGAAACCGGCGTTACAGCGGCTGCTGCCGGGAACTTTCGAGCGCACCCGGCGTTGACCGGCCACCCCAGCCCGTCATTCAGGAGGAGACCATGGCGCGTCAGGCGACCAAGAAGCGCGGCGGCGATCCGGACGTGAAACCGAGGCGGCCCGGCGAGACCGCGCGAGACCCGCTGGAGCGCAAGCTCGAGGAGGGATTGGAGGAAAGCATGGCCGGTTCCGACCCCGTCAGCATCACCCAGCCTTCGCCGAGCCGGATCGACCAGAGGCATGTCGAGAAGGAGCGGTCCGACAGCTAATTCCGAGCGGTTCATGCGAACGGCCGGCCTCACCGAGAGGCCGGCCGTTCGCGTCTTGCGTTAAGCTCCCGGTAAGGTTAGCCGGTCCTTGCGGCCGGGGCGGTAACGATCGAACACATTTTTTGAAACATTCAGGCGCAAAGTGGCTCTATAGAGGCCTCCGGTTGAGTATCCTGTCCGGCGGGTTGGGGGTTCAGGCGTGGTTCGCAAGTATTTCGGCACCGACGGCATTCGCGGCCGCGCCAACGGCCTGATCACGCCCGAGCTGGCGCTCAAGGTCGGGCAGGCGGCTGGCCGGGTGTTCCAGAACGGCGAGCATCGCCATCGCGTGCTGATCGGCAAGGACACGCGGCTGTCCGGCTACATGATCGAGACTGCGCTGGTCGCGGGCTTCACCTCGGTCGGTATGGACGTGCTGCTCACGGGCCCGATGCCGACGCCGGCCGTCGCGATGCTGACGCGCTCGATGCGTGCCGACCTCGGCGTGATGATCTCGGCCTCGCACAATCCTTACGACGACAATGGCATCAAGCTGTTCGGCCCCGACGGTTACAAGCTTTCCGACGAGATCGAGCTGCAGATCGAGGCCCTGATCGAGGGTGGCGTCGCCCGGCACCTGGCCCAGCCCGCGAACCTCGGTCGCGCCAAGCGAATCGACGGCGTGCAGGACCGCTACATCGAGTTCGCCAAGCGTACGTTGCCGCGCGAGCTGACGCTCGAGGGCCTGCGCGTGGTGGTCGATTGCGCCAACGGCGCCGGCTATCGCGTGGCCCCGGAGGCGCTATGGGAGCTGGGCGCGGACGTGGTGTCGCTCGGCGTCGATCCGGACGGCTTCAACATCAACAAGGAATGCGGCTCGACCGCTCCGGACGCGCTCGCGCGCAAGGTGCGCGAGGTGCGCGCCGACATCGGCATCGCGCTCGACGGCGACGCCGACCGGGTGGCGATCGTGGACGAGCGCGGCCATGTGGTGGACGGCGACCAGCTCATGGCGGTGATCGCCGCGAGCTGGCTGGACGACGGCCGGCTGGCGAAGCCCGGCGTGGTGGCCACCGTCATGTCGAACCTCGGCCTGGAGCGCTACCTCGACTCGCTCGGCCTGACGCTGGCGCGCACGCCGGTCGGCGACCGCTACGTTCTCGAGCGCATGCGCGAGCAGGGCTACAACCTGGGCGGCGAGCAGTCCGGCCACATGATCCTCTCCGACTACGCCACCACCGGCGACGGCCTGGTGGCCGCGCTGCAGGTGCTGGCCGTGGTCAAGAAGCTCGGCCAGCCGGTGTCGCAGGTCTGCCACCGGTTCGAGCCGCTGCCGCAGGTGCTGCGCAACGTCCGCTACAAGAACGGCAAGCCGCTGGAGGACGCCCGCGTGGTGGGCGCGATCCGCAGCGCCGAGGATCGGCTGAGCGGGCAGGGCCGGCTGGTGATCCGCCCGTCCGGCACCGAGCCGGTGATCCGCGTCATGGCCGAGGGCGACGACCGGGTGCTGGTCGAGGCGGTGGTCGACGGGATCGTCGACGCGCTGACCGACGTGGCGGCGTGACAGTGCGGCCGCGCGCTGCGGGCTGGCCGCACGTCCGAACCGGCACCGGGGCGACATCAGGATTGCTGCCGGCGATCACACATCATGTGGAGCGATGAAGCTGCAACGGATGGCAGCAGCCTCACCTAATGGTGATGTTGCCCGTGGTGTTGCCGCTGACGGGCGTTGCCGCCCGTGTATCCGCGCAGGACGTCGTACTGCTTAACCTGTTCGGGCGACAGGATTTCGACCGTTGCGAGATGATACTTGAGATGCGCCGCACGCAATGCGGCCTGCGTCGCGCCGATCCGCTGCGTGTCCGATTCCAGGCTGGCGGTGGTGACGGTTCTTCGCGCGAAGTCCTCGTTCAGGGCGCGCTCCTGTGAGATCAGTGTCGTTCCAATTCGGATCGCCTCGGCCCTCATTGCCGAGAACAGCCCTTGCAGTTTGGCGAGCTGCTCCGGCGAAAGGCCGAGCTGGACGGACAGTTCGATGGCATGCATCGGGCCGGGATAGCCGTTCAGTTCTGCAGCGAGCGCCAGACCCATGCCTCGCCCGGCACTGAGGTCCGCAATTTGCCCGTCGGAAAGCGACTTGATGCTGCGTGTCTCCATGCCCCCGTAGGGTTGGGGCTGGGCCGTCGCGCTGCCGCAGGTCGCCGCGAGCGCCAGAACGCAGATCGCATATTTCATGGATCTATCCTTTTTCGCGAAAGCAGCTTAGCCGCTTTCGGGGGAGGGGCCAGACGGTGCGCGCGTGCGACGATCACATTGCCGTTTGCTTCGCGAGCGCTGGAAGAGGTCGCCCCGATGGCCGGCGAGCCCAGGCGCAGCCGGTCGCCCGCACCGATGGCTGCTTGAGCAGCGCGGCGAAAAACCCTGCCCGGTCAACGCCTCCACAGTTTAGATAACGTACAAAAACAGCGCTTTTGCTTTGCCCCCGGAGCCCTGCCTCGGCTATCCGTCTGAGGACGCTAGGGACGCGGGGACGAAATGATCGTCTGTTCGTGCAACGTGCTCAGTGACAAGGATGTGCGCACGGCCTGCCAGGCCGAGGCGCGGCCGCGTTCCCCCGGCCAGGTCTATGGATGCCTGGGTTGCAGCGCCCAGTGCGGCCGCTGCGCCCGGACGATCCGCAAGATCATGGACGAGGCGCTCGCCGGCTCCTGCGCCACGACCGCCTGCGGCGGCTGCGCGGCCCACCCAAGCAACTGAAATATCTATAGTTTCGATCTTTCTGCAAAGACGTTGGACAGTTTTGTCCTGGCCTCTGGTCAGAGGCGCTCCATTACTTTAGAATATTTCCAAGGTCGGGCCCGCCCCGGCCGCTCAATCTCATTGCAATGACAGGAGCGCGCCATGAAAGGCGATCCCAAGGTCGTCGAATATCTCAACAAGGCGCTGCGGCACGAGCTGACGGCGATCAACCAGTACTGGCTGCACTTTCGCATGTTGGAGAACTGGGGCTTCAACGATCTGGCCAAGTACTGGCGCAAGGAATCGATCGAGGAGATGGAGCACGCGGACAAGCTGACCGAGCGCATCCTGTTCCTGGACGGTTTCCCGAACATGCAGGTGCTGGATCCGCTGCGCATCGGGCAGAACGTCAAGGAGGTGATGGACTGCGACCTCGCGGCCGAAATCTCCGCACGCGCGCTCTACGAGGAGGCGGCCACGCATTGCCACGGCGTCCGAGATTACGTGACGCGCGATATCTTCGAAAAGCTGATGCACGATGAGGAGGAGCACATCGACTTCCTCGAAACGCAGATCAACCTGATCAACACGGTCGGCATCGAGCTGTATTCGCAGAAGCACATGGGCAAGCTCGGCAAGGACGGGGATTAGCTCTTAGTTCGTTGCCTGCTCGAAGCGAACGGCGGCGCATCGCGCCGCCGTTTTGCGTTAACCCCGGATTTGCCGGAATGGTGAAGCGTGCGTTAACGCGCTTTCGCCGCGTCCGGTGATCCTTGAGAATCCAGATACTGCCTGCATTCCCGTCGCTCCGTCCCTTAACATTCACGGTTAAAAAGTAAGGTTAAGCTCCGTTTAAGCATTCGCTGTCATCCTCCGCTCAGTCGAGTTCATTCCAGCGGGCCGCCGCGCGCGCCTGCCGGAGCAGAGGGTAACAGTCATGGTAAGCGTGAAAGTCGCGGCATTCGCCGGTCTTGCGGCTCTGTTCACGACGGCGGCCGGTGCGGCCGACATGCCGTCGATGCTTCCGCCGGTTGAACTCCCCCCCATCGAAGACTTCGCGGGCGGCTGGTATCTGCGCGGCGACATCGGGATGACCAACCAGCGGGTCGGCAAGCTCCATCACGACAATTATGCCTCCACCGCGAATCTTGTCGTCCGCGACAAGAACTTCGAGGGCGGAATGCTGTTCGGGCTCGGTGTCGGCTATCAGTGGAACAACTGGCTGCGCACCGACATCACCGGCGAATACCGCGGCGAGACCGGGTTCCACGGTCTGGATACCTGGTTCGACGGCACGAACGACCGCTTCAACAACTACACCGCCAAGAAGTCCGAGTGGCTGTTCCTCGCCAACGTCTATGCGGACCTCGGTACCTGGTACAACATCACGCCGTTCGTCGGCGCGGGCATCGGCTTCGCGCGCAACACGATCCATAGCTTCCGCGACACCGGCATCGACCCTGCCGGGCCTGCGCCGACCCTGTCCTATGCGGATCCGGCCTCGAAATGGAACTTCGCCTGGGCGCTGCACGCCGGCCTGTCCTACAAGGTCTCCAACAACGTCTCGTTCGAGTTTGCCTACCGCTACGTCGATCTGGGCAAGGCGCTGAGCGGCGACATCGTGAGCTACGATGGCGCGCAGACCATCGGGCCGATGCATTTCCGGAATATCACCTCGCACGACCTGAAGTTCGGCGTGCGCTGGCTCCTCGACTCCCGCCCCGAGCCGCAGAGCATCATGCTGCCGCCGCTGATGCGGCGCGGCTGAACGGACCATCGCAATGCCGCTGCACGCCAGGCCGATCTTCCTCGCGACCGCCGCCCTGCTGGCGACGGTGCTGCTCGCGGCCGGCGCACGAGCCGCGGACATGCCGCGGTTCCCGCTGCCCGACTTCGAGAAACCGTCGAGGGACGTCGAGGAGTTCGTTTCCGGTTGGTACCTGCGGGGCGACATTGCCTACAGCCGCCAGCGCGCGACCGTGGATGGCGTGCCCACCGGCACCACCCCGGTCGGCGGCCGCACCGCTGTCGACAAGTTCGCAGGCGGCATCGGCGCGGGCTACAAATACGGCTTCCTGCGCGCCGACGTGACCCTCGACTACGCCGACCGCTCGCGCACCTTCAACGCGCTGTTCAACGGCTACATCGACTTCGGCACCTGGTACGGCATCACGCCCTACATCGGCGCCGGCATCGGCTCGACCCGCACCAATCCGACCGACTTCCGGCAACTGGCTCCCAGCGCCGGCATCGGCCCGAGCGACTTCGGCGGCCGCGACTCCTGGCGGTTCTCCTGGGCCTGGATGGGCGGCGTCAGCTACCAGTTCATGCCCAACTGGCTGGTCGACGTCGGCTACCGCTACGTCAAGATGGGCGACTCGGCGATCGGTCTGGATTCCGCCGGCAACACGGTCGTCACGTTCCGCAACCCGAACGCTCACGAATTCCGCGTCGGCCTGCGCTTCATGATCGACTGATCCGCCCGTCGCTTGACGGCCGGTCTTTCCTTCCTTATTCCCGTCCGCGGGCTACCCCTCCCCACCGAGGGGCTTTCTATCTGGAAGGATAGACCATGACGAAAGCGACGCCCGGCGTGCGGCCGGTCACCCCGCACTTTTCCTCCGGCCCCTGCGCCAAGCGCCCCGGCTGGAGCCTCCAGGCCCTCACCGACGCAGTCCTCGGACGCTCGCACCGCTCCAAGATCGGCAAGGCGAAGCTCAAGCGCGCCATCGATCTGACCCGCGAGGTGCTTGAGGTCCCCGCGGATTATCGCATCGGCATCGTGCCGGCCTCCGACACCGGCGCGGTGGAGATGGCGCTGTGGTCGCTGCTGGGCGGCCGTCCCGTCACCATGCTGGCCTGGGAATCCTTCGGCGAGGGCTGGGTCGGCGACGTCCTCAAGGAGTTGAAGCTCAAGGACACCAAGGTTCTGAAGGCCGGCTACGGCGAACTGCCCGATCTTGCGCAGGTGGATTGGAAGACCGATGTCGTGTTCACCTGGAACGGCACCACCTCCGGCGTACGGGTGCCGGACGCGGACTGGATCGCGGCCGACCGCGAGGGTCTTGCGATCTGCGACGCCACCTCGGCCGCATTCGCGCAGCCGCTCGACTGGGCGAAGCTCGATGTCGTGACCTTCTCCTGGCAGAAGGTGCTGGGCGGCGAGGCCGCGCACGGCATGATCGTGCTGTCGCCGCGCGCGGTGGCGCGGCTCGAAAGCTACAAGCCGGCCTGGCCGCTGCCGAAGATCTTCCGGCTGACCAAGGGCGACAAGCTCAACGAGGAGATCTTCGAGGGCGCGACCATCAACACGCCGTCGATGCTCTGCGTCGAGGACTACCTCGACACGCTCGGCTGGGCGAAGTCGGTGGGCGGGCTCAAGGCGCTGATCGCGCGCGCCGACGCCAACGAGAAGGCGATCGCCGACTGGGTGGCGTGCACGCCCTGGGTCGCGTTCCTCGCGGCCGATCCGAAGATTCGCTCCAACACGTCGGTGTGCCTGAAGATCGTCGATCCGCAGGTCGCGGCGCTGGCGCCGGACGCGCAGGCGAAGTTCGTCAAGGGCATCGCGGCCGCGCTCGACAAGGAGGGCGTCGCCTACGACATCGACGCCTATCGAGACGCTCCGTCCGGCCTGCGCATCTGGTGCGGCGCCACGGTCGAGCGCTCGGACGTCGAGGCGCTCACGCAATGGCTCGACTGGGCCTACGCCGAGGCCAAGGACGCGCTGCCCAAGGCTGCGTGACTTCTCTTCCTTCCCTCTCCCCTTGTGGGAGAGGGTGCCGAGCAGCCGAAGGCTGCGAGGCGGGTGAGGGGTTCTGTCCGTCGCATGCCTGATCCCTCGCCCGCCTCAGCCTCGTTTCACTCGGCTTCGCCACCCTCTCCCACAAGGGGAGAGGGTACGGAGCAAGCGGCGCCTTCGCGCCGGAATGACCGGAGTTTTCCATGCCCAAGGTTCTCATCTCCGACGCTCTCTCTCCCGCCGCCGTGCAGATTTTCAAGGACCGTGGCATCGAGGTCGATTTCCAGCCCGCGCTCGGC
>CAZZCV010000071.1:0-16119 GCA_964653225.1 uncultured Rhodoplanes sp. | reverse complement strand
CACCGTGAGGCTGGCGCGCCGTCCGGCGATGGCGACGAGGCCGCCGACCGATACGAGCGCGCCGACGATGCCCGCGAGCGGCACCGCGAACGAGGTCGCGGACAGGAAGCCGAAGGCGATGGCGGCTGACGCGGTGGCGGCCGCGGCCTGCGGTGCGCCGAACAGTTCGGGCGCGGCCAGCGGGTTGCGCAGCAGGCCCTGCAGCGCAGCACCGGCCAGTCCCAGCGTCGCGCCGATGCCGAGCGCCAGCAGCGTGCGCGGCAGCCGGATCTCGCGCACGATCAGCCCGGCCGCGCCGTCGCCGGACAGGAGGCCCGCAAGCGCGGCCCGCGGCGAGAGGCCGGCCGGCCCCACCGCCAGCGAGAGTACGGCGAGCGCGAGGACGAGCGCCGCCAGCGCCGCGTTGAGCCCGAAGTCCTGGCGGCGGATGGTTGTCATCGTGGGGTGGCGTTTGCCGTGGGGCCTGCGATCAGAACGTGTTCTTGCGCGCCCGCACCTCGGTGAAGACCTCCGCCGCGGGCCTGCCCGCGAGCCCCACGGCTTCGGCCACGGCCGGCACGTCCGCGCGCAGGAACACGTTGGCGGCCTTCTCCGCGGCGATGGTGGTCGGGATCGTCGGCGTGCCCTCGGCGACCTGGCGCGCCGCCTGCTCGGCGCGCGCCTTCAGCGCCGGATTGTCCGGCTCGATGGTCTGCGCGAACCTGATGTTCGCCAGCGTGTATTCGTGGCCGCAGTAGACCAGCGTATCGTCGGGCAGGTCGCGCAGCTTGAGCAGGGATTTCCACATCATCTCGGGCGTGCCCTCGATCACGCGGCCGCAGCCGATCGAGAACAGCGTGTCGCCGGCGAAGGCGAGGCTGTCGGCGTGGAACCAGTAGGTGATGTGCCCGGCGGTGTGGCCGGGCGTCTCGATCACGTTGGCCTTGAGGCTGCCGACGGTTACGGAATCGCCCTCGCGCACGGTCTCGTCCACCAGCGGAATCCTCGCGGCCTCGGCGGCGGGCGCGACCACGCGGCAGCCGTGCTTCTCCTTCAGCGCCGGAATGCCGTCGGTGTGGTCGGCGTGGTGATGTGTCACCAGGATGTCGGTGAGCGTCCAGCCGGTCGTCTTCAGCGCGGCCTCGACCGCGGCCGCCTCCGGCGCGTCGATCGCCGCCGTGCGGCCGGTCGCCGGATCGTGCAGCAGCACGCCGAAATTGTCCTTGAGGCAGGGGAACAGGTGCGTCTTGGCGGGCATGTCGTCTCCTCGTGGAACGGAGCGGTCGGCTCCTCTTCCCTAGCGTCCGGCCGCGGTCGCCCGCAAGGGCCGGGGTTCGTGGTAGGATCGATCCATGTCCATCGATGTGGTCGATCTGCGGGGGTTCTACAACCATCGCCTCGGGACGGTGGCGCGGCACTTCGTCGGCCGCGGCATCCGCGCGCGCTGGACCGACCTGACGGGCCAGCGGGTGCTGGGCATCGGCTACGCCACGCCCTATCTTGGCCTGTTCCGCGACGAGGCCGAGCGCTGCCTCGCCTTCATGCCGGCGGCGCAGGGCGTGGTGAAATGGCCAACCGCGCGGCCCGCGCTCGCCGCGCTGGTGGACGAGATGGAACTGCCGCTGCCCGACGCCGCGGTGGACCGCGTGCTGCTCGTGCATTCGCTCGAGATGTCGCACGACGTGTTCGCGCTGCTGCGCGAGGTCTGGCGGGTGCTCGCGCCGTCCGGCCACCTGATGGCCGTGGTGCCGAACCGGCGCGGCCTGTGGGCGCGCATGGACACGACGCCGTTCGGAAACGGCCGGCCCTATTCGCGCTCCCAGATCACGCACCTGCTGCGCGAGACCTGGTTCACCCCCGTCTCATGGAGCGAGGCGCTCTACACGCCGCCGATCGCGCGCGGCTGGTTCCTGCGTTCGGCCCGCGCCTGGGAGCGCACCGGCGCGGCGCTGTCCGCGCCGTTCGCCGGCGTGCATATCGTGGAGGCGACCAAGCAGGTCTATCGGGCGATTCCCGCGCGGCGCGAGCGGCGCGTTCTGGTGCCGGGGCTCGAACCGGTGCTCGCGCCGTCGCCGGGCGCATGATCCCGCATCCGCGAAATGCGAACGGCCGGACGCGAGGTCCGGCCGTTCGGATCGGTTGATCGCCGTCGTCACTCGTTGACGGGACCGGCCTCCTGCGGCGCCCCGGCCAAGTCCGGGCGCGGGCCGCGCGGATGTCTGCGCCGGCGGCGCGGAAAGCGCTCGCCGCCGGGCTGGCCGGCGTCGCGCTCGCCGTCCGGGCCGCTCGCGGACTCGCCCTGGGCGGGCTGCGGCTGGCCGCCGGTGATGAACGAGGGCAGGCCGTTGTTGCCTTCGAAGCTGGGCTGCGGCTGATACGCCGGCTGCGGCTGGTGGTTCGGCTGCGGCCGGCTCTGCTGCGGCTGGCCCTGTTGTGGCTGGCCGTAGGACGGCTGCTCGCGCGGCGGATACGGCTGCTGCTGCGGCTGCTGCATGTTGCCGGGGTTCGGCTGGCCCTGCTGCGGCTGGCCGTCCTCGTCGCCGTCGTCGAAGGCCCCGTCGTTGGCGTTTTCGCCGGGCGCGGGCGGCGCCTGATAATAGGGGTTCTGCTGGCGGAACTGCTCCTGCGCGGCGGCAATCAGGCGCAGATAGTGCTCGGCATGCTGGTAATGGTTCTCGGCGGTGACAGGGTCGCCCGAAGACGAGGCGTCGCGCGCAAGCTGGAGATACTTCTCGGCGATGTGATGGGCCGTGCCGCGGATTTTCACGTCGGGGCCGTTCGACTCGTAGACCCGCGTCAGCGGGTTGTGATGATGACCCTTGTTATTGTTGTTATGACCGCGGTTGTTGTTGCGGCCGCGCATGCGCTTGTTCTGACCGTTTCTCATGGCTTTCCTGTCGCCGACTCCTGTTCACGGCGGAGGCTGTCCGCCGGCTCGCTCATCCGAAAACCCACCGCATCTCTTCAATCTCTTTGCCCGGCCTTCACCCGGCTGGTCTTCATCCGGCCGGTCTTCGGCGGTCCGAAGCCACGCTCGATGCAGCAATCCCCGTCCGCGCGTTCGCGATCCCGTTCACCTTCCGTCGTCTGCACGGACAGGGCCGGCAGAGCCAAAACCCGCGGGACGATGCGCGCCGGGCCGCATCAACATTCCGGTCGAACGGTTCGATCCGGAGCCGATGTTTTGTGCGGGTGTCCTGATGCCGGTATCTTGCGCCGGTCTGCCGGCCTGATTGTCTTGGCTCTGATGATCCTGGCTCTGATTTAGCGGCTCATCGCGTTAACGAGTCTCGCGTCGGCGGCTCTTGCCTGCTCCGTCCGCCCGCCTCGCCGAACCGTGTTCGGGGCCTTGAGCGGCGCGACCCATCAGGGTCGATTCCATGAAGGGAAGCTAGTCCCTCCGGGCCGATAATCCAAGTGTTTTTTTGCGTGGTGACGATGCTCTCTGGGCATGGTCTCACGGCGGCCGCAGGCCGGTCAGCGCGCGTGGAATGCCCGCCAGGTCGGCCTTCACGTGCTCTGGCGCGAGCCCGCCCGCCCGCATCAGCGCGACCACGGCGGCCTCCTGGCCCGCGCCGAGCTCCAGCACCATGGAACCGCCCGGCGCGAGCAGCCTCGGGGCATCGGCCGCGATCGCGCGATAGCACGAGAGCCCGTCCGCGCCGCCGTCCAGCGCGAGCGCCGGATCGCGCTGCACCTCGGGATCGAGCGCGGCGATGTCGGCGCTGGCGATGTAGGGCGGGTTGCTCACCACGAGGTCGAAGCCGCCGCCGAGTGCCGCGCCGAAGTCGCACAGGACGAACGCCGCGCGATCCCGCAGGCCGAGCCGTCCGGCGTTCGTGCGCGCCATCGCCAGCGCGTCGAAGCTTGCATCGGTGGCGACGCCGGAGGCATCCGGCAGTTCGGAGAGCAGCGCCAGCAGCAGCGCGCCGGTGCCGGTGCCGAGATCGGCGATTCTCAGGCTCCGCGTGCGCGCGCCGCCGGCGTCGATGGCGGCGAGGGCCGCCTCCACCACGGTTTCGGTGTCCGGGCGCGGCACCAGCGTCGCGTGGTTGAGATGAAGGGTCAGGCCCCAGAACTCCTTCTCGCCGAGGATGCGCGCCACCGGCTCGCGCGCAAGCCGGCGCGCGGCGAGGGCGGTCAGCGCCCCCGCTTCCGCGCCGGCGAGGGTGCGCTCGCCCCGCGTTGCCAGCGCGGTGCGGTCGAGGCGGAGCGCGTGGCCGGTGAGGATGCGCGCGTCGGCTTCGGGCGAGTCGAGGCCGGCGCGGCGGAAGGCGTCGGTCAGCATCCGGCGCGCCTGCGCCGCCGTGATGCCGGCCGGGAGCGCGATCAAGCGCCCTCCGCTGCGAGCTGCGCCGCCTGGTGCTCGGCGACCAGCGCGTCGACGATCTCGCCGAGCGCCTCGCCTTCGATCACCTTCGGCAGATTGTAGAGCGTCAGGTTGATGCGGTGGTCGGTGACGCGGCCCTGCGGGAAGTTGTAGGTGCGGATGCGCTCGGAGCGGTCGCCGGAACCGATCTGGCCCTTGCGGTCGGCCGCGCGCTCGGCGTCGCGCCGGCTGCGCTCGGCGTCGTAGAGCTTGGCGCGCAGCATTGCCATCGCCTTGGCCCGGTTCTTGTGCTGCGAGCGCTCCTCCTGCACCGCGACCACGATGCCCGAGGGCAGGTGGGTGATGCGGATCGCGGATTCGGTCTTGTTGACGTGCTGGCCGCCGGCGCCGCCGGCACGCATGGTGTCGATCTTGAGGTCGTCGTCCCGGATCTCGATGTCCACGTCCTCGACCTCGGGCAGCACCGCGACGGTGGCGGCCGAGGTGTGGATGCGGCCTTGCGTCTCGGTGTCGGGCACACGCTGCACGCGATGCACGCCGGACTCGAACTTGAGCCTGGCGAACGGTCCGCGGCCGCTGATCTCGGCGACGATCTCCTTGTAGCCGCCCATCGTGCCCTCGCTCGCGGTCACGATCTCGGTCTTCCAGCCCTGCTTGGCGGCGTAGCGCTCGTACATGCGGAACAGGTCGCCGGCGAACAGCGAAGCCTCGTCGCCGCCGGTGCCGGCGCGGATCTCGAGGATGACGTTGCGCTCGTCCATCGCGTCCTTGGGCAGGAGCGCGATGCGCAGGTCCTCGACCAGCCGGTCGCGCTTCTCCTCCAGCGCCGGCTTCTCGGCATAGGCCATGTCGCGCATCTCGCCGTCCGTCTTCGGGTCGTCGATCAGCGCCGCGAGGTCCGCCAGCTCCGCCAGTGCGCCCCGGTAGGTTTTTGCCTTCTCCGCCACCGGCTCCAGCTCGGCGAACTCGCGCGACAGTCTGACGAACTCGTCCGGCGGCAACTGGCGCGCCAGCTCCGCCTCCAGCAACGCATGGCGGGCCAGGATGGCGTCGAGCTTCTGTTCGGGGAGCGTGGCCATGTCGGGTTACAGCGTCGGGTTACAGTTGCAGGCCTTCGGCGGCTGCGAACTCTGTGAGCCGCTCGCGGATCGACGCGCCCCTCGGCGGCTGCTCAATCAGCGGCAGCAGCAGCGCCGCGGCCTTGCCGATGTCGAGGTCGAGCAGCATGGCCTTGACCGCGCCGAGCGCGGAGGGGGTCAGCGACATGGCCCGGAAGCCCAGCGCGGCCAGGGCCAACGCGCCGAGCGGGGTCGAGGCCAGCTCGCCGCACAGCGTCACCGGCTTGCCGGCGACGGCCGCGCGGTCGACGATCTGCTTGAGCGCGCGCAGCACCGGCGGCGAGATCGGGTCGAAGCGGTCGGCCACCCGGCGGTTGCCGCGGTCGGCGGCGAACATGAACTGGATCAGGTCGTTGGAGCCGACCGACAGGAAGTCGGCCCGCGCCAGCAGCTCGTCGAGCTGGAACAGCAGCGCGGGCACCTCGACCATCGCGCCGACCTCCACGCGGTCCGGCAGCCTGTGACGGTGCCGCCGAAGGTGCGTCAGCTCGTTCTCGACCAGCCGCTTGGCCTCGTCGAACTCGGAGATCGCCGCGATCATCGGGAACATCAGCTTGAGGTCGCGGCCCGCTGCGGCCTGCAGCAGCGCGCGGAGCTGGCTGCGCATCAGGCCCGGACGGTCGAGGCCGAGCCGGATCGCGCGCCAGCCGAGCGCGGGGTTTTCCTCCTCGACCTGCTGCATGTAGGGCAGCACCTTGTCGCCGCCGATGTCGAGGGTGCGGAAGGTGACCGGCCGCTCGCCGGCGGCGTCGAGCACCGAGCGGTAGAGCGAGAGCTGCTCGCTGATGCGCGGCATCGATGTCGCGATCATGAACTGCAGTTCGGTGCGGAACAGGCCGATGCCGGCCGCGCCGGTGTCGGCGATGTGCGGCAGGTCCACCAGCAGCCCGGCGTTGATCAGCAGCGCCACCCTCTGGCCGTCCCTGCTGACGCAGGGCCTGTCGCGCAGCTCGCGGTACTGCGCCTGCCGCCGGGCGCGCAGCTTCACGCGCTCGCCATAGGCGGTCTCGATGTCGGTTGCCGGCCGGACGTGGACGTCGCCCGTCACCCCGTCCACGATCACCGCGTCGCCCGGCTCGACGACGCCGGTGATGTTGGAAATCTCGCCGACCGCGGCGATGCCCAGCGCGCGCGCCACGATGGCGACGTGCGAGGTTGCGCCGCCCTCTTCGAGGATCAGGCCGCGCAGCTTGCGGCGGTCGTAATCCAGCAGCGCGGCCGGACCCATGCTGCGGGCGACCAGCACAGCGTTGTCGGGCAACTGCTCGCGCGGCGGCGCGTGGTCCTGGCCCAGAAGCTGGCGCATCAGCCGGTTGCCGAGGTCTTCGAGGTCGTGCAGGCGCTCGCGCAGATAGGGGTCGGTGACGCGCAGCATGCGGGCGCGGGTGTCGGACTGCACGCGCTCGACGCCGGCCTCGGCGGTCAGGCCGGTCATCACCGCCTCGCGCAGCCGGTGCAGCCAGCCCTGGTCGTGCGCGAACATGCGGTAGGCTTCGAGCACCTCGCGGTGCTCGCCGCCGTCCGCCACCTCGCCGCGCTCCAGCATCAGGTCGAGGTCGCTGCGCAGCACGCCGATGGCCTCGTCGAGCCGCTTGAGCTCCTTCTCGACGTCGTCGGCGATCACGTTCTTCACCGTGACGCGCGGCTCGTGCAGCACGACGTGGCCAAGCGCGATGCCCTCGGACAGCACCACGCCGGTCATGTGCAGGCGCGGCCGGATCGCGGGCTCGGCACCGGGCCTCGCGATGGCGAGAAGCTCGCCGGAGGCGATCATCTCCGCCAGCACCATGGCGGTGGTCTGGAGCGCCTCCTCCTCCTCGTCGGAATAGGTGCGCCGCGCGCGGTTCTGCACCACCAGCACGCCCAGCGTGTTGCCGGACCGCAGGATCGGCACGCCGAGGAACGAGTGGTAGATTTCCTCGCCGGTTTCCGGCCGGAACGAGAACGCCGGATGTGCCTGCGCGTCCGACAGGTTGATCGGGTTGGCCTCGTTCGCCACCAGACCCACGAGGCCCTCGTCGAGCCGCAGCACGGTCTGGTGGACGGATTCGGGGTTCAGGCCTTCGGTGGCGTAAAGCTCCAGCGTGCCGTCCACGCGCAGGACGTAGACGGAGCACACCTCCGCCACCATGTTGGCGGCGATCAGCACGACGATCTTGTCGAGGCGTTCCTGCGCGCTGACCGGCTCCGCCATCACCTCGCGAAGCCGGCGCAACAGCACGCGCGGACCGCCGAGCGCGCCACGCATTGGTCAAATCCTCAGAGCCGCATTGGTTCAAGGGCTATAGCCGCTGCCCCCTGCACGCCGCAAGATGCAACAGGAAGCAAGGCTCGCGCCAAAGCATTCTAAGCTGCGAATGCGACAGGCGTCCTGCCCGGCGCAGCTTGCCGGAATCCGGCCGCAGGCCGCCCGGAACCGTTCGCCGGCGGCCAACGACAGGAGGGCGGCGTCCGGAGCAATTCCAGACAGACGCCCGGAGCGGCGATCGCCCGGGCATAGGGCCCGAGGCTGCGCGGCGCGGCCCGGATGCCCCCAGGGTGCTTCGGGCGCGGTTCGTTTTCCCCGGCCGGGAGCGGCGAGAGCCGGCTACTTGTCCAGCCCGTACAGCGAATGCAGCGTGCGCACGGCGAGCTCGGTGTAGGCCGCGTCGATCAGCACCGAGAACTTGATCTCGGAGGTGGTGATGGCGCGGATGTTGACGCCGCGCTCGGCCAGGGCCTTGAACGCGCTAGCAGCCACGCCGGCGTGGCTGCGCATGCCGATGCCGATGACCGAGACCTTGGCCACCTCGCCGGCGCTGTCGATGTGGTCGAAGCCGATCTCGCCCTTGGACTTGCCGAGCACGTCGAGCGAGCGCTGATGGTCCGCCGCCGGCACCGTGAAGGTGAGGTCGGTGGTGGCGTTGTCGGCCGAGACGTTCTGCACGATCATGTCGACGTTGATGCCGGCCTCGGCCAGCGGGCCGAAGATCGAGGCGGCCACGCCCGGCTTGTCCGGGACCCGGCGGAGCGAAATCTGCGCCTCGTCCCTGGAGAAGGCGATGCCGGTGACGACCTGCTGTTCCACAATATCCTCCTCGTCGCAGATCAGGGTGCCCGGCGGGTTGCCGTGCGGATCGATGTCTTCGGGCTTGTCGAAGCTGGAGCGCACGAAAATCCGGACCTTGTGCACCATGCCCAGCTCGACCGAGCGGACCTGCAGCACCTTGGCGCCGAGCGAGGCCAGTTCCAGCATCTCCTCGAACGCGATCCGGTCCATGCGCCGGGCCTTGGGCACCACGCGCGGGTCGGTGGTGTAGACGCCGTCCACGTCCGTGTAGATGTCGCAGCGCTCGGCCCCGATCGCGGCCGCCACGGCGACCGCCGAAGTGTCGGAGCCGCCGCGCCCAAGTGTGGTGATGCGGCCGGTCTCCTTGTGCACGCCCTGGAAGCCGGAGATCACCGCGACCTCCTTGCGCTCCTTGAAGCGCTTCACCAGCTCCTCGCCGTTGATGTCGAGGATGCGGGCGGAGGCGTGCGCGTCAGACGTATGGATGGGAAGCTGCCAGCCCTGCCAGGAGCGGGCGTTGATCCCCATGCCCTCCAGCGTGATCGCCAGCAGGCCGGACGTGACCTGCTCGCCAGAGGCCACCACAGCGTCGTATTCGCGGGCGTCGTGCAGCGGCGAGGCGGCCTTGCACCAGCCCACCAGCTCGTTGGTCTTGCCGGACATGGCCGAGACCACCACGGCGACCTCGTGGCCGGCGTCGACCTCGCGCTTGACATGCCGCGCCACGTTTCGGATGCGGTCGATGTCGGCGACCGAGGTGCCGCCGAATTTCATCACGAGCCGGGCCATTGGATTTCCGGAAGTCCTTGAATTGGCACAGGTCTAGGCTATAGCCCGCGCGGGGCGCAAAAAGGCGCGTATACATACCGGCGGGGTTTGCAGGCTGCAACCGCGCCTTTGGGAAGGTGTCCGATGGCTGCTGGCGACGCACGACCGGCCGGGGGCGGGGCCTCGACCGTGGACGAGGCCGAGGTCGCCCGCTTTTCCGCGATGGCCGCGGAATGGTGGGACCCGCGCGGCAAGATGGCGCCGCTACACAAGTTCAACCCGGTGCGGCTGGGCTACATCCGTGAGCAGGCGGTGGAGCGTTTCGGCCGCGACCCCAAGCGGCTCGACGTGCTGGCGGGGCTGCGCATCCTCGACATCGGCTGCGGCGCGGGCATCCTGTCGGAGCCGCTTGCCCGGCTCGGCGCGGACATGGTCGGAGCGGACCCGTCCGAGGCCAACATCGAGGCGGCCCGCGTCCACGCCTCGGAATCGGGCCTCGCCATCGACTATCGGGCCACCACGGCCGAGGCGCTGGCCGACGCCGGCGAGCGCTTCGACGTGGTGCTGGCGATGGAGGTGGTGGAGCACGTTTCGGACGTCGCCCTGTTCGTCGGCCGCTGCGCCGAGATGGTGAAGCCCGGCGGGCTGATGATCGCGGCCACGCTGAACCGCACGCTCAAGAGCTTCGCGCTGGCCATCGTCGGCGCCGAATACATCCTGCGCTGGCTGCCGGTCGGCACCCACCAGTGGGACAAGTTCGTGACGCCGAACGAACTGGAGATCGCGCTTGCGCAGGGCGGCCTGCGGGTGATCGACGAGCGCGGCGTGGTCTATAATCCGTTGGCCGACCGCTGGTCGCTGTCGCGCGACACGGACGTGAACTACATGCTGACCGCGGAGCGGAACGCTTGATCGCCACGGGCTCGCTCTGGATCGTCTTCACGCTGCTGGCGGCCGCAGGCCAGACCGTGCGCAACGCCATGCAGCGCGAGCTGACGGCGAAGCTCGGCACGGTCGGCGCCACCCATGTCCGGTTCCTGTTCGGCGCGCCGTTCGCGATCCTGATCCTCGCCGCGGTCTGGGGCGCGGCCGGCGGGCACCTGCCCCGGCCCGGACTGGTGTTCGTGCCGTGGGTGCTGCTCGGCGCGCTGGCGCAGATCGCCGCGACCGCGCTGATGCTGGCGGCGATGAACGACCGCTCGTTCGTGGTCACCATCGCTTACATCAAGACCGAGGCGATCCAGGCGGCGGTGTTCGGCCTGATCTTTCTCGGCGATCCGCTGACGCTCGGCATGGCCGCGGCGATCGTGATCGCCACCGCCGGCGTGGTGCTGATGTCGTTCAAGGGACGCGCGGGCGCGGCGCCCAAGATCGCCGGGCCCATGAGCCTGCGGCCGACGCTGCTGGGACTCGCCGCCGGCTCGATGTTCGCGCTGTCGGCGACGGGCTATCGCGGCGCGATCCTGTCGCTGGAGTTTCCGGGCTTCGTGATGGCCGCCACCTACACGGTGACGGTCGGGCTGATCCTGCAGGCCGCGATCCTGACGCTCTATCTGATGCTGCGCGACCGTGCGGTGCTTGCGGCGATCTTCCGGAACTGGCGGCCCTCGGTGTTCGCGGGCTTCATGGGCGCGACCGCGTCCGAGTTCTGGTTCCTGGCCTTCGCGCTGGCCAGCGTCGCCAACGTGCGCACGCTGGCGCTGGTGGAGGTGATCTTCGCGCAGGCGATCTCGTATTTCGTGTTCCGGCAGAAGACCACGCCGCGCGAGGCGTTCGGCATGTCCCTGATCGTTCTCGGCGTGGCGCTGCTGCTGTGGGTGCAGCGATAGAGCGTTTCCGAGCGAAGTGGGAACCGGTTCGCGTGAAGAAAACGCGATAAAGGGAATTCCAGCTCAAGGCGCCATCACCACCTGCCGGCAGGCCGCCGGCAGCGCGCTCATGCGCAGCGGCTGGCGCTTGGGGCCGGGCCGGGGCGTGCGGGCCTCCTTGGAGAACCACCAGTCCAGCTCCTCGCCGCAGCCGTCGTCGCCCTTCACGGGGGGCTGCGGCTTGCAGCCGCTCTGGCCGGCGGGGCAGGCGATGCGGACGTGGAAGTGATAGTTGTGGCCGCCCACCGGCCGGACCTTGCCCAGCCAGCGCCGGTCGCCCGTCACGTCGCGGCACAGGGCCTTCTTGATCGCCGGGTTGACCAGCACGCGCTCGACCTCGCGGTCCTGCGCCGCAAGGCGCAGCACGGCGATATGCGCCGGCGACCAGATCTGCGGGTTCACGTCGTTCCAGTCGTCGGCGACGATGTTGGTCGCCATCGTGGTCTCGCGCTCTTCGCGCGTGAGTTCCTTCTCCGGCATCGGCGTGAACCAGATGTCGGCGTCGAGTCCGACCTGATGGCTCCAGTGCCCGGTGAGCATCGGCCCGCCGCGCGGCTGCGCCATGTCGCCGACCAGAAGCCCGCGCCAGCCGGCGTCCGGCGCCTGCTTCGCGAAGCGTTCGAGGAAGGCGACGAGGTTGGGGTGGCCCCAGTTGCGGTTGCGCGACAGCCGCATCACCTGCCAGGTCTCGCCGTTGACCGGCATGGCGACGCCGCCGGCGAGGCAGCCGGCGGTGTAATAGCCGATCGCGCGTGCCGCCATCGGCGCGGGATTCGGCTTGCGGCCGAACAGCTCCTTGGCGGGAACCTTGGGATCGTTGAAGTTGACCGGCGGCAGCGGCTTGGGCTGGAGCGAGCCCACGGTCTGCGCCCCAGCCGCGGAGCAGCCGGCGAGCACGAGCAGCAGGGTGCGAATCAGCAGGCGTGCCATACGCGCACTTTAGCGCGGACGCCCGCAGCGCGAGAAGCGGGGATGGCGCGCTTGGTTAAGCCTTGTGAGCAACCGACCGTGCCCGCTTGCGATAGGCTGCGGCGAGCCAGGCCTGCATGTCGAGGGTGAACAGGTCCGGGTCCGGCGAGAGTTCCAGCAGCCGCTCCTCGGTCGCCCGGTGCGGCTCCACGCTGCCGTCCTGCAAAATGTGGCCGACCCGCAGGCCGCGTTCGGCCAGCGCCCGGCCCACCAGCAGGCAGCGGTGGCAGTCGAGCGGCTCGCGCTCCGCGCACATCAGGCACAGGCGGCGCTGCTGCGCCTCGCCGGCGATGCGGTCGAGCGCGGACTGGAACTGGGGTGTCTTCGCCATGGCCTCGTAGTCGGCGACGCCATCGCGGAACAGCCTGGGGTCGCGCGGGCGGCCGCCGAGCGGTCCCCCGGCCGGAATGTAGGCGATGCCGTGCTTGGCCAGTTTGTTCTCCAGCGGCTCGCGCGAGAACCATGGATAGCGCCCGGAGGACGGCACCGAGCGCACGTCCGCCACCGCCGCGATCCGGTTGTTCTCGAGCAATTCCACGAACCGGCCGATCGGGTGGTTGGAGTGGCCGATGCTGAAAATGTCGCAGTCTGCCAAGGTGTTGTTTGATTTCACGGCCGCTCCGCGCTCTTTACAAGCCCCATTGGTTAAGGCACGTTAACCATAGATGCGGCGAATGCAGGGGCCTGCTGAGGTTCGTCGTGAAACGCTTCGCCGTTGCGTTGCTTATGGCATGTCTGGCTGGTCCGGTCGCGGGATCGGGCTCTGCTCAGGCCGATATCTTCATCTCCGTGGACAAGGCGTCGCAGCGCATGACCGTCGCGGTCGACGGCCGGGTGCGGCACGTCTGGCCGGTCTCTACCGGAACGCAGGGCGGCCCGCCCACCGGCACGTTCCGGCCGCAGCGCATGCACCGCAAATACTTCTCGCGCACCTACGACTGGGCGCCGATGCCGTATTCGATCTTCTTCCATCACGGCTTCGCCATCCACGGCACCGACCAGGTTTCGCGGCTCGGCCGCCGGGCGTCCAAGGGCTGCGTGCGGCTGCACCCGCGCCACGCCTCGGCGCTGTTCGAGATGGTGAAGCAGCGCGGCATGGCCCGCACCCGCATCGTGATCGCCGACCGCCAGATGATCGCCACGCGCGCGCGCTGACGCCGCAGGCCGCGGTTATGCACGGCATTCCGCCGGGGGAATCTTTACATCGCGACACCGCGCGACACACTTGCCGGTGTCAGCCTGTGAGATTCGTCCGGCGGGGGAACCGATGCGTCGTCGCCTGTTTGCGGGTTTGCTGATCGGCGCCGCCTGTTGCATGGCGCAGCCGGCGGTACCGGCCCCGGCCGAGGTGGTGGTCAGCGTCAACAAGGCGACGCAGAGCATGTCGGTGCTGGTGGACGGCATCGAGGCGCACCGTTTCGTGGTCTCGACCGGAACCGGCGGAGGTCCTCCGGCCGGCGCGTTCAAGCCGCAGCGGCTGGAACGCAAATGGGCCTCGCGCAAATACGGCATGGCGCCGATGCCGTATTCGATCTTCTTCCACGGCAATTACGCGGTGCACGGCACCAACAAGATCTCGCAGCTCGGCCGCCGGGCGTCCAAGGGCTGCGTGCGGCTGCACCCGCGCGACGCCGCGGTGCTGTTCGATCTGGTGAAGAAGCATGGGCCCGCGAACACGGCTGTCGTCGTCTCGAACGACAGCCATGTCGCGGCGCGCGTGCCGAAGGACGCGCCTGCATCCGAGCCGAAGGCGGTGACGGCGACCGCCGCACCGTCCGTCCGCGAGACCACGGCGCGCGCGCCCGAAGCTCCCGTGCAGGCCGGTCCCGTCACCACCGGGGCGGTGCCCGCCGTTGCGCCGCAGGCCGCTCCCGTCGAAGCCGCCGCGCGGCGCGTCAGGGGCGGCACCCGCTCCTAGGAGGCCCGCCGCTTGCGCGTGCGGGCGGCCTTCTTCGCGGAGGCCTTGCGGGCCGCCGCCGGCCGTCTTGCCGCGGCAGGGCCGCCGAGCTTGCCGCCCTTGCGCGAGGCGCTGCGGTTTTCCGCCTTGCCGCGGCCCGAGCCGCTCTTCTTGCCGCCGCCGGTTTCCTTGTTGACCGTGGCCCAGGCGCGCCGCTCGGCCTCCTTGCTGGGAACGCCGCGGCGTTCGTATCCCTCCTCGATGTGCTCGGCCTTGCGCTTCTGCTTGCCGGTGTAGCTCGACTTGTCGCCGCGTGGCATGAGACATCCTCCGAAGGCGATGTTCGATGGGAAACGTTGCGGTCGCGGCGAGGTTCCGCGACAGTGCGGGCTTCGGAAGGATAAAGGGAGGAGACGTCGATGGCCGAGTATCTGGAGAAGAGCGAGCAGCAGGCGCTGCGCGCCTATTCGCCGGCGGTGATCACGCGGGGCGGCAAGACCGTCTGGCTCGCCGGCCAGACCGCGCTGCGCGACGAGCATGGCAACGACATCGCCGGAAACTTCGAGGCGCAGGTCACCACCATCTTCAACCTGCTCGACAAGACGCTGCAGCGCACCGGCGGCCGCCTCGCCGACATGGTGACGATGACGGTCTTCATCCTCGATCCGCGGCAGGGCGACAGGTTCGTGGAGATGCGCAAGGGCTTCTTCCCGGACGGCCGGTTTCCGGCGAGCGCGCTCATCACGGTGTCGAACTTCGCCCGGCCTGGTATGCTGATCGAGATCCAGGGCGTGGCGGTGATCGACGGATAGCGGCCGGCCGCAGCGGGCGGCGGACCAGGGCCGGATTCGTTGAGAGTGAATCACCCCGAGCCCGTTTTCTCGCGTTTGGGGCGTGATCCCGAAGGAAACCGGTTCCCGCTTTTCCGGATCGTGCCCTAGAGATCCCGCATCATCAGGCGGGCCTGCGCGTCGTAGCTGCGCAGCTTCGCCGCCAGCACCGGATCGTCCACGATCCGGAAGCCGTGCTTCTCCCAGAACGGGCCGGAGGCGTTGACCGCCACCAGCGACACGTTGGCGAAGCCGGCTGCGCGCGCCTCGTAGACGATGCTGCGTGCCATGCCGTTGGCGAAGCCGCCGCCGCGCGCCTGCGGCAGCAGAGCGATGTCGTGCAGGTAATAGGTGGTCGGCCGCTCGGGCAGCACGCCGAGCAGCGCGTTGAGCGCCGGCGGCGCACCGAACAGCCACGGATGGCTCAGCACATAGCCCAGCAGCGCGTCGTTTCCGTCGGCGAGCACATGGCAGCCCGCAGGGTGCAGCTGCAGCCGCTCGGCGAACACCGCGACGTCCTCCGGATAGGCGGGATGCACGGCGGCGGCGATTTCCGCGACCCGGCGCAGGTCGCCGTCCTGCATGGCTCGCCAGCGCGGGCTCAGCGTTCCACCTGCGACGGGGAAAGGCGAGGCATCAGACGTCCACCTTCAGAGCCGCGATGAACGCCTCCTGCGGGATGTCCACCTTGCCGAACTGGCGCATCCGCTTCTTGCCCTTCTTCTGCTTTTCGAGAAGCTTGCGCTTGCGGGTGGCGTCGCCGCCGTAGCACTTGGCGGTGACGTCCTTGCGCAGCGCGCGCACGGTCTCGCGGGCGATGATCTTGCCGCCGATTGCGGCCTGGATCGGGATCTGGAACATGTGCGGCGGGATCAACTCCTTGAGCTTCTCCACCATGGCGCGGCCGCGGCTTTCGGCGCGGGTGCGGTGCACCAGCATGGAAAGCGCGTCCACCGGCTCGTCGTTGACGAGGATCTGCATCTTCACGAGGTCGGCGGGCTTGTAGTCGGTCAGGTGATAGTCGAACGAGGCGTAGCCCTTCGACACCGACTTCAGCCGGTCGTAGAAGTCGAACACCACCTCGTTGAGCGGCAGGTTGTATTTCGCCATCGCGCGGCTGCCGACATAGGTCAGCTCGACCTGCACGCCGCGGCGGTCCTGGCACAGCTTGAGCACCGCGCCCAGATACTCGTCGGGCGTCAGGATCGTGGCCTCGATCCACGGCTCGTGGATCTCGAGGATCTTCATCACGTCCGGCATGTCGACCGGATTGTGAATCTCGATCTCGCTGCCGTCGCGCAGCTTCATCTT
>CAZZCV010000070.1:6404-16171 GCA_964653225.1 uncultured Rhodoplanes sp. | reverse complement strand
AGATCCGGCTGATCAAGCAGCTTCTCGAAGCCGAGGGCATCGACGACAAGCGCTGGCCGGCACGGATGTTCGCGGGCCTGCTGGACCAGTGGAAGAACCGCGGGCTGACGCCCGACCAGGTGCCGGCCGGCGAGGCCGCGAGCTTCGGCAACGGCCGCGGCAAGAAGCTCTACCAGGCGTTCCAGGAGCGGCTGAAGGTGCTCAACGCCGCCGACTTCGGCGACCTGCTGCTGGAGATGATCCGGCTGTTCCGCGAGAACCCGGAGGTGCTGGCGCAGTACCAGCAACGGTTCAAGTACATTCTCGTCGACGAGTATCAGGACACCAACGTCGCGCAGTATCTGTGGCTGCGGCTGATCGCGCAGAAACCGCAGCAGCAGGCCCTCATCCTTCGAGACGCCGCGCTGCGCGCGGCTCCTCAGGATGAGAAGGAACAGTCCGCGCCGGTCGCAAGGCCTCACGCTGAGGACCGAGGGCAGAGCCCGAGCGTCTCGAAGGGTGAGGCCGAGGCGGCCATGCCCCGCAACATCTGCTGCGTCGGCGACGACGACCAGTCGATCTACGGCTGGCGCGGCGCGGAGGTCGACAACATCCTGCGCTTCGAGCACGACTTCCCCGGCGCGACGGTGATCCGGCTGGAGCGCAACTACCGCTCCACCGGCCACATCCTCGCCGCGGCCGCGCACCTGATCGCGCACAACGAGGGCCGGCTCGGCAAGACGCTGCACACCGAGGACGCGCCGGGCGAGAAGGTCACGGTCACCGGCGCGTGGGACTCCGAGGAGGAGGCCCGCACCATCGGCGACGAGATCGAGGCGCTGCACGGCAAGGGCCACACGCTCGACCAGATCGCCATCCTGGTGCGCGCCTCGTTCCAGATGCGCGAGTTCGAAGACCGCTTCGTCACGCTCGGCCTGCCCTATCGCGTGATCGGCGGCCCGCGGTTCTACGAGCGCGCGGAAATCCGCGACGCGCTGGCCTATCTGCGCGTCATCAATTCGGCGTCCGACGACCTCGCTTTCGAGCGTATCGTCAACACGCCCAAGCGCGGCCTCGGCGACGCCACCGTCCAGATCGTCCACGACCACGCCCGCAGGCGCCGCGTGCCGATGCTGGAGGCCGCGCGCGCCATCGTGGAGACCGACGAGCTGAAGCCCAAGGCGCGCTCCTCGCTGCGCGCGCTGACGGAGAATTTCGCGCGCTGGACCCGGCAGAAGGAGACGCTGCCGCACACCGAGCTGGCCGAGATCGTGCTCGACGAATCCGGCTACACCGAGATGTGGCAGAAGGACCGCTCCGCCGACGCCGCGGGCCGGCTGGAGAACCTCAAGGAGCTGGTGCGCTCGATGGACGGGTTCGAGAACCTGGCCGGGTTCCTCGAGCACATTTCCCTGGTGATGGACACCGAGCGCGGCGAGGAGCAGGACAAGGTCAACATCATGACCCTGCACTCGGCCAAGGGGCTGGAGTTCGACACCGTGTTCCTGCCCGGATGGGAGGAGGGCCTGTTTCCGCATCAGCGGGCCCTCGACGAACAGGGCCGCGCCGGGCTGGAGGAGGAGCGCCGCCTCGCCCACGTCGGCATCACGCGGGCGCGCAAGCGCGCCAAGATCCACTTCGCCACCAACCGCCGCACCCACGGGCTGTGGCAGACCAACATCCCCTCCCGTTTCCTCGACGAACTGCCCGAAGCCAACGTCGAGGTGACGGAGGCGCCCGGCGACTTCGGCGCGCGCGCGGGCCTCGGCGTCTCGCGCTTCGACCGCGCCCCCGCCTTCGGATCGAGCTACGGCACGCCCGGCTGGCAGCGCGCGCAGGCGAACAAGGGACGCGGCGGCTTCTCGGAGACCGGCGCGCCGCGCTACGGCGAAGCCGGAGTGGGTGACGATTCGCTCGACTACGCGCAGGACAGCTATGACGATGATTCATTGTCTTCGTCATCCCCTCCCCCGCGCCGCAAGGCGCAGCCGCGCCGCGGCCCGCTCACCATCGAGGGCGAGCTGGTCGCCAAATCCACCGGCGTCGCCTCGGCCTTCTCCATCGGCGACCGGGTGTTCCACCTGAAATTCGGCAACGGCAACGTCACCGCCGTGGACGGCAACAAGCTCACCATCGCCTTCGACAAGGCCGGCGAGAAGCGGGTGGTGGATTCCTTCGTCGAGCCGGTGTGAACGCCATGTCCGGGACCGGCCCGCTGGGCGAACGGATCGACGAGCTGGAAATCCGCATCGCCCACCAGGACCGCGCGATCGAGGATCTCAACGCCACGATCACCGCGCAATGGAAGGAGATCGAGACCCTGATGCTGGAGCTGCGCCGGCTTCGGGAGCGGGTGCAGGAGATGGACGACGCCTCCATTCCGGCCTTGCCGGAGTCCCCGCCGCCGCATTATTGATGGACGCAAACGCTGCAAGGGGGGACATCGCCGTGCCGATCAGCCAGAAAATCCGCGACCTGATCTACAACGCCTGGACCGACGGTGCGCCCTGCCTCGTCGCCACCCAGGGACCGGATGGCCCCAACATCTCGCCCAAGGGCAGCATGCTGGTGTTCGACGACGAGCATCTCGCCTATTGGGAGCGCTCGAAGAAGCAGGCGCTGGAGAACCTCGGCCACGACAACCGGGTCTGCGTGATCTACGCCAACTTCAAGGCGCAGCGCGACGGCGTGCTCGAATCCGGCTTCCTGCGCTTCTACGGCAAGGCCGAGTTGCACGAGAGTGGTCCCGTGCACGACGCGATCTTCCAGCGGCTCACCCCGCGCGAGCAGACCCATGTCGGGGCCGACACCGGCATCGGCGTGCTGGTGAAGATCGAGCGCGCCGCCGACGTGCGCGGCAAGCCGCTGGCCTGACGTCCCGATCAGGCAGGCAGGCTCACCCTCTCCCCTTGTGGGAGAGGGTGGCATCGCCCGCGTCGCCAAGGACGCGGCAGCCTACCCCCTGATCCAATCCTCGTAGCGCTGCCTGAGCGCCTCGGTCTCCGCACGGCCGTCGTAATGCACCGGCTCGGCGAGCGCGCGGCCGGAGGCGTCGACGCGATAGCCCATGTAACGGTAGGCCGCCGGAAAGCGCGCGGCGTCCGCGCCCGCCAGCAGCGCGGCGAACCGCTCCGAGGGCTCCACCGGGTCGAGCCGGTCGAACTCGTAGACGCAGGCGCGCTCGACGATCTTCCACGCGCCGCCGCGCTTCTCGTGCCGGTCGAGGAAGCGCGCGTAGGAGGTCAGGTCCACCGCCACGCCGTCGATGGTCTGGCGCACCAGGATCGCCGTGTTGGTCTCCGAGATCGCGCGCCCGCCCTGCCCGCGCACGCGCGCCGGCCACAGGAGATGCTTGGCCGACGAGCCCTTGCCCCAGTTGGCGATGCAGCGCTCGACGAAATCCGCGAACGGGCCCTTGAACCACGACACATGGATCGTGCCGTCCGGATGGAAGGTGGCGCGCAGGTCGTCCCAGCGGCCCTGGTCGCGGGCGAAGCCCCAGGCCTGCACGGTCTCGGCGCAGGCGGCCTTGTCCTCGGAGTTCATGCGGTCGTCCCTTTCCGGCTGCCGCCGCCTCGTACCATGAATCCGGGCCGGCGCCGCGGCTTGCGGCTTCGGTCGACAAGTCCCGGACAAGGCTGGGGACGGCCGGTGGAAAATGCTGTGGAAGCCGGCCGGGCGGCCGTGCATAAGAGCCTGTGACCCGCGCGCAGAACACGATCCCGAACGCCGCCACCGTCGTCGCCCGCCTGACCGCGCCCGAGGCCCAGGCGCGCCGGATCGCGGGCTTTCTGGCCGAGGCCTACGATCCCGACGCCGCCGCCTGCGGCGCCTTCGAGATGCCGGACGGCGCCTGGCAGGTGGAGGCGCATTTCGGCGAGCAGCCGGACGTGGAGGCGCTGCGCGGCCTCGTGGTGCTGGCCGCCGGGGATGACAGCGGGGACAGGCTCGCAGCCAGCCTGACGATCGAGACCGTGGCCGCGAAGGACTGGGTGAAGTCCAGCCTCGAAGGGCTGAAGCCGGTCCCGGCCGGCCGCTTCATGGTGCACGGCGCGCACGACCGCGACCGGGTGCCGCCGTCCGGGCTCGGCATCGAGATCGAGGCCGCTCTCGCCTTCGGCACCGGCCACCACGGCACCACGCGCGGCTGCCTGCTGATGCTCGACCATCTCGCCCGGCGCAAGCGGCCGCGCCGCATCCTCGACCTCGGCACCGGAACCGGCGTGCTGGCGATTGCCGCGGCGAAGCTCTGGAAGACTCCGGTTCTGGCCTCCGACATCGACCGCATGTCGGTGCGGGTCGCGCGCGAGAACTGCGCGCTGAACCGGGTCGGCCCGCTGGTGGAATGCGTGCATGCCGCCGGGCTCGGCGCGCCGCAGATCGCGGCCCGCGCGCCGTTCGACCTGGTGTTCGCCAACATCCTGCTGTCGCCGCTCAAGCGGCTGGCCGCGCCGATGGCGCGCGCGCTGTCGCCCAACGCCGACGTGATCCTGTCCGGGCTGATGACCGCGCACGCGGACGCGGCCATCTCGGCCTATCGTTCGCAGGGACTGATGCTCGGCCGCTCGCTGGAACTGGACGGCTGGGTCACGCTGCTGATGGAGGCGCGGGCGCGCTGACTGCGCCCGATCACGTCGAGCGAATGGCGCATCTGCCGCTCGGCGAGGGCGTCGAGCAGGCGCAGCAGCGGATTCCGGTCGAAGGTTTCCGCCGATGCCGCGGTGTCGCAAGCGAGCGCACCCATCATGCCCTCCTCACCATCGCGAAGCCGGCCGCCGGATTCGCGGGCCGTATGAGACTGACCCCGCAGCCCTGCCGGTTATGCCGCGAGGCCACCGCATGGCTCATGCGCCGCGGCCGCATGAGCGTTCCGCCCTGCCAGACGGCCGCCGCCCCGTCCGGCGGCCGGGCGGGGCGGCAAACACGTTCGCGTGAAGGCGGATGGCACCGGAGGCTTGACGGCTCAGCGCGCGGCGGGAAGCGGATCGCCGCAGCACGCGGCCGGCCGGGAGGCCGCCCGTTCGGAATCGGCCGGAAGCCGGAGGCGATAGCGGGCGATCTCCTCGCAGGCGTGGCGCATGCGCGACTCGACCATCAGATCGAAGAGGCGCACGAACAGGCCGCGGCCCTCGCGGGCGGGCGCCGGTGCGGCGGCGGCCGCAACGGCCGCGCGGTCATAAGTGGCGATCGACATGGGGATTCTCCTTTCCCGTGGGAAAACCGCCGGCGATCCCCTCGCCGTCCGGCTTCCTTCGCAATGCAACATAGGAATATTTTGCGTTGCGGAAAATCCCCAGAGGCGCATGGCACACCCGCCAAACCATCATAAACAAAGAAGATTCAACATCACTTCCTGAAACGATCCGGTCCTGAAACAGCCCGCGCCGGACCGAATATTTCGCATCGCACCAAAACAGGCCGCACGGCCCGGCGGAGGCCATGCGACGGGCGCGATTGCCCGCCCGCGGCCCGCCCCATAGATTGCCGGCAAATGTTCGAAGCCCGATTCCAGTCGTTCGACGATCCCGAACCCGCCGCCACCGGCCCGCGCGTCGAAGCGCTGCGAGCCGAGCTGAAAAAGCGCGACCTGAACGGCTTCATCCTGCCACGCGCCGACCGCCACCAGAACGAATACGTCCCGCCCTGCGACGAGCGGCTGGCCTGGCTCACCGGTTTCACCGGGTCGGCCGGCTGCGCCATCGTTCTGGAGGACCGGGCCGTCCTGTTCGTGGACGGCCGCTATACGCTTCAGGCGGGCGAGCAGGCCGACGCCCAGGTCTTCGGCATCGTCCACATCACCGAGACGCCGCCGTCCCAATGGCTGGAGCGCAATCTGCCGGACGGCGCGAAGCTCGGCTACGATCCCTGGCTGCACACCGCCGAGGCGGCCGAACGGCTGGCGCGGGCCTGCACCAACGCCGGCGGCACCTTCGTGCCCGTCGAGTCCAATCCGGTGGACGCGCTCTGGACCGGCCGTCCCGCCGCGCCTTCGGGACCCGTGGTGCTGCACGACCTGCGCTACTCCGGCGAATACGCCAACTCCAAGCTCGCGCGCATCCGCACCGAGATCGCGGCCATGCGCGCCGACGCGCTGGTGATCTCCGATCCGCACAACCTCGCCTGGGCCTTCAACATCCGCGGCTCCGACGTGGCGCATACGCCGCTGCCGCTCGCGTTTGCGATCCTGCCGAAGGAGGAGCGGCCGGTCCTGTTCGTCGATGGCGCCAAGCTCACCAACGCGGTGCGCCACAAGCTCGAGGAGATAGCCGACATCCTCGCCCCCGGCGAGTTCACGCGGCAGCTCACGGCGCTCGGCATCTCGAAGAAGACCGTGCGGCTCGACCAGGCCACGGCGGCCGATGCGATCGCGCGCATCGTCACCTCGGAGGGCGGCAAGGCGATCCGCGGCGACGATCCGATCACCGCCATGAAGGCGGTCAAGAACCCGGTCGAGATCGAGGGCGCGAAGGCCGCGCACCTGCGCGACGGCGCAGCCATGGCGCGCTTCCTCGCCTGGTTCGACCGCGAGGCGCCCAGCGGCAACCTGACCGAGATCGACGCCGTGGAGGCGCTGGAAAGCTTCCGCCGCGACACCGGCGCGCTCAAGGACGTCTCGTTCCCGACCATCTCCGGCGCCGGCCCCAACGGCGCGATCGTGCATTACCGCGTCACCCGCGCCACCAACCGGCGGATCCGGCCGGGCGACCTGTTCCTCATCGACTCCGGCGGCCAGTACGAGGATGGCACCACCGACATCACCCGCACGATCCCGGTCGGCGAACCCACGGCCGAGATGCGCGACCGCTTCACCCGCGTGCTCAAGGGCCACATCGCCATCGCGAGCGCGATCTTCCCGGAGGGCGCCACCGGCGCGCAGCTCGATCCGTTCGCGCGCCGCCATCTCTGGAAGGCCGGGCTCGACTTCGACCACGGCACCGGGCACGGCGTCGGCAGCTATCTTTCGGTGCACGAGGGGCCCGCTCGCATCTCCAAGCTCGGCAACGTCGCGCTCCGGCGCGGCATGATCCTGTCCAACGAACCCGGCTACTACAAGGCCGGGGAATACGGCATCCGGATCGAGAACCTGGTGCTGGTGACGGAGGCCCCGCCCGCGCCCGACGGCGAGCGGCCACTCAACACGTTCGAGACGCTGACGCTGTGCCCGATCGACCAGCGGCTGATCGACGCCGGCATGCTGACGGCCGGCGAGGTTTCGTGGATGGAGATCTACCACGCGCGGGTGGCAGGCGCGCTTTATCCCCTGGTGGACGAGGACACCCTGCCCTGGCTCGACATCGCGACCCGGCCGCTGACCTTTGGCTGAGCCGGACCGCATCGTGACCGACGATCCCGCAAGACGCCTGCAGGAGCGCGCCCGCGCATCCGGCTCCCGGCCGTGGAGCCTTCTTCTGCTGTTGATGGCGGCGACCTCGATCGGCCCGACCACGCTCAACATCCTGGTGCCCGCCCTGCCGCAGCTCTCGCAGCGGCTGGGCTCGGACGCCGCCACGCTCCAGCTCACGGTCTCGCTGTTCCTGGTCGGTCTCGCCTGCGCGCAGCTCGTGATGGGCCCGCTGTCCGACCGCTTCGGCCGCCGGCCGGTGCTGATCGCCGGACTGGGCCTGACCGCGACGGTGAGCCTGCTCGCCATCGTGGTGGCCACCGTGGAGAGCCTGATCGCCGCGCGCATCCTGCAGGCGGTCGGCGCCTCGACCGGCATCGTGGTCAGCCGCGCCATCATCCGCGACCTGTTCGAGCGCGACCGCGCGGCCTCGATCCTCGGGCTGGTCGCGACCGTGATGATCGCGGTGCCGACCTTCGGTCCGCTGATCGGCGGCATTCTCGACACCAGCTTCGGCTGGCCGTCGATCTTCGCGTTCACCGCCGTCACCAGCGGCGCGGTCATGCTCTGGATCGCACTGACGCTGCCGGAGACGCGGCACCTCAACGCGCCACCGCCGGGCGAGCGCCGCGGCTTTGGGCACGATCTGGCGCAGCTCGCCACCAGTCGCATGTTCTGGGCCTATGTGACGGCCGGCATGTTCGGCTCCGCGACGTTCTTCGCGTTCCTGGGCGGCGGGCCGCACATCGTCGTGTCGCTGATGGGCCGCAGCTCGGCCGAGCTCGGCGTCTGGTTCGCGCTGTCCTCGGTCGGCTACATGGCCGGCAACTACTCCGCGTCGCGGCTTGCGGCACGGACGGGAGCCAACCGGCTGATCTGGTGGGGCATCGGCTTCGAGGCCGCCGGCGTATCGCTGGCGGTCCTGCTCGCGGTGTTCGCGCACGAGTGGGGCCCGGTCATCATCTTCCTGCCCCAGGGGATCATCGCCTACGGCAACGGCCTGATGCTGCCGGGTGCGATCGCCGGCGCGGTCAGCGTGCGGCCGCAGGCGGCCGGCACCGCCGCCGGCATCATGGGCTTCATGCAGATGGGCTTCGGCGCGGCCTGCGTGCAGCTCTCCGGCATGCTGCTGGCGAGCGCCGCCTCCGCGATTCCGCTGTCGCTGAGCATGGCGGCGCTGGTGGCGTGCCTGGCGACGGCCTTCGCGTGGCTCGGGCCGCGGCGACGGGTCTGATTCAACCGTGTCGAACGGACCCGCCGCTCAGCTTTTTGTCGGATGCGATCGTTTCCGAAAACCGGTCGTCACGTTTCAGGATCGTGCTCTGGCGACCTGCGGCCTGCCAGCGCGAACCAGTCGTCCTCGGTCATCACCGTGACGCCGTGCTTCTTGGCCTCGGCGAGCTTGGAGCCCGCGCCCGGTCCCGCGACCAGATAGTCGGTCTTCTTCGACACCGAGCCCGACACCTTGGCGCCCAGCCGCTCGGCCATCGCCTTGGCCTCGTCGCGCGTCATCTTCTCCAGCGTGCCGGTGAAGACCACCGTTTTTCCGGCGACAGGGGTGTCGCGCTTCACCGCCTCCATCGGCTGCGGCTCGATCTCCGCCAGCAGCGCGTCCAGCGCCTCGCCGTTGCGCGGCTCCTTGAAGAACTCGACCAGCGCCTGCGCCACCACAGCCCCCACGCCCTCGATCGCGTTCAGCTCGCGCCACTCGTCGTTGCCCTTGTCGCCCTTCTCGCGTTCGGCCTTCGGAGCCGGCGGCACGGCCGCGCGCGCGGCGTCCCGCAGCGCCTCGAACGAGCCGTAGTGCAGCGCCAGGAGCCGCGCGTTGGTCGCGCCGACATGGCGGATGCCGAGCCCGTAGATCAGGCGGTTCAGCGGTATCGTCCGCCGCGCGTCGATGGCCGCGAACAGATTGCGCACCGAGGTTTCGCCATAGCCCTCGCGATCCTCGAGCCTGGTCGCGGCGCGGGCGTCGCGCGCGGCCAGCGTGAAGATGTCGGCGGGCGACCTGACCAGCCCGTCGGCGAAGAACGCCTGCACCTGCTTCTCGCCGAAGCCCTCGATGTCGAAGGCGTCGCGCGACACGAAATGGCGCAGCCGCTCGACCTGCTGCGCCGGGCACACCAGCCCGCCGGTGCAGCGCCGCACCGCCTCGCCCTCCTCGCGCACCGCATGGCTGCCGCAGGCGGGGCACTTGTCGGGGAACCTGTAGGGCTTCGCACCCTTCGGCCGCTTGTCGAGCAGCACGCCGACGATCTGCGGGATCACGTCGCCGGCGCGCTGGATCGTCACCGTGTCGCCGATCCGGATATCGACGCCCTCGCGGATCGGCCCGCCGTCGTTGCCGATGCCCTTGATATAGTCCTCGTTGTGCAGCGAGGCGTTCTGCACCACCACGCCGCCGACCGTGACCGGCTCGAGCTTGGCGACCGGCGTGAGCGCGCCG
>CAZZCV010000070.1:0-6394 GCA_964653225.1 uncultured Rhodoplanes sp. | reverse complement strand
CCTGCTCGGCCGGGAACTTGTGCGCGATCGCCCAGCGCGGGCTGCGCGAGACGAAGCCGAGCCGCTCCTGCCAGTCGAGACGGTCGAGCTTGTAGACGACGCCATCGATGTCGTATTCGAGCACGGCGCGGCGCTCGCCGATCTCGCGGTGGAACGCGATCATCGCCTCCACCGAACCGCAGATCCGCCACAGCGGGTTGGTCTCGAAGCCTATCCTGCCCAGCCACTCGATCATGCCGGACTGCGTGTCTGCCGGCAGCGCGCTCATCTCGCCCCAGGCGTAGGCGAAGAAGTGCAGCGGCCGCGAGGCGGTGACCGCGGGGTCCTTCTGGCGCAGCGAGCCGGCGGCGGAGTTGCGCGGGTTGGCGAACACCTGCCCGCCGGCCTCGGCCTGCCGCCGGTTCAGCGCGAGGAAGGCGGACTTGGTCATGTAGACCTCGCCGCGGATCTCGCAGACCGCCGGAACGTCGCGGCCCTTCAGCTTTTCCGGCACCTCCCCGAGCGTGCGGACGTTGGCGGTGACGTCCTCGCCCTCCGAGCCGTCGCCGCGGGTCGCGGCCGTCACCAGCACGCCGTCCTCGTAGCGCAGCGACATCGACAGGCCGTCGATCTTGGGCTCGGCCGTGAACGCCACCGCTTCGTCGTCCTTGAGGTTGAGGAAGCGCCGGATGCGGCCGACAAAATCCGCCACGTCCTCCTCGGCGAAGGCGTTCTGCAGCGAGAGCATCGGCACGGCATGACGCACCTTCGCGAAGCCGCGGGCGGGCGCGGCGCCCACCTTGCGCGAGAGGCTCTCCAGCGTGCGCAGGTCCGGGAAAAGCTCCTCGATCGCCTCGTAGCGGCGGCGCAGCGCGTCGTACTCCGCGTCGGAGACCGTGGGCGCGTCCTTCTGGTAATAGCTCTCGTCGTGCCGCCTGATCTCGGCTTCGAGCCGGACGTGCTCCAGCTTCGCCTGACGCTGGTTCAGCTTCTCCACGGCGGTTTGGGCGTAACGCGAAACCATCAAGGATCATCCCGCCGCGGTGCGGATCAGCCGCTCGGCCGCGGCGCGGGCCTCCTCGGTGATCTCCGCGCCCGCCAGCATGCGCGCGATCTCCTCGCGGCGGCGCGCCGCCGGCAGCTCGGTGACGCGGGTGGCGACCCGTTTGCCCTTGTCGAGCGCGTCCTTGGCGATCAGGTAGTGCTGCGAGGCGCGCGCTGCGACCTGCGGCGCATGCGTCACCGCCACCGCCTGCACGCGCGAACCCAGGCGCGCGAGCCGCACGCCGATGGCATCCGCCACCGCGCCGCCGACGCCGGTGTCGATCTCGTCGAAGATCAGCGTCGGGGCCGAGCCGCGGTCGGCCAGCACGACCTTCAGCGCCAGCAGGAAGCGCGCCAGCTCACCGCCGGAGGCCACCTTCATCATCGGGCCGGCCCGCGTGCCGGGATTGGTCTGCACCCAGAACTCGACCCGGTCGATGCCGTTCGGCCCCGGCGCGGCGGGATCGCTTTCGACGTTGGTGGAGAACGTCGCGCGCTCCAGCTTGAGCGGCTTCAGCTCGGCGTTCACCGCCTTGTCGAGCTTCTCGGCGGCCTTGCGGCGCGCCGCCGACAGCTTGGCCGCGGCTTTTGCGAACCGCGCGTCGGTTTCCTGCGCAGCCGTCTCCAGCGCCGCGAGCCGTTCGGCCCCCGCGTCGATCATGGCCAGGTCGGTCGCGTATTTCTCCGCCAGCTCGCTCAGCCGGTCGACCGGCGTGCTGTACTTGCGCCCCGCCGCGCGCAACGCGAACAGCCGCTCCTCGATCCGCTCCAGCTCGTGCGGGTCGTGGTCGGCAAGCCGCAGCGCCTCCTCGATGCTGGAGCGCGCCTCCTCGATCGCGCCGAACGCGGTGTCGAGCGCCTTCACCACCGGCTCGATCAGCGCCGGAGCCTGCGCCGCGCGGCGCTCCAGCCGCCGCATCGCGGCCGCGAGCGCCGGTCCCGGCGCGGACGAACCCGCCACCGCCTCCAGCGCGTCCTTGAGATCGCCCGCCACCTTCTCGGCCTGCATCATTCCGGTCCGGCGCTCGGCCAGCGCGGTCTCCTCGCCCGCCTCGGGCGCGAGCTTCGTCAGCTCGCCTGCGGCGTGCCGCAGGTAGTCGGCCTCCCGCGCCGCGCGCTCCGCCTCGGCGCGGTGGGTCGCGACCGCCGCGGCCGCGTCGCGCCGGGCGTGCCACAGGCGCTCGACCTCCGCCGCGTCCGCCTCAAGGCGGCCGTAGGCATCGAGCAGGTGGCGGTGCGTGCCGGCATCGACCAAAGCTCGGGCGTCGTGCTGGCCGTGAATCTCCACCAGCGCCGCGCCCAGCGTTTGCAACGCCTGCACGCCGACCGGCTGGTCGTTGACGAAGGCGCGGGTGCGGCCGTCCGCGAACTGCACGCGGCGCAGGATGAGCGCCTCGTCGGCGGCGATGTCGGCATCCGCCAGCAGCGCGCGCGCCGGATGCTTTGCCGGCAGCTCGAACAGCGCCGTCACCTGCCCATGGTCCGCGCCCTGCCGGACCAATGTGGCGTCACCGCGCGCGCCGAGCGCGAGTGCGAAGGCGTCGAGCAGGATCGACTTGCCCGCACCGGTCTCGCCGGTGAGCACGGAGAGGCCGGGGGCGAAATCGATGTCGAGCCTGTCGATCAGGACGATGTCGCGGATCGAGAGTCGGGCCAGCATGGCCTGTCCTTGCACGGGGCGATACACGGAAGCGGCGCGCGGGCCGCCGGATGACGGACGCGCGAATCTGGCTGCCGATCATACAGATGCCCGCCGCGGCGGGCATGGCGTTCGGAGCTTCTGTGGACGGCCGGTGCGCAGACCCCGCTCCAGGCGGTCAGCCCAGTCCGACCCGCCGGAATGCGCGGCTGATCCAGGAGCCCTGGTCCTCCCGCGGCTCCAGACCCCGCCCCTTCACCAGCGTATAGGCGTCCTGGTACCAGCGGCTGTCGGGGAAGTTATGGCCCAGCACGGCCGCTGCGGTCTGCGCCTCTCCGACCACGCCCAGCGTCATGTAGGCCTCGGTCAGACGCATCAGCGCCTCTTCGACGTGACGGGTGGTCTGATACTGGGTGACGACGATCTTGAAGCGGTTGATCGCGCCGGTGAAGTCCTTCTTGTCCATGTAGTAGCGGGCGACCAGCATCTCCTTGCCGGCAAGCTGGTCGCGCGCCATCTCCATCTTCCGCTTGGCGGTGATCGCGTATTCCGTGTTCGGGAACTTGCGGACCACCTCCTCGAGCGCCTGCATGGCGCGCTCGGTGCGCGCCTGATCGCGGGTGATGTCGATGATCTGGTCGTAATACGAGGAGCCGATCAGGAACTGGGCGTAGGCCGCATCCGAACTGCCGGGATGCAGGGTGACGTAACGCTGTGCGGCGGCGATCGACTCGTCGAACTCACGCGCCTCGTAATGCGCATAGGCCGACATGATGAGCGCCTTGCGAGCCCAGTCCGAATACGGATGCTGGCGCTCGACCTCCTGGAATTTCTTGGCTGCGTCCTTGTAGGACGACCTCTGGTTCAGGAGATAGACGCCTTCGTTGTAGAGCTTGTCGGCAGGCTCGTCCGGGGCCTGCACGTCCTTGTCGCCGAACAGGCTGCAGGCGCCGAGCGGAATCACCAGCAGCGCCAGTGCGAGCATGCGCAAGCGGCGGGAAGGGCGGGCCGGGATCGGGTCGACGGGACGCGGCAGCATGCGATACGAACAGCCCCAAATCTGAGAAGCAGTCTGCGAACCAAGTCCGGGAAGCGAGGGCGTCCCCGGTACGCCCAAGGCATGCCAGGATACGCCCCAGACATGCCTATGTATTTGGAAAATAAAGATTGACCAACCGTTTAAGCGGACATTCGGCCGGGAATATGGCGGCCGCGGGGCTGTCCCCGGCCGCTCCGGAGGCCGGATATCCCAGGATCAGGACACTTCGGGGCCGAACGCCGGGGCCACTACGCCGGTCGTGACGTCGGCATGGCCGCGGATGCTGCGGCGCGGCGCCTGGCGGGGTGCCTCGGCGCGGGTTGCCGTCCCTTCGACCACGGTCCAGGCCGAGCGGTCCGCCATCAGGGCCGACAGCACGGCGTGATTGAGCTTGTGGCCGCCACGGCGCGACCGGTAGACGCCGAGCAGCGGCGCGCCCGCCAGCGCCAGGTCGCCCAGCGCGTCGAGCGCCTTGTGGCGGGCGAATTCGTCCGCGAAGCGCACGCCCTCGGGGTTGAGAACCCGATCCTCGCTGACCACCAGCGTGTTGTCGAACGACGCACCCAGCGCGTAGCCCGCGCTCCAGAGCTTGGTCACGTCGCGCATGAAACCGAAGGTACGGGCGCGGGACAGTTCGCGGCGAAACGAGTCCGCATCGACGTCGAGCGCAGCGACCTGGCGGCCGATCAGCGGATGGTCGAAGTCGATCTCGACCTCCAGGCGGAAGCCCTGGGCATGCGGGCGCAGTTCGCCGTAAGCATCGCCATGCGTGACGCGGACAGGCCGCAGCACCTTGATGAAGCGCCGCGGTGCCGCCAGCGTCACGATGCCGGCGGCGTCGATGGCCTCCACGAACGGCGCCGCGCTGCCATCCATGATCGGCACTTCGGGCCCGTCGATCTCGACCACGGCATTGTCGACGCCGAGACCGGCGAGCGCGGCCAGCACATGCTCGGAGGTCGAGCACAGCGGCCCCTTGGCGTCGCCGATCACGGTGGCGAATTCGGTGGCGGTCACGGCGCGCACGTCGGCGCGGATCCGGCGGCCGTCGCGAACGAAAACAATGCCGGTGTTGGCTTCGGCAGGCAGCAGCGCCAGGGTTGCAGGAGATCCGGAATGCACCCCGATGCCGCTGATGGCGGTCCGGGACCGGAGCGTGGTCTGCTTGCCAGATTTCATGCGTCGATCCGAACCACCCGGTTCAGATGCGCGAGGCGCGCATCTCCCCCAACCGGAACCCAAGTCCCCAGCCGTTGCAGGCCTGCCCGAAGGACGAAACCACCCCGGCCCTCAAGCCGCCGCTCCCGGCAAAACCTTGCAACGCAACAATCTTTAGACCCGGGCAGGGAGCGAACCAACTCACGCTTTCTTACCGAGTGTTACCTAACAACCGCCGCAAAGCAGCCTAACACGCGGCACGGCAGGACCTTACCGCGCTCCGGCGCCGGCTAAACCCACGAAAGCGCAGCATCCACAAGCCCTTGCCGCAGGACCGCCTGAATTATCGAATTGTTAAGGTAAATCAGAAGTTTAGCCTCCGCCGGAGCGGCCAATCGGCGATTCCGGCAACAAAGAAGCCCCGGCTGTCGCCAGCCGGGGCTTTTCTCCATTCTCCGCCGGAGCCGGTCAGTTGGCCTGACGGCGCAGGAAGGCCGGGATGTCGAGCTGGTCGTCGTCCACAGACTTGTTCACAGGAGCCTGACGGCCATGGATGTCGAGGCCCTGTGGACCCTGCGCCTGCGCAGGCTGGGGGGCCGGACGGCGCGCGTAGTCCGAGACCGGCTCCTGCCGCTGGACCGGCGGCATCTGCGGGCGCGGCGGCGTCGGCATCGCGGGCGGGGCGGTGCGGGCCGCGGGCTCGGCGGCCTCCCCCTCCTCGTCGCGTCGGCCGAGGCCGACCGACGCCAGCCGCTGCAGCAGGCTCATCCGGCGCTTCTCCGGATGCTCGTCAGGCAGCTCGCCCCGGTTGGCCCGGATCTGGTTCTGCGCCGGAATCGGCAGTTCGTCGATCCGCGGCATGCGGGGCGTGCGGGCCACCGGACGCTCGGGCTGCGGCGGAATGAAAGACCTGGGGGCCTCCTCCATCACCGGCTCCGGCATCGCCGGGGGCTCCATGAACAGCGAGGGCTTGGGTGCGATCGGGCGGATGGTGACGTCCTCCACCGTCTCGTGCGGCAACACGGCGGCCGCCACGGCCGCGGCCGCGGCCTGCTCGATGGCGACGTTGCGGGGCGGCATCGCCGCCGGCGCGCGGGCGGCCTGTGCCTGCGGGGCCTCGGCACGCTCCGTGAGGCGGCGGGTGTCGGCCTGCAGCTTGCTGGTCAGTTCGGCCAGCCGGCTTTCCGGCTGCGGCTTGCCCGCGGTCGCGACGTGATCGATACCGGTGGCCACGACCGAGACCCGGATGATGCCTTCGAGGCTCTCGTCGAAGGTCGCGCCGACGATGATGTTGGCCTCCTGGTCCACCTCCTCGCGGATGCGGGTCGCGGCCTCGTCCACCTCGTACAGCGTGAGGTCCTTGCCGCCGGTGATCGAGATCAGGAGACCCTTGGCGCCCTTCATCGTGTTGTCGTCGATGAGCGGGTTCGCAATGGCGGCTTCAGCCGCGGTGATCGCGCGCTTCTCGCCGGATGCTTCGCCCGTCCCCATCATCGCCTTGCCCATCTCGCGCATCACGGCGCGGACGTCGGCGA
>CAZZCV010000069.1:0-16334 GCA_964653225.1 uncultured Rhodoplanes sp. | reverse complement strand
CGCGCGGCGGCGCTCGCGCGTCACCATGCGGCCGGTCATCTGGCCGGAGATGCGGCGCTTGCGCTCGCCCAGCACATGGTCCACCGCGGCCGCGACCGCCGCCAGCGTCAGCGCCGGAGCGCCCTCCGGCACCGCCGGATGGAAGCCGTCCGGGAACTCCTCGGCGATGAAGCCGGTCGAAAGCCGGCCCTCGCGCCAGCGTGGATGCGCCATCAGCGCGGCGAGAAACGGCACGTTGTGACGGATGCCGTCCACGACGAAGGCGTCGAGCGCGTGGCTCTGCGCGGCGATGGCGCGCGCGCGCGTGGGCGCGTGGGTGACGAGCTTGGCGATCATCGGATCGTAGTGGATCGAGATCTCGCCGCCCTCGAACACGCCGGTGTCGTTGCGCAGGGTCACGCCGTCCGCGCTCGCCTCGGCCGGCGGCCGGTAACGGGTCAGGCGGCCGGTCGATGGCAGGAAGTTGCGGTAGGGATCTTCGGCGTAGATGCGGCTTTCCACCGCCCAGCCGTCGAGCCGCACGTCGGCCTGCCGGATCGCGAGCGTCTCGCCGGCCGCGACCCGGATCATCTGCTCCACGAGGTCGATGCCGGTGATAAGTTCCGTCACCGGATGCTCGACCTGCAGCCGCGTGTTCATTTCGAGGAAGTAGAAGCTCCTGTCCTGGCCCGCGACGAACTCCACGGTGCCGGCGCTGTCGTAGTTCACGGCCTTCGCCAGCGCGACCGCCTGCGCGCCCATCTTCGCCCGCGTCCCGGCGTCCAGCAGCGGCGACGGCGCCTCCTCGATGACCTTCTGGTTGCGGCGCTGGATCGAGCATTCGCGCTCGCCGAGGTGGATCACGTTGCCGTGCCTGTCGCCCAGCACCTGGATTTCGACGTGGCGCGGGTTGACGATGAACTTCTCGATGAACACCCGGCCGCCGCCGGCCGAGGCCTTGATCATCACCGGGAAACCGATCTCGCCGGCGATCCGTGCGGCCTCCTTTGCATCCGCGATCACGCCGAGATGGCCGGGCACGGTGGAGACGCCAGCCCTGGCCGCGGCGATCTTGGATTCGATCTTGTCACCCATCGCGGCGATCGCGCCGGGGTTGGGCCCGATGAAGACGATGCCGGCGTCCTGGAGCGCCCGCGCAAACGCCTCGCGCTCGGACAGGAAACCATAGCCGGGATGCACCGCCTCCACCCCCGTCGCCTTGCAGGCCGCCACGATCTTCTCGATCGAGAGGTAGCTTTCTGCCGCAGCCGGCGGGCCGATGGTGACCGCATGGTCGGCCATCGCCACATGCAGCGCGTCGCGGTCGGCCTCGGAATAGACCGCCACGGTCTCGATGCCCATGCGGCGCGCGGTCTTGACGATCCGGCAGGCGATCTCGCCGCGGTTGGCGATCAGGATGCGCTTGAACATGGCGGGGATTTTGCTGGGGCGTTGGGCGGTTGTCGATTCAGCGGAGAGCGCGAGGCAAATTTCATGCTGCCCCAGGGGCCGGTCACGATAGCGCCATTCTCCGCCGCCGCCTATCTTTGGAACGCCGCGGGGTTACGGGCAGCCCGGCGAAACGCCATATTGAGATCCGGGGTCCAAGCCGCGCGTCCGCAACGCGCCATCCGGAGGTTTTCATGGCTCTCGCGATCAACGAAACGGCCCCCGACTTCGAGGCCGAAACCACCGAAGGCAGAATCCGCTTTCACGAGTGGATCGGCGACAGCTGGGCCGTGCTGTTCTCGCATCCCAAGGATTACACGCCGGTCTGCACCACCGAGCTGGGCACCATGGCGCGGCTCAAACCCGAATTCGACCGCCGCGGGGTCAAGATCATCGCGATCTCTGTCGATCCGCTCGACCGTCACGCCGGCTGGGCCAGGGACATCGAGGAGACGCAGGGAGCGGCTCCCAACTATCCCATGATCGCCGACACCGACTTCAACGTGTCGAAGCTCTACGGCATGCTGCCGGCCGCGATCTCCGGCGACCCGACCAAACGCACGCCCGCGGACAACGCCACCGTGCGCAACGTGTTCGTCATCGGCCCCGACAAGAAGGTGAAGCTGGTGCTGGTCTATCCGATGACGGTCGGCCGCAACTTCGACGAGGTGCTGCGCGCCGTGGACGCGCTCCAGCTCGGAGCCCGGCACAAGGTCGCCACGCCCGCGAACTGGAAGCCGGGCGACGACGTGATCATCGCCGCCACCGTGTCCGACGACGACGCCAAGACGCTGTTCCCCGGCGGCTGGAAGACGCCCAAGCCCTACATCCGGATCGTGCCGCAGCCGAAGTGACGGCGGGCGGGCCGCCGAATTCGGTTCCGTGCGGCCGCCGCACCCTCTAGGGTGTCGGCCGTGTCGTTCGGCGCCGGGCCAGCCATGACGGATCAAGCGGATCTCGGATTCATCCACCGGTTCGTGCCGGGCGAAGACCCCGCGCGGCCGCCGCTCCTGCTGCTGCACGGCACCGGTGGCGACGAGAACGACCTGCTGCCGCTCGGCCCGCTGGTCGCACCGGGCGCGGCGCTGCTGTCGCCGCGCGGCCGGGTGCTGGAGAACGGCATGCCGCGGTTTTTCCGGCGCAGCGCCGAAGGTCGCTGGGATTTCGACGATCTGCGCGCCCGCACCGAAGAACTGGGCGGGTTCCTGCGCCGCGCACGGACAGCCTATGGGCTGCCACCGCCGGTCGCGCTCGGCTATTCCAACGGCGCCAACATCGCCTGGCCGCTGATGCTGCGGGAGCCCGATGCGTTCGCGGGCGCGATCCTGATGCGCGCCATGCTGCCGCACGATCCGCGCCCCCTGCCCGACCTCAAGGGCCTGCCCGTGCTGATGCTCGCGGGACGGCACGACGAGTTGATCCCGGTCGAGCAGGCCGGACTCCTGGCCGCGCTGCTCGGCGAGGCCGGCGCGGACGTGGTCTACGAGGTGATGCCCGCGGGGCACGGACTCACGCAGGACGACGTGCGGCTGGCCGCGTCCTGGATGCGGGTGCACGGCCAGGGCGAACCCGCACCGCCACGGAACGCCTGACCGACGCAGCCGCTCAGGCGCGGACCTGAAGCGCCTGGATATCCCCGGCGAAGACCTTAACCTGATCGCGGATGCGCCCGGTGCGGGCCGCGATCCCCTCCGCGGAGGCGCGCAGTCCCTCAACCGCGTGCGCCGTCTTGCCCGCGACCGCCTTGATCTCGCCGATGGCGTCGTTGACGCTGTCCACGCCGGCCACGGCGGCGTGCACGTTGCCGGCGATCTCGTGCGTGGCCGTGGCCTGCTGCTCGACCGCGACCGCGATCCGCGCCGAGAAATCGTCCAGCGTGCGGATCGTGCCGGAGATCGTCTGGATCGCCTCCACCGAACGGCCGGTCGCCGACTGCATCGCCGCGATCCGCCGGCCGATCTCCTGGGTCGCGCGCGCGGTCTGCCCGGCCAGCGCCTTGACCTCCTGCGCCACCACAGCGAAGCCGCGGCCGGCTTCGCCCGCCCGTGCCGCCTCGATGGTCGCATTGAGCGCCAGCAGATTGGTCTGCGCCGCGATCCCGCTGATCATATCCGTCACCTTGCCGATCTCACCGGCGACGGCCGCGAGTTCGTCGATGGCCCCGCTGGTCCGAAGCGCATCCGCGACCGCTTCCGCCGCCAGGGCCGAGGAACGGGCGGCGCTCGATCCGACATCCGAGATCGTGGCGGCCAGTTCCTCGCCGGCGGTCGCGACCGACTGCACCTTGGCCGCCGTATCCTGGGAAGCCCGCGCGGCCGTTGCCGCCTGCGCGTTCGCATGCTCCGCGGTGCGCCCCAGGCCGCAGGCCCCGGCCTTCAGTTCCTCCGCCGCCGAATGCAGGAAACGGACGGACTCGGCCATGTCGCGCTCGAAGCGATCGAGCAGCGCCGCCAATTGTTCGGCGCGCGCCATGGCCGCGGCAAGCTCGGTCTCGCGCAGCTCTCCGGTCGCCCGCAGCTCGGTCGCGGCCCGCCCGGCGTCGCGCTCGGCCGACGCCGCCCCCGCGAAGGCGGCGCGGATCGCACGCGCGATCCGCAGCATCATGGCGGTTTCCACGACCACGAACAGCGCATGGACCGCAACCCGAGGTAGGTCGCCGCCGCCCGGATAGATCGCAGTAGGGAACACCGCGTTCAGGGTCAGGTGGTGCACGGCGATCAGGGCCGCCGTGGCCAGGATCGCGGTGGGCTCGCAGAAGGCCGCGATCATCGCCAGCACGACGAAATAATAGAAATGCATCTCGACCTGCCAGGGATGGCCCGACAGCGCGAACACCAGCAGCGAGGTGTGGCCCACGAGCGCGACCGCCAGCGCGAAGCCCAGCGTCTTCAGCGGCCGGTTCAGCCACAGCGCCGCCGCCGGCGCGGCGGCGAGCGCCAGCGTCGCAAGCCCGTTGAGCCAGACGTTGCGCTCGAGCAGCCAGCAGATCGCGGCGAAGATCGGAACATGCGCAAACGCCAGCGTAACCAGCGCAAGCGCCACCTGACGCTGGAAGGCTTCGAGACGGCTCATGTCCGGCCCGCCTCTCCACCGCGGTCCGGCAGGCAGGCGGCCAGCGCCTGCGGATCGGCGACGAACCAGGCGCCCCGGCTCGCGATGTGCGCGGCGTATTGGGCGTGCTCGGGGATCACGACTGCGACGAACGGCGCGCCGCCGAATCGCACGAACCGGCCTCCGGCCTCCACCGAGCGCGCCAGCACCGCCTCGGGCGACGTCCAGGGCGCGAACACGACGGCCATGCCCGCCGCCGGATCGCGCGGCGCGAGCCCCTCCCGGACGGCGAGGTAAAGCCCGCCGAGCGAAAGCCCGGCCAGCAGCAGCCCGTCCAGAACGGACCGGCCGAGGGTCGAACGGTGTGACAAGACTCGAATTCCCACTCCCACGAGGGAATGGTGTAGGCTGGCAATCCTAACGAAGGATTGACCCTTCGCAGGCGCACCGCCGGACACGGATCGAACGGTCGTTCCCTGCCGACCCGAGGGTGGCGCTTCAGGCCGGCCCGCCGCGCCGGTTCACCAGCGCGACGCCGCCGACGCAGGCGGCCATGCCGGTGATCGCCAGCAGCGACAGCCGCTCGCCGAACAGCGCAAAGGCCATCAGCGCGGTGCATGGCGGCGTCAGGTAGAACAGGCTGACCACCCGGGTGGCAGCCTGCCGCCGGATCAGGAAATAGAGCAGCCACACCGCGCCAAACGACAGCACGACCACGAGCCAGGCCAGGGCGAACAGGAACTCGCCGGTCCATTGCACCCGGCCGGTTTCGAACCCGAAGGCCAGGACCGCGAACAGCAGTCCCGCGGCGGAATACTGGATCAGGAATCCCGGCCGCCAGTCGATCCCGCCGCCGAAGCGCTTCTGATAGAGCGTGCCGCCGCTGATGCCGATCAAGGCCACGCCGGCGGCCGCCCAGGCGAACAGCGTGGCCTCGCCTCCCGCCGTCCGGTCCTGCACCACCAGCGCCACGCCCGCGAGCCCGAGCAGCAATCCGAGCCATTGGAGCGGCGTCACCGTCTCGCCCAGCAGGCGGTTGGCCAGCGTCGAGGTCAGGATCGGCTGGAGTCCCACGACCAGGGCGGAAAGACCGGCAGGCAGGCCGTGGTCGAGCGAAACGAACACGCCGCCGAGGTAAAGGCCGTGCACCAGAATGCCAGCCACGACGCTATGCAGGACGCCAGCGCGATCCGGCCACACCGGACGCGTCGCCAGCGCGATCACCGCGATCAGCGCCACCACGGCAATCATCCGGATGGCGAGGAAGGTCATGGGCTCGGCATAGGGCAGGCCCAGTTTCGCGCCGATGAAACCCGACGCCCACAGGACAACGAAGAGCGCCGGAGCGGCGAACAGGGCGGAACCGGCAATGACGGGAGAGGTGCGGGGCATAGCGCGCGGTATCTAGCGGAATTGTCCCCCGCCGTCCGGCTTTCCGCCGCATTGCTGCCCTGCATCGGGCAGGCGGATCGCTGGAAGGGATCGTCGGAACCAGATGCCGCACCGGCCGGTTGTCACTCCAGTTGGAGCGACGAAACCGGGAGAAAAACGATGAGCGATCCCCGTTATACCGATCCGCGCCTTTCGGAGCCGCCTCTGCAGGAGGAGACGCGCCTGGAGCGGGTCGAAGAGCTTGAACGGTCCAGCAACGCCATGTGGGGCTGGATCGCCGGCGGCGTTGTCCTCGCGCTGCTGCTGGTGTTCGTGTTCACGAGTGGGCCCGGCACCGACACTGCGAGCACGAACATGCCTCCGGACCGTCCGACCGCCACCACCGGCATGTCGCCGCCGGCAGGCGTGCCGACGCCGGCCGAGACCACCGGCCAGGGTTCGCCGCGACCGGCTCCGGCTCCGGCCACGCCGCCGGCCGGCGCGCAGTAACGATCAACCTTCGCCGGAATCGAAAAGACGCCCCGAGGCTGTCCCGGGGCGTCTTTTTTATCGCCGGCCCGCGGCAGGCGGTTCAGCGGCCCAGCGCACGCCCGATCAGGCTGCGGGTCAGTTCCACGCCCTCGCGCGCCACCTCTTCCGGCGGCCGCGCCCACAGCTCCGGATTGGGCGCCTCGTAGCTGAGATGGCCCGTGAAGCCCTTCTCGTTGAGCAGCGACAGCACCTCGCTCCAGCGGACGACGCCCTGCCCCGGCGGCAGCCGGTCGGTCGGCCGCTTGACGCCGGCCAGCACCGGCGCGGGCGGTGCATCGCTGAACTGGAACGCGACGATCTCCGAGCCGTCCACATCCGCGAAGCCGCGGCCGCCGGCCCCGCTGCGCTGCAGGTGGTAGGCATCCAGCAGCATGCCGGCGTTCTTGCGGTCCGCTCCTTCGAGCAGCTCGCGCAGCCGCGCGATGCAATTGACCACGTCGTGCTGCGAGTTGAACTCCACCGCCAGTGTCAGGCCATGCTCGCCGATGATGTCGGCCCCGCGCTTGAGATTCTCGATGGCGTCCTTCATCGAGCCGACGAACGGCCCCGGCGCACTCATGACCTGGGAGCAGCCGAGCGCCCGGGCGTTGGCGCAGGTCGCTTTCAGATCCTCGAACAGCCGCCGGCTTTCGTCGCCGGTGGCGAACAGCCAGCCGTATTCGCAGCCCAGCGTGCAGACCGGCAGTCCGCCAGCGCGCACCATGTCGAGCACCGCATCGTTCGACAGCCCCCTCTCGTAACAACGCTTGAAGTCGGTGCGACGCAGCTCCATCGCGTCGAAGCCGCCGGCCTTCGCCGCGGCGATCGCGACGTCGAGCGGCGTGGTGTCCAGCGTCCAGGTGTGCAGGGCGAGCCGCCCGAACCGCGTCATTCCAAACTCCCTTGCAAGATTGAAGAAACCGGCCAGCTCAGTTGAGCTTGACGTTGGCGTCGCGCGCCACCTTCGTCCATTTGGCGATCTCGGCCGCGATGAACGCGCCGAACTCCGCAGGCGAGCTGGTCGCGGGCTCCATGCCGGCTGCGGCCAGCGCCTTCACAGCGGCGGGATCGGCGAGCGCCTTGCGCATGGCGGCGTTCAGCTCGTCCACCACCGCCCGGGGCGTGCCCGCAGGTGCGGCCAGCCCGTACCAGGACGTGACCTGGAAATCCGGGAACGTCTCGGCCATGGTCGGCACGTCGGGGAAATCCGGATGACGCCTGGCGCCGGTCACCGCGAGCGCGCGCGCCTTGCCGTTCTTGATCGCGGGCAGCGCCGAGGGCGCGGCCGGCATCATGAAGGCGGCCTCGCCGCTCATCACCCCGACCACGCCGGGACCGCTGCCGCGATACGGCAGATGGGTCAGGTCGAGGCCGCCCGCCATCGTGCGGAACAGTTCCACGGCCAGATGCTGCGAGCTGCCCTGCCCCGGCGTGGCATAGGTGAAATGGCCGGGCCGGGCCTTGATGCCGTCAATCAGCTCCTTCACCGACTTGAACGGCAGGCCGGCGTTGACGATCAGGATGTTCGACGTGCCGCCGGCGAGCCCGATCGGCACGAAATCCTTCACCGGATCATAGGGCAGCTTGGGATAGAGGCCCGGATTGACGCCATGCGTGGAGATGTTGGCGAGGAACAGCGTGTAGCCGTCCGCCGGCGACTTGGAGGCGATCTCCGATCCCAGAAGCCCGCCCGCGCCCGGCCGGTTGTCGACGATCACCTGCTGGCCCAGCGCCGTTCCGACATGCTGTGCGAGAAGCCGGCCGACGACATCGGTCGCGCTGCCGACCGCCTGCGGGACGATGATCTTGATCGGACCTCTCTTGGGATAGGGCTGCGCCGCCGCCATGCCCGCGGACAGAACCAGCGCAGCACTTGCCAAAGCCGCGCACACGGCACGACGCGAGACCTGCATTTTCATCCTCCCCAGGATTTTGCTCTTTCGGTGCGCGCTTATAGCACGCCGGGATTATTTGTCGCACGCACGATCGACACGACGCCCGTCCTGCCCGCCGCGCGCGGCCTCGCGGACTCGCGATGCGGGGAACCGGCGGCCGCGCGGTCCGTTGTCTCCCCGAGAGACACCGCAAAGGAGACAGCCATGACCGATCCGAACCGCGACAGCTTCGTCACCGCCCGCCAGCCCCTGCCGGACCCCAAGCGTCAGCCGAGCCCCAATCCGGTCAGCCCGACCGAGCCGCGCAGCACGCGCTGGGCCTGGGCCGCCGCGGCCGGCGCGACCCTCGTGATCGCGGTCGTGCTCTACGGCATGACCCGCTCGGATCAGGAGACCGCAGCCACGCCGCCCGCCGTGCTGGCCACGCCCGCAACCACGCCGGGCAATCCCGCTCCGCCGCCGCAGACCACAACCGGGCAGAACGTGCAGCCTGCGGAAACGACCGGACAGGGCGGTGCGCCGGCTCCGGATGCCCAGCAGCCGCCCGCCGCCGGCAACGCGGCTCCAAACGCCGCGCCGCCGGCCGAAACGCCCGAAGCCCCGGCTGCGCCGCAGCCGCTGCCGCAGCCGTAACGTCCAGGCCCAAGACCGCCGAGGTTCGTCTTCGTCCGCGCTAATGCAGATCGCGGGTGTAGACGAACTTCGGCATTTCCCATTTGAAGCGGATCGCCAGCAGCCGGAACGCGAGCCCGACCGCGAACGTGACCGCCGTCGCGACGTCCGCCGGCAGACCCCCGCGCAGTCCCGCGAGATAGACGCAGCCCGTCACGACCGACACGCTGGCGTAAAGCTCCGCGCGGAACAGCAGCGGAATGTCGTTGCACAGCACGTCGCGCAGCACGCCGCCGACACAGCCCGTGATCATGCCCGAGACGATGACAATGGCGAGCGGCTGGTTCATCTGCAGCGCGATCTGGCAGCCGAGGATGGTGAACACCACGAGGCCCACCGCATCGAGAAACAGAAAGGTCAGGCGCAGGTGATGCGCGACGCGGGCCAGCGCGATGGTGGCGAGCGCCGCGCCCGCGGTGAGCGCCAGCAGCCACGGGTTGGCGACCCACGTCAGCGGATAATGCCCGAGCAGAACGTCCCGCGCCGAGCCGCCGCCGAGCGCCGTCACGCAGCCCAGCAAGGCCACGCCGACCCAGTCCATGCTGCGCCGGCCTGCGGCCAGCGCGGCGGTCATCGCCTCTGCAGCAAGCGCAACGTAGAACAGAACATGCAGGACAAGGTCGGTGGGCATGGCCGCGTCTCCCGGGACGGCGGGAGCATAGGCGAGTCGCTGCCCACGACATGCCTGCGAGGGAACCAGCCTTGGGGCACTTTCCCACTCGCCCCCCTCAGGGCTTGCCGAAAACCGCACAGCCGCTGGTCGTGAGTGGTGGAACTACGCCTTTGGAAATACTCGGAGAACTCCCGTATTGAGCGAATCAGATGCGTGGCATCTTTGTGACCGAATATCGGACGGCCAGCGCCAATCGAAGAATTCCACTCAGAACACATCACATTGTTCGACGATAAACGCTTGCCGCGGTGAGAAAACGCATTGTCCAAGCTTCCCGCGCAAGCGAAAAACAAGGCAAAGCAAGTTCTGTCACAGCGAGAGGTCCAATGCCTGCTGTGGTGCGGCCGCGGAAAAACCAATGCACAGATTGGGAAGACCCTTGGCTTGTCTTCGCGCACCGTCGAACACTATCTCGCCTCCGCAGTTCGCAAGCTCGATGCAAAGAACCGCACGGAGGCGGTTTACCGCGCGGCGATGGCCGGCATCCTGACCGGCCCGGAAGACGAAGACTGATCGACATATCGCGGCGCACGAACGCATAGGGGAGTACAACCGTATTCCGCCGGGGCGACTCAGCCTCCAATGATGACTGCGGCGTGATAGCAAGCCCTTCTACCGAAAGGCAGCGCCGCCAGATTGATGAGAGGAAGCGCTCATGCTGACCATTCAGGAGACCACGCCCTCGTCAAAAAAGAACAAACGCACCCGTCATCCCAGGACGCCGAAAGATCACCTGCTTGATCATCTGGAATGTGCCCTGCTGCTGTCCCGGCAGCGTGACCTTGGACTAACATCTTACCTGGTTACCTTATCGATCGGTTCGCTCGACGAAACGGCGGGTGGCACGCAGATCTGAGCGAAGGACCGGGACGAGCGCGCGGGGAACTGGGGGCGGCGCTCGTTTCCTGACATCTCATTTCAATCATTCCGGGAGCCATCGCCGGACAGGCGTGGCCAAACCGACAGCATTCACACCGGCAGATTGTCGTGCTTGCGCACCGGCATCTCCACCCGCTTGCCCTTCAGCATCGCCAGCGCGCGGGCGATCCGCCGCCGGGTCGAGTGCGGCATGATCACGTCGTCGATGTAGCCGCGCTCGGCAGCCACGAACGGCGACAGGAAGCGCTCCTCGTATTCCTTCGTCCGAGCGGCGATCTTCTCCGGATCGCCGAGGTCGGCGCGGAAGATGATCTCGACCGCCCCTTTTGCGCCCATGACGGCGATCTGCGCGGTCGGCCAGGCGTAGTTGAGGTCACCGCCGACATGCTTCGACGCCATCACGTCGTAGGCGCCGCCGAAAGCCTTGCGCGTGATGATCGTGACCAGCGGCACCGTGGCCTGCGAATAGGCGAACAGCAGCTTCGCGCCGTGCTTGATCAGCCCGCCATACTCCTGGTCGGTGCCGGGCAGAAAGCCAGGCACGTCGACGAAGGTCACGATCGGAATTTCGAAAGCGTCGCAGAAGCGCACGAAGCGCGCGGCCTTCCGCGAAGCGTCGGAGTCGAGAACGCCGGCCAGCACCATCGGCTGGTTGGCGACAAAGCCCACGGTGCGGCCGGCGATGCGGCCGAAGCCGGTGACGATGTTTCTGGCGAACGCCTCCTGAATCTCGAAGAAGTCGCCCTCGTCCACAACCTTCCCGATCAGCTCCTTGATATCGTAGGGCTTGTTCGGATTGTCGGGGACCAGCGTGTCGAGGGACGGATCCTCGCGCTCGATGTTGTCGTGGCTCGGCCATTCCGGCACGCCGCTCGAATTGCTCGCCGGCAAGAAGTCGATCAGCCGCCGCATCTGCAGCAGGCACTCGACATCGTTCTCGTAGGCGCCGTCGGCGATCGAGGAGCGCGTGGTGTGGACGGATGCGCCGCCCAGCTCCTCGGCCGTCACCACCTCGTTGGTCACGGTCTTCACCACGTCGGGGCCGGTGACGAACATGTAGCTGGTGTCGCGCACCATGAAGATGAAGTCGGTCATGGCCGGCGAATAGACGTCGCCGCCCGCGCACGGCCCCATGATCACGCTGATCTGCGGGATCACGCCGCTCGCGGTCACGTTGCGCTTGAACACCTCGCCGTAGCCGCCGAGCGAGGCCACGCCCTCCTGGATGCGCGCGCCGCCGGCGTCGAACAGGCCGATCACCGGCGCGCGCGCCTTCATCGCCATGTCCTGCACCTTGACGATCTTCTGCGCGTGGGTCTCGGGGAGCGAGCCTCCGAACACGGTGAAGTCCTTGGCGAACAGGAACACGGCGCGGCCGTTCACGGTGCCCCAGCCGGTCACGACGCCGTCGCCGGGGATCTTCTGCTTCTCCATGCCGAAGTCGGTCGAACGGTGCTCGACGAACATGTCGAACTCCTCGAACGAGCCCTTGTCGAGCAGCAGCTCGATGCGCTCGCGCGCGGTCAGCTTGCCGCGCTTGTGCTGGGCTGCGATGCGGGCCTCGCCGCCGCCGAGCCGGGCCTGCGCGCGGCGCGCTTCGAGCCTGTCGAGAATATCCTTCATTGACGTCCCTGCCCGCGGAATCCGATTGCGATCAATAGCATGGGGGCTTGCAAGTTTCAGTCCCCGGCAGGCATATCGGGCGGCCAGCCTCGGGAGCCGTTTCGCCGTGATCTCGCCCGCCGCCGAGAAGATCCTCCAGGACGCCATCGCCCGGCACCGGCAGGGCAACCTCGGCGCCGCAATGGAGCGCTACATGAAGGTGCTCGGCGAGGACCCGCGGCACCCGGACGCGCTCTATTATGTCTCGGTCGTGGTGTTCCAGGACGGCCAGATCGACAAGGGAATCGAGCTGACCGAGCGGGCGCTGACGCTCGATCCGCCGGCCGGCCTGCCCCAGGCGCGGCTGCACAACCTGCTGGGGCAAGGCCACATCCGCAAGGGCGATGCCGAGCGGGCGCTGGCCGCGTTCGACCGGGCGATCGCGCTCAAGCCGGACTATGCCGACGCGCACGGCAACCGCGCGCACCTGCTTTCGGAGATGGGCCTGCTCGACCAGGCGATGGTCGGGTTCGACAACGCGCTGCTGCTGCGCCAGGACTCGCCCGAGGACTGGTGCAACCGTGGAGCCACCCTGCAAAGCCTCGACCGCACCGAGGAGGCGCTGCGCAGCTTCGACCGCGCCATCGCGCTGCGCCCCGATTTCGCGGGCGCGCATTTCAACCGCGGCAACGCCCTGCGCGAACTCGGCCAGATCGAGGACGCGGCCGGCAGGCCGGCCGACGCGCGGCTGGACGAAGCGGAGGCGGCGCACGTCCGCGCCACCGAGATCGCGTCGGACTTTCCCGATCCCCGGTTGGGGCGTGCGCTGGTGCGGCTGCTGAGCGGTCGCTGGGCCGAGGCCTGGCCCGGTTACGAGTTGCGGCATCAGGCGGGCGGTACGGCCTTCCAGCCGCTGCCCCATCCTCGCTGGAACGGCGGGCCGCTGCCGGTCGGCCAGCGGCTGGTTCTCGCCACCGAGCCGGGGCTCGGCGACATGATCCAGTTCTGCCGCTTCGCGCCGCAACTGGCCGCGCGCGGCTTCGACGTGACGATCCTGGCGCCGCCGTTCATGAAGGCGCTGCTGGCCACCCTGCCCGGCGTCGCAATCGCGACCTCGGCGGACGAACTGGCCGCCGATCAGCGCCCGATCCGCTGGCTGCCGCTGATGAGCGTGCCCGGCGTGCTCGGTCTGACGCCGGATACGGTGCCTGCGGAGACGCCTTATCTCTCGTCCGACCCGCGGCGCACCGCATGGTGGGGCCGGCACATCGGCGACAGCGGCCTGCGGATCGGCATCAACTGGAGCACCGGCCATCAGACCGCCCAGCATTCGCGGCGGCGCGCCATCCCGCTGTCGGCGTTCGCTCCGCTCGCGGCACTGTCCGACGTGCGGCTGATCGCGCTTCAGAAGGGCCCGGCGCTGCAGGAAATCGCGCAGGTCGCGTTCCGCGACCGGATCGAGGTGCCGGGCCACGACCCCGACAATGCAGCGGACGCCTTCCTCGACCTCGCCGCGATCATGCCGCATCTCGACCTGATCGTGAGCTGCGACACCTCGGTCGTGCATCTGGCGGGCGCGCTGGCGCGGCCGACCCTCCTGCCGCTGCCGGCGATCGCGGACTGGCGCTGGCTGCTCGGCCGCGACGACACGCCGTGGTATCCGACCGTGCGGCTGTTCCGCCAGCGCAGGCCCGGCGACTGGAGCGAGGTCATGGCGCGGGTGGCCGAAGCCGCACGCGACCCTGGCGCGGCACAGGCCCGCGGCTGACCGGCCAAAGGACCGCGAGAGAAAGAGAATCGGATAGTCTCCGTGCCGGAGGCCTGCCGTGATCTATGCACTCTTCATGCTCGCGATCCTGATCGTCCTCGGCGCGATATGGCGCCGGCAGCGGCTCGCCGTGCCGCTGTTCGTCGTGACGCTCGCGGTTCTTTCCTCGTTCCTGGCGCAGTTCTGGGTGGCGCCCCTGACCCTGAGCTTCTGATGACGCGCCTGTTCCTGATCGCCGCCACGGCCAACGCCTGGGTCCTGATCCTCGTCCTCGCGGCCGCCTTCGTCGCGCAGTTCGCATTCGGCGAGCCGCCCTGTCCGCTCTGCGTCATCCAGCGCATCGGGCTGATGCTCTGCGCGCTGGGCCCGCTCTTCATGCTGGTCGCGCAGCGTGACGGCGATCTGACCGCGCGCGACGTCGCGGTGGGCGCCGGCATCAGCATCGCCTCCGCGCTGTTCGGCGCGGCCGCGTCCACCCGCCAGGTGCTGCTGCACATCCTGCCGAACGATCCCGGCTTCGGCAGCCCGGCGCTGGGACTGCACCTCTACACCTGGTGCCTGCTCGCCTTCCTCGCACAGATCGCCGCATCGAGCCTCATGCTGGTCGGAACGACATGGCTGCCGCAGCGACGGATCGCGCCGTGGCCGCTCACAGGCATCACCGCCATGGCGCTCGCCTTCATTGTCGTCGCCAACCTACTGTCGGTGATCGCCGAGGCCGGATTCAACTGGCACCTGCCACCCAACCCGACCGGCTACCTTCTTTTCAAATAGCGACGGCCGCAGCAGCAGCCGTCAGCGCAGCAGCGCAAGCACGGTCGCGGCCGCCTGCATGTCCTTGAAGCGGACCGCGCGACGCTCCAGCGCCGGTTCGTCGCGGCCCCAGGTTTCCATGTTCCAGTCCTCGTCCACGTGTGCTGCGGTCCATGCCTGCTCCGGATCGAGCCGCCCCCGCGCCAGCGCCAGCGCGATCAGTGGCGAGCCGGTGAGCGTCATCGCCGAGTGAAGTGCACCGAGCCGCCACGGATCGTCCGGCACCGCGGCGCGCGCTGCGGCCACCGCGCCGGCGGGCTGTTCCGCGAACATCACGCCCTGCGCCAGCACGAAGCGCGCCCCGAGTTCGTCGCGCGCCCATTCGATCAGCGGGTCCCAATGCCGTGCCTGAAGCACCAGCAGGCCCTCCGGCCCCTCCGCGCGATAGAACAGAAGGTCGGAGCCGAGATACTTTTCGATCTCGGCCACGACCGGGCGGGGCGCATCCGCCACGCCGTCGATGATCGAGTTCGCGAGCCGCGTGAGCGGCATGGCGGCGGGATCGACGACGTCGCGCTGCGCCCGCCACTCGCCGGCGAGCGCCTCGGCGAGGGGCTTCACGGGAGCGCTCAAAGGCCGCCGCGCCGGCGTGCGCACGGGCCTGCCGTCCAGCAGCACGGTATGGCCGTCCGGCCCCTCGCCGGCCTCCGCGTTCTCGTAGAACCGCTTGCGCAGCGCGCTGCGCAGGGAGCGCCGCGCCGCCTCCACCGGGTCGGCCGGCTGGTTCTCGAAAATCTCGGAGAAGATGTCGCGCATGGCTTTCCGGCTGTTGTGCGCCGCAATAACGCGCGGGGCGCGTGACCGCAACGGGGCCTGCCCGCATTTAATCGCCGAAGGCGGTTGGCATCGGCAGTCTCAGTCTATTAAAATTCAAAAGAGGAGTCGGGACCAACGCCGACCCAGCGGCGCGAATGTTCGGCGACGCTTTGAAATACCACGCGACCTTCGGATCGCGGATCGAGGGAGCGTGCGAGAGGAGTCGATGAAAGATACAGATATTTCGGCGCCCGACTACTTTCACAAAGTCGTCGATTGCCAGTGGGCGTGTCCCGCCCACACCCCCGTCCCGGAATACATCCGCCTGATCGCAGAAGGCCGCTACGGCGACGCCTACATGATCAACTGGAAGTCGAACGTGTTTCCGGGAATTCTCGGACGCACGTGCGACCGGCCCTGCGAGCCTGCATGCCGGCGCGGTCGCGTCGAGCAGGATCCGGTGGCGATCTGCCGCCTCAAGCGCGTGGCCGCGGACTTCAAGGACGACATCCAGCATCGCCTGCCCCGACCTGCGGCGTGGAACGGCAGGCGCGTCGCACTGGTCGGCGGCGGGCCGGCATCGCTCGCCGTGGCGCGCGACCTCGCGCCGCTGGGCTACCGCTGCACGGTGTTCGATCAGGACCCGAAGGCCGGCGGCATGATGCGCACCCAGATTCCCAAATTCCGGCTGCCGGACAAGGTGATCGACGAGGAGACCGGCTACATCCTCGGTCTCGGCATCGAGTTCGTCGGAGGCAAGCGCATCGACAGCCTGAAGGCGCTGCTGGCCGAGGGTTACGACGCGGTCTTCGTCGGCTCCGGCGCGCCGCGCGGCCGCGATCTCGACGTGCCCGGCCGCAAGGATGCCGCGAAAAACATCCATATCGGCATCGAC
>CAZZCV010000068.1:0-16855 GCA_964653225.1 uncultured Rhodoplanes sp. | reverse complement strand
GCCGAGGACGGCCAGACCGCGGTGACGATCCGCGTGTTCCAGGGCGAGCGCGAGATGGCCGCGGACAACAAGATCCTCGGCCAGTTCGACCTGCTCGGGATTCCGCCCGCGCCGCGTGGCGTGCCGCAGATCGAGGTCGCCTTCGACATCGACGCCAACGGCATCGTCAACGTCTCGGCCAAGGACAAGGGCACCGGCAAGGAGCAGCAGATCCGCATTCAGGCGTCGGGCGGCCTGTCCGAAGCCGACATCGAGAAGATGGTCAAGGACGCGGAGAGCCACGCCGAGGACGACAAGAAGCGCAAGGCCCAGGTCGAGGCCAAGAACCACGCGGAGGCGCTCCTGCACTCCACCGAAAAGGCGGTGGCGGAGCATGGCTCCAAGGTGGGCGACGCCGACCGCAAGGCGATCGAGGACGCGATGGCGGACCTCAAGGAAGCCCTGAAGGGCGACGACGCCGACGCCATCGCGACCAAGACCAACGCGCTGGCGCAGGCCTCGATGAAGCTCGGCGAGGCCATGTACAAGCAGGCGCAGGAGGCCCAGCCGGGCGACGACGCGGCGGGCGCCCAGCCCGGCGGGGAACCCGGCAAGAAGGACGACGTGGTTGACGCCGAGTTCACCGAGGTCGACGACGACAAGAAGAAGTCGGCGTAACGGACGTGGGCCTGCGCCCGGTCGCGCACAGGATTATCACCCCCGGGCTTGGCCCGGGGGTCCGTTCTTTCCAGACATGAAGCGGGGCCGGGTGAAGATCCGGCCCTGACGGCGCTCCGGGGATTGCGCGCTGATGACCAAACGCTGCTACTACGAAACCCTCGAAGTCGAACGCACGGTGGACGATGGCCAGCTCAAGGCCGCCTACCGCAAGCTCGCGATGAAATGGCATCCCGACCGCAATCCCGGCGATCGGGATTCGGAGGGCCGCTTCAAGGAGATCAATGAGGCCTACGACGTCCTCAAGGACGCCGACAAGCGCGCGGCCTACGACCGCTTCGGCCACGCCGCCTTCGAGCAGGGCGGCGGCGGCGCGCACGGCTTCGGTTCGGATTTCGGCTCGGCCTTCTCCGATATCTTCGAAGGCATCTTCGGCATGGGTGGTGGCGGCGCGCGACGCAGCGCCGGCGGCCGCGAGCGCGGCGCGGACCTGCGCTTCAACATGGAGATCACGCTCGAGGAGGCCTACGCCGGCAAGACCGCGCAGGTGCGGCTGCCGACCTCCGTGACCTGCGAGACCTGCTCGGGCAGCGGCGCCAAGCCCGGCACCAAGCCGAAGGTCTGCACCGCCTGCCAGGGCGCGGGCCGCGTGCGACACAGCCAGGGCTTCTTCACGCTGGAGCGCACCTGCACCGCCTGCCAGGGCCGCGGCCACGTCATCGAGAGCCCGTGCCCGTCCTGCTCCGGCTCCGGCCGCGTCACGCGCGAGCGCACGCTCTCGGTCAACATCCCGCCCGGCGTCGAGGACGGCACCCGCATCCGCCTCGCCGGCGAGGGCGAGGCCGGGGTGCGCGGCGGGCCGTCCGGCGACCTCTACATCTTCCTGTCGCTGGCCCCGCATGCCTTCTTCCAGCGCGACGGCGCGGACCTGCACTGCCGGGTGCCGGTCTCGATGGTGACGGCGGCGCTTGGCGGCGAATTCGAGGTGCCCTCGATCGACGGCGGCAAGGGCCGGGTCAAGGTGCCCGGGGGGACCCAGTCCGGCCGCCGGTTCCGCCTGCAGGGCAAAGGCATGCCGGTGCTCCGCTCGAAGCAGTCCGGTGACATGTACGTGCAGGTGGTGGTCGAGACGCCCCAGAACCTGACCCGGCGGCAGCGCGAGCTGCTGGCCGAGTTCGACAAGCTGTCGTCCCAGGAAACCCAGCCCGAATCCTCGGGTTTCTTCGCTAAAGTCAAGGACTTCTTCGGAACCTGAGGCCGTGGGGGCCGCCCCGCTTGACCCCCGGCCCGGCGGGCTTTACCGATGCTGTGTCATAATATCGCAATGAAGTGATCCGCGTCCCGCAGATGCCGTTGCAGGCCCTCCAGGTTCTCGAGAAGAAGATCGAAAGACGGATTCGTCTTTTCGAGCTGAAGAACGGGATTCGGCTCGATGACGAGGTGCGTTTCATCCGCTCCTGGATCGGGAAGCCGCTGTCGATCGGCGCGGTGACCCCGTCCGGCAAGGTGCTGGCGCGCACGATGGCGCGCTACGTCGATCCCGACTCCAAGGGTCCGATCATTGAGCTTGGGCCGGGCACCGGCCCGGTGACCGAGGCGCTGATCGCCCGCGGCATCGACCCCTCCCGGCTGGTGCTGGTCGAGTTCGATCCCGATTTCTGCCGGATGCTGCGCGCGCGCTTCCCCCAGGCAACGGTGGTGCGCGGCGACGCTTATGCTCTGCGCCACACGCTTGGTGAGGTGCTGCAGGAGCGCGCGGCCGCGGTCGTGTCCGGCCTGCCGCTGATGACCAAGCCGATGAAGACCCGCGTGCGGCTGATCCACGATGCGTTCCGGCTCATGCACCCCGGGGCCCCCTTCGTGCAGTTCACCTATGCGGTGATCCCGCCGATTCCCAAGGCGCTGTCCGGTGTCACCGCCGAGGGCTCCGAGCGCATCTGGATGAACGTGCCGCCGGCGCGCGTCTGGGTCTACCGCAAGGCCGCCTGCGCCAAGGGCGCGGCCTGAGACTTCCCCGAGAGACCGTCCGCCTCCGCAAGACCATTCGCGTCCCGCCGTGTTAAGCAGGGGTGCTTTCCCGGAGTCGCAGATGCTGCCCAGAATCCTCGTGTTCGCCGGCTCGATCCGGGCCGGCTCCCACAACGTCCGGCTCGCCGCGCTGGCCGCCAAGGAGCTGGCGCTGGCCGGAGCGGACGTCACGCGCATCTCGCTGCAGGACTTCCCCCTTCCGATCTACGACGCGGACCTGGAGGCCGGGTCCGGCCCGCCCGAGAACGCGGTCAAGCTCAAGAACCTGTTCATGACGCATCGCGGCGTGTTCATCGCGAGCCCCGAATACAACGCCTCGATGACGCCGCTGCTGAAGAACGCGCTCGACTGGGTGTCGCGCGTGCGCGGCTCCGGCGAGCCGCCGCTCGCGGCCTACAAGAACCGCGTGTTCGCCATCGGCGGCGCGTCGGACGGCCCTTACGGGGCCTTGCGCTCGCTGATGGCGCTGCGCCAGTCGCTGGAGCTGGGCTGCGGCGCGCTGGTGCTGCCGGACCAGATCACGGTGATCCGCGCCAGCGAGGCCTTCGACGAGATGGATAACCTCAGGGACGAGCGCGCGGCGTCCCTGCTCAAGCGGATCGCGGCACGGCTGACCGACACCGCGCGGGAGATGGTCTGATGGACGTTCGCGACCGGCTGATTCTGGCCCTCGACGTGCCGTCCGTTGCGGACGCCGAACGGATGGTGGCGCGGCTCGGCGATTCGGTTTCGTTCTACAAGATCGGCTATCAGCTTGCCTTCGCCGGCGGCATTCCCTTCGCGCAGGACCTGATCCGCGACGGCAGGAAGGTGTTTCTCGACCTCAAGCTGCACGACATCGGCAACACCGTGGGCAAGGGCGTGGAGAGCGTCGCGAAGCTCGGTGCGACCTTCCTCACCGTGCACGCCTATCCGCAGACCATGCACGCCGCGGTGGACGCGCGCGCGGGCTCCGGCCTGCGCATCCTGGCGGTGACGGTGCTGACGTCCTACGACGACGCCGATCTCGCCGCCGCGGGCTACGACTTCACCGTGAGCGAGCTGGTGGCCGAGCGCGCCGCGCAGGCGCGCGACATCGGCGTCGATGGCCTTGTCTGCTCGGCGCAGGAGGCGGAGCGGCTGCGGCCGCTGGTCGGGACCGCCATGGCGCTGGTGACGCCCGGCATCCGGCCGGCCGACGCCGAGGCCGGCGACCAGAAGCGCATCATGACGCCGGCCGCGGCGATTGCCGCGGGCGCGGACCATCTGGTGGTCGGCCGGCCGATCCTGGCCGCGCCCGATCCGAAGGCCGCGGCGGAGGCCATCGTCGCGGAGATCGGCGGCGCGCTGCGACCGTAGCGCCCGTTCCCGGATAGGATCAGGCCCGGATAAGGGGGAGACAGCCGATGCCCAAGGCCTACTGGATCGGGCGCGTCGATGTGCACGACGAGGGCGGTTACGGACCCTATGCGCTGGCCAATCCCGCCATCCTGCGCAAATACGGCGGTCGCTTCCTGGTGCGCGGCGGTCGGTATGACTGCGTCGAGGGCGAAAGCCGGTCGCGCAACGTGGTGGTCGAGTTCGACGACCACGCGACGGCGATGGCCTGCTACCATTCGCCGGAGTATCAGGAGAACCTGAAGATCCGTCAGGCCAACGCCGTCACCGACCTGATCATCGTGGAAGGCTACGACGGCCCGCAGCCGTAGATAATTTTGCAGGAGTTTCGGGGATGTCCGACATGCGTTTGATCGTGGCCGGAGCCGGCGGGCGGATGGGGCGCACGCTGGTCAGGGCGATTGCCGAGACGCCGGGGCTCGCGCTGGCCGGCGCGCTCGAAGGTGAGGGCTCGCCGCTGCTCGGGCAGGACTCCGGCCAGCTCGCGGGGCTCGGCAACAACGGCATCGTCCTCACGTCCGACCCCAAGGCATTGCTGCCGAAGGCCGACGGCGTGATCGACTTCACCGTGCCGAAGGCCACGGTGGCGCTCGCGGGCCTCACCGCCGGCAAGGTCCACGTCATCGGCACCACCGGCCTGTCGGCGGAGGAAGAGGGCGAGATCGCGCGCTCCGCCAAGTCCGCGACCATCGTGAAGTCCGGCAACATGAGCCTCGGCGTCAACCTGCTCGCCGCGCTGACGCGGCGGGTGGCGAAGACGCTGGACGAGAGCTTCGACATCGAGGTGCTGGAGATGCACCACAACCGGAAGATCGACGCGCCGTCCGGCACCGCGCTGATGCTCGGCCGCGCCGCGGCCGAGGGCCGCGGCATCGACCTCGGCCAGCGTTCGGTGCGGAGCCGCGATGGCCACACCGGCGCGCGCGCGATCGGCGACATCGGCTTCGCGACGCTGCGCGGCGGCACCGTGGTCGGCGATCACACGGTGATCTTCGCGGGGCCGGCCGAGCGCATCGAGCTTTCGCACCGTGCCGAGGATCGCATGATCTTCGCCCGCGGCGCGCTGCACGCGGCCGGCTGGGCGCGCGGCCAGAAACCGGGACTCTATTCGATGACGGACGTTCTCGGCCTCGGGGATTTCTGATCCATTATGCCGCGCGGCGTCTTATGAGCGGTGCACGCGACAAACCTCCTCCGGGGCAGGCGCTGCCGCGCGCACTGGCGGCGCGGGTCCCGTTCCATTACGGCTGGATCGTGCTGGCCTGCCTGTGTTGTGCCGGCTTCGCGCGGCAGGGCTCGGCGGTCGCGCCGCTGTCGGTGTTCGTGGAGCCGCTGGCCCGCGAGTTCGGCTGGTCGCGCACCGCCATCTCGGGCGCGGTCTCGCTGGGCGGGCTTCTTGCGGCGCTGATTTCGCCGCTGATCGGTCCGCTGCTCGACCGCCGCGGCTCGCGGCTGGTGCTGGGGCTCGCCGTGCTGGTCAACGGCGTGGCGCTGCTGCTGCTGTCGCTGACGCCGTCGCTCCTGGTGTTCTATCTGCTGTTCTGCATCGCGCGGATGAACTGGGCGGGCCCGTTCGATCTCGGAATCTACGGCGCGCTGAACAACTGGTTCGTCGCCCGCCGCACCTTCGCATCCTCGGTCGCGACGCTGGCGCAGATGCTCGGCCTCGTCGCGATGCCGCTGATCGCGCAGTTCGCCATCGCTCACGACGGCTGGCGCGCCGGCTGGATCGCGCTCGGCGCGACCACGCTGATCGTCGGCCTGCTGCCGGTCTGGCTGCTGCTGGTGCGCCGTCCGGAGGACATGGGCCTCGCGCCCGACCGGGCGGCGCCCGCGCCGCAGCCGGGCACGGGCGCTGCACCCCGCGAGGAGCCCCGTTTCTCGCGCCGCGAGGCGATCCGCACCTCCGCCTTCTGGCTGCTGATGCTCTACACCGTGATGGTCTATCCGGTGCAGGCCGGCGTCAGCCTGCACCAGGCGTCGCACATGGTGGAGCGCGGCCTCGATCCGACCACGGCGGCGCTGATCGTCAGCGCCTTCTCGCTGATGTCGGGACTGGCGACGATCGCCTGCGGGTTCCTGCCCCGGCGCTTTCCGATCCGCTTTCCAATGGCGCTGGCCTGCGTGCTGATGGCCATCGGCACATGGCTGATGGTGGACGTGCGCTCGGCGATGGACGGCTATCTCGCCGCCGGCCTGTTCGGGATCGGCATCGGCGGCGTGCTGACGCTGGTGCCGGTGTCGTGGGCCGACTACTTCGGGCGGGCGAACTACGGCGCGATTCGCGGCATCGCGCTCTCGGTGCAGGTGGTGGCGCAGGCCACGGGGCCGCTGCTCTCCGGCGTGCTGTACGACCTGACCGGCAACTACAGCCTCCCGCTGCATTGCTTCACGGCACTGTCGATCCTCGGCATCCTCGCCGCGCTGGCGGCGCGGCCGCCGCGCAGCGGGGGTTGAACAGGCCCGCCCTACGTCTTGTCGCGCAGGAGCGACACGCCGGTCATCTCCGGCGGCTTGGGTAGGCCCATCAGCTCCAGCAGCGTCGGTGCGATGTCGGCGAGCCGTCCGTCGATCAGCGGCAGGTTGTCGCCGCCCATCAGCACGATCGGCACCGGATTGGTGGTGTGCGCCGTGTGCGGGCCGCCGGTCTCGGGGTCGCGCATCTGCTCGCAGTTGCCGTGGTCGGCCGTGACCAGCAGCGCGCCGCCGGATTTCCGGATTGCGTCCGCGATCCGGCCGAGGCTTGTATCCACCGTCTCCACCGCCCGGATCGCCGCCGGCAGCGATCCGGTGTGGCCGACCATATCGGGATTGGCGAAGTTGAGCACGATCAGGTCGTAGACGCCGGACTCGATGGCTTCCACCGCCCTGTCGGTCAATTCGGGCGCGGACATCTCCGGCTGCAGGTCGTAGGTCGCGACTTTGGGAGAGGGCACCATGATGCGCGCCTCGCCGTTATAGGTGTCCTCCTCGCCGCCGTTGAGGAAGTAGGTGACGTGCGGATATTTCTCGGTCTCCGCCATGCGGAGCTGCCGGCGGCCGGCGGCGGCCACCACGTCGCCGAGCTTGTTGGCGAGCGTCTGCGGCGGGAAGATCGTGGCCAGGAACCGGTCCAGCTCCTCGCTGTATTGGGTCATGCCCACGGCCGTGGCGAAGCGCACGAGGCGCTTGCGCGGGAAGCCCGCGAACGCCGGATCGAGCATGGCCGCGAGAATTTCGCGCACCCGGTCGGCGCGGAAGTTGAAGCAGAGCAGGCCGTCGCCGTCCTTCATGCCGGCGTAGCCGCCGACCACGGCGGGCGCGATGAACTCGTCGGTGATGCCGTTCGCGTAGGCATCCGCGATCACCGCCTGCGGATCGGAAAAGCGTGGACCTTCGGCCTCGACGAGGGTGGCATAGGCCCGGCCCACGCGCTCCCAGCGGTTGTCGCGGTCCATCGCGTAATAGCGGCCGCACACGGTCGCGACCGGCACCGATTCCGGCAGCGCCGCGCCGAGCCTGCGCAGATAATCCGCGCCGGCCTGCGGCGGCGTATCGCGGCCGTCCGTGAGGGCATGCAGCACCGCGGGCACGCCGGCGTCGGAGAGGATGCGCGCCAGCCCCGCGGCGTGGTCCTGATGCGAATGCACGCCGCCGGGCGAGACCAGGCCGAGCAGGTGGCAGGTGCCGCCGCTCTCTTTCAGCTTCGCGATCAGGCCGGTCAGCGCCGGTGCGCTCGCGATCGCGCCGGTGGCCAGCGCGTCGTTGATCCGCGGCAGGTCCTGCATCACCACCCGGCCTGCGCCGATGTTGAGATGCCCGACCTCGGAATTGCCCATCTGGCCATCCGGCAGGCCGACGTCGCGGCCGGAGGTCTTTAGGAACGCGCGCGGACCCGCCTCCCACAACCGGTCGAAGGCGGGTGTCTTCGCCTGCCGCACGGCATTGTCGGCGGGATCGTCGCGCCAGCCCCAGCCATCGAGGATGACGAGCATGACCGGGCGGCGCTTCTGCGGGGAGGGCGTGTTCATCGCCGGCTAGATAGCCATGAACCGCCGGAGGAGCAATTACCCCGCCGTGGCCCCGGCCTCCCAGCCCAGCATGGCGCGCTTGCGCGTCAGGCCCCAGTGGTAGCCGGTCAGCGCGCCCGACTTGCCGATGACGCGGTGGCACGGCACCACGAAGCTGATCGGGTTCTTGCCGACCGCTGCGCCCACCGCCCGCGCCGCCCTGGGGGCGCCGATGGATCCCGCGATGTCGGAGTAGGTCGTGGCCCGGCCCATCGGGATGCGCAGCAGGGTCTCCCACACCCGCACCTCGAAGTCGGTGCCGATCAGCACCACGCGCAGCGGCCGTTCCGCCCGCCACTCGCGGCGGTCGAAGATGCGCTGGGCGAGGGGCGCGGTTCTCGCGCTGTCCTCGGCGAAGGTTGCGCGCGGCCAGCGGCGGCGCATGTCGTCGAGCATGGCGCGCTCCTCGCCGGGATCGGCGAAGGCGAGGCCCGCGAGGCCGCGGCCGGTCGCCATCATCAGCGCGGTGCCGAACGGCGAGGGGTGGAAGCCGTAAAATATGGTCAGGCCCTCGCCGCCGGATTTCCATTCGCCCGGCGACATCGCCTCGTGGGTCACGAACAGGTCGTGCAGCCGGCCGGGGCCGGACAGACCGACCTCGTAGCTGGCGTCCAGTACGCTCGCGGAATCGCGCAGGAGTTGGCGTGCGCTGTCGAGCGTCAGCGCCTGGAGGAACGCCTTCGGCGTGATCCCGGCCCAGCGGCGGAAAAGCTGGTGCAGCTCGGGCGGCGTGACGCCCGCGGCTTCCGCGATCTCCTCGATCGACGGCTGCGCGCGCCAGCGCTCGTGCAGATGCCCGATGGCGCGGCGGACGATCTCGTAGTCGGCGGCGGGGGTCTCGGACATGGAGTCGCGTTTGGGGTCGTTTATGGGATCGTGCATTCGATCGGGTGAGAGCATGGCGGCCTCCGTCATCATGCCACTGATCTAGGCTGCCGGGTGCGGGCCGCCCACCCGATTTCTACGGAATGACCGTCCGGACCGGACCCCGCCGGGCCTCGCCGAGGGCCGCCGAAAGCGCCTGCGCGAAGCTCTCGCGTTCGGGCGGCGACAGCGCGCTTGCGACCGCGAGCCTGCGGCCGCGTGACACCAGGAACAGCTTCTGCAAGCCGAAGTCCTCGTGGGTCTCCCGGTCGAGCCGGGTCCACAGCGGATTGAAGGTCCATTCGGAGACCTGGCCGCGATGGCTGACCTTGCGGAACGTCAGCTCCGAGGGCGTCACCACGATCTGCTCGAAGGCCGCCGCGGCGCGGTAGTTGGCGCGGAACGCCCAGTAGACCAGAAGGACGTCGAGCCCGAGGAATCCGACGATCGGCCAGGCGTCCAGCAGGAAAAAGAACAGCCCGCCGATGAAGCTGACGCCGCCGACCAGCGCCATCACCAGCACGAAACCGGCGTGCGACAGCGAGCGATGCGGCGTGACGATCGCGGAAAAGATCGTGGGCTCGCGGGTCGGGTCGTTGTCGGTCATTCCGGCCCTCAGTATAGGGAAAACATGGCCAAGAAAACGACAGAGAAAACGACAGGGAAGACGGCAGCGAAAACGACGCGGAAGACGGCGGCCGCGAAGCCCGGCGGAAGAGCCCGGAAAACGGCCGTCCGCGCGGCCGGGGCGGCGAAGAAGGGCCGGGCGGCCAAGGTCGGCGGTCCGCGGACGCGGGCCAAGGCCGACAGCCGCGCCGCGCACGGCCGGGTCAGGCCGATGAGCGCCGCCGAGATCGAGGAGGCGTTCCGTCGCCTCCAGGAGGCGATGCCGGAGCCCAAGGGGGAGCTGTTCCACACCAATCCGTTCACGCTGCTGGTGGCGGTGGTGTTGTCGGCGCAGGCAACCGACGCGGGCGTCAACAAGGCCACGCCCGCGCTGTTCGCCCTGGCCGACACGCCGGAGAAGATGGCGGCGCTCGGCGAGGACCGGGTGCGCGAGCTGGTCAAGACCATCGGTCTCTACCGCACCAAGGCGAAGAACGTGATCCTGCTGTCGCAGAAGCTGATCGCCGAGCACGGCGGCGCGGTCCCGCGAACCCGGCAGGAGCTGGAGCAGCTTCCCGGCGTCGGCCGCAAGACCGCGAACGTGGTGCTCAACATCGCCTTCGGCGAGCCGACCATCGCGGTCGATACGCATCTGTTCCGGGTCGGCAACCGCACCGGCATGGCGGTGGGCAGGAATCCGCTGGAGGTCGAGCTGAGGCTGCTGGAGGTGGTGCCGCAGAAATATATGCTGCATGCCCACCACTGGCTGATCCTGCACGGCCGCTACACCTGCGTCGCGCGCAAGCCGCTGTGCGAGCGTTGCGTGATCGCCGAGCAATGTCACTGGCCGGGCAAGACCACGCTGACGGCGCCGGCGTGACGAGAGTCCTTCACCGTTTCATGGAAACAGTGAAGGACTCTCGGTCCTCTGTTTGTCGCGTTTTCTGCACGCGAACCGGTTCCCACTTCGCTCGAAAACGCTCTATGCGCGTCGGGGCTGGACCGGAGCCTCGGATCGCCCGGCCAGACGCTTGTGCAGGTGGACCATCATCGCGGTGGCGAACAGCGGCGTGGCGAGGTTGATGACCGGAATCGAAACGAAGGTGGCGATGAACAGGCCGGCGAGAAAGACGGTCAGCCGGTGCTCGCGGCGCATCCGCTTCGCCGCGTCGGGCGGGTGGAAGCGCATCGCCGCCAGCAGAAAGTATTCGCGCGACAGCAGATAGGCCGCGGCCAGGAACATCACCACGAAGCCGAAGCCGGCGAACAACAGGAACGGCAGCGCGGCGAGATAGACCGCGACCGACACCAGCGCGGTCTTCAATCCTTCGAAGATTGCGCGCCCCAGAGGCAGCGCCAGGCCCGGCGGCTCCGCCGAATAGCGCATGCGCTCCACAGCCTCGGCGATCTCGTCCACGAAAAACGTGCCGGCGAAGGCCGCCACCGCCGGCATCAGGAAGATGCCGCCGGCGACGATGCCGAGGCCGGCTGCGATCGACAGCACCCAGACCAGGACCTCCCATGCGGCATGGGGAACGACGCCCACGCTGGTCTCCGCCCAGGCCGTCCCGCCCGAGGCCAGCCACGCGAACACGCGATGCAGGCCGATGCCGAGCAGGGCGACGACCAGCAGCGCCAGCCCGGTGGACTTGAGCAGGACGCGCCGGAACGGCGGCGACGCCATCTGCGACAGCGCCAGCAGGGCGGCCTGAAACATGCGGGGAGACTCCGGCGGACCGCTTCAAGGTAGGTGCGGCGACCGCGACCGCAAGACCGGCGAAGCGTTACGCCGCCGCCTGCGGGATGTCTTCCAGCCGATCCCCCGGCACAAGGGCCGTTGCCGCCCCGTCGATCGCCGCCATCGGCAGGCCGGCCCAGCACATCCTTCGGTAGTCGAAACCTCTCTCGACCGTAGGCTTCACGAGCTGGAAATAGGGCGAGATGTCGAAGTCGCGCGGCGCGTAGAGCGAGGAGTGGCGGATTTCGAGGATCTCCTCGCGCGCGGCCTCGCTCTCGACGTGGGTGATCTTCGGCAGGATCGGGTAGCGCACCGATTCAAACGCCTGCGCGATCAGCGCGGAGCAGATGATCCTCGTCGGGTGGCCGGAGCCGAGCGCGATCATGCGCCGCCGCCACCGCTGCGGCACCGGCAGCGGAAACAGGTAGCGCAAGAGGTCGAAGATGTTCTTCACGTCGTAGTCGAAGCCGATGCGCTCGGCGGCGAAGTTGCACACCCGCGCCCGGTCGTCCTCGGTCAGCCCGACCGGGCGGCAGATGCGGGTGTGGAAGCGGGCATATTTCGACAGCGGCGCGCCGACCACGCCCTGCCCGAGATTGGCCTCGACCAGCACCAGCGGCTCGCCGTCCGCCGCGGTGCGCTCGCCGATCGGCCCGACATAGAGCGCGGCGTGCGACCAGGTCGATTGCGTAAGGTACTTGATGACGCCGGAGACGTGGTTGTTGCCTTCGACCAGCAGCACGTCGCCGGGCATGAGCGCCGCGCGCAGCGCCTCGGGGTCGCTCGGCGTGAACGGCTCGTAGCCCTCGGCGGGACGTTCGAGATAGCGGGCGATGCGATGCCCGATTCCTTCGAGCATGACATTCATGAACCTGACTCCCGTGCGCGCGTCGCAACGAAGCGGGTGCGGTCTCGCCTGCGTGCCGGCGCGCCTGTGTTGAGCCTCGCGTGCGTTTGCCGCACGTCGCCTGATTGCCCGCAACTTTAGACAAGACTCGTTGCCATTCGGTTCACGGCGTTGCGGTCTTCGTAACCCGGCATGAACCATGCGGTTTGCAGACAGAGCCGCGATCGGGCAAGGATGATGCTGGCGGCGGCCTCTCGGAAACCGGTTGCAAACCATGAAACGATTGACCCGTCGGTCGTTCCTCACAGTCTCCGCTGCGGCGATTGCGGCACCCGCGGTCGCGGCGCCGGCGGCGACCGGCAGCCTCGACGTGGCGATCGTCGGCGCGGGCGCGGCGGGGATCGCGGCGGCGCGCCGTCTGGCCGCGGCCGGGCGTTCGTTCGTGCTGCTGGAGGCGGGCCGGAGGATCGGCGGCCGCTGCGTCACGGACACCGGCCTGTTCGACGCGCCCTTCGATCTCGGCGCAAGCCGGCTCCGTGGGCCCGCGACCAATCCGCTGGCGCGGCTCGCGCCGCGCGCGGGCCTCGACGTCTATCCCGCGCCGTTCGGCCAGCGCGTGCGGATCGGGCGCCGCTACGCGCGCGAGGGCGAACTGGAGGATTACCTCGCCGCGCTGGTGCGCGCGCAGCGGTCCGTCGCGGAGGCCGGGCGCGGCAAGACGGACCTGTCCTGCGCGCAGGCGCTGCCGAAGGACCTCGGCCGCTGGCGCGGCGCGGTGGAGTTTGCGCTGGGTCCGTTCGGCTTCGGCAAGGACCTCGGCGAGATGTCGGCGGCGGATTTTTCGCGCGCGGCAGAGCGCGATGCCGATGCCTTCTGCCGGCAGGGCTTCGGCGCGCTGCTGGCGAAGCTCGGCGAGGGCCTGCCGGCGCGGCTTGCGACGCCGGTGACGCGGATCGAATGGGGCGGCAGCCGGCTGGAGCTGGAGACCGAGGCCGGCCGCATCATCCCGCGTCACGTCATCGTGACGGTGTCGACCGAAGTGCTGCTCTCGGGCCGTATCCGCTTCGCACCCGACCTGCCGCAGCGCCAGCTCGACGCGCTGTCGCGGCTGCGGCTCGGCAGCTTCGACCGCATCGCGCTGGAGCTGAAGGGCAATCCGCTCGGCCTGCAGCGCGACGATCTGGTGCTCGAGCAGTCGTCCGGTGCGCGCACCGCGGCGCTGCTCGCCAACGTCTCCGGCACGCCGCTGGGGCTGGTCGAGGTCGGCGGCCGCTTCGGCCGCGATCTCGCGGCCGGGGGCGGCGCGGCCATGGTCGAGTTCGCGGTGGAGTGGCTGTCCGGCCTGTACGGCACGGACGTGAAGCGCGCGCTCGGGCGCTCCCATGCCACCGACTGGAACGCGGAGCCGTGGATCGGCGGCGCGCTCAGCGCGGCCGCGCCGGGTGGCCAGGGCGCGCGCCGGGTGCTGATGGAGCCGCTGCGCGACCGCGTGTACTTCGCGGGCGAAGCCGCACACGAGACGCTGTGGGGCACGGTCGGCGGCGCGTGGGAATCCGGCGAACGCGCGGCCGAGGCAGTGCTGCGCCGACTCGGCGCGATCAAGGACAAGCCCGACGAACCGTCGGCGCGCAAGCGCCAGCCGAAACGCAAGCCGAGGAGGCCTTAGAGTCCTTTTGTTTGTCGCGTTTTCTTCACGCGAACCGGTTCCCGCTTCGCTTGAAAACGCTCCAGGCTCACGCCGCCGCGGTCTCGGCCAGAACCATCAGGCCGATGTCGCTTTCGACCGCCCATTCGCGCAGGCCGGCGTGGTTGGTCTCGCCGAGGAACACGCCGCGCAGCCCCGGCCGCGATTCCTCCAGCGATTCGACCCAGATGTAGAGCGCGGGCCGATCCTCCAGCAGCAGGACGGCGCGCGGCGGCAGCGTCCTGCGGGCGTAGTCGCGGTCGAGCAGGATCACGTTGGTCGGCCCGGCGCTGACGCCGATGCAGCCGCTGTCGTCGGTGAGCTTGGGCTCGAAGCCCATCGCCTCATAGCGTTCGCGCGCCTCGGCAATGTCCTCGACGAGATACATCGGCGTGGCGCGGCGTGCGGACATGCGGCGTGCGGACATGGCGACCTTCAGGAGGTTGCCGCCGCTTTAAGCCGATTCGCGCCGCTCCGCGAAGGACTTCTTCGGGGCTAACCGCGCAGCGCGCCGCCGGTGCGCCTGCCGACCTCGGCCACGATCTTCGCGCCCAGCGCGTCGATCTCCTGATCGGTGAGGGTTTTCTCGCGCGGCTGGATGGTCACGGCGATGGCGACCGACTTCTTGCCGGGCTCGAGTCCCGTGCCCTCGTAGATGTCGAACACCGACACCGCCGTCACCAGCTTGCGGTCCGCGGCCTGCGCCGTGCGAACGATGTCGCCGGCCTTCACTGCGCGGTCCACGACGAAGGCGAAGTCGCGCGTCACCGGCTGGAACGCGGACAGCTCCAGCATCGGCTTGGCGCGGGTCGCCTTGGCCTTGCCCTCGGGAATGCGCTCGAGGATCACCTCGAAGCCGACCAGCGGTCCCTCGGCGTCGAGCGCCGCCAGCGCGCGCGGATGCAGCTCGCCGAAATGACCGATCACGTTCTGCGGGCCGATCTGGATCGTGCCCGAGCGGCCGGGATGGAACCAGGCGGGGCCGCCCGGCACCACCTGCAGCGCGGCGACCGGCGCGCCGGCGGCCGCCAGCACGGCCATCGCATCGGCTTTGGCGTCGAACACGTCCACCGGCTCGGCCTTGCCGGACCAGTGCCGGCCCGCGCCCGCGGGTTTGGCCAGCGCGCGGCGGATGCCGGTCGCGGCCGTGAACTGGTCTTCGGGCCGGTCGCCCCTGAAGATCTGGCCGACCTCGAACAGCGCCGTGTCCGGGAAGCCGCGGTCGGCGTTGCGCTGCGCCGATGCGACCAGCCCCGGAATCAGGCTCGGCCGCATGTCGGACAGCTCCGCGGCAATGGGATTGGCGAGCGAAAGCTCCGTCTGTCCGCCGCCGAACAGCTCGGCCTGCGCCTTGGAAATGAACGACCAGGTTACGGCCTCGGTCATGCCGCGGGCGGCGAGCGCGCGCCGGGCGCGGCGGGTGCGAAGCTGCGCCGAGGTCAGCACCGGCTTGCGCGCGTCCGCGCCGCGCGGAAACGGCGTCTCCGGCACGCGGTCCACGCCTGCGATGCGCATGATCTCTTCGACGATGTCGGCCTTGCCCTCGATGTCGGGACGCCAGGACGGCGGCGCGACCTTCACCACCGGCGGGTTGCCGGCGACGAAGAAGCCGAGATGGCCGAGCACGCGCTTGAGCTCCGGCATCTCCACCTCGAGGCCGGTCAGGCGCTTCACCTCGTTCACAGGGAAGTCGATGATCTTCTCCGGCGCCTCGGCCTTGCCGGCGACCACCACCTCGGACGGCGTGCCGCCGCACAGGTCGAGCACCATCTGCGTGGCGAGTTCGAGACCGGGCAGCATGAAGTTCGGGTCCACGCCGCGCTCGAAGCGATAGCGCGCGTCGGAGTGGACGCCGAGCCTGCGGCCGGTCTGGGCGACGTTGAGCGGGTCCCACAGCGCCGATTCGATCAGCACGTCGGTCGTGCCCTCGTCGCAGCCCGACGCCTCGCCGCCCATGATGCCGGCGAGCGATTCCACGCCCCGGTCGTCGGCGATCACGCACATGGCGCTGTCGAGCGTATAGGTCTTGCCGTCGAGGGCGAGCAGCTGCTCGCCGTTCCGGGCGCGACGCACCACGAGATCGCCGCTCACTTTCCGGGCGTCGAACACATGCAGCGGCCGGCCGCGGTCGAAGGTGATGAGGTTGGTGATGTCCACCAGCGCGTTGATCGGGCGCAGGCCGATCGCGCGCAGCCGGCGCTGCAGCCATTCCGGCGAGGGGCCGTTCTTCACGCCCTTGACCAGCCGGAGCGCGAAGGCCGGGCACAGCGATGGCGTCTGGCCGAAGTCGAGCTTCACCTGCACCGGGCAGGGGAATTCGCCCGCCACCGGCTTGGGCGCGTTCTCTTTCAGCTTGCCCAGGTCGGCGGCCGCAAGATCGCGCGCGATGCCGGAGACGCCGGTGCAGTCGGAGCGGTTCGGCGTCAGGTTGATCTCGATCACCGGATCGTTCAGCCCCAGCACCTCGGCAAATGGCCTGCCCACGGGCGCATCGGCCGGCATCTCGATGATGCCGTCGTGGTCGTCGCTGAACTGGATCTCCGCGCCGGAGATCAGCATGCCCTGACTCTCCACGTCGCGGATCTTGCCGACCTTGAGCGTGACGTCCTTGCCGGGGATGTAGGTGCCGGGCAGGCCCAGCACGGCCTTCATGCCGCCGCGCGCGTTCGGCGCGCCGCACACGATCTGCAGCGGCGTGCCCTCGCCGGTGTCGACCATGCAGACGCGCAGCCGGTCGGCGTTCGGGTGCTGGACGGCGGACAACACCTCCACCACCTTGAACGGAGCAAACTTCTCGGCCGGATTGTCGACGCTCTCGACCTCCAGCCCCACCATTGTCAGCTTCTCGACGATCGCTTCGAGCGAGGCATCGGTATCAAGGAATTCCTTGAGCCAGGACAGGGTGAACTTCATGCGCTCAGCCCTCCCGCCAGCGTCGGGAAGTCGAGCGGTCGGAAGCCGTAGTGCGACAGCCAGCGCACGTCGGCCTCGAAGAAGGCGCGCAG
>CAZZCV010000067.1:16532-16951 GCA_964653225.1 uncultured Rhodoplanes sp. | reverse complement strand
CATCTCCAGGTCGAACATCGTGCGCTGTTCCAGCCGCTGCGCCTCCAGCAGCCGTCCGGCGTGGGTCAATTCGTCGAGGCGTTGCTTCAGCTCGGCCTTGATGCCCTGCATGGCCTGGATCAGCGTCGGCCGCGGCGTGACGTAATGCGAGTTGGCGTAGACCTTCACGAACTCCAGTTCGTCGGTCTTGTGGCCGGTGAGCGGGTCGAACTCGTGGATCGATTCCACCTCGTCGCCGAACAGGTTCACCCGCCAGGCGCGGTCCTCGTAGTGGGCCGGGAAGATGTCGAGCGAGTCGCCGCGCACGCGGAAGGAGCCGCGGGAGAAATCCGGCGTGCGCTTGTATTGCAGCGCCACGAGATCCGCGATGAGCTGGCGCTGGTTGATGCGCTCGCCCTGCTTGATGGCGAAGGTCATCG
>CAZZCV010000067.1:2949-16522 GCA_964653225.1 uncultured Rhodoplanes sp. | reverse complement strand
GTAGATGCACGACACCGAGGCCACGATGATGACGTCGTCGCGCTCCAAGAGCGCGCGCGTCGCCGAGTGGCGCATCCGGTCGATCTCCTCGTTGATCGAGGAATCCTTCTCGATGTAGGTGTCGGTGCGCGGGATATAGGCTTCCGGCTGGTAGTAGTCGTAGTAGGAGACGAAATACTCCACCGCGTTGTCCGGGAAGAAGCTCTTGAACTCGCCGTAAAGCTGCGCCGCCAGGGTCTTGTTGGGTGCGAGCACCAGCGCCGGGCGCTGGGTGGCCTCGATCACCTTGGCGGCGGTGAACGTCTTGCCCGATCCGGTGACGCCGAGCAGAACCTGCGTGCGCTCGTTGCGCTTTGCGCCCTCCACCAGCTCGGCGATGGCCGTGGGCTGGTCGCCCCGGGGCTGCATCTCGCTCCGGATGACGAATGGCCTGCCGCCCTCGGACTTCTCCGGCCGCGCCGGGCGGTGCGGAGTCCATACGGCGGTGCCGCCGCTGCCGGCGAACTCCGGCCGGCCGTCGCGCAGGAGCTGCTCCAGCGCCTTCATGCTGGCGTTCGAGGCGATCGGAGGCGGCGGCAGCGGCGCGGAATCGTCCTCGTCCGGCACGTTGCCGATCAGCGGCTTCGATGGATCGCTTTTGTCGAGGCCGAAGGCCTGACGCAGCTCCGCGCTGATGTCCACCGGCTCGCGCGCGACGTAGCCGCTCTGCGGCGCCTCGTCGAGACCCCTGGGAACGGACCTGTCGGCCGTGGACTTGCGCGCGCGGTGCTCGCTGGCGTTGCCCGCGCGGCGGTCGAACGAATTGTCCGGCGGTGGCCGCAGGCCGGTGCCCGAGCCGATCCCCGCCGTGTCGCGGTTGATCGCCGGGTTGAGGATGTCCGCGAGCCTCGGGTCGAGCGCGGGCGCATCCGGCCGCGCCGCCTTGGCGCGGGTGGGGCGCGAGGCGTCGCGGGGCTTTCCGGTTCCGGGCGGCTTGCGGGGGGGCTTCGACATCGCCCGGAATATGGGGCGGGACGGCGGGCGAGGGAAGGTCTGCGCGGCCGGGTTCAACGGCTGAATCCGTGTCGGTTCGCACGAGTCGAGGTTGTCGCGATTTCCACAATCGGGCACGATCCCGCCATGATCGCCGCGCTTCGCCGTTTCCATGCCGCGTAAATTCCCCTGGGCCGACCTGCCGGACCGGGAGCTGCTGCAGGTCCGCCTGAAGGACCTGCACGTCGGCATCGAGGGCACCTGGCTGGAAGACCGGATCGGCGACCTCCACGACGAGCTGGAGCGCCGCGGCTTCCGGATCCGGCCGCACTTCTGGGTGTCGAGCGAGTGGTTCTCCACCGAGGACACGCCGGGCATCGGCGTGCCGTTCTATCTGGTGCATCCGCGGCTGGAGCGGTTGGAGCGCAAGATGATCCTGGAGGCCGAGGGCGCAACCGTCACCGAATGCATGCGCATCCTGCGTCACGAGATGGGCCATGTGATCCAGCACGCCTACCGGCTGCACACCCGCCGCCGCTGGCAGAAGCTGTTCGGCCCCTCGTCGCGGCGCTACCCGCGCTACTACCGGGCCAATCCGGGCAGCCGGAACCACGTCCAGCACCTGCGACTCTGGTATGCTCAGAGCCATCCGGACGAGGATTTCGCCGAGACCTTCGCCGTGTGGCTTGCGCCGCGCTCGAACTGGCGCAAGCGCTACGCGGACTGGCCGGCGCTCAGGAAGCTGGAATACGTCGACGAGCTGATGGCCGAGATCGCCAACCAGAAGCCGCTGCTCACCCGCCGCCTGCGGATCGATCCGCTGAGCCGGATCGCCGACACGCTGGAGCAGCACTACGCCAAGAAGCTGGCGCATTACTCGATCGAGGCGCCCAAGACCTACGACCGCGACCTGCTGCGCATCTTTTCCGCCGATCCCCGGCACGCCAGGGCGCCGGCGGCGTCCACCTTCATCGTGCAGAACCGCGCCAAGGCGCGCCGCCTGGTCTCGAAATGGACCGGCGAATACCAGCTCACGCTCGACGCCGTGCTCGACCAGATGGTCACGCGCTGTCGGGAGCTGAAACTGCGCGCGGTCGGCCCGCAGCGCCAGCTCCGCACCGACTTCACGGTGCTGCTCACGGCCCAGACAGTGCACTCGCTCTACAGCCCGTCGCGCCGCCAGTGGCTGGCGCTGTGAGGGCCTCGCGATGAAACCGCTCCGCGTCCTCGTCCTGGTGCATCCGGACCTGATTCCCCCGGTTTCGCTGAAGGGTTATTCGGAGGACGAAATCCACGTCTGGAAGACCGAATACGACGTGACCTCGACGCTGCGCGCGGCCGGACATCAGGTCGAGGTGCTGGGCGTGCAGTACGAGCTGCGGCCGATCCGCGCCAAGGTCGAGGAGTGGAAGCCGAACATCGTGTTCAACCTGCTGGAGGAGTTCCACGGCGACACGATCTACGATCAGAACGTGGTGAGCTATCTGGAGCTTCTGCGGATTCCCTACACGGGCTGCAATCCGCGCGGCCTGATGCTGGCGCGCGGCAAGGATCTCGCCAAGAAGCTGCTGGCCTATCACCGCGTGCCGCTGCCGGCCTTCGCGGTGTTCCACAAGGGCCGCGCAATCCGCCGGCCGCCGGCGCTGAAGTTCCCGCTGATCGTCAAGAGCCTCAGCAAGGACGCGTCGCGCGGCATCGCGCAGGCCTCGGTGGTGGAGGACGAGGCGCGGTTCGCCGAGCGGGTGGCCTTCATCCACGACACCATCGGCACGCCCGCGATCGCCGAGCAGTATATCGAGGGCCGCGAGGTCTATGTCGGCGTGCTCGGCAACGAGCGGCGTCGTGTGCTGCCGGTGTGGGAGCTGCAGTTCGGCAGCATGGGGGCCGGCGCGTGGCGGATCGCCACCGAGAAGGTCAAGCACGACGTCGAATACCAGCAGAGGCTCGGCATCCAGCACGGGGTCGCTCGCGACATCCCGCCGCCGCTGCGCACCAAGATCGGCAACATGGTCCGGCGCATCTGCCGCACGCTGGAGCTGGACGGCTACGCCCGCATCGACTTCCGGCTGTCGCCGGACGGCGTGCCCTATTTCATCGAGGCCAACCCCAATCCGGAAATCGCCAAGACCGAGGAGTTCGCCCACGCGGCCTTGCACGACGGGCTCAAGTACCGCGCCATGCTGAACCGGATCCTGACGCTCGGCATCCAGCGCGCCCGCGCGGCGGGAATTGAGTGCTGACGGCGGCTCCGGTTCGGTGCATGGTGCGGCCCGGAATCAGATGGACCCGCCCATGCCGCCGCCCGCTCTCGATCTTTCGAACCTTTCCCCCGGCATCGTGGGCCATGCCGAACTCGTGGTCGGCGAGGAGCACACTGCGCCGCGCATCGGCTCGGGCCGGGTGCGGGTGCTGGCGACGCCGGTAATGATCAACCTGATGGAGGCGGCCGCGCTCGACGCGGCGGAGAACCTGCTGCCGGCCGGCCATCAGAGCCTCGGCATCAAGCTCGACGTGAGCCACGTCGCGGCGACGCCCGTGGGCATGCGGGTGCGCGTGACGGCGACGATCACGGCGGTGGAGGGTCGCACGCTGCACTTCCGGGTCGAGGCGCGCGACGAGAAGGACCTGATCGGCGAGGGCGAGCATCATCGCGTCGTGGTCAACGTCGAGCGGTTCGACCGCCGCGTGCAGGCCAAGATGGCGTGAGCGGACCATGAGCGCACCCAAGCCCGTCGACCTCAAGGCGCTGGCCGCGCTGCTCCGGGAGCTGGAGCGCGAGGGCGAGGAGACGCAGACCGAGATCGACCGCCTGATGGCCGAGATGGAGAGCGTGCCGGCGGAGCGGCGCGATCCGGCCCTGTGGGGCGCGTCCGGCACGCTGACGCGACGCTTCATCGAGCTGAGCGAGCGCCAGAACGAGCTGGCCGAGGAGATCAAGCAGGTGTCGCGGGCCATCGAGGGGGCCGCACCGCCCGGCGGCGGGCCGGGGTCTGCGCACTGAACGCGATGTTCTTCGGGCGCATCTATCAGTGGGGCAAGTCGTTCCGGCCTTCGTGGCGGTCCTATGCGGTCTATGCCGGTATCGTCGCCTTCGTTCTGCTCGCCATCGAGTTCGGCATCCTCAATGTCCTGCCCGATAACAAAGTCGGCGGCGTGCTGCTGATCGTGCCGGCGTTCTATGTCCTGGTTTCGGTGGTGTTTTTTGTCAGCGACGCGGCAATCGCGGGCTGGCGCTGGTTCAGGCGCAAGCGCGGCAAGCCGCGCCGGCGCAAAAAGCCGCCGGCGTCGCCGGCCCACTGAGCGAAACCTGCGGTCTCGCGGCCCGTGCAGGCCCCTTCGCAAAACGCATGACATCCCGTCGCACGCCCGTTATTGAGCGGCTCCGGCCGGATGGCTAGGCTGGCGCGTGACGGGGAGTGTTCCAGGCATGGCGAAGCGCAAGATTCTGATCGCGGGTGCGGGTCTGGGCGGGCTCGCGGCGGCGTCCTGCCTGATGAAAGCCGGCCACGAGGTCGAGGTCTACGAGCAGGCGCCGCAGCTTGGCGAGATCGGCGCCGGCATCCAGATCAGCGCCAACGCCATGCACGTCCTGCGCGACCTCGGCGTGGAGGCCGACGTCCGCCGCGTCGGCGTGCATCCGGGCGCCTATGTTTTCCGCCTGCACGACACCGGCGAGGAGATCCAGCGCTTCGCGCTGTCCGACGAGCACGAGCGGCTGCACGGCGCGCCCTACACCCAGATGCACCGCGCCGACTTCCATGAGATCCTGGTCGCCCGCGCCCGCCAGGCGCGGCCGGACGTGGTCCGCCTCAACAGGCGGGTCAAGGGCTACAGCGAAAGCGCCGACGGCGTCGAGCTGCACTTCGAGGACGGCACCTCGGCGCGCGGCGACATGCTGATCGGCGCGGACGGGCTCAAGTCGGTGGTGCGCGCCCAGATGATCGGGCCGACGCCCGCGACCTACACTGGCGACGTGGCGTGGCGGCTGATCGTGCCCACCGCGCACCTGCCGGAGAACTTCATCGAGCGGGTGATGTCGGTGTTCATGGGGCCGGGCGGGCACGTCGTGTGCTACTTCCTGCGCGGCGGCGCGCTGCTCAACTTCGTGGGCATCATCGAGACCGACGACATCTCGGAGGAATCCTGGACCGTCAAGCTGCCGTGGAACACGCTGAAGGCGCAGTTCGTCGGCTGGCACCAGACCATCCAGACCATCATCGACACCGTGGACCGCGACGAATGCTATCAGTGGTCGCTGTTCGCGCGTCCGCCGATCCACGACTGGAGCACGGGGCGGGTGACGCTGCTCGGCGATTCCGCGCATCCGACGCTGCCCTATCTCGCCCAGGGCGCGGTGATGGCGATCGAGGACGGCGCGGTGCTGACGCGGGCGCTGGCGATGGCGGGCGACATTCCCGGCGCGCTGCAGCTCTACCAGCGCAACCGGATCGAGCGAACCGCGCGCATCGTCACGCAGTCGACCGCGAACCGCCACCTGTTCCACCTGCCGGACGAGGCCGCAATCCGCGCGCATTTCGCCAAGCGCAACGAGGGCGACGACCGCAACGCCTGGCTCTATTCGTACAATCCGCTGACGGTGGAGCTGCGGTAGGGCGGGCGGGATTTGTTTGTGGTCGCGGCAACAGCGGCACACGGTCCACCTCTCTCCTCGGACGGAGATGGACCGCGTTCCGGCGGAGCCTGCACCGATGGCGAATAAAAAGCGGGGGCCGATGCCCCCGCTTTCGCATTTCGGAAGGAGAAGGTCGCTTACTTCTTCGTCGCCTTGAAGGTCGGCGACATCGTGCCTTCGATGGTGTTGCCGTCCACGGTGCCGACGTATTTCTGGTTGCCGGCGGTGAAGCTGATCTCCGCGCCGCGCAGCCGGCCCTCGACCTTGGTCGTGGTCTTGCCGGCGGTCAGCGTGCCGGTGATCATCTGGTACTTCTGCTCCAGCGTCAGCGTGCCCTGCGGAATGGTCCAGGTGCCCTGGACCTTGGCGGGGACGATCCAGTGGTAGGCGCGGCAATAGGCGCGGCAGGCGTCGGTGTCGGCCGAGATCGTCGCGTCGGCCTGCCAGTCGCCCATGTCGAAGGTGTTCGACACGACGCGGGTGCCGGGCTTCAGGTCGAGGATCTTCGGCCGCAGGCGGCGGTTGATGTCCGGCAGCAGGAACAGGGTGATGACCGTGGCCTTCGAGAGGTCGGCCTCGAACAGGTCGCCGCGGGTGAACTGGGCCTTGTCGTTGACGCCCTCCTTCTGGGCGTTGCGCTTGGCCAGCTCGACCATGTCCGGATTGTATTCGATGCCGAGCGCGTTGACGCCGCGCTTGGCCGCGGTGATCACGGTGCGGCCGTCGCCGGAGCCGAGGTCCATCAGGAAGTCGGAGCTGGTGACCTTGGCGATGTCGAGCATGCGGTCCACCAGCGACTGCGGGGTGGGCACCCAGACCACGTCCTTGCCCGCCTGGCCGACCTGCGGCTCGAACGCCTTCGGGGCCTCCTTGGCAGCCTCCTGGGCGAACGACACGCCCGAGAGCGCAACGCTCGACGCAAAAACGGCCGCGAAGCACGACGCGGCGACCGAACGAGTCAGAGTCAAGTTCATGCAGTCCTCCAGTGCGGCGCGAGGTGCCACGCCGATCGGTTTGCATCTTAACGAGGGAGCGCGGGCGTTGTCAGCACCATCCCGGCCGCTTCGCGCGATTCTGAGGGCGGCCCGCCGGTCTCCGGACGGTCCTCATCGCGTAACACCGCGGCTCAGCGCTTATTCCGCCCGGTCCAGTCCGGCGGGTTGGTGGTCTTGATGCGGCGGCCGTCCTTGACCAGCTCCTTGATCGCACCGGCGATGGGCAGGGACAGGCCGGCGCGGTCGGCCATCCCGATGACGATCTGCATGTCCTTGAGCGCCCAGTGGAACGAGACGTTCTCCCAGTTCTTCAGGGCGTCGGAGGCGCCCGAGCTCATCAGCAGGGCTTCGCGCAGCTTGACCAGGTCCATGCCGTTGGCCTCCGAGAGCCGGCCGGCCTCGATCAGCGCCACGCCGTTGACCCACAGGAGGAAGTTGTTCAGTGCCTTGCCGAACTGGCCCGCGCCGACGTCGCCGAGATGCGCCACGTCCGAGGAGAAGGTCTTCAGGATCGGCAGCGCGCGCTCGTAGACCGCCGCCTTGCCGCCGCACAGCGACAGCATGGTGCCGGCGTCGGCCGCCTGCTGGCCGCGGCAGATCGGTGCGTCCAGCAACTCCACGCCTTTGACGGCGGCCTTCTCCGCCAGCATCCTCACATGGTCGGGCGTGCAGGTGGAGGACACCGAGATCACGCCGCCCGGACGCATCGTCTCCAGCAGGCCGTCCTGGCCCAGCATGACCGCGGACGCCTCGTCCTCGTAGCCGACCGCGACGATCACGAACGCAGAGCGCCTGCCGACCTCGGCCGGCGTGGCCGCGGTCTCCGCGCCGGCCGCGCGTGCAGCGTCCGTCGCCCGCGTGTCGATGTCCTGCGCGATCACGCGGTAGCCGTGCCGCATGAGGTGCCCCGCGATGGCAAGTCCCATGCGCCCCGTCCCGACGATCCCGATCAGCTCGCCCGCCTGCTCCGCCATATGACGCCGTCCTCCGTGTTGCGCGCGCATGTTAGGGGCATGCGCCGCGGGCGCAAGCGAGGCGCGCGTGCGCAACGCAACCGCGGGTCTGCGCGCGGTCTAGTCGTTGTGCGTCTCGTGCACGGCCGCGGTGCCGCGCCGCCAGTAGCCCGAGGCGCGCATCCATTTCGGATTGGCGCCGTGCTCGGCGAGGAGCTGGGCGCGCAGCGCCTTGGCGACCAGCGATTCGCAGGCCACCCAGGCGTGGAAGTCGCCCTGCGGCAGCGTCACCTCCCGCAGCGCCCGCGACAGCGCGTCGGAGGCGCCGGCCGGCGCGCCGTCGCGATAGGCCCAGGCGATGGTGACGTTGGCCTGGCTGTCGAGTGGAATCTGGTCGGCCGGTCCGTCCACCTCCGCGATCACCACCGCGCGCGTTCCGGCCGGAAACTCGGCTAGCCGGCGCGAGACCGCGGGCAGGCCGGTGTCGTCGGCGATCAGCAGGTGCCAGTCGAACGCGAACGGGACGACGAAGGAGCCGCGCGGCCCGCCGGCGGGCAGTGTCTGGCCGGGCGCGGCCTGCTCCGCCCAGCGCGTCGCGGGACCGGCGTCGTGGATGGCGAAGTCGACCTCCAGCGTGCCGGTCGCGGCGTCATGGCGGCGCGGCGTGTAATCGCGCCCGACGAGTTGCGGCTGGCCCTCGGCGTCGAGACTGCCGTCGGGGAAGAACAGCTTCAGGTGGTCGTCGAAGCCCAGGCTCAGGAAGCCTTCCATGTCGCCGCCGAAGGTCACGCGGATCATGTGCGCGGCGATGCGGTCCACGCGCGCGACCTTGAGTTCGCGACGGCGCGCGCCCTCGTGGCGCACGCGGCGGGGAGCGCGAGGATCGGTGTTCTGGGAGGAGTCTGACACGTTCAGGGTGCTCGCTTCGGCTGTTGCGGGGACGCCATCGAATTAACGTTGACGCGGACTCTTGTCACGAACCGGCACAGGCTGGAAGGGCCGGACGCGATCGGGGCTTTTGAATCGCTGCAAGGATGCCGGGACGGCGGCCAGGACGTTCCGAAGCCGGACATCCATGCCATGTCCGTGCGCCGCCGCATGGTTAAGGAAAGGTTTCCGATTTTACCTTAACTTCAGGCCGTCCGCGCGCGGCTCGCGTTCGCCGCTAAGAGTCGGCCCCTGAAAACCGAGAGAAAATCGGCATTCAAGGGGGCTTCCCGTGCGCGACCACAACACCGTTCTGGACGACGCGCTTCGTTCGCTCAAGCGCAAGATCATCCACTCCGTCGCCGGCACGGCCTGTGTCATGGCGGCGGCGGGCGGCATCCTGGTGGTTCCGGAAATTCTCAGCGAGCGCTCGGTCACGGCCGCGCTCGCCACGCTGTCCGAGCCCCGGCACCAAATCGAGAGCGTGATCACGCTCGCCTCCGACTACGGCCAGCGCGCGCGGGCGCGCATGGCGCTGGGCGAGGACGCGACCGCACCGGTCCTGCCGCGCCGCGTCCAGCTCGCGAGCGCCGAGCTGCCCGAGGTCGAGCCTGTCGCCGCTCCGCAGCCGGAATCGCTGCCGCAGCCGCAGCCGGCGATGCCGTCAGCCGGCGCCGCCGTTTCCGCGCCGCAGCCGCAGGCCGCGCCGCGGGTCCTGCCCGAGGCCATCGATCCGCGCTTCGCCGTGTTCGCCCCGATGCCGGCGATGCCGCGCGTGGCGGTCGAGCCGCCGCCTGCGGACGCCGCGACCGCGCCTGCAGCGGCTGTGCCCGCCGCGATCGCGAAGCCGGCCGCGATCGCGAAGCCGGCGGAGGTCGCAAAGCCGGTCGAGGTGGCGAAGCCTGTGGAGACGCCCAGGCAGGCGAAGCCTGCGGAGATGCCCAAGCCGCTCGTTGCCAAACCGGCGGAGCCGGTCGTGAGCAAGCCGGCGGAGCCGGTTCTGGTGAGCGTGCCGCTGCCGCGCGCGCGTCCGCGCGATGCGGGCGAGATGGCGATGGCCAAGGCGGTTCCGGGCGACATGCCGGCGCTCGCCGCCGCCGAGACCCGCGTTGCGGCTCCCGCGCCGGTGCCGGTGGAAACGCCGCCGGTGGTGCTCGCCGCCGTCGCGCCGTCGGTGCCGGTGGACCTGATCTCGCTCGAGGCGTTCGGCATGCCGGACGCCACGCCGGAGACATCGGAAAGCCCCGTCAGCCTCGAGCCGCTGCCGAACGCGCAGCCGCCGGCCGCCGAGGAGGAAATCCCGACGCAGGTCTACAAGGGGCCGGATGCGCTCAAGCCGGTCGTGACCGCCCCGCCGAAGCCCGCGGAGGTGGCCAAGGAAGCGGCCAAGCCGGCCGAGCGGCCGAAGCCGAAGACGCCGGCTGAAATTCTCGGCCTGAACGCCAAGCAGCGCGCCCGCGCCGAACGGTGCCTCGCCGAGGCGGTCTATTTCGAATCGCGCAACGAGCCGGTGCGCGGCCAGATCGCGGTGGCGCAGGTGGTGATGAACCGGGTCTTCTCGCCGTATTATCCGGGCGAGGTCTGCGCGGTGGTCTACCAGAACGCCCACCGTCACCTGTCGTGCCAGTTCACCTTCGCCTGCGACGGCATTCCCGAGCGCGTCACCGAACGCGGCCCGTGGGCGCGTGCGCAGCGCATCGCCAAGCAGACGCTGGACGGCAAGGTCTGGCGGCCCGAGGTCGCTAAGTCCACGCACTACCACGCGGACTACGTGAAGCCGAAGTGGATCCGCGACATGCGCACGCTCGCCAAGCACGGCCGCCACATCTTCTACCGCCCGCGCAACTGGGGCGACGGCCGCGAGGAGCTGGGCTGGGTGCGCGACCACGAGATGCCGATGCCGCGACCGCGGCCGGTGCAGGTCGCGACCGCGACGCCCGCGTCCTGAGGCGTCGCGGGGCCACAAGCCCTTCGCCGCCCCGCGCCCGTGCTCGGACCGTCAGCGAAGGCGACCCGACACGCCGAGGATGTAGGTCAGCACCTCGGCGACGGCGCGGTAGAGGCCTTCGGGGATTTCCTGCTCCAGCTCGACATGCGAGAGCGCCTGCGCCAGCGCGGGATTGTCCGAGAGCGGCACGCCGCTCTGCTCCGCCACCTCGACGATGCGGCGCGCCAGCTCGCCGCGGCCGAGCGCGACCACGCGCGGGGCGTGCGGGGCTTCGTACTTCAGCGCGACGGCGAGTCCGGACGGGGTCTCGCTCATGACGCGCGGTCCAGGAACTGGCCGGGACCGGCCGCGGCCGCCGGTGCTGGCGCGCCGCCGCGGCAGCGCAACTCGCCGGGCTCCAGCGCGGCGTTGCGCAGGCCGGCTTCGAGCAAAGGCAGATCGCTCGCCAGCCTCGTCGCACTGTCCGGCCGCTCGGCGCGCAGGGTGACGGCGGCGCGCTCGCCGGCGAGCGCGATCCGCACGTGCACCGGGCCGATCGGCTCGACGGCGATCGAGAAGTCGGCGCGCCACACCGGAGCGCCGTCGCGGTCGCTCCCGTCGCGGCGGGCGGTCTCGTCCTCCTCGATGCGGACCTGCGCGATGGCGGTGCCGTTCGGAGTCGCGACCGGAATTTCGAAGGTGAGCCGGGCGCCGCCGCTCTCGCCGCGTTGCGTCGCGCCGGGCTTCTCAGGCAGTGAGGCGATCTGCAACAGCGTCTGGCGCGCCAGCGCGGCCTCGGTGTCCCTGAGCAGATGCAAGGCGATCTCGCGCGCAGGTGCATCGCCGGGCAGCGTCGCCGGCACCGGAGCCTGCGGCACGGACGGTGCGCCGCGATGCGGCGGCGGCGGCGCGGCCTGCGCGGTCGGCGGCTGGGGCTGCGATTGCGAAGGCGGCTGCGGCCGTGCGGTCGCGGGCAGGGAGGATTCCAGTTCAACCCAGGCCCTGAGCGCGTCGCGCAGCGCCATGAGCGCCGGCTTGAGCGCGGGCGCGGCGGGACCGGCTTGCGGACCGGACGCGACATGCCGGTCGAGCCCCGCGCGCATCAGCGCATCCTTGAGGGCCGGGGCATCGACCTCGCCACCGGGCGCGGGCGACAGCCGCAGCGCCAGAAGCTGCGTGGCGGCGGCGCGCACCGGAGCCGGAAGCGGCGTGCCGGGTCGTGTCAGCACCTCCTCGACGTCCGCATAGAGCGGTGCGAGCCCGCCCTGCTTCGCCGCAGCCTGCCGGATCACGGCAGCGGCGGCGGTTTGCAAGAGAGCCTCGGACCGAGCCTCGGGCCGAGCGTCGGGTCGCGGCGCGGCGGCGCCTGCGGACGGGACGGACGGCGGCGCCGTCTGCGGGGTCCGGGCGGCGGCCGGTCCGGACTGCGCGGCGCTCTCGGGGAGCGCGCGCACCGTGACCTGCGGCAGGGCCTGCGTGCCGCTCACCGTCACCTCGACCGGCGTGCCCGCGGGCAGCGCCTTCGCGGTCGCGACGTCGAGCGTGCCCGTGGGCAGTTGCAGGCGCATCAGTGTGTCCGCGACCATGCCCTGCACCACCGCCCGGATCGCCGCGCCGGACTGCAGCGCCGCGAGCAGCAGCGGATTCGCGGACTGCGCAGGGGGCGGCTGCGAAGGCGCCTGCGAAGCGGGAAGGACCGTGGACATCCTGGATTCCGGCGCGGGGTTGAACAGGCCGACCCTACGCCGGGGGCGTAAAGCTCCTGTTAACCCTGCGCGGCTGCGGCCGGCTCAAAGCGCCTGATAGACGTCGATCTCGACCGCGCCCGGAAACATCGCGCGCCAGGCTTGCAGGTAGGCCTGCACCCGCACGTCGGAGGCGATCTGGTGGCGGTTGACCTCGAGCGCTGCAGGCGCCTCGTACTCGATCACCTGGATGAACTTGCTGGCGTCGTCCACGTTCTGCAGCACGCTGACCCTGGCCTCGCCGAACAGCTGGAGGAACGGGGCCGGGGTTTTCATCATCTGGAGCATCTGCGGCGGGGCCCCTGCCATCGTGAAGCGGAAGTGCAGGATGCGCCGGATCGTGCCTTCGCCGTCTGCCATGAATGCTCCCTCTGCCGGTTCCGGGCCGCTGATTCCAGCCGCCGCAGGAGCAGCGTAGCCGGGTCCGCAGCAGACGGACAACCTGTCGAGGGCTTACATCGAGCGCGCGGCCTGCCGTCCGACCGGACAGGCCAACGGCCGCGCCGTTGCGGGCAGCTCCGCGATCCAGCCCTGCACGCCGGGGGGGAATTCGTCCGTCGCGATCCCGCCCGTGCCGAGCGCCCGCCCGATGGCGGAGCGCGCGGCCGGATCGGCCGTCTCTTCACCGCGGATGTAGCTCGACGCTGCCACGATGAAGGCGGCGCGGGCCGCCGGATCGCACGGCGTGCGCGCATAACCGGCCGCGGTGCGGATCGCGGTGGCGCGGAGCAGGTCGCGGCCGTTCTGCGAATCGCGGGGCGGGGCGGGCTCGGCCGCGGGCTTGACCTCTGGCGGCGCTGCGGGTCGCGGCGGCGGCATCGGCTGCGGCTGCATGAGCAGCTTCGGCGCAGCGTCGCCCGGCGAGGGCGCGCGCGCCACCTGCGGCAGCTCGCGGTCTGCCGTTTCGGGGATATGCGCGGCGAGCGTCTTCGGCGGCTCGACCGCAGCGACGGAGCGGCCGCGCGCGAACCACGACATGCCGGCAAAGGCGGTGGCGAACACGGCAATCGAGAGAAGTGCGAAGCGCAGGTTGTTCATGGCGACACCGCAGGCTGCCGATAAGGTAGCACGCGCGTCGTCGCCGCCGACTTGACGCGATCGCTCAAATTTTAGCAATCAGCCGCCTACTCCGCAGCCATCGTCTCGCCGGCGTCGATGAAGCCGCCGGACTGCCGCCTCCACAGCGCGGCGTAGTGGCCGCCGAGCGCCAGCAATTCGGCATGCGTGCCCTGCTCGACGATGTGGCCGCGGTCGAGCACCACGAGCCGGTCCATGCGCGCGATGGTGGACAGCCGGTGCGCGATGGCGATCACGGTCTTGTCCGCCATCAGCGTGTCGAGGCTGGACTGGATCGCGGCCTCGACCTCCGAGTCGAGCGCGGAGGTCGCCTCGTCCAGCACCAGGATCGGCGCGTTCTTGAG
>CAZZCV010000067.1:0-2939 GCA_964653225.1 uncultured Rhodoplanes sp. | reverse complement strand
TCGCCGACATGGGCGTCGTAGCCGGTGCGGCCGCGCCAGTCCTCCAGCGTGCGGATGAAATCCTCGGCATGGGCGAGGCGGGCCGCGCGCACGATCTCGTCCTCGGTCGCGTCGGGACGGCCGTAGGCGATGTTGTCGCGGATCGAGCGGTGCAGCAGCGAGGTGTCCTGCGTCACCATCGAGATCTGCGAGCGCAGCGATTCCTGCGTCAGCGTGGCGATGTCCTGGCCGTCGATGACGATGCGGCCGCTCTCCAGGTCGAAGAACCGCAGCAGCAGGTTGACCACCGTGGACTTGCCCGCGCCGGAGCGGCCGACCAGGCCGATCTTTTCGCCCGGCGCGACCTTGAGCGTGAAGCCGTCCAGCACCGCGAAAGGGCGTTCACGCCCGTCTTCACCGACCGCTTTTTCGCGGCCGTAGCCGAAGCGCACGTTCTCGAACGAGACCGCGCCGGCGCGCACGTCGAGCGCGCGCGCGTCCGGCCTGTCCACCAGCCGCAGCGGCTGCGCGATGGTGATCATGCCCTCCTGCACCACGCCGATCTCCTCGAAGATCTCCGTGACCTGGAAGGCGATCCAGCGGCTCATGTTGGTGAGCTGGAAGGTCAGCGGCAGCACCATCGCGATCGCACCGACCTCGACCTGGCCGTGCCGCCACAGCACCAGCGCGAGCGCGCCCGCGCCGGCCACCAGCGCGCCGTTGAGGATCGCCAGCAGCGTGCCAAAGGCCGTGATCAGGCGCTGGCCGGCGAGGAAGCGGCCGGTGTGGTAGACGAAGGCGTCCTTGACGTAGTCGTCCTCGTCGCGCGGCCGCGCGAACAGCTTCACCGTCAGGATGTTGGTGTAGCTGTCCACGATGCGGCCCATCAGGGCCGAGCGCGCCTCGGAGGTGATCTTGGAGCGGTCGCGCATCCGTGGCACGAAATAGGCCAGCAGCGCGATGTAGCCCGCGAACCAGAGCACCACCGGGATGGTGAGCCAGAGGTCGGCCGCGCCCAGCATGACGATCGCGGTGACGCCGTAGACCACGACGTACCAGATCGCGGTCACCGACGAGACCAGGCTCTCGCGCACCGCGGGGCCGGTCTGCATCACGCGGTTGGAGATGCGGCCGGCGAAGTCGTTCTGGAAGAACGCCCAGCTCTGGCGCACCACGTGCCAGTGGCTCTGCCAGCGGATCAGGTTGCTGAACGGGCCGGCCAGCGCCTGGTTGGTGACGAGATAGCGCAGGAACACGATGCCCGGCCGCGCCACCAGGATGATGGCGGCCATGCCCGCGAGCCACGGCCAGGTGTCGGCCAGGAAGCGGTCGGGCGGAATCGTGGTGACGAGCGTCACCACCTTGCCGATGAACCACGGCACCGCGGTGTCGAGCAGCGCCACGAACAACTCGATCACGAACAGCGCGACGAACAGCCCTTTCGCCTGGCGCGCGTAGTGCCAGTAGAACGCGAACAGGCCGCCCGGCGGCTGCGGCCGTTCGGGCTCGCGGGTCGGGTCGATGGCTTTTTCGAAGAAACCGAGCATGGGAGGCGAAACTACGAATGCGGAGCCGTGCGGCGCAAGACGCGCCGGGGCGACCCTCTCATGACTTGAAGGGGGGATGTCGTAGCCTAGGAGCGGTTTGTGTCCGCAGCATGGTCGGCCGCGACCCGGCGCAGGCAGGCGGGGCAGAGGCAGTCGCCGCCGCCGGGCCCGGGCATCGGCAGACGAAACGCCTCGTCGGCGCACCAGCAGCCGCCGTCGCGCCCGCCATCGCCGCAGCCGAACGCCGCGCCGCAGCGTTCGCAGGCGAGGCGGCGGGTTTGCGCTGCGCCGGACATCAGTGCCGGACGACGACCTTGGCCCCGACCTTCACGCGGTCGTAGAGGTCGGCGATGTCGTCGTTCACCAGCCGGAAGCAGCCCGACGAGACCGCGTGGCCGATGGTCTCCGGCGCGTTGGTGCCGTGGATGCGGTAGACCGTGGTGCCGAGATAGAGCGCGCGCGCGCCCATCGGGTTGCCGGGGCCGCCGGCCATGAAGCGCGGCAGGTAGGGCTGGCGCTCGATCATCTCCGGCGGCGGCGTCCAGTCCGGCCATTCGGCCTTGCGCGTCACCTTGAGGATGCCCGACCAGGTGAAGCCGTCGCGGCCTACGCCGATGCCGTAGCGCATCGCCCGCGTTGGCGATTCGATCAGGTAGAGGAAGCGCTCCGAGGTGTCGACGATCAGCGTGCCGGCCGGCTCGGTGGAGCGGTAGAACACCGGCTGGCGGCGGTATTCGTAGGGCAGCGCGTCGGCCGTGCCCTGGGTCTGGCCCGGATCGACGTCCCGCACCGTGGGCTCGGGAATGCGCTCCAGCGGCCGGAAGAACTGCGCCTGCGCATTCGCATGGAGCAGGCACGCGCCGATCAGGCCGAGGGCGAAATTCCTGCCCAAGCACCTGCCATAAAAGGGGTTTCCAAGATTCATGGCGTTCCCGTTTGCGTTCGTCCGCGACCCGCTTTCGCGTCCCGGCCGATAGGCGTCCCCCGTTCCCGGCTGTATGTTAGAGGAACTGGCTGCGGATTTCAGCCAAAGTCCGTCACGCTCACGGGTAAGGAACGCACGATGATCGACCTGTACTACTGGACCACGCCGAACGGCCACAAGGTCACGATTTTCCTCGAGGAGGCGGGGCTCCCCTACAATCTGGTGCCGATCAACATCAACAAGGGCGAGCAGTTCAAGCCGGACTTCCTGGCGATCTCGCCGAACAACCGCATTCCGGCGCTGCTCGATCACGCGCCCGCGGGTGGCGGCGCGCCGATCCCGGTGTTCGAATCCGGGGCCATGCTGCTCTACCTCGCCGACAAGACCGGACAATTCATCTCCAAGGACCTGCGCGCGCGCACCGACGCGATCCAGTGGTTGTTCTGGCCCGACATCGGCCCGAGCCCGCCCATCTGCCAGAACAGCCA
>CAZZCV010000066.1:0-17328 GCA_964653225.1 uncultured Rhodoplanes sp. | reverse complement strand
GCTATTTCCAGATCGCGCCCTGCTTCCGCGACGAGGACGCCCGCGCCGACCGCTCCCCGGGCGAATTTTATCAGCTCGATATCGAGATGAGCTTCGTCACCCAGCAGGACGTGTTCGAGGCGGTCGAGCCGGTGCTGCGCGGCGTGTTCGAGGAGTTCGCCAACGGCAGGCGGGTGACGCAGCAATTCCCGCTGATCCCCTATGCGGATGCGATGCGGAAATACGGCTCCGACAAGCCGGACCTGCGCAATCCAATCGAGATGCAGAACGTCAGCGAGGCGTTCCGCGGCTCGGGCTTCAAGATCTTCGCGAACCTGCTCGAGCAGAATCCGAAGAACGAGGTCTGGGCGATCCCGGCCAAGGGCGGCGGCAACCGCGCGTTCTGTGACCGGATGAACTCGTGGGCGCAGGGCGAAGGCCAGCCGGGGCTCGGCTACATCTTCTGGCGCGAGGGCGAGGAGGGCGGCGCGGGTCCGCTCGCCAAGAACATCGGGCCGGAGCGCACCGGGCAGATTGCTTCGCAGCTCGGTCTGGGCGTGGGCGACGCGGTGTTCTTCGTCGCGGGCCAGCCGGACAAGTTCGTGAAGTTCGCGGGCGCAGCGCGCACGAAGGTCGGCGAGGAGCTGAACCTGGTGGACAAGGACCAGTTCGCGTTCTGCTGGATCGTCGACTTCCCGATGTTCGAGTGGAACGAGGAGGAGAAGAAGATCGACTTCTCCCACAACCCGTTCTCGATGCCGAACATGCCGATCGACGAGTTCCTCGCGCTCGATGCGGGCGACAGCGAGAAAATTCTCGGCATGAAGGCGATCCAGTACGACGTGGTCTGCAACGGCATCGAGCTGTCGTCGGGCGCGATCCGGAACCACCGTCCGGACGTGATGAAGAAGGCCTTCGCCATCGCCGGCTACGGCGAGGAGGTGCTGGAGGCCAAGTTCGGCGGCATGTTGCGCGCGCTTTCGCTCGGCGCTCCGCCGCACGGCGGTATCGCGCCCGGCATCGACCGGATCGTCATGATCCTGTGCGGCGAGGACAACCTGCGCGAGGTCGTGCTGTTCCCCATGAACCAGCGCGCCGAGGACCTGCTGATGGGCGCGCCTTCGGAGGTGACGCCGAAGCAGCTCCGCGAGCTGCACATCCGGCTCAACCTGCCGCAGAAGTAGCGCCACGGGAGGCCGGCATGGCGCAACCGCCCGAGGTCATGGTCAATCCGGCCTTCGTGCGGACCATGGCCGCCTACAACGCCGAGATGAACCGCCGCCTCTACAAAGCGGCGGCGCGTATCCCCGATGCGGCTCGCAGGCAGGAGCGCGGTGCGTTCTGGGGTTCGCTCCACGGCACGCTGTGCCACCTGCTCTGGGGCGACCGCATGTGGATGTCGCGCTTCGACGGCTGGCCGGTCCCGGCCGTGACCCAGAAGCAGAGCGCAACGCTGATCGGAGACTTCGACGAACTGCACAGCGCGCGCGTCGAGGCGGACGAGCGCATCGCGGACTGGGCCGGGCGCGTCACCGAGGGCTGGCTGGCGCAGGATCAGGTGTGGTTCAGCGCCTCGGTGCAGCGCGAGTTGCGCAAGCCGCGCGGCTTCCTGGTGGCGCATTTCTTCAACCACCAGACCCACCATCGCGGCCAGGCGCATGCGCTGATCACGGCGTGCGGCGAAGCCACCGGCGACACCGACCTGTTCCTGGTGGTGCCTGAGCCGGCGTAATCAGCGTTCGGGCAGCGGGATGAACTCCTCGGCGTCGCCGGGAACGGTGTCGAACCGGCCCGCCTTCCATTCGGCCTTGGCCTGCTCGATCCGCTCCTTGCGCGACGACACGAAGTTCCACCAGATGTGCCGCGGCCCGTCCATCGCCGCGCCGCCGAGCACGGCGAAGCGTGAGTCGGACGTGGCGGAGATGGTGATGCGGTCGCCGGGCTTGAACACCAGGAGCTTGCCCGCGCCGAACGTGTCACCTGAAATGTCGATCTCGCCCTCGACCACGTAGACCGCGCGCTCCTCGTGGTCGGCGTCGAGCGGCAGCGTGCTTCCCGCCTTCAGCGTCACGTCGGCGAAGATCGTGTCCATGGTGGTCTCGACCGGCGAGCGTTCGCCGTAGGCCGAGCCGACCATCAGCCGCACCGACTTGCCGTTGTCGCGGATCATCGGGAACTCGTCGACGCCGTGATGCGCGAAGGCCGGCGCCATCTCCTCGTGCTCCGCGGGCAGGCCCACCCAGCACTGGAGGCCGTGCAGCGCGCCGCCCGCGGCGCGCGTCTCGGCGCCGGTGCGCTCGGAATGCACGATGCCGCGGCCCGCGGTCATCCAGTTGATGTCGCCCGGGCGGATCGGCAGCGCGGAGCCGAGGCTGTCGCGGTGCATGATCTCGCCGTCGAAGACGTAGGTGACGGTCGCGAGCCCGATATGCGGATGCGGCCGGACGTCGAGGCCTTGTCCTGCGCGGAACTCCACGGGTCCGAAATGATCGAAGAAGATGAACGGCCCGACCATGCGCGCCTGCGCGGAAGGCAGCGCGCGGCGCACGGTGAAGCCGTCGCCCAGATCGGCGGTGCGCGGCACGATCACCTGCCGGATGGCCTCGCACTGGAGCGCGTTGCCGGGCGCGGGATCCTGTCCGGGGAAGAAACTCATGCTGCCTCCATGTCCGCCGGAGTGTTCCCGGATCCGGCGCAATCCGGGCGACGACCGCATCGTCCGCGGCCGGGTTTCATTGGAGCGCTTTCAAATCGCCGGTCAAGCCCACGTGCGGCGTTCCGTCGCTGCCGGGACCGGCCGGCAGCGGGGACGGAACGGGCCGGTTCCGCGGGCGATTTCCGTCTCGCGGGACGCGGGCGCGGAGCATGCGGAGCCTCGCGAACGGTCCGGGGGGAGAATCCTCTTGCGCGCGCGCCAGCTTGCTCTATATCGGGCGCAGCCGTTCGGATCGGTCCGCGTGTGGGCCCGTCGAGCGGCATTTCGCTGTCCGCATTGTCGTTTTCGGCGCGCGGACCAGGTTCTCTCGATTGGGGAGGATGGCATGCGCCAGAATGCCCTCTTGCGATCGGGAAAGGGCTTGGAGCTTCCAGGCGCTGCCCGAAGACACGACACTCCCGCGGTCCCTGCGGCCGAGGAGCGCGCGGATCATTTCTGCGAGCGCAACGGCGTGCGTTGCGCCGGAGCACACCTGATCATCGATCTCTACGACGCCCAGCGCCTCAACGAGATCGATCACGTCGAGGCCACGCTGCGGCGCTGCATCGAGGAATCGGGCGCGACGCTGCTGCACATCCACCTGCATCCGTTCGAGCCGAACGGCGTGTCTGGCGTGGCGGTGCTCGCGGAAAGCCACATCTCGATCCACACCTGGCCCGAGGCCGGCTATGCGGCGCTCGACGTGTTCATGTGCGGCGACGCCAATCCGGACGCCTGCATCCCGATCCTGCGCGAGGCCTTCAAGGCCAAGCGGGTGGCGGTGAGCGAGCTGCTGCGCGGCCAGGGCCTTTAGCGCGTCTGCTATGAGTGTGCGGCGGCCGGGCCCGTTCCCGGCCGCCGTTCCCCATGCAACGGAGGTCATCATGGCGAAGGCGCGCTGGATTTCCGAAACGCTGTTCGAACCGGCCGGCTTCCGCATGAGCTATGCGGTGGACCGCGTGCTGCACGAGGAGCGCACCGCGCATCAGGACCTGGTGCTGTTCGAGAACCGCTTCTTCGGCAAGATGTTGATGCTTGACGGCGCGACGCAGGTCACGGCGCGCGACGAGTTCGTCTATCACGAGATGATGAGCCACCTGCCGATCCTGGCGCACGGCCGCGCGCGCGAGGTGCTGATCGTCGGCGGCGGCGATTGCGGCATCGCCGAGGAGGTGCTCAAGCATCGCACGGTGAAGCGTCTCACCCAGGTCGAGATCGACCCCTCGGTGGTCGAATTCTCCAGGCGGCATTTTCCGGAGTTCACCCGGCCGGCGTTCAAGGACCGGCGCTTCGATCTGGTCATCGACGACGGCATGAAATACGTCGCGCGCACCGAGCGGAGGTTCGACGTCATCATCGTCGATTCCACCGACCCGCAGGGGCCGGGCGCGGTCCTGTTCAGCCGGAAATTCTACGCCGCCTGCAAGCGATGCCTCAACCGCGGCGGGGTCATCGTCACGCAGAACGGCGTCCCGTTCCTGCAGCCGGGCGAACTGGCCGGAAGCATCCGCAAGCTGGATGCGCTGTTCGCGGACGCAACCTGCACCGTGGCCGCGATCCCGACCTATGTCGGCGGCTTCATGGCGATGGGCTTTGCCACCGACGACCGGAGCCTGCGTCGGACCGGCGAGGCGACGCTCGCCGCCCGCCATCGCCGGGCCGGGCGGTTTGCGACGAAGTACTGGACTCCGGCGCTGCACCGGGCGGCTTTCGCGCTGCCGCGCTTCATCGACGAGATCGTCGAGCGGGCGAAGCGTCCGCGCACCGGTCGATAGGCTGCGGGCGGCAGGCCCGCGATTCTCTCCGTTTAGAAATCGCTAACCATTCGGGTGGCCGGGGTGCGTCCGCCGCCCGCCGCCTCACGGTTAAGAGCGCCTTTACGCGCATCGCGCATGGTGATCGCTTGCTGCGCGAGGCCGCCGTTGTTTTCTCCAAAACGTGGTACCGGATTCAAGTTTGCTGCTGCCGTGCTGGGCGTGATCGCCACCGGCATTCCCATGCTCATGTTCAACAACTGGCTCAAGAACCAGGCCGAGGACGAAGCTTCGGTGACGGCCGCATGGATCGCGACTGCTGCGGATCGCCAGATCGGCCAGGCCGTGGCGCTGCTTCAGGATCTGGCGGCGCGCGGCGTGGACAGTTGCGGTGCGGCGCATGTGCAGGCGATGCGCCGCACCGTCCTGCTCTCGGGGCTGATCACCGAGGTCGGCCTGCTGACTCCCTCGGGGCAGGAGCTTTGCACCGACGCGGGCCCCGCCCTGGGGCAGCGCACCGTGGAGGCGACGCTGACGCATCCGGCCTCCGGAGTCCTCCTTGAGGCGGTTCGCCTGACCGATCTGGGCGACCGTTTCCTGCGGGTGCGGATGCAGGCGCCGCCCGGCGAACCCGCTCTGGCCGTGCTGATTCCGGTCGGGGTGCTGCTGCCGCACGCCTCCCTGCACAGCAAGCGGCTGCTCGCCTACGCGCGCCTTGCGATGCCGGACGGAACGCTGATCGGCAACAGCGGCGTCGCGCCGGCGATCGATTTCGATTCCGCCGCGCAGAGCGCCGCGCGGGCGGCATCGTCCGCCTATGGCCTGACCGTTTCGGTGTCCATGCTTCGCGACAACATTGTCGCGAGCCAGGACGACCTGCGACGGATCGGCATGGTGATGGGCGGCGTCTTCGCGCTGTTTCTCCTGAGCGTCGCGATCCTGTTTCGCCGGCGCCGCGACGGCGGGCCGATCGCCGACGTTGCCAAGGCCATCCTGGCTGAGGAGTTCGTTCCGTATTACCAACCGGTGGTCGACATCCAGACCGGCAGGCTGCTGGGGGCCGAGGTGCTGGTGCGCTGGCGCCGGGCCGACGGCACGCTGGTCCAGCCGGGGGCCTTCATTCCGCTGCTGGAATCGAGTGGCCTGATCATTGACCTGACCCGCTCGCTGATGCGCCGGGTGTCGCGCGAGATGGGACCGGCGTTCGGCGCCCGTCCGAACCTGTCTGTCGCCTTCAACGTCGCGCCGCAGCACTTCCTCGACGGCCTGATCCTCGACGACGTGGGGTCGGCCTTCAACGGCTCGGCCATCCGGCTTTCGCAACTCGTGCTGGAACTGACCGAGCGCTACGAGGTGCGCGATCTGGCGGCCACGCGCCGCGTGGTCGCGGCGTTGCAGGGGCTGGGATGCAAGGTCGCCATCGACGACGTGGGGGCCGGCCACAGCGGCCTGTCCTACATCCTCAAGCTCGGCGTCGACATCATCAAGATCGACAAGATCTTCGTCGAAGCGATCGGCACCGAGACCCATTCGAAGGCGATCATCGAGACCATGATCGACCTGGCGCGCAACATGAAGATGGAGATCATCGCCGAGGGCGTCGAGACCTTCGAGCAGGTGACTTACCTGCGCGAACACGGCATCCGGTCTGCGCAGGGCTTCGTATTTGCCCCGCCGCTGCCGGGATCGTCCTTCCTGCAATTGCTGGACGCCATGCAGCCGATCGTGGCCGCGGCCAAGTCCGCGGCCAAGTCCGCGGCCAAGTCCCCGGCCAAGCCCGGAGTCAAATCAGGGATCAGCTCCGGCGCGGGCCCGGGGGCGGGCGGCCGGACCGGCAGGACGGCCTGACCCGGTACATTGACGGATCGTTAACCCCCGGGCCTCGCCTGTGCGGCCGGTGCCGCGGTCAGGCTTAAGGCGGCCTTTACGCCGGTCGTGCAATCTGCCGCGGGCCGTTGCGTGGGGTCGGCGTGTTACGGAGTCACAGAAAGCTCGCGGCGATCTTGGCCGGTGTCGTCCTTGCGGGCTTGCCCGTGCTGGGCTTCACCGTCTGGCTCGACCGTTTCGTGGAGCGGCGCAGCGACGACGAGGTCGATCTGCTCGCCCGGCGCACGATCGCGCTGGCTGAGAGCCGGATCGGCGTGGTCCTCGATGCGCTCGATGCTCTCAAGGCCGGGGGAGCCGGCTCGTGCCGGCCCGCCAGTCTCGAGGTTTTGCGGCAGGCCACCTTCACCACCACGCCGATCAAGGAAATATCCGTCGTCGCCGGCGACGGACGGACGCTCTGTGTCGATTACGGCAGCCCGTTCGAGCAACGCATCCCGGCCGGCAAACCCGCCGAACCGGCCGGAGGAGCGCTGATCGAGATCGTCCGCGTCGGTGACCGGCCGGGCCACATGGTGCGGATCCGCCGCCCTGCGGAGGGTGGAGAGACGAGCCTCGCGGCGCTGGTCCCTCCCGATCTTTTCATCGCGCAGGTCTCCACGCGGGGAGGGCCGAACGGAAGCCATGCCCGCATGGTCACGGGCGTGGGCACCGTGATCGGCGAACACGGCACGCTTTCGCCGGCTGCCGAAGCGGACGCCGGGATCGCACGGACGACGCGGACGTCGCAGCTTTATGGTCTGTCCGTCACCCTCTCGCTGCCACGCGCCGGGCAGGCGGCGGCCGAGACCGGTCTGCACCGGCTCGGCGTCGCTCTCATGGCAGGGCTTGCGGTCCTGCTGCTGTTAGCGGCGGCTGTCGTCAGGTGTCTGTTGCGACGCGAGCGCGACAATCCCGTCGCCGAGTTGAAGCGCGCGCTCGCCGCCGGTGAGTTCATTCCGTTCTACCAGCCGGTGGTGGACATCCGCTCCGGCCGCCTGCGTGGCGCCGAGGTCCTGATGCGCTGGCGCAAGTCGGACGGCACCATCCTGTCGCCGGCGAGCTTCATTCCGCTTGCGGAATCCAGCGGTCTGATCGTCGAAATGACACGCGCCCTGATGCGCCGGACCTGCCAGGAGGTCGGGCCGATGCTGGGCCCGCGTCCGTATCTGACCGTCGGGTTCAATCTGGCGGCGAGGCACTTCGCCGACGAGGAGATCGTCGGCGACGTCCGGACGATTTTCAGCGCATCCCGAATTCCATTCCGGCAGGTCGTTCTGGAGGTCACCGAGCGCCAGCCGCTCGAGAATCTTACGGAGACCCGCCGCGTCATCGCGGCGCTTCAGGAGCTTGGCGTGCGGATCGCCATCGACGACGTCGGCACCGGCCACGGCGGGTTGTCCTACATGCTCAAGCTCGGCGTCGACATTATCAAGATCGACAAGATGTTCATCGACGCGCTGGGCTCGGAGCGGCATTCCAACACCATCGTCGAGACCCTGATCGATCTGGCGCACGACATGCGGATGGATGTGATCGCGGAAGGCGTCGAGCAGTTCGAGCAGGTCGTGCACCTGCGCGAGCTGGGAATCCGCGCAGCCCAGGGCTTCGTGTTCTCGCCGCCCCTGCCGGGCGCGGCCTTTCTGCAGTTGGTCGAGGCGCTCGACCCTGAGCGGACGCGACGCATGCCTGCAGCGGCCGGCCGACCGCTCCCGCTGGGCGGGCTGCTGCACGCGGCGACGGGCTGAGCCGCCGCGGCGTCACAGGTCGAGCTTGCCGGCCTGCGCGGCGCTGTAACGTTCTCCCACGGCCTTCCAGTTCACCGCGTTCCACCACGCCTTGAGGTAATCGGGACGCCGGTTCTGGTAGTTCAGGTAATAGGCGTGCTCCCAGACGTCGTTGCCGAGCAGGACGCGGCGGCCGTCCATCAGCGGCGTGTCCTGGTTCGGCCGGGTCTCGATCGCGAGCTTGCCGTCGCCTGCGACCGTGACGAACACCCAGCCGGAGCCGAACACCCGCCCGCCGGCTTCGTTGAAGCGCGTCTGCAACGCGCCGAGTCCGCCGAGGTCGCGCTGGATCGCGCCGGCGAGCGCGCCCTCCGGCTGGCCGCCGCCCGGTCCCATGACCTGCCAGAACATCCGGTGGTTGGCGTGGCCGCCGCCGTTGTTGCGCAGCGCTGTGCGGATCGATTCCGGCATCTCGCCGAGCTTCGCCAGGATGTCGCGCAGCGGCATCGAGGCCACCCTGGAATGCTCCTTGAGGGCGCTGTTGAGGTTGTTGACGTAGGCCTGGTGATGGCGGCCGTGGTGAATCTCCATCGTGCGCGCGTCGATGTGGGGCTCGAGCGCGTTGGCCGGATAGGGCAGGGGATCGAGCTTGAACGGCCCGGCCGCAGCCTGAGCGACCGCCGCGCGGGGCATCAGGGCGAGGCCTGCGAGCGCCATGCTTCCGGCGACGAGACGGCGGCGGTTGAGCGGCATGAGGTTCTCCCGAAGCGGACCCTTTGGGTCGGTTGAAGCCGTTCTCGGCGGAGGGGCCGCGGTTCGCGCCGCACCGCCTGGACGTGGCTCGTTCGTTGGAAAAGCGTTTGCGAGGGCGTAAGTTCCTTTCGCCATCTCAAGGAGACCATCATGATTCGGACCGCCGCGGCCCTTGCGCTGCTCGCCTCCACCTCGCTTCTGCCTTCGACGCCGGCCGCGGCCCAGGATCTCCTGGGCGGCGCGATCCTGGGCGGCGCCGCAGGAGCGATCATCGGCGGGGCGGCCACCGGTCGGGCCGGCGGCGCGGTCGCCGGTGGCGTCATCGGGGCGGTGGCCGGGGCTGCGATCGCCGATTCCATGCAGCCGCGCCGGCGTGGCTATTACTGGTATCAGGGGCGCTGCTGGCAGCGCCGCGGCGATGGCAGTTACATCCGGGTCAGCGACCGGCGCTGCTGAGAGAGGCGGGCGACTCCCCATGCTCAGCATCGCCTATTCCGTCGGGCGCATTTTCATTCCGGTGGTCTTCATCGTGTCCGGCGTTCAGAAGGTTCTGAACGTCGAGGCGGTGGCGAAGCTGCTGGCCGGCAGCGGCCTTCCGATCCCGCTCCAGATCGAGCCCTATCTCTCCGGCCTGACCCGTTTCGAAGCCGCGGGCTATGCCGTCGCCGCCCTCGAAATCGTCTGCGGCCTGATGATCCTGCTGGGATTCCTGGCGCGCTGGGGTGCGATCGTCCTGATCGCCTTCAGCGCCGGGGCGACCGTTCTGGTGCACTCCTTCTGGTCGATGGAGGGGGCGGCGGCGGCACTCCATCAGACGCAGGCGCTGAAGAACCTGTCGATCATCGGCGGGCTGCTGCTGGTGGTGGCTGGCGGCTCGCACGGCGGGGTCTCCGGCGACCGGCGGCGGTCGTAAGCGGAGCGCAGGCTCCCGCAACCCGGATAAAAAAAGGGCGGCCCGCAGGCCGCCCTTCAAGTTGATACGCCACGCGGGAGGAACCTCGTGAACGGAACGGCTTGAAATAAACGCCGCCGAACCGCGTGACTGAATTCATCTTCGCTGTGGATAAAATCCGATTCGCGCCGATTTGTCACATTATTTCCGATGTGTAGCGTTGCCCACACCTTGTGGATGTTTTGGGGATAATCAGCGCCGCCAGACGGTCAGCGAGAGTGCCTGCGAAGGCTCCAGGGCCTGCGCGGGATCGGGCTTGAGGCCGCCCGCCGCCAAGGCATCCTCCGGCGATCCCGGCGGGATGCCGGGGAACACAGGCCGCCCTCCCGGCAGGCGCACGGTGCCGGCCGTGGTCAGGTGGAATGCGTCGTAGCCGCGCTGCAGGAACAGGCCGAACGGCCCCGTGCCGCCGATCACCGCCAGCAGGCCGCCGTCGAGGCCCAGCATCGCCCAGGCCTGGTCGAGCGTGGCCCCTGCCGGGTTCCAGAGCGCCGCGTGCGGGTTCTCGGGATGGCGCGCCACGCCCGCGATGCTGCGGGTCAGGATCAGCCGGCGCCGGCCGGCGGCCTCCGGTCCGGCTTCGGCGGAGTTGCGGCCGTGGGCCACGGCGTCCGCGCGTTCCAGCGCGGCATAAAACAGCCGCTGGTCCGCCTCCGGCTTGAGCGTCTCGGGCTGGACGCCGCCAGCGTCCGCGATCATGCCGTCGGCGGAGACGATGGCGTAGCCTTCGATGCGGTCGGGTCCGGCCATGAGGCTCATCCAGCGCGCGATCCCTGAACGTCGACGGTCGTCAAAGCAAAGGGCGGCCGCAGGCGCAGCCGCCCCCTCAACGTCTCCCGACGTCCTATTCGCTGACCGTGCGCACCACGCTCGAGGTCGGACGGGAGCTGACGGTCGGAAGCTTGGCCTCCTTCTTGATCAGCTCGTCGTACTGGGCGAGCGAGTTCACGGGAGCGGCCGCGCGCATGTGCACGATCTTGTAGCCGCCGGCCTTCAGCCGGGCGAGCAGGTCGGGAATGGCGTGCGCGGTGGAGCTCTGGAAGTCGTGCATCAGCACGATGCCCTTGCCGGTCTTGGCGAGCTTGTTCATCACCGCGGCGACGACCTGTTCGGGCTTGCGCAGCTTGAAGTCGAACGAGTCCATGTCGGTCGAGAAGATCGCGATGTTGCGCTCGCCCAGATAGGTGACGAGTTCCGGCGGATGACGTAGGGCCGGGAAGCGGAAGAACGGCGCATGCGCCGCGCCGAGCGAGAGACGCACCGCGCTGATGCCCTTCTCGATCTCGTCCTTGGCCTCCTGCGGCTTGCGGCGCGAGAGGTCCTGATGCGACCAGGTGTGGTTGCCGATGGTATGGCCGCCTTCGGCCATCTGCTTGAGGATTTCCGGATAGTAGGTGGCGTGCTTGCCGATCGGGAAGAACGTCGCGCGCACGCATTCCTCGGCCAGCGCCCGCAGCACGGCGGGCGTCGTCGGCCACGGCCCGTCGTCGAACGTCAGCACCACCTCCTTGTTGCGGAGGAAATCGTGCTGCTTGAAGTGCTCGCCGCCGAAGCCCGGCCCGCCTGCGGTGTCGATCTCGACGACGCGCGACACGCCGAGCGCGCCCGGATTGGTGCATTTGGGCACCGGAAACGCGGTGGCCTGGGGCGGAATGGCCGGCGCGGGCGTGGGGTTCACGGAAGAGGGAACCGCCGAGGGGGGCGTGGCCGTGGCCGATGCCGAGCCCGTGGTAGGCGCGCGCTGGGCCAGTGAAGGACCGGCCGCCACCATCGCAGCGGACAAAGCCAGAATACAGGCGGCGACACGCATGAACCCCTCCCGACGCAACAGAACCAGGGCCGAACGGGTCGGCCACTGGCTCAGTCTTCGCGGCAAACGCGACGGGAGTCAATTAACCGCCGGTTAACCCTGACGCGGCGTGGTTAACGCGGCGCGTGGAGTGCCTATCGCGACGCGGCGGGCGGCTGCTGGCCGGGCCCGTAGTTGAGGAAGCGGCCCAGGTAGCGCTCCGAAACCCACACGGCCGCGTACCAGGCCACGACAAAGACCAGCGCGAACAGGGCGAAGAACACCAGAAGGCTGACCGCCGGGGCGATCTGCTCAATGAGGGCGGCGATCGAAATGGCGATGCCCTGTCCGACAAGGACCAGAGCGACGTAGACGAGGATGACGGCCATGGTTGCGTTCCTTCCCTCGGCGGGACGATGCGGGCCCCGCGGTTGTTCTCAGGAAGGTCAACCAATCCCGGCAGCCGGGTATCCACCACCGGGCGGATTGACGCTGCGACGCATCGCAGCAGAGGCCGGTGGGGTGACTCGTCGATTACGCCGCTCAGACGGCGTTTGTTGCCCCAGGCAACGATCCGTCAGCGCAATTCGCGTTCGATCGCAGCAATGATCTTCGGGTCGTCGGGGATCACCGACTGGGGGAAGCTTGCCGCCAGGCGGCCGTCGCGCCCGACCAGATACTTGTGGAAGTTCCACCGGGGCGTTTCGCCGGGGCGCTCCAGCGCGGCCCAGCGATAGAACGGATGGGCGGAGGGGCCGCGCAACTCCGCCTTGGCCGCGACCGGGAAGCTCACCCCGTACTTCTTGCGGACGGTTTCCCGGATGTCGTCCGCGCCGCCGGGCTCCTGATTGAAGTCGTTCGACGGCACCGCGATGATCAGGAGGCCGCGCTCGCGATAGCGCGTCCACAGCGCCTGCAGCCCGGCGTATTGCGGGGTGAAGCCGCAGAGCGAGGCCGTGTTCACCACCAGGACCGGCTTGCCGGCCTGCTCGGCCAGGCGGATCGTTGCCCCGTCGAGTGCCGTGAAGGAGAAGGCATAGGCGGTGGCGCGGCTCATCTGGGCCGCGGCCGGCCACGCGCAGCCGGACGCCGCGGCGGCGGCCGCGGGCAGCGCGGCAAGCGACGTGGTGAAGAGGCGCCGGCTGATCGACATGGACCGAGGTTAGCGCGGGGCCTTGCGCCGGGGGAGGGGGCTCCGCATGCAATGGCGGAATTGTGATCTGTGCGGAGCCGCTGGCTCTTGAAGTTCCGGCGTGCTTAAAGTCGGCCCGACAGGCAACCACGGGAGGATCGTATGCCGGAAGTCGTGATCTATGCCATCGCGGGACGTTCGCAGGACCAGAAGCGCGGGCTGTTCAAGGACGTGACCGACGCGGTCGTGAAGAACTACGGCGTGCCCGCCGACGCGGTGGTGGTGACGCTGGTGGAGACGCAGAAGAACGACAAATCCAAGGGCGGCGTTTTGTTCAGCGAAATGGGACGCTGAACCCGCGTCCGCGGTCTTCGTCTCGACACGCTTGCTTTAGCGTCATTTCTTCCGGCCGGGCCTTGAGCCCGGCCGTTTCGTTGCCGCCCACGCCCGGCGGCGTGAGCGAAGCTATTTCTGCTGGAATTCGATCCGTTTTTCGGGGTGTTCCAGATCGACGTGCAGCGCCTCGCACAGGCGGTTGGAGTAGTTCCACATGCCGCAGAACACGGTCAGCTCGACGATCTGCTTCTCGGTGAAATGCTTTTTCATGGCCGCGAAGGCGTCGTCGTCGTCGCGGGCGGTCATGGTGGTGACGGCCTCGGCCCAGCGCACCGCCGCCTTCTGCCGCTCGTCGAGATGGGGCGAGGTCATGTAGTCGCTGCCCTGCGCGTCGGCGATCTGCTCGGCCGAAAGGCCGATCTTCTTGCCGAGCGGAACGTTGTGCGACATGCAATAGGCGCTCTGGTTCAGCGCCGAAGTTTTAATGATCACGAGCTGCTGGATCTTCACGTAGTCCGGGTCGGTCTTGACGTTCTTCAGCCGGATGCTTTCGTTCGGGAGCATCCAGCCGGCCAGCGCCGCGGGCTGGTGGGCGAGAACCTTGGAAAAGTTGCTGATCCGGCCCCACTGGCGGGTCACGCCGTCGTAAACCTCCTTGACCTCGCCTTCCGCCGTTTCCGGCGGGATCATCTGCACGCGCGCCACGAGCCGTCCTCCCTTGTTGTCCGGGGAAATGTACCCAAATGGGGCTTTGTGGGCGAGGGGGCTGAAGGCGACACCGTGCCGCTTCGGGTGCCCCTGTCCACAGCCCGGGCCACCTCTCCTATTGCAACGCACAATTGTCTTGCTGCGTCGCACAAATTGCGGCATTGTGCAGGTTGAATTCAGCGCTAGACGAGCGATTCGATGAACAAGAACAGCAATGTGGCCTGGAACACCAAGTACGGCCCGCGCCGCGTCCGCCACGAGGCGCCGACGCTCCAGGAGGCCATTGCCGCGGCCCAGGGCTTGACCGACGAGCTGGAGGAGCAGGTCGATATCGCAGCCTCGCTGATCGGCCTGCCGCACGACCAGGTGCGCGCCGAGCTTTTGCGCATCGCGCCGCCGCGCAAGGACATCATCAAGTCGGTGGCCTTTGCCGGTCCGGCGTCCGCGCCCCGCACGGTCGTGGTAGAGCGCAAGCCCGCGCGCCGGCTGGCCACGGTGGGCGGCCGCACCGTCGCCGTCCGCAGAATCGGCCCGATGCGCTGACCGTTACGCCGCCGGCGCCGTCACGCGCCGAGCGAGGGCGGAGCCCGCCAGATCCCGCGCCAGCCCCAGCGCCTGCTCGCCGTTCATGAGGCGCGGGTCGAGTGGCGCGGCGACGCCGTAACGCTCGAACAGCGCGGCGTTGTCCCCCCGCAGCACCGCGAGCCCCATCCGCCAGTTGGCGAAGCTGCGCTGGCGGATCGTGCGTGTCTCGATCACCGTGACGTTGTCGTGGCGCGGATCGCGTGCGATTCGCCACAGCGCCGCGGAAATCGCCTCGCGATCGCCCTCCAGGATCTGCACGAACCAGGCTCCGTCGAACAGCAGCGCGCCCGTGATGCCGTCGCGCTCGTTGTTGCGGTTGGCGAGATCGAGAATCGCGTTGAGGCCGGAAGCGGCGTCGTGGCCGGCGGGCTCGAGCCGGCTTTCGCTGTGATAGACAATGCGTGCGAGCATGGTTGCGTCTCCCTCCGCCGTGGACGCGAGACGCTAGGTTTTCGCCGCTTGCCGAGGGGTTAAGCCGATCGGTGAAAGCCGCAATCATCCACAGGATCGGGCGCGCCGGTCATTTCTTTTCGATGGAGACGCCGCCGGGGCCGAGGTTGATCTGCACCCCGTCGTGTTTCTTGCGGTCCTCGTAGACCATGTAGCCGAGCACGCCGACCGTCACGATCAGCGCGCCGACGAGCAGAAAGAGAATGTTGCTGCGGGCCATCGACCCCTCCGTTGCCGGCCATGACAACGCACGGCACGGAAGCGGGTTCCACTGTGGCCAGTTCCTTGGCCGTGGCCGGGACGGGAGCGGCGGGCCGACTGGAGCAATTCCATTTTCCATCATCCAATTGTGATGAGGCCGCGCGCCGGCGCCACGTTAAACCCACCACCCGATCCAACAGGAAACCTGAAACGTGAGTCTCGAACAGACCGCCTCCCGTTATGCCCCATTCATCCTGAGCATCGTCCGCATCATGTCGGCGCTGTTGCTGCTCCAGCATCCACTTTCGAAGTTCATGGCCTTTCCCGCCGCGATGAAGCCGCCGGCCATGTTCTCGCTGATCTGGTTCGCGGGCGCGATCGAGATCGTGGGCAGCGTGCTGCTGCTGATCGGGCTGTTCACGCGCTCGACCGCGTTCGTCCTCTCCGGCCTGCTCGCCTTCGCCTATTTCATCGGGCACGCGCCGCGCGGTTTTTATCCGCTCACCAACGGCGGCGAGGCCGCGGTGCTGTTCTGCTTCATCTTCCTGTATTTCGCCTTTGCCGGCGGCGGCCCGCTCAGCGTGGACGGCGCGCGGCGGCGTTGAGCCTCGACGGGACGGCGGCGGCTCCGTTCGGTGCGCTGAACTGGAGCCGTTGCCGTAGCGTTCCGGTTCGTGCGCTACGCGGCCTTTTCGTCTGCTGGAAACACCACAAGCGATTCAAACGCATAGCCACAGGACTCGCACGCCCAGAGGTGGCGCACCCGGCGGGCGTCGAGACACTCCGACCATTCGGGCGCCAGCAGGCGCTCGCCGCATTGCACGCAGGCTAGAGAGCTGCGCGTGGCAAACGCCTGCGGATGCGGGCGGACGAGATGCGGATTCGTATGCATGGCTGGGCCTCCCTGCCGTTGTTTTTCCTCCCCGACCTGTCACCCTTCGATGAACGCCAGCATGGCCCGTGCGCGAAACTTTTGAAGCAGCGAGGCTGACGTAATCGGCGTTGGCTACCCCGCGCCGCGCCCGGTCATTTCGGGCAGCGCATCAGCGCCCCGGTGCTGATGCCGTCGTCAAGCGTCAGACGGTCGCCGGCGACCCGCAGCGTATAGGTGCGCCGCTCGCGCGGTTCGTGCTCTGTCTGGCCCTCGTCCCGGCAGCTCGCGCGCATGCGGAAGACGCCCCGGCCCGTGGCGGTGACGCCGAGAATGCGGCAGGTGGCGGCAAAGAATTCAATCGACCCGGGGGTGATCGTGACCGGCATCTCGTCGGTGCCGGAGTAGATGTTGTTCCGGCACCAGGCGGGATTCTCCGCCCAGCGGCCGGCATAGGGCGCATCCTGCGCGGCGGAGGGACAGGCAGAGACGATGAGGTCGAGGGCGACGAGAGCCAGGGCGAGGGGAGGCGTCATGGCTCTGTACGGGTCGCGGCACGTGGCCCCGGGGTTCATCCGATCTTCGGAACCGGGGTGCTTCGGAACCGGATCGCTGGCCGCCTTAGGCCTTGCGCTTTCCTGTGAGCGAAAGCGCGATGCCGAGTGCGACCCCGATTCCGATGCCTGCCGCGATGTTTTCGAACAGCACCCCTAGCGCGACGCCGACCGGAAGCATGACGGCCATGCCGGTTCCGATTGTCATCCCCGGCATATAGGCGCGATGGAGGGGAGGAAAACCCTGCATGCCTTCGCAGCAGGCCGAGGGCTTCGCTCGCTTAACCTATCAGGCGGTTTTGCGTGCCGCCGTTTACCCCGACGTCATGGCCGGGCTCGTTCCGGCCATGACGTCTTCGTTGCAGGGCGGCCGGGCCGTCAGGAGCATCCCGTCGTGCTTCCGCAGGTGTCGCACTTCATGCAGGTGCCGTTGCGGACCAGCGTGAAGTTGCCGCACTCGCCGCACATCTCGCCCTCGTAGCCCTTGGCCTTGGCCTCCGCACGGCGTTCTGCGACCACGGCCTTGGCGTCGCGCTGAGGCTCCTGCCATTCCAGCCTGGAGAGGGGCGCGGCCTCCGGTTGTGGCTCGGCGCGCAACTCCGCGCGCGGGGCGGCCGAAGCCTCCGCCTTAAGCGCGGTGGCACCGGCGACCGCCGCGGCCGTCTGGCCTCCGCCGCCCGACACGACCTGGAGGCGGTCGGTGCGCGAGCGGGTCAGGCCCCGGGACACGTATTGCGTCGCGGGCTGCGCCTTGCCCTCCTCCTCGCCCTTGCCGAGCGCGTCGAACGAGCCCTCGCTCGGGTCCACGTGGGCGAGGTCGAAGCGGCTCATGTAGCTCACGGCGAGTTCGCGGAACACGTAGTCGAGGATCGAGGTGGCGTACTTGATCGAGTCGTTGCCCTGGACGGGACCCTGAGGTTCAAAACGTGTGAAGGTGAAGGCGTCGACATACTCCTCCAGCGGCACGCCGTATTGCAGG
>CAZZCV010000065.1:12291-17443 GCA_964653225.1 uncultured Rhodoplanes sp. | reverse complement strand
CAGGAGATCGCCTCGCCCTCGCGGTCGGGGTCGGTCGCCAGGATCAGCTTGTCGGCGCCCTTGAGGGCGCGGGCGATGTCGTTGAGGCGCTTCTGGGACTTGTCGTCGACCTCCCAGAGCATCCGGAAATCCTGCTCCGGGTCGACCGAGCCGTCCTTGGGCGGCAGGTCGCGGACATGGCCGAACGACGCCAGGACCTCGTAGTCAGGCCCCAGGTACTTGTTGATCGTCTTGGCCTTGGCCGGAGACTCGACAACAACAATCTTCATCGGAACCAGCGGGTTAGAAGATAAATTTGAAGTGATTTCGGGCGGAATCGACAAGCCCGCGTGCCGCGAAGATGGGTAACACGCGCCTGCCTGTCAAATCGCTAAGGCCGGGTCGCGGCCGCGAGGGGCGTGTTCGGGGATAGTCTCTTGACGCAACTTAAAGACGAATTATCTTAAATATTATCCTTATTGTATATGTTCGCGAGGCTGCCGCGGAACAGCCGAAACGGCCTGTCTGGGGAGGTGCGATGCGCAAGAATCCAAGCGTCCCCGCCGTCGGAAGCCGGGAGGAGGCCGCGGCCTATGTGGCGGAGCTGGCGGCGAACCTTGCGGCCATTGCGCGGCGTCACGGGCTCGATACGCTTGGCTACCTGTTGGAGATGGCACGGCTGGAGGCCGAGAACGCCACCCGCCACATGAACGGACGGCGCTGACCGTCCTTCCGTTCAGCGCTGGCCGATCCCGAGCCTTTCGAGCAGCGCCGGATTGGGATGGCCGTCCGGGATCAGGCCGTGCTTCTTCTGCTCCGCGCGCACGAAGTCGCGCATGTGGAAATCGATATGGGCGCTGAAGCGGGTCTGCTCGTAGCCGAGCGCCGCCAGCTTGCGCTGCAATGCGATCCGGGCGTCGCGCGGCAGCTGGGTGGCCCGGTCCGGCCAGGCCGCGCGGATCGGCCCGCGGCCCTGCATCCGGTCGGCGAGGTGGCCGATGGCGAGCGCATAGACGTCGGAATCGTTGTAGGCCTTGATGGCATCGAAGTTCGGTGTCACGACGAAAGCCGGCCCCGGGAGCCCGGCGGGGAAAAACAGGATGCCGTCCCCCGCAGCGGGAAAGGGCCCGCCGTCGGCGCGGCGCACCCCGAGCGCGGTCCACTCTCGGAAGCTGGCGCGGCTCCTCATCAGGTCGAAGCCCTTCGGCACCGTGACCTCGAAGCCCCATGGCACGCCGGGCCGCCAGCCGTGCTTCTGGAAATAGTTCGCGATCGAGCCCAGCACGTCCGGCACGGTCGTCCAGATATCGCGCCGGCCGTCGCCGTCGAAATCGACCGCGTGGTTGAGGAAGCTGGTCGGCATGAACTGCGGCTGGCCCATCGCGCCGGCCCACGAGGCCAGGAAGCGGTCGCGAGGGATGTGGCCGTCCTGGAGGATTTTCAGCGCGGCCAGCAGCTCGTCGCGGAAGAAGTCCTCGCGGTATCGCACGAAGGCGAGCGAGGCGAGCGAGCGCACCACGTCCCACTTCGGCTTGAGCCCGCCGTAGGACGTCTCCATCCCCCAGATCGCCAGCACGGTCCAGCGGTCGACGCCGAACCGCTTTTCGACCGCATCCAGCGTGCGGCGCCACTGCGCCTCCCTGCGCACGCCCTCGGCCGCGCGTGCGGGCGTCGCCGCGGCGTTTACATAGGCACCGGCGGGCCGGCCGTATTCCGGCTGCCGTTTGGTAGCGGCGATGACGCGCGGATCGGGCGTCACGCCCTGGAAGGCGCGCTCGAAGGTCGGCCGCGCGATGCCTTGCGCCTGCGCGTCCCGCCAGAGCGCCGCGACGAAGGCCGCGAAGCCCGGCTCGGGGCGCTCCGCCGGCCGGGCTTCCGCGAGGCTTGCGAAGAGCAGGAGACCGAGCAGCGGGGGCAGCATGCGCAGAATCATGCCGGCATCTTACACCCGCGTCCCTTGGCGGGAGCTGACGGCTACAGCAGGGAGACCTGGGCCCCGCCGTGGCGTTCGATCCTCCCTGCAAGCTCCAGCTCCAGCAGGATGGTCCGCACCACGGCCGGCGAGGAGCCCGACAGCCGCACCAGATCGTCGATACCCACCGGAGCCGGGCCGAGCAGCGTCACGATGCGGTCGCGGTCGCCCTCCTGGGGCTCTGACAGGGCAGGGCCGTCGTTCTCCGCCTCCTCGAACGGCGCCGGGCGCTCGGGGTCCAGGGACTGGCCCGACGACTGGCCGAGGATCGGCCGCAGCACGGACAGCACGTCGGCCGCCTCGGTGGTGACCGTCGCCCCCTGCTTGATCAGGCCGTTGGTGCCCTCGGCGCGGGGATCGAGCGGCGAGCCGGGCACTGCGAACACCTCGCGGCCCTGCTCCAGCGCCATGCGCGCGGTGATCAGCGAGCCGGACCGGCGCGCCGCCTCGACGATCACGACGCCGAGCGAAAGGCCCGCGATGAGCCGGTTGCGGCGCGGGAAGTCGCGGGCGCGCGGCTCCCAGCCGATCGGCATCTCGCCGACGAGCGCGCCGGTCTCGACGATGCTGTCGGCAAGGCTCTCGTGCTCGGGCGGATAGATGCGATGATGGCCGCCGGCGAGCACGGCCACGGTGCCCTCCGCAAGGCTCGCGCGGTGCGCCGCCGCATCGACCCCCCGCGCCAGACCCGACGCGATGACGAACCCGGCGGCCGCCAGGTCGCGCGCCAGCCGCTCCGCGAACTTGATGCCCACGGCCGAGGCGTTGCGCGAGCCGACCATCCCGACCGCCGGCCGCGCCAGCGCACCGAGCCGGCCGCGCACCGCGAGCAGCGGTGGCGGATCGTCGATCATGCGCAGCCGCGCCGGATAGTCCGGCTCGCCGATGGCGACGAAGGCCACGCCGCTGCGGCGGGCCGCCTCCAGTTCGTGCTCGGCGGCCGCGCGCGGAAACGGGCGCATCGGCCGCGCAGCCCCGCCCCGGCGCGCCAGATCCGGCAGCGCCTCGAGCGCGGCGCGCGCGCCGCCGTAATGGTTCACCAGCGTCCGGAACGTGCGCGGACCCACGTTCTCGCTGCGGATCAGCCGCAGCCAGTCCAGCCGCTGCTCGTCGCTGAGCCGGACGCCCGTCGCGAATTCGTGCACGCCCCCGCGCCTCCCTCTCCCCGGGCGCAACCTTAGGTCGCGCGGGCGGGAGGGCGCAACAGATCAGCGGCCGGGCTTCCTGCCGCCGCCCTTGCCGGCTCCCTTGGCGCCGATGCGGTGCTCGGTGCCTGCGATCAGCCTTGCGAGGTTGTCGCGATGTGTGAACCAGAGGACCGCGGTCAGGAACAGGAACAGCAGCGCCTCGGCCTGCCGGTCCAGAAGGAACCAGATCGCTGCCGGCGTCGCCGCGGCCGCGACCAGCGCGGCGAGCGACGACAGGCGGGTGAGCCCCGCGACCGCGCCCCAGACGGCGGCGAAGACCAGCGCCGCGGGCCAGACGATCCCGACCAGGACGCCGAGATAGGTGGCCACGCCCTTGCCGCCCTTGAAGCCGAGCCACACCGGGAAAACATGGCCCAGCACCGCGGCAAGACCCGCGCTGCGCGCGCCCTCGCTGCCCCAGAGCGCTCCGGCGAGCAGCACCGCCAGCGTCCCCTTGAGCAGGTCGCAGGCGAGCGTCGCCGCCGCCAGCCCCTTGTTTCCGGTGCGCAGCACGTTGGTCGCGCCGATGTTGCCGGAGCCGATGCTGCGGATGTCCTCGGTCCCGGCATAGCGGGTCAGCAGCAGCCCGAACGGAATCGAGCCGAGCAGATAGCCGATCAGGAGAGACAGCGCGTGAGTCATACGAACTCGTAGACGGTGCGGCCGGCGACGATGGTGCGCACGGCGCGGCCCTGCATGCGCGCCTCGTCGAACGGCGTGTTGCGGCACTTCGACTTGAGCGTATCGCGGTCCAGCACCCAGGGCACGTCGGGGTCGATCACCACCACGTCGGCGGGCGCGCCCGGCCGCAGCGTGCCGCCGGGCAGGCCGAGAAGCTCGGCGGGCCGCGACGACAGGGCCTTGAGCAGCGTGAGCAGCTTGACTTCGCCGCCGTGCACCAGCCGCAGACCTGCGGCGAGCATGGTCTCGATCCCGATCGCGCCGGCCGCGGCCTCCGCGAACGGCAGGCGCTTGGTCTCGACGTCCTGCGGATTGTGGTCCGACACCACCACGTCGATCAGGCCCTCGGCCAGCGCCTCGGCCAGCGCGCGGCGGTCGCGCTCCGCGCGCAGCGGCGGCGAGACCTTGAAGAAGGTGCGGTAGGAGCCGACGTCGTTCTCGTTCAGCGCCAGATGGTTGATCGAGGCCGACGCGGTCACGGCGTGGCCCGCGTCGCGGGCCCGGCGCAGCACGTCGAGCGATTCCGCGCAGGTGACGGAGGCCGCGTGGTAGCGTCCGCCGGTCAGCGCCACGAGCCGCATGTCGCGCTCCAGCACGATGGTCTCGGCCGCGGGCGGCGCGCCGATCAGGCCGAGGCGGGCGGCGAACTCGCCCTCGTTCATCACGCCTTCGCCGGTGAGGTGCGGGTCCTCGGTGTGGTGGACGATCAGCACGTCGAAATCGCGGCCGTAGGTCAGAGCGCGCCGCATCACCTGGGCGTTCGTGACGCTGCGCGCGCCGTCGGTGAAGGCGACGGCGCCGGCAGCCTTGAGGAGGCCGATCTCGGTCATCTCCTGGCCCTTGAGACCCTTGGTCAGAGCGGCCATCGGATGGACGTGGACGATGCCGGTGTCGCGGGCGCGGCGTTGGATGAAGTCGACGATGGTGGGGTCGTCGATCGCGGGTTCGGTGTCGGGCTGGCAGACGATGGTGGTGACGCCGCCCGCGACCGCGGCCTGGCTTGCGGAGGCGATGGTCTCGCGGCCCTCCGCGCCGGGCTCGCCGACGAAGGCGCGCATGTCGATCAGGCCCGGCGCCACGATCCTGCCGCGGCAGTCCACGACCTCGGTGGCTTCCGGCACGCCGGCGGCGCCGATGCCGCGCTTGGCCTCGCGGATCACGCCGTCGGCGATCAGCAGGTCGCCGGAGAAATCCTGGTCGCGCGACGGATCGACGATCCGGGCGTTGGCGAGCAGGATCGGGCGGCGGTCAGACAGCATCGGCGTCACGCATTCGGCAGGTTTCGCGAGAGGGCTTCGAGCACCGCCATCCGCACCGCCACGCCCATCTCGAC
>CAZZCV010000065.1:0-12281 GCA_964653225.1 uncultured Rhodoplanes sp. | reverse complement strand
GTCGAGATGGGCGTGGCGGTGCGGATGGCGGTGCTCGAAGCCCTCTCGACCTGCTCGCGGATCAGCGACTGCGCGCCGTCGGCCACGATGGAGTCGATCTCGACGCCGCGGTTCATGGGACCGGGGTGCATCACCAGCGCGTCCGGCTTGGCGTAGCCGAGCTTCTTCTGGTCGAGCCCGTAGAAATGGAAGTACTCCTGCGCCGAGGGAATGAACGAGCCGTTCATGCGCTCGCGCTGCAGGCGCAGCATCATCACGATGTCGGCGCCGTCGAGGCCCTCGCGCATGTCGCGCGTCACCTCGACGCCGAAGTTCTCGATGCCGGGCGGCAGCAGCGTGGAGGGCGCCACCACCCGCACGCGCGCGCCGAGCGCGCCGAGCAGGATGATGTCGGAGCGGGCGACGCGCGAGTGCAGGACGTCGCCGCAGATCGCGACCGTCAGCCCCTCGATCCGGCCCTTGCGGCGGCGGATGGTGAGCGCGTCGAGCAGCGCCTGGGTCGGATGCTCGTGCTGGCCGTCGCCGGCGTTGACCACCGAGCAGTCCACCTTCTGCGCCAGAAGCTCTACCGCGCCGGAGGCGTGGTGGCGCACGATGATGATGTCGGGATGCATCGCGTTGAGCGTGATCGCGGTGTCGATCAGGGTCTCGCCCTTGCGGATCGAGGAGGAGGACACCGACATGTTCATCACGTCCGCGCCGAGCCGCTTGCCGGCCAGTTCGAACGACGCCTGGGTGCGGGTGGAGGCCTCGAAGAACAGGTTGATCTGCGTGCGGCCGCGCAGCGACGCGGTTTTCTTCTCGACCTGCCGGTTGAGTTCGACGAACTCCTCCGCAAGATCGAGCAGCCCCACGATGTCTTCATGGGACAGGCCCGCGATCCCCAGCAGATGGCGCTGGCCGAGCGCGAACGACGATTTCGTGGCGATGGTCATTAAAGCGGAACCTATAGGCTTCGGGCCCTCGTGCGGCAAGGCCGCATTCCGGCGGTCCACAAGCGCGCCTTTGTCCCGGAAACCGGCCATTTCCGGAGCTGCGGCCTGGTTCCATGGGAATGGCGGTTCTCCGCGGATGCCGCGTCACGACCTCGTTATGCGTACTGCGCAGGGCATGGCGGAACCCGGCTTCGTGGCAGCGGTTGATGTGACAACCCCGCAGCCAAACGGCGCGCGGGCGGGGCGATAACCCGCGAACACCAGAACGAGGAGACTTTACGATGAAGAGCTTTCTGAAACCGCTGGCGGTGGCCGGCATCGCCGGCGCCATGGCCGTGGCTTCGATGAGCGCGTCCGAGGCGCGCCCGCGCGGCTGGGCGGCGGCCGGGATCGGCTTCGGCGTCGGCGCGCTGGTCGGGGCGGCGGCGGCCAATGCCCACAACCGCCACTATTATTATGACGGCGGCTATGCCTATGCCCCGGGATACGGTTACGAGCCGGGATACGCCTATGGGTCGGGGCCCGTCTATTACGAGGCTCCGGGCTACGACACCTACGGCTACCAGCCGGCGCCGGCCTATGGTCCGCGTGCTCCGTATAACACGCACCGCGAGCAGCAGCTCGGCGCAGGCAACACCTGACGTCCTTCGCCGCGTTCGGGACGATCTGACGAAGGGCCGGCTCAGACCGGCCCTTTCGTCCGTTCCAGATTGGCGAGCCGGTCCAGCGCGCCCTGCAGGATGAACACGGCCGCGTGCTGGTCGATCACCGCCGCGCGCTTCTTCCGGCTGACGTCCGCGCCGATCAGCTCGCGTTCCACCGCAGCGGTCGACAGCCGCTCGTCCCAGAGCCCGATCGGCAGGGCGGTGAGCCGCGCCAGATTGCGGGCGAAGGCGCGCGTCGACTGGGCGCGCGGACCCTCGCTGCCGTCCATGTTGATCGGCAGCCCGAGCACGAAGCCGCAGGTCCGGCGCTCGGAGGCCAGCAGCAGCAGCCGCTCCGCGTCGCGGGTGAAGCTCGTTCGCGCCACGGTCTCGACCGGCGTGGCGAGCCGGCGGTCGGGGTCCGAGCTGGCCACGCCGATGGTCTTGGTGCCGAGGTCGAGACCGAGCAATGCCCCGCGCGGCGGCCAGTGCGCCGCAGCCTCGACCAGCGGAAGGATGGGGGCGGGGCTGCTCACGCCCTCACGAAACGGATGGCCGTGCCCCAGGGGTCGGCAGTGTCGAAACCGCGCGCGCCGGGCGTTACCGGCGCGCCCGCGCTTTCGGCCCGCGCCCGCGCGGCCGCGAGCGTCTCCTCGTCCGCGGCCTCCATCTCGAACCAGGCCAAACCCGCCCGGGCGGGGTCGCGCCGGCCGGCGCGCGGACTGTGCCAGACGTTCGCGCCGACGTGGTGGTGATAGCCGCCGGACGACATGAAGGTCGCGCCCGCGCGCGTGCGGGTGATTTCGAGGCCGGCGGCGTTGCAGTAGAAGCGCTCCGCCTCCGCCACGTCTCCGACCCGAAGGTGGATGTGGCCGACGCGCAGGCCCTCCGGCGCGCTCACGTAGACGGCCGTCGCCGGGTCGACCTCGCGCACGATCGCCTCGATGTCGAGCGGGTCGGTCTTCTGGAAGATGTGCTTGCCGTCGCGGCGCCATTTCTCGGGGAAGCGGTCGGAATAGACCTCGACGCCGTTGCCCTCCGGATCGTCGAGGTAGATGGCTTCGCTCACGTCGTGGTCGGACGCGCCGCTGACCGGCGTGCGGTTCTTCGCCACGTGCAGGATCCAGCGCGCGAGGTCGGCGCGCGTCGGCATCAGGAACGCCGTGTGGTAGAGGCCGGCCTCGCGCTCGTCGTCGGGCAGGGCGTCCGGCCGATGCTGCAACTCCAGCAGTATCAACCCGCCTGGCGTGCCCAGCCGCGCATGGGTCGTGTCGCGCTCCAGCACGGCAAGGCCCAGCAGCTCCGTGTAATAGCCGGCCATCCGGTCGAGATCGCGCACCGTCAGACCCACCGCACCGATGCGCAGCGGCGTGCGGTTGGCGAAGGTGGGAGCGGCGGAGGGATGGGGTGCGTCCATGCCTGCAATATTGGCTCTTCGAAGGGCGATGACAACAGCCTCCTTGCTGGAGGGATCGAGCCTTCGCTGGGTGCGAACGCGAGGATCGCGCTCGGGGTGGCCGGACCTGCGATCTGCGCGCATAGTGGCGGGAGCGCAAACTCGGGGAGGCAGCGCCCATGTGGCCGGACCGCCGTCTGATCGACCTGTTCGGGATCGAGCATCCGATCGTTCTCGGGCCGATGGCGGGCGCGGTGGACGCCCGTCTCGCGATCGAGGTGGCCCTGGCCGGCGGGCTCGGCTCGCTGCCGGTGGCAATGCTCGACGAGGCGCAGATGCGCGAGCAGATCGCCGCCGTCCGCAGCCGCACCGACAAGCCGATCAACGTCAATTTCTTCTGTCACCGGCAGCCCGTGCCGAGCAACGCGCGCGAGCACGCCTGGCGCGAGCGGCTCAAGCCCTATTACGAGGAATACGGCATCGATCCGGGCCTGCCGGTGCCCTCCAGCAACCGCACGCCGTTCGACGCCGCGCTCTGCGCGGCGATGGAGGAACTGAAACCGCGCGTGGTCAGCTTCCACTTCGGCCTGCCGGATGCCGCACTGGTAAAGCGGGTGAAGGATGCGGGCTGCCTGGTGATGAGTTCGGCCACCACGGTCGCGGAGGCGCGCTGGCTCGAGGACCATGGCTGCGACGCGGTGATCGCGCAGGGCGCGGAGGCGGGCGGCCACCGCGGCATGTTCCTGACCGACAGCATCGCCACCCAGGTCGGCACCTTCGCGCTGGTGCCGCAGGTGGTGGACGCGGTGACGGTGCCGGTGATCGCGGCCGGCGCTGTCAGCGACGCGCGCGGCATCGCGGCGGCCTTTGCACTCGGCGCGGCCGGCGTGCAGATCGGCACCGCCTACATGCTCTGCCCGGAATCGAAAATCCTCGCGCCGCACCGTGCTGCGCTGAAGACCGTGTCCGACGACGGCACCGTCATCACGAATCTGATGACCGGCCGGCCGGCGCGCGGCATCGTGAACCGGGTGATGCGCGAGATCGGCCCGGTCGATCCGGTCGCGCCGGAGTTTCCGCTGGCGGGCGGCGCGCTTGCGCCTTTGCACGCCAAGGCGCAGTCGCAAGGCTCCGGCGACTTCTCCTCGATGTGGTCGGGGCAGGCGGCCGCGCTCGGCCGGGAAATGCCCGCGCGCGAGCTGACCGCAAAGCTCGCCGCGGAGGCGCAGGCGCTGCTGAAGGGGCTGGCGGGCTGATCCGCCATCTTGCGGGGCGCGCCGCCCGGCCGCACACTCGTTGCGGGACCGGGATCAGGCGGGGGTGTGATGATCGTCCAGAAGCGGCTTTTGCCGGCGGGCGCGGCAGTGCTCGCGATTCTGCTGGTGTCTCAGGGGACCTTGCATGCGCAGGGCTTCGAGCAGCCGCCTTCGTTCCAGGCTACGAAAATCCGGGGCGTCGCCGCCAGCGGCGAAGCGTTCGCCATCAAGGATCCGGTGCGCAGCGACGGCCAGTTGCGCATTTACCGGCTCGACACGCCCTACGGCGAGGTCGGCGTGCTGGGCGACCAGATGTTGCGGATGCGCCAGACCGAGCTGAAGGCGCTCGCCGACTTGGAAAAGATCAGCCACTCGGAGGCCTTCGGCAAGGCGCTGGTTGAGGCGGGCCTCAGCCCGCTGAAATACACCGGCCGCCTGCTCACCAATCCGGTGCAGACCATCGGCGACACGATGGCCGGCATCGGCAATTTCTTCGGCAGCATCGGCTCGGGAATCGCCAACGCCGGCAAGACCAGCGACAATCCGGTGGCGGGGCTGCTGGGCGTGACGCGGCAGCGCCGGGAACTGGCGGCCCGTTTCGGCGTCGATCCCTATACCGACTTCGCACCGCTGAGCGAGCGCCTCGAGCGGCTGTCGGAGGCAGCGGCCACGGCCGGGCTTACGGTATCGGGCGCGCTGTTCTTCGTGCCGGGCGCGGCCGGGATCGTGGTGTCGAACCTGCGCACCGCGGACTCTCTGGGCAACATCAAAATCGAGGAGCTGGCGCGCGGCTACACCGCGGCGCAGATCATGGATCTCAACCGACAGCGGCTCGTGGCGATGGGCGTGGCCCCCGACCTGATCGAGGCGCTGCTGGCCAACCGCCATTACACCCCCGTCGACATGGCGGTGATGGTCGCCGCGCTCGACTCGATGAAGGAGGTGGGGGACCGCGCCCTGTTCTTCCGGCTGGCGGCCGGGGTCGACGCGCGGCCGGTGGCCTATTTCGTGCGCCGGCGCGCCGAGATGCTGTCCGACTACGCAAAGCGGGCGGGGCTCGCGCGCTTCGTGGTGCTCGGCGGCTATCCGTTCAACGTGACGCGGGACAACAGAGTGGTCGGCCTCATGCCGCTCGACGCGCTGTCGTGGACGCCGAACGTGGCGCAGGCGCTGGGCGCGGCCTCCGCCGACAGGAACCGGCTGTTCAAGGGCCGGCCCGCCGAGCTGCGCCTCACCGGCACCGCGACTGCGATGGCCAGGGCGCGGCTCAAGGTGCAGGGCTGGACGGTGGTGGAGAACGCGAGTTTTTGAATAAAGTCCTAGGCCGGCGCGCGATCGCCTCCGCCGGTTGCCGCGTGGAAAGCCGCTCTGCTATAGCGGCTGCGACCGCTTGAAAGTTTTCGAGGATTCCGAATGTCCGTCGACAGCGCCACCGTCCGCCGCATCGCGCATCTGGCGCGCATCGCGGTTGCCGACGGCGAGGTCGAGCATCTGCGCGGCGAGATCAACGCGATCCTGGCCTTCGTGGAGCAGCTTTCGGAAGTCGACGTGGCAGGCGTGGAGCCGATGACCTCCGTGACGCCGATGATCATGAAGAAGCGGGCGGATGTCGTGACCGACGGCAACGACGCCGACGCGGTGCTGGCCAATGCGCCGGCGCGCGAAGGCAACTACTTCGTCGTGCCCAAAGTGGTGGAATAAGCCATGTGCCAGGCGTGTGAAGAGATGGACCTGTTCTACGCCTACCTCGACGCGGTCGAGGAGGAGAAGCGCAAGGCCCAGCCGTGGCAATGCGAGGTCACCGTGTTTCCGCAGGACGGCGACGCACAGGCCGCGCCGCCGGCGGCTTCCTCGAAATTCGTTTGCGACGCCCCGGAATGACCGAACTCACGAAACTGACGCTTGCCGCCGCCCGCGACGGGCTGCGTGCGAAGACGTTTTCCGCAGCCGAACTGGCCGAGGCGCATCTGGTCGCGATGGAGCGCGCGCGCGCGCTCAACGCCTATGTGCTGGAGACGCCCGAGCGGGCGCGGGCGATGGCGAAGGCGTCGGACGCGCACATCGCGCGTGGCGACGCGCGGCCGCTGGAGGGCATTCCGCTCGCGGTGAAGGACCTGTTCGCGACCATGGGCGTGCGCACCTCGGCCTGCTCGCACATTCTCGACAATTTCGTGCCGGCCTACGAATCCACCGTGACGGACCAGCTCTGGCGCGACGGCGCGGTGCTGCTCGGCAAGACCAACAACGACGAGTTTGCGATGGGCTCGTCGAACGAGACCTCGTATTTCGGCAACGTCACCTCGCCATGGCGGCGCAAGGACTCCGACACGCCGCTGGTGCCGGGCGGCTCGTCCGGCGGCTCGGCCGCGGCGGTGGCGGCGAACCTGTGCCTTGGCTCGACCGGCACCGACACCGGCGGCTCGATCCGCCAGCCGGCGGCGTTCACCGGCATCGTCGGCATCAAGCCGACTTACGGCCGCTGCTCGCGCTGGGGCACGGTGGCCTTCGCGTCCTCGCTCGACCAGGCCGGGCCGTTCGCGCGCACGGTGCGCGATACCGCGATCCTGCTGCGCTCGATGTCGGGCCACGACCCGAAGGACACGACGTCCGTCGACGTCGAGGTGCCGGACTTCGAGGCCTCAGTCGGCAGGTCGGTGAAGGGCATGCGGATCGGCATCCCGAAAGAATACCGCGTCGAGGGCATGCCGGCCGAGATCGAGGCGATGTGGGAGCAGGGCCGCAGGTGGCTCGAAGCGGCCGGCGCGGAGATGGTCGAGGTCTCGCTGCCGCACACCAAATACGCGCTGCCGGCCTATTACATCGTGGCGCCCGCGGAGGCCTCGTCCAACCTCGCGCGCTACGACGGCGTGCGCTATGGCCTGCGGGTGCCGGGTAAGGACGTCGTGGAGCAGTACGAGAAGACGCGCGCGGCAGGCTTCGGCAAGGAGGTGCGCCGCCGCATCATGATCGGCACCTACGTCCTGTCGGCCGGCTACTACGACGCCTATTACCTGCGCGCGCAGAAGGTCCGCACGCTGATCAAGCGCGACTTCGAGGACGCCTTTGCCAAGGGCATCGACGCGATGCTGACGCCGGCCACGCCGTCGGCCGCGTTCGGCATCGGCGAGAAGTCAGGCGCGGACCCGATCGAGATGTATCTCAACGACGTGTTCACGGTGACGGTTAACATGGCGGGCCTGCCGGGCCTCGCGGTGCCGGCGGCGCTCGACGGGCAGGGGCTACCGCTCGGCTTGCAACTGATCGGCCGGCCCTTCGACGAGGCCACGCTGTTCTCCCTCGGCCAGGTGATCGAAGACGCCGCCGGCCGCTTCTCGCCCGGGAGTTGGTGGTAGGGCCGGCGCTTCGCTTGTTAAGCAGCCGGTGCGATGGCAGTCGCCGTCGATCCGGGTCGTTTCCAAGGAGAGGGTCATGCAGTTTCCGCTTCGCCGCGTCGTCACCGGGCACGATGACGAGGGCCGCGCCGTCGTCCAGATCGACGAGATCGCCAGCAACGTGATGTCGAGGCGGCCGAACCACCAGTCGTTCGTGGTGTGGACCACGCAGGGCAACCCGGTCGACAACTCCGGCCGCGAGGACGGTGCCCAGCAGCCGGTCGGCACCGCGCTGAAGGACGGCAGCGTGTTCCGGATCATGAAGCTCGATCCGGGCGTGGCGCCGCGCCGCCACCGCACCGATTCCATCGACTATCTCGTGGTGCTGTCGGGCGCGGTGACGATGGAGCTGGACGGCTGCGCCGTGGACCTCAGGGCCGGCGACTGCATCGTGCAGCGCGGCACGATCCACAACTGGGTCAACAAGGGCACCGAGCCCTGCATCATGGCGGTGGTGCTGCTGGACGCGAAGCCGGTGGCGGCGGGCGGCAGGATGCTCGACGCGGTCGGCTGAGCCGCGCTGCGCCACAACGATTTCCGGGCTTCAAGGAGGACCTCATTATGGCAAACGATCGAACCCGTACGCTCACCCGCCGCACCGTGCTGGGCGGTGCGCTCGCGGCCGGCTCGGCCGCCGCGTTCGGCGGCAGCCCCGCGGCGGCCCAGGCGGCCTATCCGTCCCGCTCCATCCGTCTGCTTGTGCCGTTCGCGCCCGGCGGCACCCCGGACATCGTCGCCCGCATCATCGCCGATCCGCTCGCCCAGCGCCTTGGCCAGAGCGTCTATGTCGAGAACCGCGCCGGTGGCGGTGGCAACATCGGCATCAAGATGGCGGCCTCCGCGGAGCCGGACGGCTACACGCTGCTGGTGACCTCGACCGTGATCATGATCAATCCCGCGCTCTACAAGGTCGCGCCGTTCGATCCGCAGAAGGATTTCAAGCCGATCGGAGAGCTTGCGACCGCGCCGATGGTGCTGTTCGCCCATCCCAAGCTCGGCGTCAAAACGCTGAAAGATCTGGAAGCCCACGCCAAGGCCAATCCGGGCAAGCTCGACTATGCCTCGCCCGGCGTCGGCACGCAGGGCCACATCACCGCGGAACTGATCAAGCTGCGCACCGGACTCGACATCAACCACATTCCCTATCCGGGCGGCGGCCGCGCGGCCCAGGGCGTGCTGGCCGGCGATACGCTGGTGGGCTGCACCGGCATTCCGACCGTCGAGGGCTTCATCCACGGCGGCACGCTCCAGCCGCTGGTGGTCACCGGCCGCGAGCGCTGGTTCTCGCTTCCGAACGTGCCGACCATGATCGAGGCGGGCTATCCCGATTTCGTCTCCGACTCCCTGCAGAGCATGCTGGCGCCGGCCGCGACCCCCGATGCGATCGTGCGCAAGGTTTCGGAGGAACTGGCGGCCGTGCTCAAGCAGCCCGAAGTGATCGAGCGGGCGCGCAAGGCCGGCTGGCAGCTTCTCAACCCCGATCCCCAGGCGCTCGCCCGGCGCATCGCCCGCGACGTGCCGGAACTCAAGACCGTGATCGAGCGCGCCGGAATCGAGCGCCGCTGATCTCCTCCGGCAGGAAGACGCTGACACCGGGCGCGCACGGGTGCGGCCGGTGTCAGGCCCCCGGGGATGGGCCGCCCTCGGGCCGGCAAGTGGTCCGACCGCCCCGCGGGGATCAAACCCCGGCCACAATCGTTCCGTAAGCCACGATTTAACATAGGAAATTTCCGCTCTTGCGGCGCCGGCCCTGCGCGCCGATAACGTCTGCGCTGACAAGGCCCGCGCCGATAAGGCCGGCGCGGATCCATGGGGTTGCCCGTTCGATGATGTGGCTCCGCATTGCTGCGACGGCGATGGCTTGCGGGGCCGTGCTTTCCGGCTGCGCCAGCATCGACAACCATCCGGTCAACCGGCCGATCGTCGGCGACCTGTCGGACGCGCTGTCGGTCGGACGCGAGAACACGGCCTATGCCGACGATCTGATGATCGGGCTTGCGTTCTCCGGCGGCGGCACCCGCGCGGCGGCGTTCTCGTTCGGCGTCCTGCACGAACTCGACCGCACGCGCGTGCCGGGGCGGGCGGGCACGCCCATGGCGCTGCTCGACCGGGTCGACTTCGTTTCCGGCGTGTCGGGCGGCTCGGTGACGGCCGCCTATTACGGCCTGAAGCGGCGCGAGGCGCTGGCGGATTTCCGCGAGCGCTTCCTGCTCCGGGACGCCGAGGAGACGCTGAGCACCGGGCTCACGCCGGTCAGCATCTCGCGCGCCTTCGCCGGCGGCGTCAACGATTCCACCCAGTTTCCGCGCTGGCTCGACCGCAACCTGTTCGGCGGCGCGACCTTCGCCGCGTTCCGCAGCGACCGGCGGCCGCGCATCTGGATCAACGCATCCGACATCTACAACCGCACCGCCTTCGTGTTCGGCGCGACCTCGTTCGGCGCGCTCTGCAGCGACCTGTCGGCCTATCCGATCGCCGAGGCGGTGGCGGCTTCGGCCGCGGTGCCGGTGCTGTTCGCGCCGGTGGTGATCCGCGCCTATCCGCAGCAGTGCGGACGTCCGCTGCCGGCGTGGATCGTGCGCGCGCGCGGCAATCCGGCCGCGCCGCCGATGCTCAAGGCCTTCGCGGATGCGGTCGCGCGCTATCACGACGGCTCGATGCCGTTCGTGAAGCTGCTCGACGGCGGGCTGGTGGACAACTTCGGGCTCACCGGCTTCACCGTGGCGCGGCTGTCATCGGACACGCCGTATGGACCGCTCACGCCGCAGCAGGCGGTCAAGCTCCGGCGCTCGGTCTTTATCATCGTGGACGCGGGCCGGGGGCCGTCCGGCGACTGGGTGAACACCGTGGAGGGGCCGCGCGGCGCGGATCTGGTGATGGCGGCGGCCGATACCGCGACCGAGGCTGCGTTGCGCGCGGGCTTCACCGCGTTCGAGACCACGATGGCCGACTGGCAGAGCGCGCTGGTCCGCTGGCGCTGCGGGCTGTCGGCGGAGCAGCGTCGCAGGCTCGGCGCGCCGGCCGGCTGGAACTGCCGCGACCTGCGCTTTTCGGTGGTGCGGGTGGGGTTCGACCAGCTCGGCGCGGAGCGCGCCGCCATGCTCAACGCCGTGCCGACGCGCTTCAAGCTGCCGCCCGAGCAGGTCGATGCCCTGATCGGTGCGGGCGGCGATGCGTTGCGCGCCAATCCCCTGTTCCAGAATTTTCTCGGCAGCCTCGGCGGATCGCGTGCGCCGCAAGCTCCGATCCCGCGGCGTGCCGCGCCTGCCGTCGCCGGGAACGAGCCCCCCGCTGCGGTGGCGGCTGCGCGATAGCGCCGTCGCGAGCACCGGTCGTCGCGGTCAGGCGGGCTCGAGGCCGTGCTTGCGGATCGTCGGTTCGGCCTCGGGGCGGGTCAGGAACGCGGCCAGCGCGCTCGCGCCCTCCGGATTGCGCGCGGCCGCGTGGACCGCGCCGGAGAAGGTCGTGACGTGCTGCACGGCGTCGGGCAGCGGGCCGAGGTAGTGCGTGCCCTCGGCATGGATCAGCTCCGGCACCTGCTGGAAGCCGATCTCCGCTTCGCCGGAGGCGAGGATGGTGCCGACCGTGCCGCCGGAGGGCACGATCCGGGTTTTGGCCGCAACCGCGCCTGCCACGCCGAGGCGCTCGAACAGGCTCTTGAGGTAGACGCCGCTCGGCCCGGTCGAATAGCCCACGCTCGCGGCCCCAAGCAGCGTGCGTGTCAGCGCGTCCACCGTCGAGATGTCCGGCCGGGGCGCGCCCGCCTGCACCGCCGCGCCGATGCCGCAGCGGACCATCGCAACCTGCGTCGCCGCCACCACCTTGCCCAGCTTTGCCAGCTCCGCCAGGCCCGTGCTCGACATCATGATGAGATCGTAGCTCTCGCCGGCCGCCATCCGGTTCTGGATGTCCACGGTGCCCGCCCAGGTGGTCGCGACCCTGTGGCCGGTCGCCTGTTCGAACTTTGGAACGAGTTCGAGATAGGCCTCGCGGATCGCAAGCGAGGTCAGGACCGTGATTTCGGCGGGAGCGGGCATGGTTTCGACCGGATGGCTCGGGAGAGGCGAAGTTATCGCCTGGGACCGGCGGTCACAACCGGCGGCGCGGCGCAGCCGACAGCCTTGACGGAGCCGGACGCGCGCGCGATTTGAGAGACGCGAGAGGATGTCATGACCGTTCAGAGCCAGTCCCGAGACAAGTCCAAGCTGATCCGCGGCGCGACCGGCGACTGGGAGGTGGTCGTCGGCATGGAGGTCCATGCCCAGGTGACGTCCCGCTCCAAGCTGTTCTCCGGAGCCTCCACGGAGTTCGGCGGCGAACCCAACAGCCACGTCTCGCTGGTCGATGCGGCGATGCCCGGCATGCTGCCCGTCATCAACGAGGAGTGCGTCCGGCAGGCGATCCGCACCGGGCTCGGGCTCAAGGCGCAGATCAACCTGAAATCCGTGTTCGACCGGAAGAACTACTTCTATCCGGACCTGCCGCAAGGCTACCAGATCAGCCAGTACAAGTCGCCGATCGTGGGCGAGGGCGCGGTGAGCGTCGATCTCGAAGGCGGCGGAACGGTCACGGTGGGCATCGAGCGCCTGCATCTGGAGCAGGACGCCGGCAAGTCGGTGCACGACCAGCACCCCACGTCCTCCTACGTCGATCTCAAC
>CAZZCV010000064.1:0-17466 GCA_964653225.1 uncultured Rhodoplanes sp. | reverse complement strand
CGGTCGAGCGCGTGGTGTTCAACGCCATCACCAAGCAGTCGGTGACCGACGCGATGGCGAACCCGCGCCAGATCGACGGCGCGCTGGTGGACGCCTATCTCGCCCGCCGGGCGCTCGACTATCTGGTGGGCTTCACGCTCTCCCCGGTGCTGTGGCGCAAGCTGCCGGGTGCGCGCTCCGCCGGCCGGGTGCAGTCGGTGGCGCTGCGGCTGGTCAGCGACCGCGAGCTGGAGATCGAGAGGTTCGTTGCCCGCGAATACTGGTCGCTGGTCGCAACGCTGGCCACGCCGCGCAACGACACCTTCGAGGCCCGCCTCGTGGGCGCGGACGGCAAGAAGATCCAGCGGCTCGACATCGGCTCCGGCCAGGAGGCCGAGGATTTCAAGGCGGCTCTCGAAACCGCGGCCTTCACGGTCGGCACGGTCGAGGCCAAGCCCGCGCGCCGCAATCCCTACGCCCCCTTCACCACCTCGACGCTGCAGCAGGAGGCGAGCCGCAAGCTCGGCTTCGCGCCGGCCCACACCATGCGGATCGCACAGCGGCTCTACGAAGGGGTCGATATCGGCGGCGAGACCGTGGGTCTCATCACCTACATGCGGACCGACGGGGTCTCGATCGCCGAGGAGGCGATCGCCCAGGCCCGGCAGGTGATCGGCAAGGACTACGGTCCACGTTACGTCCCTGACGCCCCGCGCCGCTACCAGACCAAGCAGAAGAACGCCCAGGAGGCGCACGAGGCGGTCCGCCCGACCGACCTTGCCCGCCGGCCGGCCGAGGTCCGCAACCGGCTCGAGCCCGAGCAGGCGCGCCTGTACGAGTTGATCTGGCTGCGCACGGTCGCAAGCCAGATGGAATCGGCCGAGCTGGAGCGCACGACCGTCGACATCGCCGCAAAGGTGGGCGCCCGCACGCTCGACCTGCGCGCCACGGGCACGGTGATCAAGTTCGACGGCTTCCTCGCGCTCTACAACGAGGATCAGGACGACAAGAGCGACGACGAGGAGGCTCGACGTCTGCCGGAAATGGCCGCGGGTGAGCCGCTGCAGAAGCGCGGGATCGCCGCGACCCAGCATTTCACCGAGCCGCCGCCGCGCTACTCCGAGGCCTCGCTGGTCAAGCGGATGGAGGAGCTGGGCATCGGCCGGCCGTCCACCTATGCCTCGATCCTGCAGGTGCTCAAGGACCGCGGCTACGTCCGGCTCGACAAGAAGCGGCTGATCCCCGAAGACAAGGGCCGCGTGCTCACCGCCTTCCTGGAGAACTTCTTCGCCCGCTACGTCGAATACGACTTCACCGCCAACCTCGAAGAGCAGCTCGACCAGATCTCGAACAACGAGATCAACTGGAAGCAGGTGCTCCGCGACTTCTGGCGCGACTTCGCGGCGGCGCTGGGCGAGACCAAGGAGCTGAGCATCACGCAGGTCATCGACGCGCTCGACGACGTGCTGGCCCCGCACCTGTTTCCGGGAAACAAGGACGGCTCCGACCCGCGCAAATGCCCGATGTGCGAGACCGGACGGATCGGGCTGAAGCTCGGCCGCTTCGGCGGCTTCATCGGCTGCTCGAACTATCCCGAATGCCGCTACACCCGCCAGCTTTCCGCCTCCGCCGAAGGCGGCGCGGGCGGCACGCGCAAGCTGGGCGACGATCCCGTCACCGGCCTCGAGGTCACCGTGCGCTCGGGCCGGTTCGGTCCCTATCTCCAACTCGGGGAAGCCGCGAGCAAGGAGGAGAAGCCCAAGCGCGCCAGCCTGCCCAAGGGCGTGTCGCCCGACGAGATCGACCTCGACCGCGCGCTCGGCCTGCTCTCGCTGCCACGCGAGATCGGCCTGCATCCCGACGACCGCGAGCCGATCGTGGGCGGCATCGGCCGCTTCGGCCCCTACGTGAAGCACGGCAAGACCTACGCCAACCTCGAGGCCGGCGACGACGTGCTGACCATCGGCCTCAACCGCGCGGTCACTCTGGTCGAGGAAAAGAAGCTCAGGCCCTCCAAGGGCGGCCGTTTCGGCGCCGATCCCGGCAAGGCGCTCGGCGAGCATCCGCGCGGCGGCGGCCCCATCATGCTCAAGAACGGCCGGTACGGCCCCTACGTGACCCACAACGGCGTCAATGCCACGCTGCCCGCCGACAAGGCGCCAGACGCGGTCACGATCGACGAGGCGGTCGCCCTGCTCGACGCCCGCGCCGGAAAGGGCGGCGGTTCCTCGCGCCGCAAGCGGCCCGCCCGGACCGAGGCGGCACCGAAGAAGGCGGCTCCCAAAAAGGCCGCGGCGGCGAAGCCCAAGAAAAAAGAGGCGCCCAAGGCCGCAACCAAGTCCACGGCCAAGGGCGGGCGCAAGGCCAAGGCCGAAGCCGCCGAATAGCCGCGCTGGCAAAAGCGCGGCCCGCCCCCTAAATTCAGCATGCATCCAAGGCGCGCGACCCGTCGGCGCCGGTGCGCGCCCCAGGACCTTCATTGCCCAAAACGCCGACCGACAAGACACCGACCGACAAGCCGACCCGAAGCCCGGCGAAGCATCCGAAAAAGCCGGCCGCCCTGCCCTCCAAGGACGACCTGCTCGGCTTCATCGGCACGCAGCAGGGCAAGGTCGGCACGCGCGAGATCGCGCGCGCCTTCGGGCTGAAGAACGACCGGCGCGCGGAGCTGAAACGCCTACTGCGGGAGCTCGAGGACGAGGGCCGGCTGGAGGCCCGGCGCAAGCGGCTGCACCATGCGGGCGCCCTGCCCTCGGTCACGCTCTCCGACATCACCTCCCGTGACGTCGACGGCGAACTGCTCGCGATCCCCACCGAATGGGACGAGGCCGAGCACGGCCCCTCCCCGAAGATCCGGATCGTGACGTCGCGCAAGCCGAAGCCCGGCGAGGTCGCGGGCGTCGGCGACCGCGCGCTGCTGCGCGTGGAGGAAACCGGCGAAGAGGACGTCCGCTACACCGGGCGCGTCATCAAGATCATCGACCGCGCCCGCGTGCGCTCGCTCGGCATCTTCCGCGCGCTGCCGAACGGCGGCGGACGGCTCGTGCCGGTGGACAAGAAGAACCTCGGCAAGGAGCTGAGCATCCCGCCGCACGCCACCGCCGACGCGAAGGACGGCGACCTCGTGGCGGTCAGCGTGGTCAAGACCGGCCGCTTCGGCCTGCCCACGGCCAAGGTCGAGGAGAAGCTCGGCTCGCTGAAGAACGAGCGCGCCGTGAGCATGATCGCGATCCATGCCCACGACATCCCGAGCGCGTTCCCGCAGGCGGTGATCGACGAGGCGGAGGCCGCAAGGCCCGCCACCCTTGCCGGCCGCGAGGACTGGCGCAGGCTGCCGCTCGTCACCATCGACCCGGTCGACGCCAAGGACCACGACGACGCGGTCCACGCCGAGCCCGACACCGACAAGAGCAACCCCGGCGGGCATATCATCTCCGTCGCCATCGCCGACGTGGCGCATTACGTGCGGCCGGGCTCCCCGCTCGACCGCGAGGCGCTCAGGCGCGGCAACTCGGTCTATTTCCCGGACCGGGTGGTGCCGATGCTGCCCGAGCGCATCTCCAACGACCTGTGCTCGCTGCGCCCGAACGAGGACCGCGCCGCGCTCGCGGTGCGGATGGTGATCGGCGCGGACGGCCGCAAGCGCTCGCACACCTTCCACCGTATCCTGATGCGCTCGGCCGCGAGGCTGCACTATGCGCAGGCCCAGGCCGCCATCGACGGACGCCCCGACGAGGCGACCGACGGGCTGCTCGACGGCGTGCTCAAGCCGCTCTACGCCGCTTACGCGGCGCTCACGCGCGCGCGCGAAGAGCGCGGGCCGCTCGACCTCGACCTGCCGGAGCGCAAGATCCTGCTCAAGCCCGACGGGACCGTGGACCGCGTTGTCACGCCCGAGCGGCTTGCGGCGCACCGGCTGATCGAGGAGTTCATGATCCTCGCCAACGTCGCCGCGGCCGAGACGCTGGAACGGGCGCGCGTGCCGCTGATCTACCGCGTCCACGACGAACCCTCGCTGGAGAAGGTCGAGGCGCTGCGCCAGTTCCTCGAAACGCTGCACATCTCCATGCCGAAGGGCGGCGCGCTGCGCGCTGAGCAGTTCAACCGCATCCTCGGCCGGGTGAAGGACCAGGACCACGAGAAGCTGGTCAACGAGGTGGTGCTGCGCTCGCAGGCGCAGGCGGAATATGCGGCCGAGAACTACGGCCATTTCGGCCTGAACCTGCGCCGCTACGCGCACTTCACCTCGCCGATCCGCCGCTATGCCGACCTTGTCGTGCATCGCGGCCTGATCCGCGCACGGGGGCTCGGTTCGGACGGCCTGCCGGAGCGCCAGGACGCGCCGGCGCTGGGCGAGATCGCAGCCCAAATCTCGGCGGCCGAGCGGCGCGCCATGAAGGCGGAGCGCGAGACCAACGACCGGCTGATCGCGCATTTCCTCGCCGACCGGATCGGCGCGAGCTTCGCCGGCCGCATCTCCGGCGTGACGCGCGCGGGCCTGTTCATCAAGCTCGACGACACCGGCGCCGACGGCTTCGTGCCGGCGCGCCTGATCGGCGACGATTACTTCCGCTTCGAGGAGGCGATGCACGCGATGGTCGGCAGCCGCTCCGGCGAAACCTATCGGCTCGGCGACACCGTGACCGTGAAGCTGGTGGAGGCCGCGCCCGTGGCCGGCGCGCTGCGCTTCGAGCTGCTCTCGTCCGGCCGCAGTCCAGGCTCCGCGGATCGCACGCCCTCCGGGCGGCCGCACCGCTTCAACCGCCCGGGCGGGAAGCAGCCCCGCGGCCGGAAGGATTCCCGGAGCGGGCCGCCGCGTGGTAAACGGCGGCGATGACCGATCTCACCGCACGCTTCGCTCAGGACGATCCGCCCCGCGGCCATCCCAACGTCACGCCGCGGGATGCGGCGACCCTGATCCTGCTCGACCGCTCCGGCCGCGAGCCCAGGGTGCTGATGGGCAAGCGCCACCACGGCCATGTGTTCCTGCCGGGCAAATTCGTGTTTCCGGGCGGCGGCGTGGACGCCGCCGACCGCCGGATGACGCCGGCCGTGCCGCTCCCGCCCGCGACCGAGGAGCGGCTGATGCGCCAGACCCGGCGGCCGAGCCGCATCAAGGCGCAGGCGCTCGCGCTCGCCGCGATCCGCGAAACCTTCGAGGAGACCGGGTTGCTGCTCGGCCAGAAGCGCCCGGAGGCGCCCGCCGCGCCCGAGGGACCCTGGTCGGCCTTCGCCGAGGCCCATGTGCATCCAGACCTGTCCGGCATCCACTTCATCGCCCGCGCGGTGACGCCGCCGCGCCGCGCACGGCGCTACGACACCCGGTTCTTCGCCGCGGACGCCGGCGCCATCGCCCAGAGGATCGACGGCAAGGTCGGACCGGATTCGGAGCTGGTGGAGCTGGTCTGGATGCCGCTCTCCCAGGCCCGGACGCTCGACATGCTGGCGATCACGGAGATGGTGCTGGAGGACCTGGCGGCGCAGCTCGAGGCCGGTTTCAGCCAGAGCCTGCCGATCCCCTATTACCGGCTGATCCACGGCCGCCGGATCCGCGAGACGATCTAGGAAAAGCCCGGTTTTCCGGGGTTTCCCCCGCATCCGGATGAAAGGTCCCGCGTTTTCTTGACTTTCCGGGGCTGCCGACTAGTTTGCGCGCCAACAGACCGAAATTCGAGGTTCCGCCATGGCCAAGGCCGTCACCACCAAGATCAAGCTCGTGTCGAGCGCCGACACCGGCTTCTATTACGTCACCAAGAAGAACTCGCGCACCATGACCGAGAAGCTGGTGATGAAGAAGTACGACCCGATCGCGAAGAAGCACGTCGAATTCCGCGAGGGCAAGATCAAGTAAGCGCAACAGACGCGCTGAACGAAACGCTGAACGAAACAAGGGCGCCGCAAGGCGCCCTTTGCTTTTGTCGTTCGAACGGGGCGAAGCGCTACCCGTCCCTGTCTTCCGACTTTCAGGGAAAAAGGTGGCTGGCCGGGAGCGATGTCATGAGGAGGCCACTCGCATCACTCCCGGCACAGCCGAACCCCACGGACCCAGGAGATGCGGCGGACCTGAGCAACCCGCAGGGTTGTCGCTGGAGAGGAACGCCGCAACCCGACTGGCTCGTCGGTTTCCGCAAGGAACGTTGTGGCGTCCGCTCCGTCTGTGGTTTTGACGCTACCGGATCGGACGCGAGAAGCAATTTGATATCGGGCGTTTACCGTATGTGTCGCGCGTCAACCTAAAGCGTTATGGTTGACCGACACGGTGAACGCGCGAAAGCCCGCGAAAACGCAGGCGTAGAGCCGGAAATCAGGGGATCGCGGCGGGCCCGTCAGGCGGCGTCCGCCACCACGCGGTTGCGGCCGGTGCGCTTGGCGCGATAGAGCGCCTGGTCGGCGCGCTTGAGGATCGTGGCCGCCGTGTCGTCGGCCGCGTCGAGCGTCGCGATGCCGATCGAGATCGTCACGTCGAGCGAGCCGGCGCCCTGGTGGATCGCAAAAGGCTCCGAGGCGATGCGCCGGCGCAGACGCTCCGCCACGATGGTCGCCACCGCCATGTCGGTCTCCGGCATGATGATGACGAACTCCTCGCCGCCGAAACGGCAGGCCAGGTCGATTCCGCGGATCGACTTGCGGATCCGGGTGGCGAACTCGCGCAGCACATCGTCGCCGGCGTCATGGCCGTGGGTGTCGTTGACCGACTTGAAGTAGTCGATATCCATCACCAGCGCGGTCAGGGGCTTGCCGCGCGAAGCCGCCTGCTCGACCAGCGAGGCGAGGTGGTTCTCCATGTAGCGGCGATTGTAGAGGCCGGTGAGCGCGTCGGTGATCGCCATCTCGATCGACTGCTGCACGTTGTCGCGCAGCCGGTCGGTGTAGCGCTTCTTGCGGACCTGGGTGCGGGCCCGGGCCAGCAGTTCGTTCCTGTCCACCGGACGCAGCAGGAAGTCGTTCACGCCGATCTCCAGCCCGCGCATCATGCGGGCGTGGTCGTCAGCGTCCGCGATCGCCAGCAGCGGCGTGTTGCGGGTGCGTTCCAGCGAACGCATCTGGCTGCACAGCCGCAGCGCGTCGAAACCCTCCAGCGAGAGGGAGACGCAGATCAGGTCGTAGCTGCCTTCCGCGGCGTGGAACAGGGCGTCGTTGGGATTGGTCTCGACGTCGACCGCGTGCTCGGCGGTCAGCATTCCGGTCAGGCGCTCGAACGAGGACGCGCGGTCGTCGACGAGGAGCACGTGCCCGCCGCGGCCGGTCTCCGCGATCGCCTCCGTCTCGGCGTTCTGGATGCCGATCTCCTTCGAGGTCAGCGCGCGCATGCGCAGTTCGTCGGTCATCATCTTAAGCCGCGCCAGCGAGCGCACGCGCGCGATCAGCGCCACGTCGGACACCGGCTTGGTCAGGAAATCGTCGGCCCCGGCCTCGAGCCCCCTCACCCGGTCGGCCGGCTGGTCGAGCGCCGTCACCATCACCACCGGGATGTGGTGGGTGGCGGGATTGCTCTTGCGCCTGCGGCAGACCTCGACGCCGTCCATGTCCGGCATCATGACGTCGAGCAGCACGATGTCGCATTCCGCCTTCTCGCAGAGCGCCAGCGCCTGCATGCCGTTCATGGCGGTGGAGACGTCGAAGTATTCCGCCGAAAGGCGGGCCTCCAGCAGCTTCACGTTGGCCGGCACGTCGTCAACGACGAGGACGCGAGCGGTCATCGGAACGTCTCCTCAGGCATTTCCCAGAAAGTGGCGGATGGTCTCGATGAACTTGCCGACCGAGATCGGCTTGGAGAGATAGGCCTCGCAGCCGCCCTCGCGGATGCGCTCCTCGTCACCCTTCATCGCGAAGGCGGTGACGGCGACCACGGGAATGGCCTTCAGCTCCGGATCGTCCTTCAGCCATTTGGTGACTTCGAGCCCCGACACCTCGGGAAGCTGGATGTCCATGAGCACGAGGTCGGGCCGGTGAGCGCGCGCAAGCTCAAGGGCCTCGATGCCGTTGCGGGTGCCGATGGTGCCGTAGCCGTGCGCCTCCAACAGGTCGTGGAAGAGCTTCATGTTCAGCTCGTTGTCCTCCACGATCAGGACCGTCTTGGCCATCGGCGCGCCCGACTCCCTTCGCCCGCAATTCAACGATTCGCAGCGCCGGAACGGGCGCCGCCTGAAAAACCCGGTCCATGATGCGGAAGAATGCTTAACAAGATGGCCCAGCATTAGAATGGAAAGGCAAACGAGACGTTAAAGCTGGGCCATTTCAGCGCCTTATCGGCAGGCCCCGGACCGCCGGGACTTGTCCCCAGCCGTCTCGCGGTCCGCTCTGGCAAGCGGCGGCAGACCGGCCGAGAATCCCGGCATGCGACAGCGATCCAGTTCCAGCACCGGCAAGGCCGGCTCCGGCGGGCAGGAGGCTGCGCAGGCGCTCGCGATTGCCGCGCTCGGCTATCTGGCGGCCGAGCCGGAGCGGATCGGCGCGTTCCTGGCCCTGAGCGGGATCGGCCCCGAAGCGATCCGGGACGCGGCGCGCGAGCCGCACTTCCTTGCCGGCGTGCTGGAGCACGTCGCCTCCGACGAACGCCTCCTGGTCGCGTTCGCGGCCGAGGCCGGGGTGAAGCCGGAGGCGATCGTCCGCGCGCAGGCCGCGCTCGGCGGCATCTGGGAACGGGACATCCCCTGACATGCGCCCGATGCCTGGCTTCTGCCGGGACTGCCTGACCGACGCGCCGGACGGTGCCGGCCGCTGCCCCGCCTGTCGCTCGCCGCGGCTGCTGCGCCATCCGGAGATCGACCGGCTCGCCATCGCCCATGTCGATTGCGACGCCTTCTACGCCGCCATCGAGAAGCGCGACGACCCCACGCTCGCGGACAGGCCGCTGATCGTGGGGGGCGGCCAGCGCGGCGTCGTCACCACCGCCTGCTACCTCGCCCGCACCTACGGCGTGCATTCGGCCATGCCGATGTTCGAAGCACGCCGGCTGTGCCCGCAAGCCACGATCATCAAGCCCAACATGGCGAAATATGCCGCCGTCAGCCGCGAGGTGCGCGCGCTGATGCTGGAGCTGACGCCGCTCGTGGAGCCGCTGTCGATCGACGAGGCGTTCATGGACCTCGCCGGCACCGAGAGGCTGCACGGCACGACCCCGGCGAAGGTGCTGGCGCGCTTCGCCGCGCGCGTGGAGCGCGAGATCGGCATCACCGTCTCCATCGGGCTCGCGGCAAACAAGTTCCTGGCCAAGATCGCCTCGGACCTCGACAAGCCGCGCGGCTTCGCCGTGCTCGGACAGGGCGAGGCCGCTGCGTTTCTCGCCGGCAAGCCCGTGACCTTCATCTACGGCGTGGGCAAGGCCGCGCAGGCACGGCTGGCGCGCGACGGCTTCCGGCTCGTCGCCGACCTGCAGAACGCCGACGAGCGCGACCTGGCCCGCCGCTACGGCGCGGAGGGGCTGCGGCTGCATCGGCTGGCGCGCGGGCTCGACGCGCGCGCGGTCAATCCCGAGCGCGAGCGCAAGAGCGTGTCTTCGGAGACCACGTTCGAGCGCGACATCGCCGCGTTCCGCCCGCTGGAGAAGCGGCTGTGGGCGCTGGCGGAGGAGGTCTCCGACCGGCTGAAGGAGAAGGAGCTGGCCGGCTCCACCGTCACGCTGAAGCTCAAGACCTCAGACTTCCGCATCCTCACGCGCTCGCACTCGCTCGCGGGCCCGACCCAGCTCGCGGGCACCATCTTCGCCGCCGCGCGCACGCTGCTGTCGCGCGAGATCGACGGCACCCGCTATCGGCTTCTGGGCGTCGGCGTGAGCGCGCTGGCCGACGGCCGCGACGCGGACCCGGCCGACCTGATCGACCGCGAGGCCGGCCGGCGCGCCGCCGCCGAGCGCGCGGTGGACCGCGTGCGCGAACGGTTCGGGCAGGACGCGGTCATCAAGGGGCTGGCGATGAAGGGAGACGAGTGAGCAAGCGGGGCGCGGGCCCGGTCGCCGCCGGCAATCCACTCACGGACACGGCTTGGCGTCCTTGATCTCGATCGAGGTCATCTCGCCCGACACCACGAAGTCGTTGTAGTCGAGCAGCAGCCCGCGCGAGATCCCGTTCTCGTAGATCTCGAAATTGATCGAATAGATCGGCGTCTGCTCGCCGCCGGCCTTGCCCTTCTCGAAATAGCTGATCGTCACCGGCCAGCGCGCCAGCTCCGCAAGCGCCGGCTGGCTGCCCGCGACGTCCCCCGGCTTCCTGGCGTCGGGCTCGATCCGCCGCCCGATCACCGTGAGCGTGTCGTAAACCTTCTCGCCGCTTTCCGAGCCGTCGTAGACCGACACCTCGAAAATCGTCCGCCCTTCCTTGGCCGCGGCCAGCACCCGGCGGATGTGCTCGGTGGGGAACACCAGGTCGAGATCGACGTCGAAGGTCTTGTCCTTGGGCTTCTTCAGGCTGACCGCGATGCCCTTGTCCGCGCGTTCGGCCTGCCCGTCCACGGCATCGCGCAGCGTCTGGTCGAGATAGTTCTGCGAATGGAACGTCAGGCGCTTGCCGTCGCCGTCCTCCCAGGTGGTGGCGCGCAGGTCGCTGACGACCACCCGCCCCTCGCCGCTGTCGAGTTCGGAGACCTGGCGGAACTGCAGCGCGTAGCCCTCGCAGGCGCTGCCGGTGAAGTCGTAGAGGATGCGGCCCCGCACGGATTGCATGGGCCGCTTGCCGCGCGTGGTGGCGAGCTTGAGGTCGTAGACAGCGCGGTGCGGGGCGAGCGCGACGGCGACGGGGCTCGCCTGCGGGGCGGCCGCCCCCTGCGCGCCAGCGGCCACGGGCCACGCCAGCACGGTCCCGGCCGTGAGCATCAGCATGGCGGCGCAGCCGGCCGGTTTCATGTCCGAATCTCCAAGGATTTTCTGCGTTTCAAGATAGGCCCGCGCGTCCGCCACCGCAACGGAGCCTTTCCCGCACCGCTTGCCAGCGCAGGCTCAATCGGCGAAGACAAAGGCGGCAATTTGTGGGCCGCGCGGGGCGGTCCATGCAAGGAGGGATCATGGCTGGAGTCGTCGAAAAGAAGCTTGCCGAGCTGGGCATCGTGCTGCCGACGCCGGTTGCGCCGGTGGCCAACTACGTGCCGTTCGTGCGCACCGGCAACCTGCTGGTGATCTCCGGCCAGCTCTGCTTCGACACCGAGGGCAAGCTCGTGGCCACCGGCAAGCTCGGCGGCGGCGTCTCGATCGAGGACGGCCAGAAGGCGGCGCGCGCGAGCGCAGTCAACCTGCTCGCCCAGATCAAGGCCGCGCTCGGCGACCTCGACAAGATCGCGCGCGTGGTTCGGCTCGGCGGCTTCATCAGCTCGGTGCCGGATTTCGTGGATGGCCCCAAGGTGATGAACGGCGCCTCCGACCTGATGGTCGCGGCATTCGGTGACCGTGGCCGCCACGCGCGCACCACGATCGGCGTCGCGGTCCTCCCCGCGGACGCGGCGGTCGAGGTCGAGGGCATGTTCGAGGTGACTTGAGCGCGATGGCCGACTGGCTGACCGCACGTCCGGTGGCGCACCGCGGCCTGCACGACGCGGCCGCGGGCGTCGTCGAGAACATGCCGGCGGCCTTCCGCGCCGCGATCGAGAGTCATTACGCCATCGAATGCGACGTGCAGATCAGCGCCGACGGTGAGGCGATGGTGCACCACGACGCCACGCTCGGCCGGCTCAGCGAGGGCTCTGGACGCCTGGATTCGCTCAGCGCGGCGGACCTGAAGCGCACGCCGTTCCGCGCCACCGCCGAGCGCATGCTCACGCTGGGCGAGCTTTGCGATCTGGTGGCGGGCCGGGTCACGCTGGTGGTCGAGTTGAAAAGCCGGTTCGACGGCGACCTGCGGCTGGCGCACCGCACCGCGCAGGTGCTCGCGGGCTACCGGGGCCCCGCGGCGGCGATGTCGTTCGACCCGGCCCCCGTGGCCGCGTTGCGCGACCTCGCGCCGGACCTGACGCGCGGTCTCGTGGCCCAGCGCCGCGACGGCGGCGCGGACCATGAGGACCGGCCCCCTTCGGCCACCCGCTTCGTGCTTCAGGCGCTGGCGGCGCGCCTCCAGTTCCTGGCCTACCGGGTGCGCGACCTCTCCTCGCCGGTGCCGCAGACCGCCCGCAACCTGCTCGGCCTGCCGCTCCTGACCTGGACCGTGCGCACGGCCGAGGACCGCGCCCGCGCCGCGCGCTACGCCGACCAGATGATCTTCGAGGGATTCCGGCCCTGACGGCTCCCGACGCAACTTCGCCACGGTCCGGGCGTTAGGGAACAAGGCGGCGGCCAAGGGCCAGGGAGTTTCGGATGTCTGTTCGCATGCTTTTGATTGCCGGGTTCGTGGGCCTCGGCACGGCGCTCGCGCTGCCCGCGCAGGCCGCTTCGGTTCCCGCCGCGCCGGGAGCCGAGACCACCCAACCGACCGACGTGTCGGCGCAGAGCCGCAAGCGCAAACGGACGCAGCGGCCGGTCCGGGCGCGCGGCAACCAAGTCGCCTGCACCCGCTTCGGATGCCGCCCGATCCCCCGCAACTGCCGGATCACCACGGAATACAACCCCTGGACCGGCAATCCCTCCGGCTTCGACGCCGTGGTGTGCCGCTGAAACAGCGGTTGTCCCGTCCGCCGGGACGGCGACAATGGGGCGCTTTCGAGCGGCCGTTTTGCGTGAAACGGTGAAGGCTTCCCGGCGCGCCGGCGTTCCGTCGCGGTTTCGTATGTGCGGATGACAGACCTCGACCTTCAGCTTCGGGCGACCCCGACCATCGGCGACATCGATGCCGAGGCTTGGGATGCGTGCGCCAATCCGGGCTGGCCGCGAACCGGATTTCCCGCCGCAAATCCCGGAGAAAACCCTCCAGCCTGCGCCTACAATCCCTTCATATCGCACGATTTTCTTTATTGCCTGGAGGCCTCGGGCTCGGCTGTGGCGAGGACCGGCTGGCAGCCGCAGCACCTCGTCGCCGCGCGGCCGGACGGCACGCTGGCGGGCGTGGTGCCGTGCTACCTGAAATCGCATTCGCGCGGCGAATACGTGTTCGACGGCGGCTGGGCCGAGGCGTTCGAGCGCGCGGGCGGAGACTACTATCCCAAGCTCCAGGTCTCGGTGCCGTTCACCCCGGCGACCGGCCGCCGGCTGCTCGCCGCCCCGGGACCGGACGCCGGCGCAATCCAGGAGCATCTGGCCGCGGGCCTTCTGGCGCTTTGCCGCACGCACCACGCCTCGGGCGTCCACGTCACCTTCATGCCGGAGGCGGAAAGTGCCCTGCTCGCCCGGCACGGCTTCCTGCAACGCACCGACCAGCAGTTCCACTGGCGCAACGAAGGCTACGCCTCGTTCGAGGAATTCCTGGAGGCGCTGTCCGCGCGCAAGCGCAAGACCGTCCGCCGCGAGCGCCGCGAGGCGCTGGAGAACGGCGTCACGATCCACTGGCTCACCGGACGCGACCTGACCGAGGAGGCGTGGGACGCCTTCTTCGACTTCTACATGGAGACCGGCTCGCGCAAGTGGGGAAGGCCCTATCTCACCCGCGCGTTCTATTCGCTCGCGGGCGAGCGGATGGCCGACCGCATCCTGCTGGTGATGGCGAAACGCCAGGGCCGCTGGATCGCCGGCGCGATCAACTTCATCGGCTCCCACACGCTGTTCGGCCGCCACTGGGGCGCGATCGAGCACCACCCGTTCCTGCATTTCGAGGTCTGCTACTATCAGGCCATCGACTTCGCCATCGCCCGCGGCCTTGCCCGGGTCGAGGCCGGGGCGCAGGGCGAGCACAAGCTGGCGCGCGGCTATCTGCCGACGACCACCCATTCGGCGCATTACCTCGCCCATCCCGGCCTGCGCCGGGCGGTCGCCGACTACCTCGTGCGGGAGCGCGAATACGTGGCCGAAATGGGCGAGGAGCTTGCGGAGAGCGCCCCGTTCCGCAAGGATCCGTCCGAACAGGACTGACCCCTCAGCCCATTCGGTTTGCGCATGATCTTTCCCGAAAAGTCTGCCAACTTTTCGGGATCATGCGCCACGGAGCCGACCCCATGCCCGCCTACGATCCCAACAACATCTTCGCGAAGATCCTGCGGGGCGAGCTGCCCTGCCACAAGGTCTACGAGGACGACAGGGTGCTGGCCTTTCTCGACATCATGCCGCGCGCGCCGGGTCACACGCTGGTGCTGCCGAAGGCGCCCGCCCGCAACATCCTCGACGTCGCTCCGGACGATCTCGCGGCCGTGGCCCGCGTCGCACAGCGGATTGCACAGGCGAGCTTCAAGGTGTTCGGCGCCGACGGCGTATCGATCGCGCAGTACAACGAGGGTGCCGGCGGACAGGTCGTGTTCCATCTCCACGTCCATGTCGTGCCGCGCAAGGCCGGCGTGCCGATGAAGCCGCCGGCGAGCGAGAAGGAGAAGCCGGAGGTGCTGGCCGATCAGGCGCTGAAGCTGGCGGCCGCACTGAAGGACGGCTGAGGTCAGGCGCCGTAGAGCCAGGCCGCGCTCAGGAACGCGGCCTCCCCCGTCACCACGCCCGCGAACACCGAACGGCGCATCGCGAGAAACGCGACGAAGCCCGCCACCGCCGCACCGATCCGCACCGGGAGCGGGATCGCGGCGAGCGCTCCTGAAGACGCCATGATGAGTTGCGCCAGCACCCCGGCCAGGACCGCGGTCGCCACCGCCCGCACCCAGACGATGACCTGGGACTGCTCGTCCAGCCCGCGCACCAGCACCAAGCCCAGCACGCGCCAGACCTCGTTCGGCAGGAAGCCCACGAGAATGAGCGCCAGATAGGGGCCGATGTCGGCCATCGTCGCGGTCATCGCGCGGCCTCCCGGAGACGATGGACCACATAAGCCAGGGTGCCGGCGATCACGCCTGTCCACAAAAGGTCGAGCTTGATCTTATGCGCCGCGATCAGCGGGCCGATCACGAGGCCGAGCCCGAACGCCAGCCGGTCGATCAGCATGGTCGAGTTGCGCGAAGCCGACATCAGGAGCGACAGCGGAGTCAGGAACAGCAGCGCCGCCGCAAACAGCGGCGGCAGGCTTGCGGCGAGATGGAAGCCGACCGCGCTCGCAACCGTCGCCGACAGCAGGAGCCCGCTGCCGAGACCGTTGACGAAGGCCACGCGCTCGCCGCGCGCAACGCCTGGCAGCAGGCGGAACGATTCCACCCAGACGCTGATGGCCACGAGATGCGCGGGCATGATCAGGTGCATCTGCCTCGTGCGCGCGGCGCGCAGCATCGGCAGCAGCGCCACCACCATCGGCAGGAACCGGGTGCTGGACAGCGTCACCGCGATCGCCACCTCCAGCAGCGTGGCGGTGCCCAGCGTCGAGATCAGGATCACCTGGGCGGGCGCGGCCCAGACCAGCAGCGTCGACAGGATCATCCAGCCAACCTCGAAGCCGAACTCGTAGGACAGCGCGCCGATGCCGATGTAGTTGCCGAACAGGACGTAAAAGAAGATCGACCGGGTGGCCGCCGACAGGCCGTCGAAATAGGCAGCGAGCGCGGAGCGCGGCGGGCCTTCGGTTGCGGAATCGGGCGCGGACATCGACCTAACTATAGACCGACGCGGCCCCCACCAGCACCGCCTCCCCGATCAGCACCCCGGCGAAAGCCGAGCGGCGGATGAAGTAGAAGGCCAGGAACCCGGCGGCGAGCGCGACCAGCCGGATCTCCAGCGGCACGGTGGCGAGCGCCCCCGGGGGCAGCATCACGATGCGCGCCACCACGCCCGCGATCAGCGCGGTCGCCACGCCCCGCACCCACAGGATGATCTCGGAATCCTCGTCGAGCCCCCGGCCGATGGCCAGGCCGATCCAGCGCCACATCTCGCTCGGCAGGAAGCCGAGAAGCACCAGCGCGAGATAGGGTTCCATCCCGAAGGTCATGCCGCCGCCCGCCGCGCCCGCACAGCCCGGTGCACGAGATAGGCCAGCGTGCCGCCGGCCACCCCGGTCCAGAGCAGGTCGTAGTCGACCTTGTAGAAGGTCAGGACCGTCCCGATCGCCAGCCCGAACGCCAGCGCGGCCTTTTCCAGCACGATGCGGGCGTTGCGTGCGCTGGAGATCAGGAACGACAGCGGCGTGACGAACATCGCGGCCGCGCCGAACAGCACCGGCAGCGCGGCCTGCATGACGTAGCCGATGCCGGTGGAGACGGTGCCGGCCGCGACCAGCCCCATGCCGAGACCGTTGCAGAAGGCGACCCGATGCACGCGCGGCAGGGCCGGCGCATTGCGGGTGGCCTCGACCCAAACCGCCACCGCCCAGAAATGGACGGTGAACAGCATGTGGTGCCATCGGGTGCTCGGGTCGCGGACGGTCGGCATCAGCGCCACCACCATCGGCAGGAGGCGCACGCTGGACAGGCCGACCGCTACCGCGGTCTCGATCATCGGGGTCCCCGCGCCATAGGCGGTGAGCAGGATGACCTGCGCCGGCCCGGCCCAGAGCAGCACGGTGGACAGCATCGCCCAGCCAATCGAGAGGCCGTAGTCGTGGGCCAGCGCGCCGTAGCCCAGATAGGTCACGGTGATGACCATGAAGAAGACGGAGGTCGCCGCGACCTTCAGGCCGTGGACGAAGGCGCCGGCGGCGCTCGCGACGTTGACGGGAGTGGCGGAGGCGGACGGCGGCGCGGACATGGCCCGGCTTCGTCACATGCCCGCCAACGCCGCGCAACCGGCCGCGCGGCATGGCCCCATGCGTTCCGGGCCTGTGCGCTACAGGCCCCATGCCCGACGCGGTCCGCAGCCGCCGCGGATCCGCATCAAAAGCGAGGGCCGGATCTCCGCCCGGCCCTCGTCGTCTATCCGCGGTGCATTACGCCTTGACCAGGGGCACCTTGGGCACCGATCCGCCGCGCGGCGGATCGCCCCCTCCGCCGCCATCCTTGGGGCCCGGCGGCTTGCGCCGGGCGGGCGGCCGGCGGCGCGACCGGGCGCGCTTGGGCTCCGGCAGCTTCTCGGGCTTGGGCTTCACCGGCCCGTCCACATACTCGAAGCCGAGATTGTCGCGGCCGCCCTCGTCCTTGACCACGACCACCCGGACGTGGCCACCACCCTTGAGCCGGCCGAACAGCACCTCGTCGGCCAGACCCTTCTTGATGTGCTCCTGGATCACCCGCGCCATCGGCCGCGCGCCCATCAACTCGTCGTAGCCTTGCGCGATCAGCCAGCGGGTCGCCTCCTCCGACAGCTCGATGGTGACGTTGCGGTCGGCGAGCTGCGCCTCGAGCTGCATCGCGAACTTCTCGACCACCTTGGCGATGATGTCCGGCGACAGATGCGCGAAGGTGATGATGGCATCGAGCCTGTTGCGGAACTCCGGCGTGAACATCCGGCTGATCGCCTCCATGTCGTCGCCCTCGCGCTTGGTGCGCGTGAAGCCGTAGGCGGACTTGGCGAGGTCGGAGGCGCCCGCGTTGGTGGTCATGATCAGGATCACGTTGCGGAAATCGACCTGCTTGCCGTTGTGGTCGGTCAGCTTGCCGTGGTCCATCACCTGCAACAGGATG
>CAZZCV010000063.1:0-18533 GCA_964653225.1 uncultured Rhodoplanes sp. | reverse complement strand
CGCTGTCGGCGATCTCGCGGAATGCCTTGAAGTCGATGATGCGCGGATAGGCCGAGCCGCCGGCCACGATCACCTTGGGCTTGTGCTCCTGCGCCAGCCTGCGCACCTCGTCCATGTCGATGCGGTGGTCGTCGCGGCGCACGCCGTAAGGCACCACGTTGAACCACTTGCCGGACATGTTGACCGGCGAGCCGTGGGTCAGGTGCCCGCCGGCCGCGAGGTTGAGGCCCATGAAGGTGTCGCCGGGCTGCATCAGCGCCATGAAGGCGGCGGCGTTGGCCTGCGCGCCGGAGTGCGGCTGCACGTTGGCGAAGGCCGCACCGAACAGCTTCTTCACGCGGTCGAGCGCCAGGTTTTCGGCCACGTCGACGTGCTGGCAGCCTCCGTAATAGCGCCGGCCCGGCAGCCCCTCGGCGTATTTGTTGGTCAGGACCGACCCCTGCGCCTCCAGCACCGCGCGGCTGACGATGTTCTCGGAGGCGATCAGCTCGATCTCGTCGCGCTGGCGGCCGAGTTCGAGACGGACCACCTCGGCAATCTCGGGATCGGCCTCGGCGAGAGACGCAGTAAAGACGGATGGCGCGGTCGCTCCCGCGGCGGATTCGGACGCTGACATGAGGTTCTCCGGATTGGCTTTCCGCCTAGCACATCGGCCGGCAAGCGCCAAGGCTGGCGCGACATGACTCTGCTGCCCGCAACATCTAGCAATGGAAGTTGTGACGGAGCTATCGGGCCTGCTCGCGGGCGAGCCTCGCTTCGAGCTTGCGCAGCGCCAGCCTCTGCAGATCGGCCTTCTGCGCCGTCACCGGACCGACGATCACGACCTCGGTGGCCGTAACGCTGTCGATGGCCGTCACCCGCATCGAGGCGCCCACCGCGATAAACTCGAAATAGACCTCGCGCCCGGCCGGCCCGGCCATCGCTCCTCCGCCTCCGGGCCGCCGGGGCCCGGGCTTAGCGTCAGCCCCGCTGCGCCGTGGGCGCGCCCAGGCCGTCGCGGTTGTAGATGTCGTCGCGGAACTGGACCACGCCGTCCGGCGTCGCCCAGGCCGTGACGTAGACCCAGTAGAGCGGCACGGGCTTGGCAACCCGCGCATCCTTGCGGTCGCCGCTCCGGATCACCGCGTCGATCTCCTCCCGGTTCCAGTTCGGCGTCTCGATCAGCAGCCAGTTGACCAGCTCGCGGACGTTCTGGATGCGCACGCAGCCGGACGAGTGGAACCGCATGTCCTCGCCGAACAGGTTCTTCAGCGGAGTATCGTGCATGTAGACGCCATGCGCGGAGGGGAAGTTGATGCGGATCGAGCCGAGCGAGTTGAAATCGCCCGGGTCCTGCCGGAAGCGATAATTCACCGCCTCGTTCGAGTACCAGTCGATCTGCGCCGGAGCCAGCTCGTTGCCCTTGGGGTCGTAGATGCGGATGAAGTTCTTCGTGAGATAGTCCGGCTCGGCCTGCATTTTCGGGATCAGGTCGCGGCGAACGATGGAGACCGGCACGGTCCAGAACGGATTGAAGTTGATCTCGACGATGCGGCTGTTGATATCGGGCGAGGCGCGGTCCGGCTTGCCGACCACGGCGACGTGGCGCGAGACGGCCGTGCCACCCTCGATCGCCTCGATGTGTGCCGCTGGAATGTTGCAGACCACGAAGCGGCCGCCGAGGTTGCCGCTCATGCTGCGCAGCCGCACCAGGTTGGTGCGAAGCTGCGCCAGCCGGACCTGCGCCGGCACGTTGAGCGCCTTAATGGTCTGGTCGCGCACGATGCCATCCACGGTCAGGCCGTGGCGGGCCTGGAAGCGGCGCACGCCGGCCTCGACGTAGGAATCGTAGATGTCGGAGACGCCCGCGTTGGGATCGAGGTCACCGCCGGCGATCAGCCGCTCGCGCAGCGCCGGCACCGCGGGGTTGCGGACGCCGAGCCGCAGCCGGTCTGCGCGCTTGACCTCGGGCCAGCCGCCGCGCGCCACTAGTCCCTCGTAATGGGCGATCGCCTGGCCGGTGTGCTCGACGGTCTGCGGCGACAGCGTGGGCAGCGATGCCTTGGGCATCAGGATGGTGCGGGAGGCGGAATCGAATCCCTGGCCGCTCCCGCCGCGCTGGTGCTGGTCGATCAGGGCCTGCAGCGTGGCGTCCTGCGCCAGCGCCTGACCTGCCAGAACGGTTCCGCCGGCGGCGGCCGCGCTGCGCAGGAAGCTGCGCCGGCTGACGCCCTGAAGGTCGAAATCGGTCGGTTTGCGCATCGAATCCCCGAATCTCTAACCCGCGAGGCCTCCACAAAGGCCCAATCCGCGTCCTGCGGCAAGCGCCGGACCTCAAAGATTCGTCATCGGGTAGGAGGCCGTCCGGGCGATTTTGTGACAAGCCCCCGCACGCCCGGGTGCCGCATACGGCCGCAGGCGGGAATTCGAGAACCGGTCCGCCGAACGGGCCGGCGGGAGCGGTTTGAAGGGAGCGCCGACAACGGTCAGCTCTCGGCCCTGCCCTCCGCAGGCCGCGGGGACACACGATCGCGTTTGAACGCAATCGGGACGCCGGCCAGGCTTTTCTCTCCGAACCGGTTGTCGTCGGGGCGCTCCGCAACCGTCCGGACGATCTCGACGAGCTTCGAGGCGATGCCGCGAGGCGTGAGGCGGAGGAGCATCAGAAAGTGCTTCATCCCCTTGCCGCCCTTCACGAGCCCCAAGGGACGGACGATGCAGTAATCCCCGTTGCTCATCCGGGCCAGCTCGGCCCCGCGGAAATAACCCCTGATTCCCATGCCCGAAGGATGCAGGGTCCGTCCGGAGGGTCAATCCTTGTCGGGAACCCATCAACCGCCACGAAGGGCGGCGCGCCATGGCGGGCCGGGATGCTTAGTTCCCGAACCGCTTCGCGAATTCGTCCGGACTGTAGGACCGGCCCTCGCGGGTGTCGGTGATGGTCACGCCGAGGCTTTGCCTGCCGCCTTCCGCGACCTGAAGCGCGTCGGACGGACCGTCCCGCTCGTAGGAGAGCTTGCCGTCCAGGGTGTTCACGTCGATCCGGAAACGCATGAGTCCCGATCTGGGCGCGCCCGCCTCCGGAAACAAGCCCGCGGATGCGAAACCCGCGGGAGAACGCCCACAGGCCGCCTGACGGGTCGGGGGATCCCATCAGGCGGCCCGAAGAGGGAAAGCCGCTCCCGAAGACGGATGCGTCAGAGCCGGTAGAGAATCTGGTCGGTCCAGAACCGCTCGAGCCGGTGCAGCGACTTGTTCAGCGTGGCGAACTCGTCGGCATTGATGCCGCCAACCTGCTCCACCGTGCGCACGTGCTTCTGGTAGAGCCCTTCCACGATATCGCGCACCTCGCGGCCGGTGTCGGTCAGGCGGATGCGCACCGAGCGGCGGTCCACGCGCGAGCGCTGGTGGTCGAGGAAGCCCATCTCGACCAGCTTCTTCAGGTTGTAGGAAACGTTGGAGCCCAGGTAGTAGCCGCGCGTGCGCAGCTCGCCCGCGGTCAGCTCCTTGTCGCCGATGTTGTAGAGCAGAAGCGCCTGCACCGAGTTGATGTCGGAGCGCCCGCGCCGGTCGAACTCGTCCTTGATGACGTCGAGCAGGCGGCGGTGCAGCCGCTCCACCAGCGTCAAGGCATCGAGATAGAGCGGCCGGATGTGGTCGAAGCGCGCCTGACGATCGGCGGGTTCGACCGTCTTCATGACGGTCTTCATATGATGACGCCTTCCCGTTTTTTGTTACGCGGTGACGGGGCCCTGTTTTCCCCGTCCCATGAGCGTGAACGTACGCGGGAACGCTCTAAGATCGGTTTAAATTGTAGAGTGAAGATTAGCTTTATCGGCCATAGTAAATCGCTGGTATTCTCTCATTCGATACTTCGTCTTCACCCTCGATTTACCTTGCCGGGTGCGCGGCGTCGCGTCGCTCGAGGCGGACTTCCGAAACGCCTGCGGCGGCTCCCAAACGCCTGCGGCGGGCTTGCCGCCCGCCGCACCGAACCGTGGTTCCCATCGGCCGCGCCGGCGCTCCCTCCTCTGCGGGCCGGAGCGCCCTCTGGCCTTCGGCCTATTTTTTCTCGGCGCCGATGCCGGCTGCCTTCGCGAGCGTGACCGCGAGCGGAGCCTCCCGTGCGAGACGCGCATCGAAGGCGTCCGGCTGCAGGATCATGGGCTCGGCCCCGATCTTGGTCAGCTTCTCTTTCACCGCCGGGGTGTTGAGCGCCTTGACGACCTCGGCGTGCATCCGGGCGACGATCGCGCGCGGCGTCTGCTTGGGAACGTACATCCCGACGTAGAAATCGAAGTCGGAATCCTTGAAGCCGGCCTCGGTGGTGGTGGGGACGTTCGGCAGCGCGGCGGCGCGCGTCATGCTGCTGACCGCGAGCGGCTGGAGCTTGCCGCCCTGAATCAGCGACATGGCCGGTGCGAGCGGGCTGAAGTAGACGTCGACGCGGCCGGTGGCGACCTCGGTCAGCGCCTCGGGCGCACCCTTGAACGGCACGAGCTGGCCGGTGATGCCGGCGGCGAGACGAAACCTCTCCATCGTCAGGTGCGGCGGCGAGCCGATGCCGGCCGCGGCGTAGTTCAGGGAGTTCGGCTTGGCCTTGGCCTGATCGACGAGTTGCTTGAGGTTGGCGACCTTCTTATCGGGCGAGATCACCAGCACCAGCGGCACGTTGGCGAGCGGGGTGATGCCCGCGAAATCCTTCACCGGGTCCCAGTTCACGTTCTGGATGGCGGGCGAGGTCACGAAGGCATTGGAGTGGACCAGGATGGTGTAGCCGTCCGGGTCCGCGCTTTTCACCGCGCCGACGCCGATGGTAAAGCCGCCGCCCGGCCGGTTCTCGACCACGAAGGTCTGGCCCGTCTGCGCCTGCACCTGCTCGAAGATGATGCGCGGCACGATGTCGGTGGCGCTGCCGGCGGAGAACGGCACGATCACGCGCACGGTCTTGCTCGGCCATTCCTGCGCCGCGGCCGGGCCGCAGGCGACGGCAAGCGCCAGCAGCGCGCCGGCGGCCTTCGTCAGTCGTTGAATTCGCAAGGGTCCCTCCACTTCTGTTATGTCGAAAATGCCATCCGGCGGCAGGCTCGAAGCGTTCCATTGAAGGCCGAGCCGCCGGCATGGGCAAGCCATTATTGCGGATGCTCGCGCGCCGATTGGATCGCCAGAAACAAATAGCCGAAAAGCAGCAGGCCCTCGAAAGCCACGACCAGCATGCGACCGCCGTAGATTTGCGGGAAGAACACCTCGACCGCGGCCATCGACACCGCGGCGGTCAGCCACACCACCGCGCCCCAAGCCGCGGCCAGCCAGAGCCCGACCGCGGCCACCAGGTCGATGACCGCGAAGAACACCGTGGCGGTCTGCCAGGGCAGCGGCTGGGCCTCGAAACCGCCCGCCGGCCCCGCGAGCCCGCACACCACGGCCCAGTGATAAAGCCCCTTGAGCATCGACAGGCCGGCCATCACCCGCAGGAACAGCACCAGCCGGTCGGTCCAGAGCGTGTCGCTGACCGGCCGCTCGCCGGCGTGGACGGGTTCGAGCGTGCGGCCCGGATCGCTGGCATAGGGGTCGGTCAAGGCAGCACCGGTCCGTCAGCTCCGAGGGCGGCGAAGCGCCGTCCGATATAGGCCACGGCGAGTCCCGCGAGGCTTGCGGGACGCCGGCGCGGCGCGTTGTCCTTCTCTGCGATGCCGCGCGCATCCTTTCGGGAAACGGCGACCGCGAACGAGGCGCGAGACTATGCGGAATTCGCCCGCCATGCACGTCTCGAATTCTCGGCATCCGGTCCTGCCCGCATCGGCGCCCGCGCGCGAGGCTGGATCGCGGCCGCTGTGCGCCGTCGCCCGGCCGCGCTATAAGGCGAAGCGTCCGGCCCGGGCCGGCAGCGATCCTAAGAGACAACGACCGAGTGGACCCCGATCATGGCGATCAAATACGGCCGGCCGATTGACCCGGGCATGCGTCCGAAGCCGGTCGAGGGCCCGGCGGGACGGCGCGAGCGCGTCGCGCCGTCGCTCGATCTCGTCACGCGTCCGCGCCGCAACCGCCGCGCGGACTGGGCGCGCCGCATGGTGCGCGAGCATGTGCTCACCGCCGACGACCTGATCTGGCCGCTGTTCGTGGCCGAGGGGGCGCGCGCGCCGGTCGCATCCATGCCCGGCGTGGAGCGTCTCCCAGTGGACGAGATCGTGCGCGCGGCCGAGCGCGCAGCCCAGCTCTCGATCCCCTGCATCGCGCTGTTCCCCTACACCGATCCGGCGCTGCGCGACGAGACCGGCTCCGAAGCGCTCAACCCGGAGAACCTGGTGTGCCGGGCCGTGCGCGCGGTGAAGCAGGCGGTGCCCGACGTCGGCGTGCTCTGCGACGTGGCGCTCGATCCCTACACCAGCCACGGCCACGATGGGCTGCTCGACAACGGAAACATTCTCAACGACGAGACCGTGGCGGTGCTGGTGCAGCAGGCGCTGGTGCAGGCCGAGGCCGGCTGCGACATCGTCGCGCCCTCCGACATGATGGACGGCCGGGTCGGCGCGATCCGTGCCGGGCTCGACGAGGCGGGCTTCGCGGACGTGCAGATCATGTCCTATGCGGCCAAATATGCGTCGGCGTTCTACGGCCCGTTCCGCGACGCGGTCGGCTCGGCCGCGACGCTCAGCGGCGACAAACGCACCTACCAGATGGACCCGGCCAACACGGACGAAGCGTTGCGAGAGGTCGAGCTGGACCTTGCCGAGGGCGCGGACATGGTGATGGTCAAGCCCGGCATGCCCTATCTCGACATCCTGTCGCGCGTGAAGGACACTTTCAGTGTGCCCACCTTCGCCTATCAGGTGTCCGGCGAATACGCGATGCTGATGGCCGCGGCGCAGAACGGCTGGCTCGACGGCGACCGGGCGATGCTCGAAAGCCTGACCGCGTTCAAGCGCGCGGGTGCAGACGGCGTGCTGACCTATTTCGCGCCGCGCGTGGCCGAGAAGCTCAAGGCGTCCTGACCGGACCGCCGCGCACCGGACTCAATCCAGCACCTGGCCCGTGCCGACCCGCACCGGCTCGAACCCGTCCGCCGCCAGCGCCAGCCGGATGCTTTCCGCGTGCGCGGCGTTACGCGTTTCAACCGTGATGTCGAGGCGCACGCCTTTGGCCGGCACGTCGAGCAGCCCGCGCTTGTGCTCGACCTCGAGGATGTTGGCGCGGAGCGCGCCGAGCTTGGTCGAGATCTGGCCGAGGACGCCGGGACGGTCCGGAATGCTGAGGCGGAACGAGACGATGCGTTCCTCCCGCACCAGTTCGCGCATCATGATCGAGGCCAGCATGCGGGGGTCGATGTTGCCGCCGCTCAGCACGAGGCCGACCCGGCGGCCCTTGAAGCGGTCGGGCTCGGCAAGCAGCGCCGCGAGGCCGGCCGCGCCCGCGCCCTCGGTCATGGTCTTCTGCTGCGTGAGATAGGCGTTGACCGCGCGCTCGATATGCACCTCGTCCACCAGCACGATGTCGCTCACCAGCGCCCGCACGATCGGCAGCGTCAGCGCGCCCGCGCTGGTCACGGCGATGCCTTCCGCGAGCGTCGCGCCGCCGGCCGGGCGGTTGCCGCCGCGCAGCGCGTTCAGCATCGACGGATAGAGCGCGGCCTCCACGCCCACGACCTCGATCGCGGGATTGATTCCCTTGGCCGCGATCGCCATGCCGGAGATCAGCCCGCCGCCGCCCACCGGCACCACCAGCACCTCGAGATCCGGCACCTGTTCGAGCATCTCCAGCGCGATCGTGCCCTGCCCGGCGATCACATGCGGATCGTCGTAGGGATGCACCCAGATCAGGCCCTTCTTCTCGGCCAGCGACTGGGCGTGGGCATGGGCCTCGGCGATGCCTTCGCCCTCCAGAACCACCTCCGCGCCGTAACTCTCGGTGGCCGCCACCTTCACCAGCGGCGTGTTCACCGGCATGACGATGGTGGAGGAGATGCCCAGCAGGGAGGCGTGATAGGCCACCGCCTGGGCATGGTTGCCGGCGGACATGGCGACAATGCCCCGCCGGCGCTCCTCCGGCGAGAGCGAGGCGATCTTCACGCGCGCGCCGCGCTCCTTGAAGGCGCTTGTGACCTGCATGTTCTCGTATTTGACGAAGACGGCCGCGCCGGTCAGCGCGGACAGCTTGGGGGCCGGCAGCGTCGGGGTGGGCAGGATGAAATCCGCGAGGGTTCGGCGTGCCGCCTCGATGTCGGCAAACGCGATCCCGCGGGTGGGCCGTTCCGAACTCATTCCGCCGCTTCCATCCTTGGCCGGTCTATGAAATCATTCGCGGAACGGTCATCGGAGAGACGGTGTGAAGATCGGCAAGCAGAGCGACCCCACGAGTTCTATCAGCACGGCCAATTCCGAGACGATCATCGTCCGCGGCTTCGATCTGTGCAAGGACTTGATCGGCAGCGTGTCCTTCACCTCGCATTTCTGGCTGCTGGTCACGGGCAAGCGCGCCTCGGAGGCGCAGACCCGCGTGCTCGACGCCTGCCTCGTCGCCATCGCCGAGCACGGTCTCGTGCCGAGCGTGCAGGCCGCGCGCATGACGCTGGCGGCCAGCCCCGAAGCGATGCAGGGCGCGGTCGCGGCCGGCATCCTGGGCTGCGGCTCGGTGATCCTCGGCAGCGCCGAGAACGCCGGCAAGTTCATCGTGCAGGTGCTGGAGCGCGACACCGGCGGCGACCTGTCGGTCGCGGCCTATGCGGTGACGCAGGACTATCGCGCCAGGCGCGCGCCCTTCCCCGGCTACGGTCACCCGCTGCACAAGGACGCCGACCCCCGCGCCGCGCGCCTGATCGCGGTGGCGAAGGAGGCCGGCCTGTCCGGTCCCCATGTGGCTGCTGCGCAGGCGGCCGAGAAGGCGATCCTGGAGATCACCGGCAAGAGCCTGGTGCTCAACGTGTCCGGCGCGATCCCCGCCGTGCTGCTCGACGCGGGCTTCCCGCTCGCGGGCCTCAAGGGCGTGCCGATCCTGGCGCGCGCCGCGAGCCTCGTGGCGCATCTGGTGGAGGAGCAGACGCGCCCCATCGGCTTCCTGCTGTCGGAGGCCGGCGAAGAGGCGATCGGCTACGACGGCAAGGTGCCGGACGGCTTCAAGCCGGGAGCGCATTGATGGCCGGCCCGCTCGCAGGCGTCCGCATCGTCGAACTCACCACCATGATCACCGGCCCCCTCGCCGGCATGCTGCTGGCCGACCTCGGCGCGTCTGTGATCAAGATCGAGAATCCCGAGGGCGGCGATCCGTTCCGCTACTTCCGCGGCGGGCTCTACGGCGGGCATTTCATTGCCTACAACCGCAACAAGCGCAGCCTGACGCTCGACCTGCGCTCGGCGGACGGCAAGGACGTCCTGCGCTCGCTGCTCAAGGAGGCCGACGTCCTGATCGACAATTTCCGCCCCGGCGTGCTCGACCGGCTGGGGTTCGGGCCCGACGCCCTCGCCGGGATCAATCCCCGCCTGATCCACTGCTCCCTCACCGGCTTCGGCCGCGACGGCCCCTATCGCGACCGACCCTCCTACGACGCCGTGGCGCAGTCGCTGTCGGGCGTGCTCAACCAGTTCGTCGATCCGGAGAAGCCGCAGCCCGCGGGCCCGACCATCTCCGACAACGTCACGGGCTTTTACGCCGCCTACGGAATCCTCGGCGCACTCTACGAGCGCGAACGCACCGGCAAGGGCCGGCGGGTCGAGACCTCGATGCTGGAGGCGACGATCGCGTTCGCGCCCGACGCCTTCATCAACAACAAGCGCTACGGCATCCCGGTCGGCCCGCTGACGCGGGTGAGCGCGTCGCAGTCCTATGCCTTCCGCTGCCAGGACGGCAAGCTGATCGCGATCCACATGTCGTCGCAGAACAAATTCTGGGAAGGACTGCTGGCCGCCCTCGACCGCAAGGACATCGACGGCAACCCGCAGTTCAACACCCGCGAGCTGCGGATCGCCAACTACACCGCGCTGCGCGACGAGCTGGCCAAGACCTTCGCCACCCGCCCGCGCGCCGAATGGGCGCAGCGGCTCGAGGCGCAGGACGTGCCTTACGCGCCGGTCCACGACGTCGATGGCGTGATCGAGGATCCGCAGGTCCGGCACCTCGGCACGTTCTACCAGGTCAGCCATCCGCAGGAGGGCGAGGTCTGGGGCGTCCATCCGCCGGTGTTCTTCGACGGCCGGCGGCCCGGCGCGATCGTCCCGCCCCCGGTGCTCGGCGAGCACAGCGAGCAGGTGCTCGGCGAGCTTGGCCTGAGCGCGGAGCGCATCGCGGAGCTGAAGGCACGAAAGGTTACAGGTTCGCGGATGACTGACTGACGTTGCAACGAAGCCGGGCCGAACGGCCGGCGCAGTGGGAGGAAACCATGAAGAGACTAGCCACCGGCCTTCTGGCCGCCGGCATGCTGTTTGGAGCCGGCGCGAGCCAGGCGCTCGCGCAAAGCAACTATCCGACCCGGCCGGTCAAGCTCCTGATCGCCTTTCCGGTCGGCGGCCTGCTCGACACGGTGTCGCGCATCGTCGGCGAGAAGATGGGCAACCTGCTCGGCCAGCAGTTCATCATCGAGGCGCGTCCCGGCGCGGGCGGCACGCTCGCCACAGCGGCGGTCGCCAAGGCCGATCCCGACGGCTACACGCTGATGATGATCAACGACAACCATGCGCTCAACCCGCATGTGTTCAAGAACATCCCCTACGACAGCATCAAGGACTTCGCGCCGATCGGCTTCGTCGGCTACACGCCCCTCGTGTTCGCCTCGCATCCGAGCGTGCCCGCGAAGAACGTGAAGGAGCTGGTGGATCTCGCGAAGAAGCAGCCGGGCACCATCACCTACGCCTCGGTCGGCGTCGGCAGCGCGAGCCACCTCGCCGGCGAGATGCTGGGCGAGGCCGCCGGCGTGAAGCTCCAGCACGTGCCCTACCGCGGCGGCGCGCCGGCCCAGATCGACCTCCTGGCCGGCCACGTGAAGACCATGTTCCTGAGCCCGGTGATCGGCCTGCAGAACATCAAGGGCAACAAGCTCACCGGCATGGCGCTCGCCGCCGACAAGCGGCTCGGCATCCTGCCGGACCTGCCGACCATGAAGGAGGTCGGCTACCCGGTCGAAGCCTCCTACTGGTTCGGGCTGGTCGGGCCGGCCGGCACCCCGCCGGCCGTGGTCGCCCGACTGGAGAAGGCGCTGGCGCAGACGCTCGCGATGCCCGACGTGCAGAAGCGCCTGGGCGAGATGGGCGCGATCATCCAGCCGCTCAACGGCAAGGAGTTCGGTGGCTATATCCAGGCCGAAATCAAGAAGTGGGGCGATATCGTCAAGAAGGCCAACGTCGCCCCGCAATAAGGCGCGGCGGGTTTCCGGTTCCCATCGCCACCCGAAGCCGCACACCGGCCGCCCCGCGGCCGGTGTCCTGCTTTTTGCGGGCCGGCGGCGTCTTGCCCCCCTTGCAAGGGATCGCTTTGCTGTACAATTCGGTTCGAGGAGCGGGAGCCGAATCATGACCAGCAGCGAGCCCAAGCGCATCGGCCTGTCGTTCGAGGTCAAGCCGCACGCCTACGATCCGGCGACCCGGCCGGAGTTGTTCGAAGGGGTTCCGACGCGGCGCGTGATCGCGTTCCTGATCGACTTCCTCATCATCGCCCTGCCGGTGGTTCTGGTGGCCATGTTCATCTTCGTCGCCGGGGTGGTGACGCTGGGGCTCGGCTTCCTGCTGTATTTCCTGCTCTGGCCCGCCATGGTGATCTGGGCGCTGGCCTATTACGGCTTCACCCTCGGCGGGCCGCATTCGGCCACCATCGGCATGCGGGCGATGGACCTGGAGATGCGCACCTGGTACGGCGCGCCGGCCTATTTCGTGCTCGGCGCCGTCCACGCCGTGGTGTTCTGGATCTCGGTCTCGGCGCTCACGCCGCTGGTGCTGCTGGTTCCGTTTTTCAACCTGCGCCGCCGCTGCCTGCACGACATACTCGTCGGCACCGTGGTCATCAACACCGAAGACCGGGCCGCCCTGCTGCGTCCGCGCCAGCCGGCGTGACGCACGCGGGCCGACCCTGCCATTCGCCCTTTGACGCGGGGCCCGCGTCACGCAAACATGGGTCCGATCAGCCGGTGTCGAGGCCGTGACCCAGCATTCGCGCAACACGCCCCAGTTCTACCTGACCACGCCCTCGCCCTGTCCGTACCTGCCGGGCAAGGAGGAGCGGAAGGTGTTCACGCATCTGGTGGGCGAGCGCGCCGCAGGGCTGAACGACCTTCTCAGCCATGGCGGTTTCCGCCGCAGCCAGTCGATCGCCTACCGACCGGCCTGCGAGACCTGCCGCGCCTGCGTCTCCGTCCGGGTGATGGTCGACGCATTCCGGCCCACCCGCAACATGCGCCGCGTCGCCGAACGCAACGCCGACGTGATCGGGGACATGCGGCCGCTGGTGCCGACCTCCGAGCAGTACGGCGTGTTCCGGGCCTATCTCGACTCCCGCCATCGCGACGGCGGCATGGCCGACATGACGGTGCTGGATTACGCCATGATGGTCGAGGACAGCCATGTGAAGACCCGCGTGGTCGAGTACCGGCGGCGCGGGCCGGACAGCGCGATCAACGGCCGCGGAGCGGGCGCGCTGCTGGCGGTGGCGCTGACCGACGTCCTCAACGACGGCCTGTCGATGGTCTATTCGTTTTTCGAGCCTGCTGAAGCCGCCCGCTCGCTCGGCACCTTCATGATCCTCGACCATATCGAGCGCGCACGCCGGCTGGGCCTGCCCTATCTCTATCTGGGTTACTGGGTCCAGGGGTCCCGCAAGATGGATTACAAGGCCCGCTATCTGCCGCAGCAACGCCTGACCACCGAAGGCTGGACCCGGATCGACCGCTGACCGGCCGGAGCACGGCATGGGTCCGGCGGGGCCGTGAGCCCCGGTCACGGGGGAACCCCTACCCGGCCTTCCACCCCAGACGCGCCGGCGATGGTCCCTTCGCACGCCATCTCCTGCAAATCATTCGCATTTTCGTTGACAGAACCGCGCTTTGCTGCCACTTATTGCAAATAATTCGCAATAGCGGCCGGAGCGTTCATGGGCGGCTCGACAGATCTGGGGAGCGCGATCAGCCGGCGGACCGTTGTCCGCGCGGCGAGCCTGCTGGCTCTCGCGTGGCCTGCCCGCGCATTCGCGCAGAACAGGCCGCTGCGCGTGGTGGCCACGGTCTCGATGCTGGCGGACGCCGTCCGCGCGGTCGGCGGCGCGCGGGTCGCGGTCACGAGCCTGCTCGGCGAGGGCGTCGATCCCCACACCTACCGCCCCACCCGCGCCGACATCGCACGCCTGTCCGGCGCCGACCTCATCGTCGCCAACGGTCTGCAGCTCGAAGCCCAGCTCAACGAGGCGCTCAAGTCGCTCGGCCGCACCAAGCCCGTGGTGTTCGCCGCGGAAAGCGTGCCGCGCGAGCGCCTGCTCGGCGACGAGCAGTACAAGGACCGCTTCGATCCGCACGTCTGGATGGACCCCACGCTCTGGAGCCTCGTCGTGGCGACGGTGCGCGACGCGCTGATCGCACGCGATCCGGTCGGCCGTGCGGCCTTCGAGGCCGGAGCGCAAGCCTATATCGCCGAGCTTGCGAAGCTCGACGGATACGCCCGCAAGCTCGCAGCCGGCGTGCCGGAGAAAAGCCGCATTCTGATCACCGCGCACGACGCCTTCGCGTATTTCGGCCGTGCCTACGGCTTCGAGGTGCAGGGCATCCAGGGCGTCTCAACGGAAAGCGAGGCGGGCCTCAAGCGCATCGAGGAGCTGGTGGCGCTGGTCGCCGCGCGCGGCATCAGGGCCGCCTTCTTCGAAAGCTCGGTGCCCGACCGCAACGTGCGGGCACTCGTGGAGGGCGCCCGCGCGCGCGGCCACAAGCTCGCCATCGGCGGCGAACTTTACTCCGACGCGCTCGGCACGCCCGGCACCTACGAGGGCACGCTGATCGGCATGCTGGACCACAACGTCACCACTATCGTGCGAGCGCTGGGCGGCGACGCGCCGGCGCGGGGCATGGCCGGAAAATTGAAAGCCGGAGGCTGAGCGTGCTCGCCCCCCTCGCCTCTCCGCAGCCGTCCGTGAACCGCACCACCGCAGCGCCGATCTCGGTTCGCGACCTTACGGTGCTTTATGACGGCCGGACCGCGCTCGACAGCGTGAGCTGGGACGCGCCGTCGGAGGGTCTGCTCGCCATCGTCGGGCCGAATGGCGCGGGCAAGTCCACGTTGCTCAAGGCGATCCTGAACCTGGTGCCGCGCGCGCGCGGAGACATCGTCGTGGAGGGCCTGCCCGCCGGCCGCAACCGCGGCGCCGTCGCCTACGTGCCTCAGCGCTCGGCGGTGGACTGGGACTTTCCCGCCACCGCGCTCGACGTGGTGGCGATGGGCCTCTACCGGCGCATCGGCTGGCTGCGCCCGGTGCGCCGGGCCGACCGCGACGAGGCGCGCGCCCATCTCGACACCGTCGGACTCGCCGATCTCGCCGATCGGCAGATCGGCGCGCTGTCCGGCGGCCAGCAGCAGAGGGTGTTCGTCGCCCGGGCGCTGGCGCAGCGCGCGAAAATCTACCTGCTCGACGAGCCGTTCGCGGGCGTCGACGCCACCACCGCGCGGATCATGGTCGACGTGTTCCGCAGGCTGCGCGCGGACGGCGCGCTGGTGGTTTGCGTGCATCACGACCTCGGCACCGTGGCGTCGACCTTCGACCATGTGCTGCTGCTCAACCGCGAGGTGATCGCAGCCGGCCCGACCGCCTCGACCTTCACCTCCGCCACCGTGGCGCGCACCTACGGCATGCCGCTCGACGACCACCGCGCGACGACCGCACCGGCGGACTGACCTCCCATGCCGGATTTCCTTGCCGTCCTGCTGCTCGACGCCGGCTACAACACCGTAGTGGTGATGCTGGGCGCGGCCGCGCTCGGGGCCGCCGCCGGCAGCGTCGGCGTGTTCGCGATGCTTCGCAGGCGCGCGCTGGTGGCGGACGCCCTGGCGCACGCCACGCTGCCCGGCGTGGCGCTCGGCTTCCTCGCCGCGGTGGCGCTCGGCCTGCCCGGCCGCTCGCTGCCGTTCCTGATGGGGGGCGCTGCGCTGACCGCGCTCGCCGCGGCGCTCGCGATCCTTGCGATCCGCAACCGCACGCGGCTGCCCGAGGACACCGCAGTCGCGAGCGTTCTCGCGGTCTCGTTCGCGCTCGGCATCGTCCTGCTCACCGTGATCCAGACGCTGCGCACCGGCGGTCAGGCCGGGCTCGACGCCTACCTGCTCGGCGCCACCGCCGGCATGCTGCGGCACGAGGCCGTCACGCTCGCCGCGTTCTCCGTCGTCGTCGCGGGCGTCATCGCGCTGATGTTCAAGGAGCTGGTGCTGGTCGCCTTCGACAGCGAGTTCGCGCAGGCGCACGGTCTGCCGGTGCGCGCGCTCGATCTCGCCGTCCTCGCGCTGGTGCTGGCGGTGGTGGTGATCGGTCTGCAGATCGTCGGACTCGTGCTGGTCGTGGCGCTGCTGGTGATCCCCCCGGCCGCCGCGCGGTTCTGGTCGAACCACGCCGGCCGCATGACCCTGGTCTCGGCGCTGATCGGCGCCGCGAGCGCCTACACCGGCGCTGCGATCTCGGCCGTGCATCCGCACACGCCCACGGGGGCGATCATCGTGCTGGTCGCCTTCGCCCTGATGATGGCGAGCGTTTTCGTCGGACCCGCGCGCGGCCTGATCCCGCGCGCGATCGGCTGGAGCCGGGCGCAGCGCCGGGAGGCCGCGCCGTGACCGGGCTGCTTCCCATCGAAGCGTTCCAGATCGATCTGCCTGCCATGCTGGTCGGCACGCTCGCCGCATTGACCTGCGCGCTGGTCGGCAACTTCCTGGTGCTGAGCCGGCAGGCGATGTTCGGCGACGCCATCGGCCACGTGGTGCTGCCCGGCATCGTGCTCGCCTTCGTGGCCGCGGGCACCACTGCGACCTGGGTGATGCTGCTGGGCGCGGCCGGGGCCGCACTCGTCACCTCGCTCATGGTCGAGTTCCTGCGGCGCGCAGCCGGCATGGACCCGTCCGCGGCACTCGGCGCAACGTTCACCGCCATGTTCGCGCTCGGCGTCGTGCTCCTGGAGCAGACCGGCATCGCCAAAACCACGTTCGACGTCCACCACATCCTGTTCGGCAACGTCGAGGCCGCGATCTGGCCCGCCGCCACCGGCGCCGCGAGCCTCATCGACCCGGAGGCGCTGGCGCAGCTTCCGCCGCAGATCGGCCGCCTCGGCTTCGGCCTCGCGGTGGTCGCCGCGGTCATAGCACTGCTGTTCAAGGAGCTGCGGCTTGTCTCCTTCGATCCCGTGTTCGCACAGGTGAACGGGTTCTCGCCGCGCCTCCTCGGCGGACTCGTCACCGCGCTGGCCGCGCTTGCGGCCGTGGTGTCGCTGGAGGCCGTGGGCGTGATCCTGGTCGTGGCGATGATGGTGTGCCCGGCGGCGACCGCCCGGATGCTGACCGACGACCTGCGCACCCAGGTCGCGATCTCCGCGGCGGTGGCGGTCGGAAGCGGCGTGCTGGGCTATCTGATCGCGGCCTTCGGACCGGCGGCCTTCGGCCACGACATCTCGCTCGGCGCGGCCGGCACGATTGCCGTGGTGGCCGGCCTGTTCCAGGTCGCGGCGATGGTCGGGGGACCGAAACGCGGCCGCCCGAGGACGGCCTGACTCCCGTCCTTAAGAGCCGCTCTTCGCCGTCTCCGGCACGCGGCCGAAGTGGTTGCTCTTTGGAAAGCCCTTGGGCGCGAGGCGGCCGGCGTCCGCTCGATTGCCGCGCCAGTCCGACAACTCCTTGAGCGGCAGCGTGAAGGTGCGCCCCGCCGCGTCGATCCAGGTGAGCCCGCCTGCCGCCGTAAAGGTCTTGATGTCGGACAGACCTCCGTCCTTGTAGCGTTGCAGGCGCACGCCCGCGCCACGCGCCATCTCCGGCACCTGCTCCAGCGGGAAGATCAGCATCTTGCGGTTCTCGCCGATCACGGCCGCCAGTTCGCCCTCCACGGCGTTGATCGCCACCGCCTTCTCGCTGCCCTTGACGTTGAGCACCTGCTTGCCCTTGCGGGTGTTGCCCAGGCAGTCGTCCTCGGCCACCACGAATCCGCGGCCGTCGCTCGCCGCGACGACGAACTTGCGCCCGCTCTGGTAGGGGAACACCGAGATCGCCTCGTCGTTCTGCTCCATGTCGATGAACAGGCGGATCGGCTCACCGTGGCCGCGGCCGCCCGGCAGCTTCGCGGCATCGATGGTGTAGAAGCGGCCGTTGGTTGCGAACACCAGGCACTTCGACGTGGTCTCGGCGTGGAACGAGAAGCCGAGCGCGTCGTCGGACTTGAACGCGACGTTGGAAAGGTCGGTCTGGTGGCCGCGCAGCGCGCGGATCCAACCCTTCTCCGAGACGACCACCGTGATCGGCTCGCGCACCACAAGCGCCTCCTCGATCGCGGCCTCGTCGTGCGCGGGCGCTTCGGCGAAATCGGTGCGGCGCCTGCCGAGCGGCGTCTTTTTCCCGAACAGGTCCCGGACCTTCCTGATCTGGTCGCTGACCGTCTTCCACTGCTCGGTCTCGGACTTGAGCAGCCTTTCCAGGCCCGCCTTCTCCTCGCGCAGCGCCTTGTCCTCGCGCCTGATCTCCATCTCCTCGAGCTTGCGCAGGTTGCGCAACCGCATGTTGAGGATGGCGTCGGCCTGGACCTCGGTGATCTTGAAAGTCTTGATCAGGACCGGCTTGGGCTCGTCCTCGGTGCGGATGATCCTGATGACCTTGTCGAGGTTGAGATACGCGACCAGATGGCCGCCCAGCACCTCCAGCCGGTGCTCGATCTGGCCGAGCCGGTACCGCGAGCGCCGCAGCAGCACCTCGCGGCGGTGGTCGATCCACTCGCGCAACACCTCGGCCAGCCCCATCACCTTCGGGACGCGGCCGCGGGACAGCACGTTCATGTTCAGCGGAATGCGGCTTTCAAGCTCGGTCAGCTTGAACAGCGACTCCATCAGGATTCCGGCATCGACCTTGCCGGACTTCGGCTCGATCACGAGCCGGACGTCCTCGGTCGACTCGTCGCGGAAGCCCTCGACCAGCGGCAGCTTCTTCTCGTTGTAAAGCTCCGCCATCTTCTCGATCAGGCGGGTCTTCTGCACGAGCCAGGGAATTTCCGTGACCACGATCTGATAAGTGCCACGGCCCAGGTCTTCCGTGGTCCAGCGCGCGCGCACGCGGAACGAGCCGCGCCCAGTCGCATAGGCCTCCGCGATCTGCTCGCGCGGATCGACGATCAGGCCGCCGGTCGGGAAGTCCGGACCGGGGACGTATTTCATCAACGTCCTGGAGCGCGCGTTCGGATTGTCGATCAGGAACAGGGCCGCATCGCACAGTTCGGCCGCGTTGTGCGGCGGGATCGAGGTGGCCATGCCCACCGCGATGCCGGACGAACCGTTGACGAGCAGGTTCGGGATCGGCGTGGGCAACACCGACGGCTCGGTGGTCGTCTCGTCGAAGTTCGGGACGAAGTCGACGGTGTCC
>CAZZCV010000062.1:0-19589 GCA_964653225.1 uncultured Rhodoplanes sp. | reverse complement strand
CCTTCATCGTCAACCGCATCCTGCTGCCGATGATCAACGAGGCGATCTACACGCTGTACGAGGGCGTCGGCAACGTCGAGGCGATCGACACCGCGATGCGGCTCGGCGCGCACCATCCGATGGGTCCGCTGGAGCTGGCCGACTTTATCGGCCTCGACACCTGCCTGTCGGTGATGCAGGTGCTGCACGAGGGGCTGGCGGATTCCAAGTACCGGCCGTGCCCGCTGCTGGTGAAGTACGTCGAGGCCGGCTGGCTCGGCAAGAAGACCCAGCGCGGCTTCTACGATTATCGCGGCGCCAAACCCGTCCCGACGCGCTGAGCTGTCGCTCCGGTTTCGCCGTTGCCTGCCAGGTGGTGAGGAGGCCGTCCGGCTCCGTCACGCGGCCGGTCCGTCGTAGGCCCGCTGCAGCGCTGCGATGTCGAACCTCTTCATCTGGAGGAACGCCTTGGTCACCCGGCCCGCCTTCGCCGGGTCCGGATCCCTCAGCATCTGCTGCAGCACGGTGGGCGTGACCTGCCAGGATAGGCCGAACCGGTCCTTCAGCCAGCCGCAGGGTCCTTCGGAGCCGCCGCCTGCCGCGAGTTTCTCCCAGAAATAGTCGATCTCGTCCTGGGTCTCGCAACCGACCTGGAGCGAGATCGCCTCGGTGAAGCGGAACACCGGGCCGCCGTTGAGTGCGGTGAAGCTCTGCCCCTCCAGCTCGAACTCCACGGTCATCACCGAGCCGGGCGGCCGGCCGTGAATCTCCTGTCCTTCGTTGCCGTAGCGGCTGATCCGGCCGATCCGGGAATTCCCGAACACCGAGACGTAGAGCTGCGCCGCCTCCTCGGCCTGAGAGTCGAACCACAGGCAGGGGGTGATCTTCTGCTGGGCGATGGGCATGGGACGCTCCCTTGAGTGTGACGTCTTGAAGGTTGTGCGGCCTGACGGGTGCTCAGGCGAACAGCCGCTCCAGCTTGTCGAGCGAGCCTGTCCATCCGTATTCGTGGCGGTCGCGGGCCGGCTCGTCGAAGAACTGTTCGTGCAGCAGCGTCAGGATGCAGCCGTCGCCCTCCGGCTTGACCGAGACCGTGACCAGCGACTCGCGCTCCGGCATGGAGCGCCACGCCCAGGTGAACTGCAGGCGTTCGTTCGGCACCACCTCGCGGTAGACGCCGGAGACGTGATGCTCCTCGCCGTCCTCGGTGTGGAAGATGACGACGTAGCGGCCGCCGACCCGCACGTCGGTCTCCGCGCGCGTCACCGCGCCGGAGTCAGGTCCGAACCATTTCACGATCTGGTGGGGATCCGTCCACGCCGCGTAGACCCTTTCCGGCCGCGCACGGAGACGGCGCTTGAGGGTGAGGCTGGGCCTTGCGGCGGCGCCGGGGTTGGTGCTGGCGGGCATGGGTCTTCCTCCACGAAGGCGGCGAGGCGATCGAGCTGCCGGGTCCAGAAGCGCTGGTAGCGGACGAGCCAGAGCATGGCGTCTTCCATCGGCTCGGCCCTGAGCCCGCAGCTCACGGTCCGTCCGCGCTTGCTGCGCACGACGAGGCCGGCGTCGCCCAGCACGTCGAGGTGCTTCATCACCGCCGGCAGCGACATCCGGAACGGCTGCGCCAGTTCGCTGACCGAAAGCGTCCCGCTTCCGGCGAGCCGCAGCAGGAGCGCCCGCCGCGTCGGATCGGACAGCGCGGCGAAGGTGCGGTCCAGCGCAGGGCCGGCGGAGTCCGGGGCGGCATCGCCATACTTAACCATTCAGTTAAGTGTAGGCGACCCCATGCCGCGGGTCAATCCAGGGGCTGCGCGCTCCCACAATCGTCACCGTTAATCTCCGTTAACCCTCCAGGGCTATCCTGGCCGGCGGAGCGAGCATGCAGATCGTCAAGCGCACGATGAACTGGAACCCGCGCCCGTCGGCCTGGCAGGAAATGCAGGCCCGGCAGGCGCAGAGCCGGAAGTTTCGCGAGAAGAGCGCGGAGACGCTCTCCAACACGCTCGCGATGCTGGAGTCGGTCGCCTCCGACAAGGCCTATGGGGTGGGAGAGCTTGCCGCCAAGCGCGCCATGCAGCGCATCGCCGCGGAGGCCAAGGTCAGGCAGGAGCAGGCGCAGCGGCTCGCCAGCCAGGACGACACCAACAACCTGATCTGGCGCAACAAGTCGCAGCCAACCTCGGTGGAGGCCGGCAACACCAAGATCGACCTTTCCGGCGACACCATCACGCTCAGCGACGGCACGCGGCTCGACATCACGAGCGGACGGCCCACGGGCAACGTCATGACGCTGGCTGACGGCTCCAGGATCGACCTCAACACCGGCCGCAAGATCATCGACACGGTCGCATGAGCGCCGCCCGCCGACGAGGATGAAGCCGTGAACGTCGCCTCCATCGCCTCCGCCTTCATCGCCGCCCAGGCGAGCCAGGTGCAGACCGCGGCCGCGGCCTCGATGATGCGCATGAACGCGAACGCCGCCGGCGACATCGCCAAGGTGCTGGAGGCCGCGCAGCAGAACATGAAGAGCCTCGCCAACGTGACCGCCGGCGTCGGCCAGAACCTCGATATTTCGGTCTGATCAGTTCGAGGCGGTGCGCTTTTCCAGCGCGGCGCGGATCAGCGCCAGCGCGTCTTCGCTCGCCCATTCCGCCGGCCCGGCGAGCGAGGCGATCTCGCAGCCCTGCGGATCGATCAGCAGCGTGGTCGGCATGCCGAAGGCCTTGCCGATCTCCTTGAGGTCCTGGAACACCCGTGCCGACGAATCCGCGAAATAGCCGAGCTTGTCGGAACCGAGCCCGACCTCCTTGAGCCACGCCTTGGGCTTCTCCGGATCGCGGGTGTCGATGTTGACCGCGACCACCTCGAAGGCCGGGCCGCCCAGCTTGCCCTGCAGTTCGGCGAGCGCCGGCATCTCCTTGCGGCAGGGCACGCACCAGGTGGCCCACAGGTTGAACAGCACGGTGCGGCCGCGCCAGTCGGCCAGCGTCCGGTCCTTCCCCGCCTCATCCTTGAAGCGCAGCTCCGGGAGCCTGCGGCCGGTGCCGGCAGGCGCGACCGCGGCGACCTCGCCCCTCACCAGGGGCGCGATCCGGCGGGCGGTGTCCACGGCCGGCTGGCAGGCCGGATCGCCGCCCGCGTTGCGCGCAAGCCCGCCGATCCCGTATATCCCCGCAAGGCCGGCTGCGATGCCGGCCAGACCGCCCAGGACCGCCAGGGCGAGCCGCCGTTTCGCGGGGCTTTCGGGGGTGTCCTGGGCTGGGGTCATTGTCGGCGAACCTCTCTGGCGGACGAACCGGTGGCGAAAGAACGGACATGAGCAACAAGATGTGGGGCGGGCGGTTCTCGTCCGGGCCCGACGCCATCATGGAGACGATCGGCGCCTCCATCGACTTCGACTGGCACCTCTACCGGCAGGACATCGCCGCGAGCAAGGCCCACGCGCAGATGCTCGCCCGCCAGGGCATCATCGCGGCGGATGATGCGGACAGGATCGTTCACGGTCTAGACACGATCCTGTCAGAGATCGGCGAGGGCCGGTTCGAGTTCAAGCGCGCGCTCGAAGACATCCATATGAACATCGAGAGCCGGCTGGCCGAGCTGATCGGTCCTGCCGCTGGCCGCCTGCACACCGCGCGCTCGCGCAACGACCAGGTCGCCACCGACTTCAAGCTCTGGATGCGCGAGCGCATCGACGACATCGACGCCCTGCTCGCCGACCTCCAGCGCGCGCTGGCGGAGAAGGCGCTGGAGCACGCCGGTACCGTGATGCCCGGCTTCACGCATCTGCAGAGCGCGCAGCCTGTGACGTTCGGCCACCACATGCTGGCCTATGTCGAGATGGCGGCGCGCGACCGCGGCCGCTTCCAGGACGCGCAGGCGCGGCTCAACGAGATGCCGCTCGGCTCGGCGGCGCTCGCCGGCACCCCGTTCCCGATCGACCGCGACATGACGGCCGAGGCGCTGGGGTTCGCCCGGCCGACCGCGAACTCGCTCGACGCGGTGTCCGACCGCGATTTCGTGATGGAGACGCTGGCGGCGGCGTCCATTGCCGCGATCCACCTGTCGCGCTTTGCCGAGGAGATCATCATCTGGACCACGCCGCTGGTCGGTCTGGTCTCGCTGTCGGACAAGTTCACCACCGGCTCATCGATCATGCCGCAGAAGCGCAACCCGGACGCGGCCGAGCTGGTGAAGGGCAAGACCGGCCGGGTGATCGGCGCGCTCAACGGCATCATGACGGTGATGAAGGGCCTGCCGCTCGCCTACTGTCGCGACATGCAGGAGGACAAGGAGGGCGCCATCGACGCGCTCTCCACGCTCGCCGTCTGCATCGACGCCATGACCGGCATGGTGCGCGACATGGAGCCCGACGCCGCGAAGATGAAGAAGGCGGCAGGGGCCGGCTTCTCCACGGCGACCGATCTCGCCGACTGGCTGGTGCGGGAGCTGAAGATGCCGTTCCGCGAGGCGCACCACGTCACCGGCCGGATCGTCGGCCTGGCCGAGGACGCGGGCGTGCCGCTGCACCGGCTGCCGCTGGCCGACATGCAGAAGGCCGAGCCGAAGATCACGCAGGACGTGTTCGACGTGCTCTCGGTGGAACGTTCGGTGAAGAGCCGGGAAAGCTACGGCGGCACCGCGCCGAAGAACGTCCGGGCGCAGGCGCGGCGCTGGATCAGGCGGCTGGACAAGGAGCGGGAGTAGGCGGGCCTGCGCCGGAAGGGAGCTTGCCCCGGAAAAGGTGAAATCCGCCATCGATCTGCTATGGTGCCGGTAAACCGGGAGTCGTTCGTGAACCGCTGCTCTGCTCTCCGCCTGGCCGTCGTCGGCGTCGTGGCCACGCTTGCGCTCGCCGGCTGCGGCCGAAAGGGTCCGCTGGATCCGCCGCCGGGAGCCTGGGTCACGCAGCCGGGGCAGCCGCCGCATGCCGGGGCAGCGGCGCAGCCCCCGATGGTCCAGCCCGACCGGGCCGAAGACCGGCCGGTCGCGCCCGCCGGTCCGAACCGCCGGATTCCCGCCGACTGGCTGATCGACTGAGGCCGGGATGCACCATTTCGCCTATCGCGACGGCGTCCTCCACGCCGAGGGCGTGAGTCTCGCCGCGCTTGCCGAAGCCGTGGGCACGCCGTTCTACTGCTATTCCACCGCCACGCTGGAGCGGCACTACAAGGTGTTCGCCGGTGCCTTCGCCGACGTGCCGTCGCTGGTCTGCTACGCGGTCAAGGCCAACTCCAACCAGGCGGTGATCGCGACGCTGGCCCGGCTCGGTGCCGGCGCCGACGTGGTGTCCGCCGGTGAGTTGAAGCGCGCGCGGGCGGCCGGCGTGCCCGCGGAGAGGATCATGTTCTCCGGTATCGGCAAGACCGCGGCGGAGCTGGCGCTGGCGGTTGACGAAGGCATCCTCTGCGTCAACGTCGAGTCCGAGCCGGAGCTGGACCTGTTGTCCTCGATCGCAGCCGCGAAGGGTCGCACCGCCAACGTCTCGATCCGCGTCAATCCGGACGTGGACGCCAAGACCCACGCCAAGATCGCCACCGGCAAGTCGGAGAACAAGTTCGGCATCCCGATCAGCCGCGCCCGCGCGATCTACGCCCACGCCGCGACGCTGCCCGGCATCCGCGTCACCGGCGTGGACATGCACATCGGCAGCCAGATCACGGAACTCACGCCGTTCGACAACGCTTTCGTGCTCCTCTCCGAGTTCGTGCGCGAGCTGCGCAGCGACGGCCACACGATCTCGCACGTCGATCTCGGCGGCGGGCTCGGCATTCCCTATCGCGAGGGCGAGGAGCCGCCGCCCGATCCGGCCGCTTACGCCGCGGTGGTCAAACGCGCCACCGTGGGGCTCGGCTGCAAGCTGATCTTCGAGCCTGGCCGGCTGCTGGTCGGCAACGCCGGCATCCTGGTGACGCGCGTGATCTACAACAAGCGCGGCGAGGCCAAGACCTTCGTGATCGTCGACGCCGCGATGAACGACCTGATCCGGCCGACGCTCTACGAGGCGCACCATGACATCAAGCCGGTGGCGGAGCCCACGCCCGGCGCGCCGCACATCCGCGCCGACGTGGTCGGGCCGGTCTGCGAGTCCGGCGACTTCCTCGCCCTCGGCCGCGACCTCGCGGCTCCCGCGCCCGGCGACCTGCTGGCGGTGATGACCGCGGGCGCCTACGGCGCGGTGCAGGCCGGCACCTACAACACGCGCCCGCTCGTGCCCGAGGTTCTGGTGAACGGTGCGGAATGGGCGCTGGTCCGCCCGCGCCTCGAAGCCGACGCATTGATCGGGCTGGATCGGCTGCCGGCGTGGCTCTGAACACGCGGGTTTGAACGGGACCGGCTGAAAAGCCCCGGTCTGGCGCTTGCCTGGACTGGTCGGGCCGGCACCCCATGTTACAGTGCCGTTTCAGAGATTCCGGAGCCGCAGGTGACCGTTCCCGCTGCCGACCGTCCCCGGACCCTGCCCGTCGATGGCGGAGCGGCGATGCTGCGGCGGGCGCTTGGCCGCGCCCGGCGGGCGATCCTGTGGGAGCGGTTGTGGCCGGCGCTCGCCGCCATAGCCACCGCAGTCGGCCTGTTCCTCACATTGTCGTGGCTCGGGCTGTGGCTGTGGCTGCCGCCGCTCGGGCGCGCCGGGGGCCTGTTTGCGTTCTTGGTGATCGCCGTCGCGGCGACGCTCCCGCTGTTCGGCGTCCGGATGCCGTCGCAGGCGGAGGGGCTGCGCCGGCTCGACCGGGTGAGCCTGAAGCCCCACCGGCCCGCCACCGCCATCGCCGACGACATCGCTCCCGAGGCCAGCGATCCCCTGTCGGCCGCGCTGTGGAAGGCGCATGTCGAGCGCGCTCTGCGCGCTGCGCGTTCGCTCCGGGCCGGGCTGCCCGCGCCACGGCTCGCCGCGCGCGATCCGTTCGCGCTGCGCGCGCTGGTGCTGATGGCGGTGGTTGCGACCTTCTTCGCGGCCGGCGGCGAGCGCACGAAGCGCATCGCGGCGGCTTTCGACTGGCAGGGCGTGGTGCAGCCCGCCAACTTCCGCATCGACGCCTGGGTGACGCCGCCGCTCTACACCGGCCGGCCGCCGGCGATCCTGCCCGGCGTGCGTCCGGGCGAACCGGTGCGCAGCGCCGGCACGCTGTCGGTCCCGGCGGGCTCGACGCTGGTGGTCCGCGCCACCGGCGCGACCGAGATCCGGCTCGACGTTTCGGGCGGTCTTGCCGAGGTCGCCGGCGACGCGCGGCCGCAGGCCCCGGCCGGCACCGAGGAGCGCCGTTTCACGATCAACGACGCAGGCTTCGCAACGCTGCGCGGCGCGGGCGAGGGCCTGCGCTGGTCGTTCGCGGCGGTGCCGGACCGTGCGCCGACCATCGCGCTCGCCAAGGAGCCCGAGACCCAGACCCGCGGCTCGCTGCAACTCGCCTACAAGATGGAGGACGACTACGGCGTGGTCGATGCGCGCGCGACCTTCGCGCGCAAGCCGCAGCCCGCGCGCGACGCCGGCGACGAGCCGCGTCCGCTCTATGACGCGCCGGACTTCCCGCTGGTGCTGCCGCAGGCGCGCACCCGCTCGGGCGCGGCCCAGACCATGAAGGACCTGACCGAACATCCATGGGCCGGCGTGGACGCGACCCTGACGCTTGTGGCGCGCGACGAGGCCGGCAACGAGGGCCGCTCGCCGCCGCAGGAGATGCGGCTGCCGGAGCGGCCGTTCGCCAAGCCGCTGGCGCGCGCGCTGATCGAGCAGCGCCGGGAACTGGCGCTCAACGCCAACGCCAGGGACCGCGTTTCGATCGCGCTCGATGCGCTGGCGATCGCACCCGAGCGCTTCACGACCGAAACGCCGGTCTATCTCGGCCTGCGCTCGATCTACTGGCAGCTCGCGAACGCGCGCACCGACGACGGGCTGCGCGAGGTGGTGGCGCGGCTGTGGTCGATGGCGGTCCAGATCGAGGACGGCAACGTCTCGGAGGCCGAGCAGCAGCTTCGGGCGGCGCAGGAGGCGCTGCGCCAGGCGCTCGAGCGCGGGGCCACCGACGAGGAGATCAAGAAGCTGATGGACCAGCTTCGCGCGGCGCTGGACAAGTTCATGCAGGCGCTGGCCGAGGAGCTGCGCAAGAATCCGCAGATGGCGCGACCGCTCGATCCCAACAGCATGCGCAACCTGCGTTCGCAGGATCTCAGGAGCATGATCGACCGCATGGAGAAGCTGGCGCGCTCCGGCGCCCGCGACGCCGCGCGCAAGATGCTCGAAGAGCTGCAGCAGATGCTGGAGAACCTGCAGATGGCCCGCCCCGGCAGCCCGCAGGACGGCCAGGACGGCGACGACATGCAGTCCGCACTCGACGAGCTGGGCGACATGATCCGCCGCCAGCAGCAGCTCCGCGACCGCACCTTCCGGCAGGGCCAGGACCAGCGCCGCCAGCAGCGCGGCCAGCGCGGCGGCCAGCAGCAGCCCGGCGACCCGAACCAGTTCGGTCCGCTCCAGCAGGACCAGCAGGCGCTGCGCGACCAGCTCGACAAGCTGATGGAGCAGTTGCGCCAGCGCGGGATGGGACAGCAGCCGGGGCAGCCCGGCGGCCAGCAGCCCGGCGAGATGGACCAGCTCGGGCGGGCCGGCGACGCGATGGGCGACGCCCAGGGCCGGCTCGGCGACGGCAACGCCGACGGCGCGGTCGATTCGCAAGGACGGGCGCTCGAGGCGCTGCGCCGCGGCGCGCAGGGGCTGGCGCAGCAGATGCAGCAGCAGATGGGGCAGGGGCCGGGACAGGGCGACGGCCCCGGCGGGCCGCCCGGCCGCGGCCGCCAGCGCGCCAACCAGGACACCGATCCGCTCGGCCGTCCGCTGCGCGGCCGCGACTACGGCGACGACACCACGGTCCGCGTGCCGGGCGAGATCGACGTGCAGCGCGCGCGTCGCATTCTGGAAGAGCTGCGCCGTCGCTTCGGCGAGAGCTTCCGGCCCCAGCTTGAGCTGGACTACATCGAGCGGCTGCTGAAGGATTTCTGACCGGGACGTGATCCGGAAAGGTGGGAACCGGTTTTCCGATCAGATCACGTCCCAAAGCAAGAGAAGCGGACTTCCGACGATTCAGTTTCGACGTGTCCGACGCTAGCGCTTCCCGCGCGACGCCAGCGCCGCAGCGACCGCGAAGCGCAGCTCCGCGAGCGTGAACGGCTTGGTCAGCACGCCGCTCACGAGCGCCTCGAGGCCCGAGGCCCGCTCGCGCTGGTCGGCGTAGCCTGTCATCAGCAGGATCGGCAGCGACGGATGGTCGCGCGCCACCGCCAGCGCCAGCGCGATCCCGTCCATGATCGGCATCTTGATGTCGGCGAGCAGCAGGTCGAACCGGCCGGCGTCCCTCGCCACCGCATCCAGCGCGGCCGCGCCGTCGCCGCAGGCGACGGTCCCGTGGCCGTCCTCGGCCAGCGCGCGGACCACCAGGTCCCGCAGCGAAATCTCGTCCTCGGAGATCAGGATGCGGGCCATGGGCCTGGCTCAGCGCAGGCCGGACACGGCGTCGCGGCGGTTGAAGAAGCGCACCAGCACGGAATGCCCGTCGGCCGGCGGCGAGGCCAGCCGGCTGCGAAACGGCAGGGTCTCCCCGGCCGCCAGCACGCTCTGCGCGGGCTGCGCGGTCCAGGCGTAGATTTCGCCGCCGGAGACGTTCTGCACCGCGAACCGCAGGCGCGGCACCTCGACCGCCGTCGAGGCGGTGTTGACGATCTTGCCCTCCACCACCAGCACCGGCACGCCGTCGTGGGCGTCCTTGGTGGTCGTGACATCGGAGAAGGTGAGCCCGCGCAGGTTTACCGGCAGGCCGATGGCGGCATAGAGCGAGGCCATCTGCGGAGCGTGCTGCACCACCTTGCCGCGCCAGATCAGCAAACCGGCCAGCACCGCGGCGAGCCCCACGATCACCAGCGGCAGGTGCGACGTCCGCTTGCGCCGGCGCGCGGCCGCCTGGCTGCGGCGGCGCACGAAGGTCTCGATGTCGTGCTCGGCATCCGGCGCGGCCGGCGGCGTGGGGTCGTCCGGGCCGTGCGGCGCCAGCGGCGGCGCCTCCGCGACCGGCAGCGCAACGTCGGGGGCGATGGCCTCCGCCGCCGGCCCGTCGCCCGGCGCGGGACCGGCTGCGCCCAGGAGGTCGTCGAGCGAGGGGCCGGGGGAGAGTGCGGTATCGGGGCTGGCGACCGGAGCCTCGGCCTCCATCCCTTCGGGGGGCGCAGGCTCGCCGAAGGCTGCGTCCTCCGCGCGAGGAGAGGCCGCGTCGCCCACCAGCTCGCTGCGGAATGCGGCCACCGCGGAATCGGTGTCGTCGGCCTCGGCGGCCGGCGGCATGGCCTGGGGCACCAGATCCGGCGCCGGCGGCTGCGCGAACCACGTTGTCTGGCAGCGCGAACAGCGCACGGAGCGCCCGTCCGCGCCAAGCGCGGCGGAGTCGACCTGATAGGAGGTCGCGCATTTCGGACAGACGATCAGCATCGGCGCTTCGTGACGGACAGGTTGGGAACCGACCGTAGCAGCCGTCCCTTAACGGATCGGAAACCATGCGACCGCGCGCGGCCGCGGGATTTTCCGCGCCGCGGCGGGGATTGGCCGGCCCCCGCCCGCCCGCAACCGCCGCTTCCGGCAGCATTCCGCTATTCTGGCTCGGGGCGAATCACCGTGGACCCGGTCGGGGTGGAGACAGGCGTGGTCCGATTCGAAAACGTGGGGTTGCGCTACGGGTTCGGCCCCGAGGTGCTGCGCGACGTCAGCTTCCACATCGCGCCGCATTCGTTCCAGTTCCTCACCGGTCCCTCCGGCGCGGGCAAGACCTCGCTGCTGCGCCTCCTGTTCCTCTCGATCCGGCCGACGCGGGGGCTGATCTCGCTGTTCGGCCATGACGTGATGTCGCTCGACAAGGACTCGCTGTCGGTGCTGCGACGGCGCATCGGCATCGTGTTTCAGGATTTCCGCCTGCTCGACCACATGACCACCTACGAGAACGTGGCGCTGCCGTTCCGCGTGATGGGCCGGGAGGAGAACAGCTATCGCGCGGAGGTGGTCGAGCTGCTGCGCTGGGTCGGGCTCGGTGAGCGCATCAATGCGCTGCCGCCCGTGCTATCGGGCGGCGAGAAGCAGCGCGCGGCGATCGCGCGCGCGGTGATCGCGCGGCCGCAGCTGCTTCTGGCCGACGAGCCCACCGGCAACGTCGATCCGACGCTGGCGCAGCGGCTGTTGCGGTTGTTCATCGAGTTGAACCGGACCGGGACCACGGTCCTGATCGCCACTCACGATATCGCCCTGATGGACGAATACGACGCCCGCCGTCTGGTGCTGCACGACGGCCGGCTGCATGTCTACGATTGAGGCGCGCCCATGAGCGAAATGCGCATCGATGGCGACCCGCGCGGCAGCCTGCGCATGGAGCGGACGCCGTCCCCGCCGATGGCCGGCATGCTGCCGCGGCGCGAGACCGCGATCGTGCCGAAGGCGTCGATCGCGGGGCGCGCGCTGGTGGCGGTGGTGGCGATCATGACGTTCCTCGCCTCGCTCACGACCGGTGCGGTCCTGCTGGTGCGGGCCGCGGCGAGCGACTGGGAGTCGGACGTGGCGCGAGAGATCACCGTGCAGGTCCGTCCCGCGGCCGGCCGCGATCTCGACGCGGATGCGGCGCGGGCCGCGGCGATCGCCCGCGGCTTTCCTGGCATCGGCGAGGTGCGGCCCTACACGAACGAGGAATCCGCCCGCCTGCTGGAACCGTGGCTCGGGCTTGGGCTTTCGCTCGACAGCCTGCCGGTGCCGCGCGTGATCGTGGTGCGACTCGCCTCCGGCGAGGGCGCGAACCTCGGCCGCCTGCGCGCGGAGTTGTCGGCCGCCATGCCCAACGCCACGCTCGACGACCACCGCGCCTGGATCGAGCGCATGCGCGCGATGTCGCGGGCCGCGGCCGGCGGCGGCGCAGCCGTGCTGCTGCTGATGCTGGCGGCCACCGTGCTCTCGGTCGCCTTCGCGACCCGCGGCGCGATGGCGGCGAACCGGCCGATCATCGAGGTGCTGCACTTCGTGGGCGCCAAGGATTCCTTCATCGCCGGCCAGTTCCAGCGGCATTTCCTGGCTCTGGGCTTCGAGGGGGGGCTGATCGGGGGCACCGCCGCGATGCTGCTGTTCGCGCTGGCGGCGCTGGTCGGCGGCTGGAGCCGGGGAACCGCGGGCGGCGACCAGTTCGCCGCGCTGTTCGGCACGTTTTCGCTCGGAATTGGAGGGTATGCGGCGGTTCTGGCTCAGATCGTGCTGATCGCGGTGGTGACGGCGCTGACCTCGCGGCGCACCGTTAACCGGACGCTGGCGGAGGTGGAGTAGGAGGTCATCGGGGCGCCGGATTCGCAGGGCAGGTTCGGCATGGTGAGACGGACGATGACGGCAGGTGCGGAGACCTCGGGGGAGGCAGGCGCGCAGCGGCGGGCCGCCCGGCGCCGTGGCGGCCTGCGCGCGATTCTCTTCTTCCTGTGCCTACCGGCGTTTGCGCTCGGGATCGGCTTCCTGGCCTTCCTCGACGGCCTCGCCGTCACCGAGGCGGCGCCGGATCGCCGGAGCGACGGCATCGTGGTGCTGACCGGGGCATCCGCCCGGATCAACGACGCGCTCGCGCTGCTCGCATCCGGTCATGGCCAGCGGCTGCTGATCTCCGGCGTCAACCCGCAGACCCGCGGCCGCGAGATCGCGAGCCTGGTCCCCGAGCATGCGGGCTGGTTCTCCTGCTGCGTCGATCTTGACCGCTCCGCGCTCAACACCGTCGGCAACGCGATCGAGACCCGGCGCTGGGTGCGCGAACGCAGGTTCGCATCGCTGATCGTCGTGACCTCCAACTTCCACATGCCGCGCGCGATGGCCGAGCTGCGCCACCAGCTTCCGGACGTGACGCTGGTGCCCTATGCGGTGATCTCCGAGCGGGTGCGGGTGGATTCCTGGTGGACGCGGCCCTCGTCGGCCCGGCTCCTCTTTTCGGAATATCTGAAGTATATCGCTGCGGTGGCGCGCACCTGGGCCTTCGGCGCGCTGGACGAGAGCGCGACCCCGAAAGTCGGGAGCCGGCTTTCGGGCAAGACCACGCTCCAACAGACAGGCCAGCCGCCGTCCGCGTTCCTCTGAGGCTTCGGGTCGTTCCGTGATTGTCGTCCGCTCGATCGTTTTCAACGTCCTGTTCTATCTCAACCTGACCGTTCTCCTGATCCTCGCGCTGCCGACGCTGCTGTTGCCGCGCCGGGCGATTCTGGAGATGGCCAAGCTGTGGGGCCGCATCAGCGTGTGGCTGCTGCGCGTGATCTGCGGCACGCGGGTCGAGTTCCGCGGCCTGGAGCGGGTGCCGCAGGGCCCGCTGATCGTCGCCGCCAAGCACCAGTCGGCGTGGGAAACCTTCGCGCTGCTGTCGCTGTTCGACGACCCGACCTTCATCCTCAAGCGCGAACTGACCTGGATCCCGCTGTTCGGCTGGTTCGCCGTCAAGGCGCGCATGGTGCCGGTGGACCGCGGTGCGGGTTCGCAGGCGCTCTCCGCGATGACGCGGCGCGCGCGGGCGGAGATCCTCGGCGGCCGGCAGCTCTTCATCTTCCCGGAGGGCACGCGCCGGCCGCCCGGTGCGGAGCCGAGATACAAGTTCGGCGTCGCGCATCTCTACGCCGAGATCGGGGTCCCCTGCGTGCCGGTGGCGCTCAACTCGGGTCTGTTCTGGCCGCGGCGCTCGTTCCTGCGTTATCCGGGGACCATCGTCGTCGAGTTCCTCGACCCGATTCCGCCGGGCCTGCCCAAGACGGAATTCTTCGCGCGGATGCAGGACGCGATGGAGACCGCGACCGCGCGCCTGATCGCGGAAGCCGACGGCGGCATCAAGCCGCGCGACGCCGCGACGGCCTGACTATTCCACCGCCGCCTGCGGCTCGTGGCCGGCGCGCAGCCGCTCGGCCAGCCGGTGCAGCTCGGCGTCGCGGCAGCCCAGCGCCTCCAGCGACTTCACCGTCTCCAGCACATAGTCGCGGTCGGCCCCGGACCGGCCGTGGCCCTGCCGCACCAGATGGATCTGCTCGTCGAGCGACAGCCGCCCGGCGTATTGCGGATGGCCGCGGTCCACGACGTAGCACAGCGCATCGACCCGCCGCTCCGGCTTGCCGGCGAGCCAGACGTTGCGCACGGTTTCGAGATAGACCGCGGTGGCCTGCTCGCGCTCCCGCAGATAGGCGAGCGTGGCGGCGCGCTGTCCGGCTCCGACCCGGTAGGCGATGCCGCGGCAGGCGCCGCCCCGGTCGAGCCCCAGCACCAGGCCGGGCTTCTCCGGCGTGCCGCGGTGGACGAAGGAATAGACGCAGAGCGAACGATGCAGGCCGGTCATCCGGGCCGGGACGCGCTCGACATGCTCGAAGCCCGGCCGCCAGATCAGCGAGCCGTAGCCGAACACCCAGAGGTCTTCCGGCAGGTGGTCGAAGCCTTCGATGGTCATGGACGCATGGTCATGGCGAAGCGGCTCGGGTAACAGGAGTGGGCCGGGCCCGCAACCGCGCGCCGGGCAGGCTGGCCTTGCCGGATCGACCCTGGAAGGCAGCCCATCTTCGAAACGCCGCATTCGCGGCCTCCTAAGGACTCATGCCGCCCGACGATACCGCTCCGCGCCGCCGCCGCTGGCCGACCGTGCTGCTCCTCCTGCTCGTCCTTCTGGGCGGGCTCTGGACCGCGGGCTGGCATTACGCCGCCGGCAAGGTCGAGGAGACCGTGGCCGGCTGGAAGGTGCGGGAGGCCCGAGCCGGGCGCATCTACACCTGCGCCTCCCAGACCGTGGCCGGCTTCCCGTTCGGCATCGAGGTCCGCTGCGCGGAGGCGGCCGCCGAGATGAAGGCGATGCAGCCGCCGCTCTCGCTGCAGGCGCGCGACATCCTGATCTCTGCGCAGGTCTGGCAGCCGACCGTGCTGACCAGCCGCGTGGTCGGGCCGCTCGCGATCCGCGAGCCGGGCGCGGCTGCGGGCGTGGTCGCGCACTGGCGCAGCGCGCAGGCCACGGTGCACGGCCTGCCGGCCACGCCGGAGCGGGTCGACATCGCGATCGATGAGCCCACCTTCGACCGCTCGGCGGGCACGCAGGGCCAACGGCTGTTCCAGGCCCGGCGGCTCGACCTGCGGGGCACCATGCTGGAGGGCTCGGCCCATGCCTCGCCGGTGATCCAGGTCGCGCTGACGGCCGGCGGGGCGTCGATGCCCGGCCTGCATCCGGCGGCGGTGCTGCCGGTCGATGCCGACATCACGGCGGTGCTGCGCGGCCTGAAGGACTTCGCGCCCAAGCCCTGGTCGGCGCGCCTCCGCGAGCTGCAGGCCGCGGGCGGCCGCATCCAGATCGTCAGGGCGCGGCTGCAGCAGGGCGATTCGATCGCGGTGGCGGAGGGCGAACTGGGCCTGTCGCTCTCGGGGCGGCTCGACGGCCAGCTTCAGCTCACCGTCGCCAATCTCGAAAAGCTGCTGCCGGCGCTCGGTCTGGACAAGGCCATGCCGCCGGCCGTCGATGCCCGCATGTCCTCGGCCTTCGGGGCGCTCGATCGTCTCGCGCCGGGACTTGGCAACATCGCGCGACAGAACGCCGGGCCCGCGCTCGCGGTGGGGCTCGCCTTCCTGGGCCGCCCCGCGGAACTCGAAGGCCGGAAGGCGGTGGTGATCCCCCTGCGCTTCACCGACGGACTGGCGACGCTCGGGCCGATCCAGCTCGGGGTCGTGCCCGCGCTTTATTGAGATCGCTATTCGTTGTCCGCCGCGTAGGGCCGCGGCAGGGGCTCGACCGGCAGGCCGGGATGCGGCCGGCCGAAGTCGGGTGCGGGCGAATCCTGGCCGATCTGCACGATGCCGCGCCGGATCGCGCGCGTGCGCGTAAAATGGTCGAACAGCGCCTCGCCGTTGCCGGAGCGGATGGCGCGCGTGAGCACCGACAGGTCCTCGTTGAAGCGACCCAGCGTCTCCAGAACCGCGTCCTTGTTGTAGAGGAAGATGTCGCGCCACATCGTTGGGTCGGAGGCCGCGATGCGGGTGAAGTCGCGGAAGCCGCCGGCGGAGAACTTCAGCACCTCCGAGCGCGTCACGCTTGCCAGTTCGTCGGCGGTGCCGACGATTGTGTAGGCGATCAGGTGGGGCAGGTGGCTGGTGATGCCGAGCACGAGATCGTGGTGCTCGGCGGTCATGGTTTCCACGTCCGCGCCGAGCGAGGTCCAGAACGCCCGGAGACGTTCCACGGCGGCCGCATCCGCGCCCGCGGACGGCGTCAGGATGCACCAGCGGTTGACGAACAGCTCGGCGAAGCCCGAATCCGGGCCGGAGTCCTCGGTGCCGGCGACCGGATGCGCGGGAATGAAATGCACGCCCGCCGGCAGGTGCGGGGCCATGTCGCGCACCACCGAGGCCTTGACCGAGCCCACGTCCGAGACCGTCGCGCCCTTCGACAGATGCGGGCCGATCTGCCTGGCGACCTCGCCGCAGGCGCCGACCGGCACGCAGACGATCACCAGGTCCGCGCCCGCCACGGCCTCCGCTGCGGTCTCCACCACCTGGTCGGCGAAGCCCAGCTCTGCGACGCGCTTGCGCGTCGCCGCCGAACGCGCGGTCGCCACGATCGAGCCCGCTGCATTCTGCGCTCGCGCCGCGCGCGCGATCGAGCCGCCGATCAGGCCGGTGCCGATCAGCGCGAGGCGGTTGTAGATCGGCTTGTCGAGCCGGGTCACTTCGCCTGTCCCGTGAACGCGGCGAGTGCCGCCACGAACAGCCGGTTCGCCTCCTCGCTGCCCACGCTCATGCGCAGCGCGTTCGGCAGCCCGTAGGCCGAGACCTGCCGCACCACGAGGCCGCGCTGCATCAGGAAGGCGTTGGCGTCGGCCGCGGTGCGGCCCTTCTCGTCGGGGAAGTGGATCAGGATGAAGTTGGCCACGCTCGGCGTGACCCGAAGGCCCAGCCTGCCGACCTCGTCGGCGAGCCACGCGAGCCACTGCGCGTTGTGCGCGCGCGCCTTGTCCTGATGCGCTGCATCTTCGATGGCTGCGATTCCGGCGCGGATCGCCGGCGCGCTGACGTTGAACGGGCCGCGGATGCGGTTGATCGCGTCCACCACATGCGCCGGGCCGACCATCCAGCCGAGCCGCAGCGCCGCGAGCCCATGGATTTTCGAGAACGTGCGCGTCATCACCACGTTGTCGCTGGTCGCGACCAACTCGATGCCGGACTCGTAGTCGTTGCGCTGGACGTACTCGGCATAGGCCGCGTCGAGCACCAGCAGGACGTGCGGCGGCAGAGCCCGGTGCAGGCGCTTGACCTCGTCGAACGGCAGGTAGGTGCCGGTCGGGTTGTTCGGATTGGCGAGGAACACGACCTTGGTGCGGGGCGTCACCGCGGCGAGGATCGCGTCCACGTCCGCGACGAGGCCCTTTTCCGCCGCCACCACCGGCTTCGCGCCGGTGCCGAGCGTGGCGATCGGATAGACCAGGAAGCCGTGGGTGGTGTGGATCGCCTCGTCGCCGTCGGCGAGGTAGGCACGCGCGATCAGGTTCAGCAGATCGTCGGAGCCCGCGCCGCAGACGATGCGTGCGGGATCGAGCCCGAATGCGCGGCCGATGGCCTCGCGCAGGTCGCTGGCTGCGCCGTCCGGGTAATCCTGCAGATGCGCGCCCGCTGCGGCATAGGCCTCGACGGCCTTCGGGCTGGGGCCGAGCGGCGTCTCGTTGGACGAAAGCTTGAACACCCTGGCGACGCCGGGCGCGCTGCTCCGGCCGGGCACATAGGCCTCGATTTCGAGCACGCCGGGACGCGGCTGGGGACGGTTGGCGGTCATGGTTTCACGCAGATCTCGTGACGGGTTCAGCCTTTGGCCGGCACCGTATAGCGGGTCGCGTGGCTGCCGACGAGGGCCGTCGCGCGCACGGTGGCTCCGGCCCGCCGCAGGGCGGCGGTCAGTTCATCCAGCCTGCGGCCCGCGGGCAGCGAGACCAGCAGGGCGGCGCCGTCGAAGGCATTGTCCGGCACCGCCACGACCTCGGCCACCGCGGCGGCCTCCCGCGCCGGCCCCGGCCCCCAGCCCGAGACCCGCACGCTCCAGACCTCGACCTCCGTAACCATCGCGTCGGCGGCCGCACGCGATACCACGAACACCGGCAGGGCGGCCGGATGATCGGCGCGGTCGATGAAGGGCAGGCGGGCGATCACCTTGGGCGCGCTCTCGAACTCCAGCGCGGTCCACCACGCCCCGGAGTGCGGCGCGGCGAAGGCCGGCACCAGGCCCAGGTCGCCCTTGGATTCGGACACCGCGGCCACCACGCCGGCCGCCCCCATGTGCGCGACGAACGGCACGGTGAAACCGAAGTGGAAGCGCGCGCTGTCGCGCATGGCGGCGTCGCCGGCGGACAGGTCGGCGTGGACGGCGAAGGGGGCCTGGACGTGGGTGAAGGTCGCGATGATCACCCGCCAGATGCTCTCGGCGGTGTCGAGCGGCAGGATGCCGTGATGGCGCTGAACCAGCCGGCGCATCATGTCGGCCTCGCGGGCGGGGCGGAACGCCGAGCCGGAATCCGCGGTGCCCTTGACCTTGATCAGCGTGTTGATGATCTCGCCGCGCTCCATCAGCAGCCCGTGCATGGTCGCGTCGATGCGGTCGATCTCCTTGCGCAGATCGGCGAGCGAGGGGGCGGCAGGCGGCGCGGGCTTCGACATGATCGCTATTGATAGGGGGGCTGGAGGCCTAAATCAAAGAAAACATTGACATTTGTGGCTCCCGATCCCTACCTAGCCGGGAACGAGGCCGAAGCCCGGCCGCCGGGAACAGCGATGGTCGAAGTCACCGCGGAAAGGCAGGAGGCAACGGCGCGCGAGGCGGATCGTCCGCGTAACTCGCTGGTTGCCCGTTTCGGTCCTGACCGCCCGCTGAAGCTCGACGCGGGCGTCGAGCTGTCGCCGTTCCAGATCGCCTACCAGACCTACGGCACGCTCAACGCCACGCGCAGCAACGCGATCCTGATCTGCCACGCGCTCACCGGCGACCATCACGTGGCCAGCCCCAACCCCGTGACCGGCAAGCCCGGCTGGTGGGAAACCCTGGTCGGCCCCGGCAAGCCGATCGACACGGAGCGCTACTTCGTCATCTGCTCCAACGTCATGGGCGCCTGCATGGGCACCACCGGACCGGCCTCGACCAATCCGGCCACGGGCAAGCCCTGGGGCCTTGACTTCCCGGTCATCACCATCCGCGACATGGTGCGGGCGCAGGCGATGCTGCTCGACGAATTGAAGATCGACACGCTGTTCGCGGTCGCCGGCGGCTCTATGGGCGGCATGCAGGTGCTGCAATGGGCGGCGAGCTTCCCGCAGCGGGTGTTCGCGGCGCTGCCGAGTGTCTGGCCCGCCGCCCGGTATCGATTGGGGAAAATCTCCGAGATCAAGACCCAGATCACCGTGCCCTGGACGATGGCATGCGCGGCGCTGAAGGCAAAGATGAACGCGGGGATGATCGAGAGGTGATTCGTATAAAACGCCCACGAGCACAGCCCCAGCGAGGCGATGTAACCGAACGACCCGATGTAGAGCAGCGTGCGGCGGCCGAGGCGGTCGATGAGCCAGATGCCCGCGAAGG
>CAZZCV010000061.1:11781-19728 GCA_964653225.1 uncultured Rhodoplanes sp. | reverse complement strand
CGTCGCAGTTCGTGTTCAACAACCCGAACCAGACCTCGGCCTGCGGCTGCGGCGAGTCCGTGCAGCTCACGCCGGCATCGCCCGCCGAGGGCGCGGACGCGCGCTGATCCTTCGGCCGGTGCGGCCGGTCGCGGTTCTCTTGACAGCACAGGCGCGTGAACCGCCTAATCCGGCGATGCCGGTGGCGGGGGATGCGGGTGTACGGTGGACGGCTGCGGGACGGCTCCTTCTGGCGCTGTCGATGCTGGCTTTCGCCGCGACGGACAGGACCTCGGCGCAGCCGCAAGATCGTGGCCCTGCGGCCTGCGCTTCGTCCGATGACGAGGACGACGAAGGCGTGCGCTTTGACCTCGCGGGCGCCTGCGCCACGCTGGGCGGCTCGGTCGGCACCTATCACCAGAACACGCTGGACAGGACCGCGGGCTTCCCGACGCGAATAACGCGCAGCGGCACGCCGTCGAGTGCGCGCATCAGCAACACGCTGGACGCCAGCCTGACGCTGGACACGACGAGGACCACCGCGCTCGGCGATCTCGACACAGCGTTCGGGCTCAAGTGGACGAAGGCGAGCGACGACGAGACCCGCGCCGGCAGCGTTTCGGTGCAGTCGCTGTCGGCGTCGCTCGCGGGATGGACCGTGGGTTACACCGACTCGCTGATGAACTTCTGGTCCGGCGATTTCCAGTTCTCCGCGACTGCGCCGAGTCGCTCGGTCGGCGTCGTCTCCTACGAACGCGAGCTGCGGGAGGGTCTCAAGCTGGCGCTGGCCGTGGAATCCGGCCTGCCGTCGTCACGGCAGAACACGGACGGCATCGCATCCATCGACTTCAACTCGCCGCTTCTCACCGCCCGGCTCCGCTACGAACAGGAGGAGGGGCCGGAGCTGCATCTGTCGGGACTGGTCCGGCGCGCCGAATTTTCGGCCGATCCCCGGATTCCGTTTCTGCCCGGCACAGCGACGACGCGGACCGGCTGGGCGGTGAGCTTCGGCGCCACGCTGCCCGTCCCGGTGTTCGGAGAAGACGATTCCTTCAGCATGCAGGCGACCTATGCGGTGGACGCCTCGCCGTTCCTCGGCACCGCGGTCGATCTGTCGAGCCTTGCCTCGATCGTGCCGACGACCGGGGCCACGCGCGGCTGGAGCGTGGTCGGTTCGTTCACTCATGCCTGGACGGAGACCCTGGAATCGAACGTGTTCGCGAGCCATCTGGCGCTCGAGGCGCAGCTTCTTCGCGCGCAGCCGTCGGTGGCGACGACGCGGCTCGGCGCCAATCTCTACTGGAAGCCGTTCAAGGGGTTCCGGCTCGGCGCCGAGATCGGATATCTGCGCACCGACATCGACGCGAACGGCGTCGCCGGTGTCTTCAACGGCGTGAGCGGAAGCGGCGTGGTCGGCTATCTCGGCGCGGAGTGGACGTTCTGATCCTGCGCGGGGCAGGGCGTCAGGCCACCTTGGGCTCGTTCGCGGTGGAAGCGAACTCGGGATCGGTTTCGCAGATCACCCGGTTGCGGCCGTTGCGCTTGGCGGCATAGAGACAGGCGTCGGCGCGGGCGATCAGGGACTGGGGCGTGTCGCCGGGATGGACGGTGGCGACTCCGAGTGAGATCGTGACCCGGCCCAGGTTCTGGCCCGTCGAACGCTTCATCAGCTCCTTGGACATCACCGCGCGGCGGATGTGGTCGGCGACGGTGATGGCCGAGCGGAGCACGGTATTCGGCAAGATGACGGCGAACTCCTCGCCGCCGTAGCGGGCCGCGATGTCCTGGCCCTTGACGTTCTGTTTCACCGACATGGCGACCAGCCGCAGCACCTGGTCGCCGGTGAGGTGCCCCCAGGTGTCGTTGAACGTCTTGAAGTGATCGACGTCCGTCATCAGGAGGGCGAGAGGCTCGCTGCGCTCGGCCGCGGCGGCGATCGCCCGGGCGAGCATGTCGTCGAAGAACTTGCGGTTCGACAGGCCGGTGAGCGGATCGGTCAGGCTTTCGGTCCGGACCGTTTCCAGATTCTCCTGGAGCTGGTTGATCTCCTGCTTGGACGCGGTCAGCCGCGCCTCCAGGGTCTGGTTGTTCTCTTTCATTTCCTGGGCGGTCTGCACCAGGCTTTCGACGATGGCGCGCAGGCTCTCGCGGTCCTTGGACTGGCCGAGCCTGCTGCTGACGTCGGCCAGGCTTTCGCTGTAGCTGTTGGCGGAGCCCACGGCGGCGTCCACCATCGCCATGACCTGCTCGATTTCGTCCATCACCCGCGAGTTCACCGTGTCGATCTTGTCGCTGAGCCGCGACGGCGACAGGTAGGCGTTATGGACCTGTTCGAGATCGGCTTCGCTCAGGTTGCCGGTGCGGGCCAGACTCTCGTTGATGGACTGGTTGAGGGAGGGATTGTAACCGGTGGCGTAGGCGTACCAGACCTCGTAATTGCGCGGCGTCGCCTGCTGACGCAGCGCCTTGATCTGGCCGAGAGCGATTTCCGCGAACGCCATGGTGCGTTCGTGATCGTCGCCTTGAACGGTCATTGCCAACCCCCGCGTCGCAGGCGCCTCATGCCCTGCGACCCTACCCCATGTCGTGCAGTCTCATGGTCCGGCGGTGTAGAGACCGGACCATGGTGGACCTTATTCCACAGCAATGAATCAGACGTTAAGCCGGGAGCGAGCCAGAAAAACGCTGATTTTCAGGCTTTCAGGCGCACCGGGCGGAGCAGGAAGGCGGGCAGGTGGGAGTTGGCCGCGTCCTCGCCGGCGTCGTGCTGGCGCTGCGCCGGCTGGCGGGCGGGGGACGGCGGGGCCTGTCGCTGGCGGGCCTCGTCGATCCGGGCGACTGCGGCGGGGGCCGGGGCGCGCTCCGGCCGTTCGGCCGCCTCGCGGTCGGGCCGCCGGGAGCGGCCTTCGCCGCGGGGCTTGCTGCGTCCGTCCTCGCGCCGGCCGCCGCTGCGTCCGCCGCGGCCGCGGCGCGGCTCCTCCTGCTCGTCCGCCGCGAGCGGCTCGCCGGCCCACGGAATGCTCTGGCCGGTCAGCTTCTCGATCGCCGCGACCGACTTGCCGTCGGCCGGCGCGACGATGGTGATGGCGGTGCCGGTCTTGCCGGCACGGCCGGTGCGGCCGATCCGGTGGACGTAGTCGTCGGGGTGGTGGGGAACGTCGAAGTTGAAGACGTGGCTGACGTCCGGGATGTCGAGGCCGCGGGCGGCCACGTCCGAGGCGATCAGCAGCTTCACGTCGCCCTTGCGGAAGGCGTCGAGGGCTGCCATGCGCGCCGGCTGCTCCAGGTCGCCGTGCAGGGCGGCTGCGGAGAAGCCATGGCGGACCAGCGATTTGTGAAGCTGGGCGACCTCGCGCTTGCGGTTGCAGAAGATGATCGCGTTCTTGAAGGGGTCGGCGGCGCGGATCAGCCGGCGGAGCGTCTCGCGCTTTTCGTAGTCCTCGCGGCCGCACTTCACGAGCTGCTGGGTGATCGAGGAATTGGTCTGCGCCGGGCGGGAGACCTCGACGCGCACCGGATTGTGCAGGAACTGCTCGGTGATGCGCTGGATTTCCGGCGGCATGGTGGCGGTGAAGAACAGCGTCTGGCGGGTGAAGGGCACCAGCTTGCAGATACGCTCGATGTCCGGGATGAAGCCCATGTCGAGCATGCGGTCGGCCTCGTCGATGACGAGCAGTTCGACGCCCGACATCAGCAGCCGTCCGCGCTCGGAATGATCGAGCAGCCGGCCGGGCGTTGCGATCAGCACGTCGACGCCGCGGGTGAGCTTGCTGTCCTGGTTGTCGAAGGACACGCCGCCGATGATGAGGGCGACGTTGAGCTTGTGGTTGGTGCCGTACTTGATGAAATTCTCTTCAACCTGGGCAGCCAGCTCGCGGGTCGGCTCCAGGATCAGCGTGCGCGGCATGCGGGCCCGCGCGCGGCCCTGTTCCAGCATGGTGAGCATCGGCAGCACGAAGGCCGCGGTCTTGCCGGTGCCGGTCTGGGCGATGCCGAGCACGTCGCGCCGGGCGAGAACGTGCGGGATGGCCTGCTGCTGGATCGGGGTCGGGGTGGTGTAACCGGCCGCCGCGACGGCGGAGAGAACCTTGTCGGACAAGCCGAGTTCAGAAAAGGGCATAGAGCCTCTGCGGGACCGCCCGGAAGCCGCGCCGGACAAACAACGGGACGACGGTGGATGCGCGGGAAGGGTCGGTCGAATCTGGGTTCGTACCGTTCGCCGGAACATAGGGTCCGGACCGTGAAAGTCAATGCTGGCGGGCCTTGTAGGTTAAATTAAGCCCTTCACATTCCGTCTGAAATTGCTCGCGCCCCGGCGCAGCCGGGATGTCAGTCGGGCCGGAAAAGATAAGCCGCGCCGGCCGGCGCAGTCCTGGATCGAGGGGGAATATCCGTTTTCTTTCATGGCTTTGTGGGTCAAAGCGGAGACATTCGACTTTCACCCGAATTGGGTTACGCTTCGCGCGATGCGCAGGCATGCCGTGAGGCCGGTCGGCGTTGCGGAGCAGAAACGGAAAAATGGGAGGGATTTCGATGAGCGTGAACAGGATTCGGCGCCTGATGCTGGGCGCGGTGGCGGTCGCGGCCGCCGGGATGGCGGCGTTGCCGTGGACGACGCCGGCCGCGGCGCAGGCCGATCCCGCCGCGAACTATCCGAACCGTCCGGTCCGCGTGGTGGTGCCGTTCGCGGCCGGCGGCGGCAACGACATCTTCGCCCGCCTGGTCACCGCCAAGCTGTCGGAGCATCTGGGCGGCCAGACGATCGTCATCGAGAACCGACCGGGAGCGGGCGGCCGTCTCGCCGCCGAATACGTCATGAACCAGCCGAAGGACGGCTACACGCTGTTCGTCGGCGCTTCGGGCGTGATGTCGATCGCGGCCGCAGCCTATCCGAACCTGTCCTACCATCCGACCAAGACGTTCTCGCCCCTGGCGATGATCGCCAACTTCCCACTGATCCTGGTGATCGCGCCCGGCCATCCGGCCAAGAACGTCAAGGAGCTGGTGGAGTGGGCCCGGAAGAATCCGGACAAGTCGAACTACGCCTCGACCTCGCCGGCCTTCACCATTTCGAGCGAGCTGCTCAAGCTCAAGGCCAACATGCCGGGGACGATGATCCCCTACAAGAGCAGCAACGAGATGATCCTGAGCGTGATCGGCGGCCAGACCCTGCTTGCGATCTCGGATGGGCCGCCCGCGATCCCGATGATCCGCGGCGGCAAGGTGCGGGCGCTGGCGGTGACGGGATCGGAGCGTTCGGCGGAGCTGCCGGATATCCCGAGCATGGCCGAGGCCGGCTTCCCGGACGTCAACACACAGCTCTGGAGCGGCTTCTTCGCGCCCACGGGCACGCCGCCCTCGATCATCGCCAAGCTCGAGGACGGGTTGCGCAAGTCGATCTCCCACCCCGACGTCGCATCCAAGCTCAAGCAGATGGCGGTCAATCCCGGCGGCGGCTGGAGCGCGGCCCAGTTCCGCGCCATGATCGACAAGGACATCGAGGGCTATCTGGCGATCATCAAGGCGGCGAACCTCAAGTTCAACTGATCCGTCCGTCCTTCGTCGCGTGCGCGGCCTCAAGCCCCGGTCATCCGGGGCTTGAGCGTTTTCCGGGAGCAAGCGGCCCGGAAACGGACCATCGATTCCCGCATCCGTTCTTTGGAGCCGATGGGGGGACGCTCCATTCTCACGGCCGGAGCGGGGAGGATGAATGCGCACCAGGGTCGGAATCGTCGGTTGTGGCCCCGCGGGGCTGATGCTGTCGCATCTGCTTCACCAGGCGGGCATCGACAGCTTGATCGTGGAAAGCCGCAGCCGCGCTTATTGCGAGGCCCGGGTGCGTGCCGGGCTGATGGAGCAATGGGCGGCCGAGTTGATGGTCGAGACAGGCGTCGGCGAGCGGCTCCGGCGCGAGGGGCTCGTGCACGACGGCATCTTCGTCGGGTTCGCCGGCGCGCTGCACCGCATCGACTTTCACAGGCTGGTCGGCAAGCGCGTCACGGTTTACGGCCAGCAGGAGGTGGTGAAGGACCTGATCGCGCGGCGGCTCGCCGACGGCGCTTCGATCCTGTTCGAAGCCTCGGACGTGAGCCTGCATGGCATCGACGGCGCGTCGCCCGCGATCCGTTTCACCCACGGGGGCCGGGCGCAGACCATCGAATGCGACTTCATCGCCGGCTGCGACGGCTTCCACGGCGTGAGCCGGCCCAGCGTTCCGGCGGGCCGGGTGGCTGCCTTCGAGCGGGAGTATCCGTTCGGCTGGCTCGGCATCCTCGCCGACGCCGTTCCGGTCGCGGAGGAACTGATCTATTCGTATCACGAGCGCGGCTTCGCGCTGTTCTCGATGCGCTCGCCGAGCGTGGTGCGCTACTATCTCCAGGTCCGCCCGGACGAGAATCCCGACGACTGGCCGGACGGGAAGATCTGGGACGAACTGGAAACCCGGCTTGGCGGCGTGAAGCCGCTGCCGCGCGGACCCATCACCGAGAAGATCGTGGCGCCGATGCGCTCCTTCGTGGCCGAGCCGATGCGACACGGCCGGCTGTTCCTGGCCGGCGACAGCGCGCATATCGTGCCGCCGACCGGGGCCAAGGGCATGAACCTCGCCTTTGCCGACGTGCGCGTGCTGTCGCGCGCGCTGGAGGCGTTCTACGGCAAGGGCGACACGCGCGGGCTTGAAACCTATTCCGACACCGCGCTCGGCCGCGTGTGGAAGGCGCAGCGCTTCTCGTGGTGGATGACGCGGCTCCTGCACCTGTTTCCGGACGAGAACCCGTTCGACCGCAGGCGTCAGGTCGCGGAGCTGGACTATCTCGCGGGCTCGGTTCACGCCCAGCGGTCGCTCGCGGAGAACTACGCCGGCCTGCCGATGGATTAGGCCTGCAACCAAAAGGCCGGCCGGGATTTGTCAGGGGCGGGCCGCGGCCTTGCGGCCGGCGCGCCCGAAGGATCGTCCATGAGCAGGCCCTCCGCGCTGTCGAAGCGATTTGCGGCGATCGCCACCGCGATGGCGCATGCAGTCGGCAAGCCGGTGACCTTCGTGCTGTGCTGCGTGACCGTGATCCTGTGGGCGGCGTCCGGTCCGTTCCTGGGGTTCTCCGACACCTGGCAGCTCGTCATCAACACCGGGACCACCATCGTCACCTTCCTGATGGTGTTTCTGATCCAGAACACTCAGAACCGCGACGGCGCCGCGATCCAGGTCAAGCTCGACGAACTGATCCGCGCCAGCGCGGCCAGCGACCGCTACATCGATATCGAGGACCTGACCGAGGAGGAGCTGGAGGACCTGCGCAGGCGCATGGCGAAGCGGGCGCATGCCCGAGCCCAGCGCAAGGCCGACGCCGCTGTCGACAAGGTCAGCCACGGATAGGCCGTAGCCGCGCCCGGGCCGTCGCGGATCACACGTCCAGCAATTCCTCGCTGGCGAACTCGGCGCGCTCGGTGATGAACTCGAAGCGCGCCTCGGCACGGGTGCCCATCAGCCGCTCGACCGACCGCTCGGTGTCCTTGCGGTCGTCCTCGACGATCCGGACCCGCAGCAGCGTGCGCCTCCTGGGGTCCATCGTGGTTTCCTTGAGCTGGTGCGCCATCATCTCGCCCAGCCCCTTGAAGCGGCCGATCTCGACGCTTGCATTGGAGCGGAACTCGCTCTTCAGAAGCTCGTCGCGATGCCTCTCGTCGCGCGCATAGAAGGTCTTGCCGCCGTGCGTGAGGCGGTAGAGAGGGGGCACCGCGAGATAGAGGTGGCCGTCCTCGATCAGCTTGGGCATCTGGCGGTAGAAGAATGTGATCAGCAGCGAGGCGATGTGCGCGCCGTCCACGTCGGCGTCGGTCATCACGATCACCTTGTCGTAGCGCAGGTCGCCCTCGTTGTAGCGCTCGCCCGCGCCGCAGCCGAGCGCCTGGATCAGGTCGGCGAGCTGGGCGTTCTGGGCGAGCTTGTCGCGTCCGGCGGAGGCGACGTTG
>CAZZCV010000061.1:0-11771 GCA_964653225.1 uncultured Rhodoplanes sp. | reverse complement strand
GCTTGGCGGAGCCGCCGGCGCTGTCGCCCTCGACGATGAAGATCTCCGAGCCCGCGGCCGCGTTGCGGGTGCAGTCCGCGAGCTTGCCGGGCAGGCGCAGCTTGCGGGTGGCGTTCTTGCGCGAGATGTCCTTTTCCTGGCGGCGGCGGATGCGCTCTTCGGCGCGGTCGGCGACGAAATCCAGGAGCCGGTTGGCCTGCGCCGGATTGCCGGCGAGCCAGTGGTCGAACGGGTCCTTGATCGCGTTCTCGACGATGCGCTGGGCCTCGGCGGTGGCGAGGCGGTCTTTCGTCTGGCCCTGGAACTCGGGCTCGCGGATGAACACGGAGAGCATGCAGCCTGCGCCGACCATGACGTCGTCGCTGGTGATCGAGGCCGCGCGTTTGCCCTGGCCCACGCGCTCGGCGTGGTCCTTCAGCCCGCGCAGCAGCGCCGAGCGCAGGCCCGACTCGTGGGTGCCGCCGTCCGGTGTCGGCACCGTGTTGGTGTAGGAGTGGAGGAAACCGTCGGCGTCGGCGGTCCAGGCCACCGCCCATTGCACGCCGCCGTGCGAACCGGTCTTGCCGGCCATGCCGGAGAAGATGTCCGGGTGCACCAGCGTCGCGCCTTCAAGCGCGGTCTTCAGGTAGTCGCTGAGCCCGTCCGCGAAGTGGAAGGTGGCCTCGGCCGGGGTGTCGGTGCCCGCCACCAGCTCCGGCGCGCAGGACCAGCGGATTTCGACGCCACCGAACAGGTATGCCTTGGAGCGCGTCATACGGAACAGCCGTTCCGCCCGGAACGCGGCCTTCGGCCCGAAGATCTCGGGATCGGGCCGGAAGCGGACGCGGGTGCCGCGCTTGTTGGGCGCGCGGCCGAGCTTCTCCAGCTTGCCTTGGGGGACGCCGCGGGCGAACGCCATGCGGTGGTGCTGCTGCTCGCGCCACACGTCTACTTCCAGGCGATCGGACAGCGCGTTGGCGACCGACACGCCGACGCCGTGCAGGCCGCCGGAGGTCTCGTAGACCTCGGAGTCGAACTTGCCGCCGGCGTGCAGCGTGCACATGATCACTTCGAGCGCGGACTTGTTCTTGAACTTCGGATGCGGGTCCACCGGGATGCCGCGGCCGTTGTCGGTCACGGCTACGAAGCCTTCGGCGTCCAGCTCCACCTCGATGAAGCTCGCGTGGCCGGCCAGCGCCTCGTCCATCGAATTGTCGATCACCTCGGCGAACAGGTGGTGCAGGGCCTTCTCGTCGGTGCCGCCGATGTACATGCCGGGCCGCCGGCGCACCGGCTCCAGCCCCTCCAGCACCTCGATGTGCCTGGCCGAATAGCTGCCGTCGCCCTGGCCGCGCGCGGGCTTGTCTTTGCGCGGGGAGGGCTTCTCCGCTTCGCGGCGGGCGGCTGCGGGCGGCTGCGCGAACAGGTCGCCGGCCTTCTTGTCGGATTTGGCGGTCTTGCTTGCGGTTTTCTTGGCCATGGGATGTCGGTCGGAGATCGAATCAGTTGCAGGCCGAATATGCCACGGCCGGGCCTGCCGATGGGATGGTGGGGACGTTGCGGCCGGAGCCTACTCAACGTCCGGCATGTTGGTGAAATAATGGTCGATGTCGCAGGTCCGCAGGAAGCGGTAGCCGAGACCGGCGAACAGCGCCTTCAACTCCTCGATCCGGTCGGAATACAGCTCCACCTGGAGATAGCAGGCGTTCTCGCGCAGCGTGCGCTCCATCCCGCGCAGGGCGTGGAACTCGGAGCCCTCAACGTCCATCTTGATCACCAGCGTCTTGCCGGCGATGGCGAACTCGTCGTCGAAGCGGATCTGCTTCACCGTGTGAGTGGCGACGCCTGGGGCCTCCTCCGGCGGCTGGTCCGCATGCACGACCCAGGACTCGCCGCGGTTGTGCGCGCCCGCCTCCATCAGCGTGACCTCGCCGGCCGCCGAGCCGACGGCGACGGGGTGCGTCTTCACCTTGCCGGTCAGGCCGTTGACGTGGAGGTTGGCGAGCAGGTGCGCGTAATTGCCCGGATCGGGCTCGAACGCGAGGATATCCGGCACCAGGTTCCGGGTGCCGAACATCACGCTGTAGACCCCCACGTTGGCGCCGATGTCGAGGAAGAGGTCGGCCTTTTTCTGCCTGCAGACGCCCGCCAGCACCTCGAGCTGCATGGCCTCCCAGATGCCGTACCAGGCGAGCGAGCGGCCGATCAGGTCGGTGGTGTCGACCACGAAGCGTGCGCCCTGCGCCTCGATCACGTGGTTCGGATAGCCGAGCCGCCGCAGCGTCCCCGAGAACAGCCGCCGGCGCCAATATTCGAGGCGGCCGATCTCTTCGCGGAAAACGGGAGGCTGGTTCATGGCGCGTGACGGACGGTCTGGCGTGATGGACGATCGGGCGGGGCGGCGGGTGGCCGGGGGGCCTTCTTGCCACGTCCGGATGCCAGCGGCTACCGGCTCGACCTGAGGGCGGGAACCGGCTTTCGGACAACTGGCTTATCCAGGGCCGGCGGGATAAGGGAATCCGCCGCCTGCCGGGTGGATTCCCGGGCAGGGGCGGAACAGACGGAAGGCAGGACGCGCCGCGATGGACCTCGAAGCCTACGCCCAGTCGATCATCGAGTTCGTCAAGCTCCACCAGGTCTGGGCCGCGCCCGTGGTGTTCGCGCTGTGCTTCGCGGAATCGCTGGCGTTCATCTCGCTGCTGATCCCGGCCTGGGCCGCGCTGGTCGGCATCGGCACGCTCATCGGCGCGAGCGGGCTGAACTTCTGGCCGATCTGGATCGCGGGTTCGATCGGGGCGGCGCTCGGCGACTGGGTATCCTACTGGCTCGGCCAGGTGCTGGGCACCCGCGTCTATCGCATGTGGCCGCTGTCGCGGCACCCGGAGCTGATCCCCAAGGGCGAGGCCTTCGTGCAGAAGTGGGGTGCGCTGGCGATCTTCATCGGCCGCTTCTCGGGACCGCTGCGCGCCAGCGTGCCTCTGGTCGCCGGCATCTTCCACATGCCGATCTGGCGCTTCCAGGCCGCCAACTTCAGCTCCGCCTTCGTCTGGGCCGCCGTGCTGCTGCTGCTCGGCGACGTGACCTCGACCGTGATCAAGTGGATCTGGGGATAGATCAGGACCGCCTGCGACGCCTTGTCATGCCGGTGGAATAGAATCGGCGCAGGAGTGTTTCGTCGGGTGGCGTCGATGATGCCGTGCCGCCGTATCGCGGGGCCGCGCCGGCGGCTAATATCGCCCGGCAGAACGATGGCCGCAGGCCATGACCGCTTCGCTTCCAGGGAGAACGCCGATGTCAGAACTGAACCGCCGCACCGTGCTGACGGCCGCCGCAGCGACCGCCGCCACCGCGCTCACGCCGCTGGCTGCGGCCGGTCCCGCGCTCGCCGCCGCACCGCAGATCGGCAAGCAGAACGCTGGCTGGTACCGGTACAAGGTCGGCGATATCGAGATCACGGTCGTCACCGACGGCTACAACATGTTCAAGTTTCCGGACGGCTTCGTCGTCGGCAAGAGCCGGGACGAGGTCAACAAGGGTCTCGCGGCCGCCTTCCTGCAGCCCGGCCCCGACATGGTCGGCGTGCCCTATTCGCCGATCGTCATCAACACCGGATCGCGCCTTGCGGTGATCGACACCGGCATCGGCGCGGGCATGCTGGAGAAATCCAAGGGCCGCGTCGGCCAGTTCCAGACTAACCTGAAGGCGTCGGGCATCGACCCCGCCCAGGTGGATGTGGTGATCATCTCCCACTTCCACGGCGACCACATCAACGGCCTGCTCGGCGCCGACGGCAAGCCGGCGTTCCCGAAGGCCGAGGTGATGGTGCCCGCGCCGGAGTGGAAGTACTTCATGGACGACGCCGAGATGGGCAAGCAGACGACCGACCGCATGAAAGGCGTGTTCGCCGGCGCGCGCCGCGTGTTCGACGCGCTCGGCCGCAAGGTCACGCAGTACGAGGCGGGCAAGGACGTGCTGCCGGGCGTGCAGGCGGTGGCCGCCTACGGCCACACGCCGGGCCAGATGGCGTTCATGGTCACGTCCGGCAACGGCAAGGTGTTCGTGCAGAGCGACGTGACCAACATCCCGCTGTTCGTGCGCAACCCGGACTGGGCGATCATGTTCGACCAGGACGCCAAGATGGCCGAAGCCACCCGCCGCAAGGTCTACGACATGGTGTCGGCCGACCGGATTCCGGTGCAGGGCTTCCACTATCCGTTCCCGGCGCTCGCCTATATCGAGAAGGCCGGCAACGCCTATCGCGAGAACTACGTTCCGTGGAACGCGGCGATCTGATATCGACGCGGACGGGTTTTCAAGGAGGCCGCCCGACGGTTCGGGCGGCCTTCGCATGACAGGGGGCTTGCCGTGACGGACATCGTGCATCGCTATTCGGTCGGCGACATGACCGTGACCGTGCTGTCGGACGGATACCGCACGGCGGACGTCGAGGGCTTCGTCACCAACGCCCCGACCGCGCAGGTCGCAGCCGCGCTCGCGGAGGCCGGCATGGCCACCGACAAGCTCAGGAACAGCTATGCGCCGGTCCTGGTCGAGACCGGCGGCCAGCGTGTGCTGTTCGATGCCGGCAACGGCGAGGAGGCCTTCATCGAGAGCAAGGGCGAGCGCGGCACGCTGAACCGCAACCTCGACGCCGCAGGCATCGACCGCAATTCGATCGACATGGTGGTGGTGACCCATTGCCACGCCGACCACATCAACGGCGTGCTGCTTGCGGACGGATCGCGCGCGTTCCCCAACGCCGAGATCAAGGTGTCGGAGACCGAGTGGAATTTCTGGATGGACGACGCCGAGATGGCGCGCGCGCCCAAGGGCCGCATGGAGGGACTGTTCAAGAACAACCGCCGGGTGTTCGAGGCGCTCGGCCGGAAGGTGACGCGCTACAGGTGGGACACCGAGGTTGCGCCCGGCATCGTTGCGGTCGGCACGCCCGGCCACAGCATCGGCCACACCTCCTATCTGGCCTCTTCGGCGGGCGCGCGCGTCTTCATCCAGGCGGACGTCTGCAACCACGCGATCATCTTCGCGCAGAACCCGGACTGGCAGGGCTGGTTCGACCAGGACCCGGTGCAGGCGGTGGCGACGCGCCGTCGCATCTACGACATGCTGGCGGAGGAGCGCATCCCCGTGCAGGCGTTTCACTTCCCGTTCCCCGGACACGGCCGGATCGAGAAGCACGGCAGCGGCTACCGGTTCGTTCCGGCGGCCTGAACGGCGGGCGGCGGGTTCGACGATGACCGGCGGGGCGTCAGGCCCCGCCGGTTTCGTCAACGGTTACTTTCTGTTGCGGGCGAGCCACGCCTTCATCAGCGCGATCTCGCCTTCCTGCGCCCGCACGACCTCTTCGGCGAGCTTGCGGATTTCCGGATCCTTGCCGAAGGCGATCACCACCTTCGCCATTTCCACCGCGCCCTCGTGATGTGGGATCATGCCCGTCACGAAGTCGACGTCGGCGTTGCCGGTGAAGGCGATGTCCATGCCGCGGTGCATCTTGTCGTTGATGGCGCGGAACGCCTGGCTCGCCGGGCCGGTGTCGCCCCGGACCGGAGCCGCTCCGTGGTCGTGCCCGCCGGGGCCATGCCCACTCGAGCCATGCCCGCCGGGGCCGTGTCCGCCGCCGTGCTTCATTCCGCCTTGAGGCATCGGACCGTGCGGCCCTTTCATCCGCTCCTGCATCCTTTCCTGCATCGCGCCGGGACCCGGCCCGTGCTGATGCATCTGCGCGACGGCGTAGACGGTGGCGGATGCGAGCACGAGCCCGGCCGCCGCAAACGTGAGGGTCTTCTTCATCTTCGATCTCCAGGATTTCGGTTTCGGCCGCGCCCGCGGAGGGCCGAGGCCGTTCAGAAAACGAACGTTCGAATCCGATCAGGCCTGGAGGCGGGGTGGGGGGTCGGCGGGTTCGAGGCCGGCCGGGGAAATCCGTCGCGGCGGCAGCGCCGCGAGCGTTTCCAGAGGCGAGGCGCCCAGCGCCGGAGCCGCGATCGCGGGCGGCGCCACCGCGGTGCAGCAGTCAAAGCTGTTGCAGGCGGCGGATGCGTCCGGCGCGGCGGGCAGGGCGTGTCCGTCGTGCGCGGCCGCGTGGGAGTGGCCAGAATGATCGTGAGCGGCAGCCGGTGCTGCGGCCCCGTCATGGTGCGCGGGGTCGGCCGGACCGTGGTGTGCGTGCGGCGCGCTGTCTGAGGCCGGGGCCGCGAACGCCATGAGCGGCCCGTGCGCCAGGCTCATGAAGCCGAACGCCAGCGCCATGACGATCGCCAGGGCGGTGCGAAGCGGTGCCGGGGCTGTTCGAAGCCGGTGCATGGGTTCCACATGGGGGGCGGGCTCCGCTCGCGCCAGCGGCTGGCGGAGTCTTTTTTCAGCGGGCGGCGGGGACCCCTGCCTGCCGAACCCGGTTTACGGCAGGCGGGCGGACAGCCCCACCGACAGCAACAGGGAGCTGTGCTCCATTCCTGCGGCGGGGCCGCCGAAGACGGTCACCTCGCCGGTCGAATAATCCGTCGACCGCGCCACGCCCCTGCCGAGATCGTAGTGCTGATATTCGGCCCGCCCGGTCAGCGTCAGGATGTCCGTGAGCCTGTAGCCGATCATGCCGCTGACGCCGATCATGGTCATGCGGTTGGCGCGGTCCTCGAACAGCGTGGTGGTCCGGTGATGATTGTCCTCGTCGCGGGCCCAGGCCCAGGGCGCGCCGATGAGTTCGCCCTCGAGCGTCCAGCGCTCGTGCGAGATCCGCGCGGATACGCCGAGATAGGGCGTGTCGAACCATTGCTTGTAGGAGATGCCGTCCTCGCCGGCGGGGAACGTGCCGACGGCATTCCGGAAACCGCCGTTCTCCGAATAGATGAAGCTGCCGCCCCGGCTGCCCCAGTTGAAATGCAGGCGCCGGTAGCCCGCCAGCAGGCTGATCGATCCGCGGCCGGAGGCGACCACGCGCACCGCGGCGCGCGCGTCGAGCATGTAGGCGCGGTGCAGCGGCACGTCGTCGTGGCTCGACCAGTCGCTCCAGTCCGCGAAGGGCGGCACCAGCCAGTCGTAGTCGTCCATCCTGTTGCGCGAGGCGAACGGCAGCCAGCCGCCGACCCGCAGGCTCAGCCAGCTCGCCGGCGCCACGGTCAGGTAGCCGCCCAGCACGCCCATCTCCTTGATCTGCCAGTCGAGGCGGCTCACGCTGCGGCCGGTCGCGGCATCGAAGACATGCTCGCGCGAGGTGCCGCTGAGCAGGCCGGCGAAGGCCTCGATCTGGAGCCAGTCGGAGAGGGGCCGGATCGCGCTCTGGCGGTTCTGCACCGACTGCGCCGCCGCGGGTTCGCCGAGCGAAACCGCAGTCACGAGAGCCATTCCCGCCGCCCTGCCCACGACGCGCAGGCGCGAAACCGATCCCGGCATGTCGTCTTCCCCGAAATGCGTGTTCCTCTTGCGCGCGTAACATGATTCTGGGGATCGGCGGCCGTGGCCACGCCATGCGATTGCGGATGCGGCGAATGCGGATTTCTTGACCGGGCGGGGCGGGGAACGGTATAGCGCCGTCCATGACGACGGTTTTCACCCGCGCCCCTTCTCGACGCCGTGCTCGCGCAGCACGGGCGCGCGGCGTCTGACCGCTCCCGTGCCGCCGGACCGGATTTCCGCGGCAGCGACCCTTTCAAGCTCCTGCGGATTGCCCGGCCCGGTCTCGACCGTTCGCCGAAAGGACTAAATCATGGCTGCGAAAGCGAAGATCGGCATTCTCGGGGCCTCCGGCTACACCGGCTCGGAGCTGGTGCGCCTGCTGCTGCGCCATCCTCACGTCGAGATCGTGCTGCTGACCGCGGACCGCCGCGCCGGCCAGAGGGTGGCCGACGTGTTTCCACAGTTCGCGCCGTTCGACCTGCCGGACCTGGTGTCCATCGACAGCATCGAGTGGGCAAAAGGGGGCGTCGATCTCGTCTTCTGCGCGCTGCCGCACGCCACCACGCAGACCGTGATCAAAGACCTTTTCTCGAAGGCGCCGCGGGTGAAGGTGGTGGACCTGTCGGCCGACTTCCGGCTCGACGATCCGGCGGCCTATGCGAAGTGGTACGGCCACGAGCATCATGCGCCCGAGCTGCAGCGGCAGGCGGTCTACGGACTGGTCGAGATGTACCGCGAGGACATCCGCAAGGCCCAGCTCGTCGCCAACCCCGGCTGCTACACGAGCTGCGCGCAGCTTCCGCTGACGCCGCTGCTGAAGGCGCGGGCGGTGGAGATCGACGGCATCGTCATCGATTCCAAGTCCGGCATGACCGGGGCGGGCCGCTCCGCCAAGGAGGAGATGCTGTTCTCCGAGGTGTCGGAGGGCTTCCACGCCTACGGCGTCGGCCATCACCGGCACATGGCGGAGCTGGACCAGGAGTTCTCCAAGGCGGCCGGACAGGAGGTGGTGGTCAGCTTCACGCCGCATCTGGTGCCGATGAACCGCGGCATCCTCTCGACGATCTACGTGCGGGGCACGCGCGGCACCTCGCCCGAAGACCTGCACGCGATCCTTGCGAGAACCTACGCGGACGAGCCGTTCGTGCACGTGCTGCCGTTCGGCCGGACGCCGCAGACGCGGCACGTGCGCGGCTCCAACATGACCTTCATCGGCGTGGCGAAGGACCGCGCGCCGGGCCGCGCCATCGTGATCTCGGCGCTCGACAACCTGGTGAAGGGCGCCTCCGGCCAGGCGGTGCAGAACATGAATCTGCTCCTGGGTTTTCCGGAAACCGCGGGCCTCGAGCAGGTCGCCCTGTTCCCGTAAGCGGACGCTTCAGTCGCGCACCTTGACGTAGCTGCCGGGCGCGTCCTCGATCGGCGCGAGCCGGCCGCCGCCGGGCTCGCGCGCCTCGACCGTGGCGGCGTCGTGCGACCGGATCCATTCGATCCAGTCCGGCCACCAGGAGCCGGGGTGCTCGGTCGCTTTCTCGATCCAGGCCTCCAGGGTGCCTTTGCCGGCCTTGCCGCCGGTCCAGTACTGGTACTTGCCCTTGGCCGGCGGGTTGACCACGCCGGCGATGTGGCCCGATCCCGACAGCACGAACTTCACCGGCCCGCCGAAGAACTTCGAGCCGAGGAACGCCGACTTCGCCGGCGCGATGTGGTCCTCGCGGGTGGCGAGGTTGTAGACCGGCACCGTCACCTTGCCGAGATCGAGCTTGACGTTGCCGAGCGTCATCTTTCCGCGCGCCAGCGTGTTCTCGAGATAGCAGTTGCGCAGATAGAACGAGTGGTTGGCCGCCGGCATGCGGGTGGAATCGGAATTCCAGTACAAGAGGTCGAACGGCATCGGTGTCTTGCCGCGCAGGTAGTTGTTGATCACGTAGGGCCAGATCAGGTCGTTGGAGCGCAGCATGTTGAAGGCGCTCGCCATCTTCCGGCCTTCGAGATAGCCGCGCTCTTTCATGCGCTTCTCGATTGCCTGCAACTGCTCCTCGTCCACGAACACCTTGAGGTCGCCGGCGTGGGTGAAGTCGACCTGCGCCGTGAACAGCGTGGCCGACATGATCCGGGGATCGCGCTGCGCCGCCATGTAGGCGAGCGTGATCGCAAGCAGCGTGCCGCCGACGCAATAGCCGATGGTGTGGACCTTGTCCTCGCCGGTCGCCTGCTTGATGGCGTCGAGCGCGGCGAGCGGCCCGAGCTTCATGTAGTCCTCGAAGTCCATCGTCGCGTGGCGTTCGTCCGGGTTGACCCAGGAGATCACGAACACCGTGAGGCCCTGGTCCACGCACCACTTGATGAAGGACTTCTCCGGCGTGAGGTCGAGGACGTAGAACTTGTTGATCCAGGGCGGCACGATCAGCAGCGGCACCCGGAGCACCTGCGGCGTCGCCGGCGTGTACTGGATGAGCTGCATCAGCTCGTTCTGGAAGATCACCTTGCCGGGGCTGAGCGCGAGATTGCGCCCGATCGCGAACGGGGCCGGGTCGGACTGGCGGATTTTGAGGTCGCCGCCGCCGGTTTCGATGTCCTCGGCCAGCATGTGCATGCCGCGCACCAGGTTCTCGGCGTTGGAGCCGAGCGTCTCGCGCCACAGCTCCGGATTGGTCAGCACGAAGTTCGAGGGCGAGACCGCGTTGGCGATCTGCTTCACGTAGAACTCGGCCTTCTGGCGGGTGTGCGGGTCGAGGTCTTCCGCGTCGCGGACCAGCATGTCGGCCCATTGCGAGCTGAGCAGATAGGCCTGCTTGACGAAGTCGAAGAACTGGTTGGACGACCATTCCGGATCGCTGAAGCGCCGGTCCTTGGGGTCGGCCGCGGCGACCGGCTCCGCGCCTTCGCCGGCCAGCCGCTTGGCGGCTGCGCCCCACAGGTCGAGATAGGTCTTGCCGAGCCGGGTCTGGAGTTCGACCGCGCGGGTCGGGTCCGCCAGCCAGTATTCCGCGACGTGGCCGAGCGTCTTGACCACGTCGGCGACGCCCTCGGTGTACTGGTCCTTGATCTGGCCCTCCTCGCGGGGCTTCAGGTAGGCGGCCAGCGCCTTGCCGCCTTCCTCGACCACGCGGGCGAGGTTCTTCGAGAAGGCCTCGATATCGACGGCGCCGATGCGCGCCGGAGTGGGCTTCACGTTGTCTTTCATCGCCTCCGAGGCCTGCAATCCGCGTTCCAGCCCTGTTGCCCCCCGCGTGGCCGCGAATCCGCGGGGCCTGGCAGGGTGCGTCGTTTCCGTGGCGGACCTGTGACCGGCCGCTCGGTCTTCCTCAGGCTGCCGCCCGGTCCTTGCTTTGACCATATTGGCAGGCTACCCGACATTCCCATCTGTCCGTTGAGTTTACGCCAATTTCACGCATTTCCCCAATGATGGATGCGTGATCGCCGCCGGGTCCCGGCAGGGACGGCGCGGGAGTTGAAGAGCTTGCGACGCCATGGCGCATCGTTGAGAGTTGAGGGACCGGACCTGCGGTCGCGCGTGCGGCGGGGTGCGGCCTTGGCCGTTGCGCTTGCGGCGGCGCTCGGACTGGCGGGGTGCGGCTCCGTCGCCGAGCGGATTTCCGAGCGCGCCTCCGAGGCACCGGGCATCGGACTTCCCTCCGGAGCGCCCGAGCGCCCGGTGACGCCGGTGGCCTATCCCGCGGTGCACGACATGCCGCCCGCCCGGCCGGCCGCGCTCATGAACGAGGCCGAGCAGGAGCGGGTGGAGCGGGAGCTTCTGGCCGCGCGCGCCCGCAACCAGGCGGCCGCCGGTCTGCCGATCACGCCCGAGCCCGAGCGGCCCCCGAAAAAGCCGGCCGAGACCCAGCCGGCTCCGGCAGCGGGCCCCGGCGGCCGGCCGATCTACTAACTGGCGGGAATCCCGCCGCGTGCTAAAAGGCGATCCGGCGTCGCGAATGGCTTCGGAACGGGCCCGCCGCAGAGACTGGGATCATGGAAGAATTTTACCGCATCAAGCGTCTGCCGCCCTACGTCTTCGAGACCGTGAACCGGGCCAAGGCGGCCGCGCGCAACGCGGGCGCCGACATCATCGACCTCGGCATGGGCAACCCGGACCTGCCCGCGCCGTCCCATGTCGTCGAGAAGATGAAGGAGACGCTCGGCAAGACCCGCACCGACCGCTACTCCGCCTCCAAGGGGATCGCTGGCCTGCGCCGCGCCCAGGCTGCCTATTACGCCCGCCGTTTCGGCGTGAAGCTCAACCCCGACACCCAGGTCGTGGCCACGCTCGGCTCCAAGGAGGGCTTTGCCAACGTGGCCCAGGCGATCACCGCGCCGGGCGACGTGGTGATCGTGCCGGACCCGAGCTATCCAATCCACGCCTTCGGCTTCCTGATGGCGGG
>CAZZCV010000060.1:17370-19801 GCA_964653225.1 uncultured Rhodoplanes sp. | reverse complement strand
CTCGACGCCGTCGTCACCGTGACCGATGCCAAATGGCTGAATTACCGGCTCAAGGACGCCCCGGAAGCCAAGAACCAGATCGCCTTCGCCGACGTGATCCTGCTCAACAAGACCGATCTCGTGCAGGAGAACGAGCTGCGCGAGGTCGAGGCCCGGATCCGCGGCATCAACCCCTATGCGAAGCTCCACCGCACCCAGCGTTCGCAGATTGCGCTCGATCAGGTGCTCGGCCGCAACGCCTTCGACCTCGACCGCATCCTCGACATCGAGCCCGAGTTCCTGCACGCCGGCGACGACCACGATCATGAGCACCATCACGATCACGGCGATGGCCATCACCACCATCACCACGGCGGGCTGAAACACTACCACGACGAGGACATGCAGTCGTTCTCGCTCAGGACTGACAAGCCGCTCGACCCCGACAAGTTCTTCCCCTGGGTGCAGGAGCTGGTCGCCCAGGAGGGTCCGAGCATCCTGCGCTGCAAGGGCATCCTGTCGTTCAAGGACGACGACGAGCGCTTCGTGTTCCAGGGCGTGCACATGATCCTGGACGGCGACCACCAGCGGCCGTGGAAGAAGGACGAGACCCGCGACAGCCGCGTCGTGTTCATCGGCCGCAACCTGCCCGAGGAGAAAATCCGGCAGGGCTTCGAGGCCTGCGTGGCGTAGCGGCCCCGGTGTCATTGCCGGGCTTGACCCGGCGATCCATCATCTCGACAAAGGGCGTTTCAAGGGATGGATGGCCGGATCGCGCCCGGCCATGACAGGTTGCGATGACCGATCAGACCACCGATACCCCCTCCGTCGTGTCCCGCACGCGACCCCTCGCGCCCGGCGCGGGCGTCGTCTCTGCGCATTTCCTCGGTCGCACCGCCGCGTTCGTGCTGGCGGAAGAGGCCGTGCTGCTCGTGCCCGAGAAGGCCGACGAGATCCGTGTGGCCGCGCACGGCGGCGGCATCCTGTCGGCGGCGGCCGACGCCGCGCAGGTCGTCACCGGGGGCGACGACGGCACCGTGACTGCGACCGATGCGAAGGGCGAGACCCGGCCGGTGGCGACCGATCCGAAGCGGCGCTGGATCGACTGCGTGGCCTGCGGCCCGGACGGCGCGGTCGCCTGGTCGGCAGGCAAGACCGCGTTCGTGCGCGCCGGCAAGGGCGACCCGCGCACCCTCGACGTGGCCTCGACGGTCGGCGGCCTCGCCTTCGCGCCCAAGGGGCTGCGGCTCGCGGTCGCGCATTACAACGGCGTCTCGCTCTGGTTCCCGAACGCGCAGGCCGCGCCGGAATTCCTGGAGTGGAAGGGCTCGCACCACGGCGTGGGCTTCAGTCCCGACGGCAGGTTTCTCGTCACCTCGATGCAGGAGCCGATGCTGCATGGCTGGCGCATCGCGGACGGCAAGCACATGCGCATGTCCGGCTATTCCGCGCGCGTGCGTTCCTTCGCCTGGACGGCGGGCGGCAAGTGGCTCGCAACCTCGGGCTCCGAGCAGCTGGTGATGTGGCCGTTCCAGTCCAAGGACGGGCCGATGGGCAAGACGCCGCAGATGTTCGCGGCCTTCGCGGTGCGCGTCACGGTGGTCGTGCCGCATCCCAGGCAGGAGGTGGTCGCAGTCGGCTATGCCGACGGCACGGTTCTCCTGGTGCGGCTCGACGACGGCGCCGAGGTGATCGCGAAGCACCCCGACAGCGCCGAGGTCACCGCGATCGCGTGGGACGCGACCGGCTCGCTGCTGGCCTGGGGCACCGAGGACGGCGAGGCCGGAGTGGTCGATCTGGGATAGGCTTTCCGTCCCGGCGTCAAAAAAACAGCCGAAGACGAAAAATGAAGGGCGCCGCTCGCGCGGCGCCCTGTGTCGTTCGGCGTTCCGGAACTGCCCGTGGCTTCAGCCGACGAGCACGTTTTTGAACTGCCAGGGGTCGCTCGCGTCGATGTCCTCCGGGAAATAGCCCGGCCGGCCGGTCAGCGGCGTCCAGTCGGTGTATCGGCCGATCACGGGGCCGAGATAGGGCGTCTGGACCTCGAGGCAGCGCCGGAAATCCAGCTCGTCGGCCTCCACCAGACCGCGGTCCGGGTTCTCCAGCATCCAGACGATGCCGGCGAGCACGGCAGACGACACCTGCAGCCCGGTCGCGTTCTGGTAGGGCGCGAGCTGGCGGGTCTCCTCGATGGAGAGCTGCGAGCCGTACCAGTAGGCGTTCTTCGCGTGGCCGTAGAGCAGCACGCCCAGCTCGTCGATGCCGTCCACGATCTCGTGCTCGTCGAGGATCGTCCATTCCGGCTGGCGCTGCCAGGCCGCGCCGGCCATCTCGTGCAGCGACAGCACCGCGTCACCGCAGGGATGGTAGGCATAGTGGCAGGTCGGCCGGTAAACAGCCTTGCCGCCTTCGCGCACGGTGAAGAAATCGGCGATCTCGATCGCCGATTTCT
>CAZZCV010000060.1:0-17360 GCA_964653225.1 uncultured Rhodoplanes sp. | reverse complement strand
ATCGCCTCGTTGTGGGTGACGAGGAAGCCGTGCTGGGCCTGCGCCGTGGGCGTCCAGGAGCGCACCCGGGTGCCCGCGCCGGGCTGCGTCAGGTAGATCGCGGCGTCGCAGCCGAAGTCGTGGCGATGGCCGTTCGGTGGCATCCATCTCTCGTGCGTGCCCCAGCCCAGCTCGGACGGCTGCACGCCCTCCGAGCAGAAGCCCTCCACCGACCAGGTGTTGACGAACACGCCCTGCGGCTTGGGCTCGCGCGCGCGCTGGGTGTCGCGCTCGGCGATGTGGATGCCCTTGACGCCGGCCTTCTGCATCAGCCGCGCCCAGTCCTCGCGGGACTTCGGCTCGTCCACCTCGAGCCCGGTGTCGGCGGCGATGTTCAGGAGCGCCTGCTTGACCAGCCAAGACACCATGCCGGGATTGGCCCCGCAGGCGCTGACGGCGGTGATGCCGCCGGGCCTGCGCCGGCGCACGTCGAGCACGGTCTCGCGCAGCGCGTAGTTCGAGCGCTGCGAGACCGTCGCGGTCTTGCTGGTGTAGAGGCCGGGCCACGGCTCGCAGACCGTGTCGATGTAGAAGGCGTCGACGTCCTTGCAGAGGTCGATCAGGTCGGCCGAGCCGGTGTCCACCGACAGGTTGACGATCAGGCCGCGGCCGGGGCCGGCCTTGAGCAGCGGCGTGAGAACCTCCCGGTGGTTCTCCTTCGTGATCGCGATTTGCATATGGCGCAGCTTGCGCTCGTCCAGCAGCGCACGGTGGGTGTCGACCGGATCGATTACCGTGAACTTCGAGGCGTCGAACGCGATGTGGCGCTCCAGCAGCGGCAGGATGCCGCGACCGATCGAGCCAAAACCGATCAGCACGATGGGACCATCGAAGCGGGCGTGGACGGGCCAGACGGATGACATGGGCGGGTTCTCCGGTAGCAGGGCGGGTGATATCCGCCGGGGCGGGGCAATGGAAGCGGACGCCGCCTTGGTGACAGGCGGCGTCCACGGGATTGTGACGGCGGGTTATGCCGCGTTCGGCAGCAGGGGCACGGGCCGCAGGGCGGCGGCGACGAGCGACGAAAGGCCCGGCTTGCGCGGCCGCCGGCGGCCCGCGCCGATCAGGCCGCGTGCGCCGTGGAGCGCGCCGGGAACCAGTTCCAGCGCCAGCAGGCGGGCGGGATCGTAGGCGCCCGGCATCCACAGCCCGCCGGTCTTCTCCGCCGAGAAGCCGAAGCGGCCGTAATAGGGCGCGTCGCCCACCAGGATCACCGCGTCCGCGCCGCTGCGCCGCGCCGCCTTGAGCGCGTGCGCCATCAGCGCGCCGCCGATGCCGCGGCCCTGCATGCCGGGCGCGACCGCGAGCGGACCGAGCAGCAGCACCGGCCGGCCGGGACCGGCCGTGACGTGCCACAGCCGCACGGTCGCGATCACGCGGCCGCGGTCGGTGGCGACGAAAGACAGGCCCTCGGCGGGCATGCGGTCCTCGCGCAGCCGCTCCGAGCACTTGGCGCGGCGCTCCGCGCCCATCGCCGCGTCGAGCAGCGTCTCGCGGGCCGGGATGTCGGTTCGCTTCTCCTGACGGATCTGGATCATGATCGTGTCCTCGCGCGCTCGCGATCCCCTCCCGCTTTCGCGGGAGGGGCTGTGAGAGGGGGACGCGCCCTTGTCAGGACGCGATCAGATGTGGATGGCCTTCAGCGGCGAGAAGCCGTTGAAGGCGACGGCCGAGTAGGTCGCCGTATAGGCGCCTGCGCCCTCGATCAGCACCTTGTCGCCGATCTCCAGGCTCACCGGCAGCGCGTAGGGTTGCTTCTCGTACAGCACGTCGGCCGAGTCGCAGGTCGGGCCGGCGAGCACGCACGGCCCCATCTCGCCGCCGTCCCGCGGGGTGCGGATCGGGTAGCGGATGGACTCGTCCATCGTCTCGGCGAGGCCGCCGAACTTGCCGATGTCGAGATAGACCCAGCGCACGTCGTCGTCCTCGCTCTTCTTCGACACGAGCACCACCTCGGCCTCGATCATGCCGGCGTTGCCGACCATGCCGCGGCCCGGCTCGATGATGGTCTCCGGGATGCGGTTGCCGAAGTGCCGGCGCAGCGCCTTGAAGATCGCCGAGCCGTACGACTTCACGGTCGGGACGCTCTTCAGGTACTTGGTCGGGAAGCCGCCGCCCAGGTTGACCATCGCCAGGTTGATGCCGCGCTCGCCGCACTCGCGGAACACGGCCGCCGCCTGCGCGAGCGCCCGGTCCCACGCGCCGGTGTTGCGCTGCTGGGAGCCGACGTGAAACGAGACGCCGTAGGCCTCCAGCCCCAGCCGGTGCGCATGCTCCAGCACGTCCGCGGCCATCGCGGGCTCGCAGCCGAACTTGCGCGACAGCGGCCACTCCGCGCCCGCGCCGTCGCACAGGATGCGGCAGAACACGCGGGAGCCGGCGGCGGCGCGCGCCACCTTCTCGACCTCGGCCTTGCAGTCCACGGCGAACAGGCGGACACCGAGCGCGTAGGCGCGCGCGACGTCACGCTCCTTCTTGATGGTGTTGCCGAAGGAGATGCGGTCCGCCGAGGCGCCCGCCGCAAGCACCATCTCGATCTCGGGGATCGGGGCGGTGTCGAAGCAGGAGCCGAGCGAGGCGAGCAGCGACAGCACCTCCGGCGCCGGGTTCGCCTTCACGGCGTAGAACACCCGGGTGTCCGGAAGCGTCTTCGCGAAATTCATGTAGTTCTCGCGCACGACGTCGAGATCGACGACGAGCACCGGATCGGTGTCCTGGCCGCTCTCGCGGCGGGTGCGGAGATAGTCGCGGATGCGCGCGGTCATGGCGCTCTCCCCTTACAGCCTGTCCGGCCGCCTCCGCCCTCGCGGAAACGGCTCCGGTGTGATGCGGCTTTTCCGCCTCGCCGCGGCGCGCTGTGGGGACGCGCTGGACGGCAGGGCGGGAGACCCGCGGTAAGCTGCCTTGGCTTGGATTGGGGAGACCCCGCACCGCACGGCCGGCAATGAGAAACAAGCCTCTAAGTTTCGCAGCCGGCGGTTGGAGCGCCGGCAGAGACCAAGAAGCCCGTTCGTCGTTGCTTTAAGTCGCGTCCCCGGCGGAGAGCCGAGTGCGCCGGTTTCGCCTCCGGCTGCCGGTCAGATTTCTTGGAGGGCTTCCCCTCCAGGCGGCTGGCGGGCCTCTTGTCCCGCTACCCACCGACCGACACGCGACCACAGGCACGTGCGAAATTGGGCAAGCGCCGAAATAATCCTTTTCGGCGGGGAGTCAACTCATGAATCGTTAATTCGGGAATTTTCCGCCGCAATATGGCGTGCGGTGAGTCACTCGCGCGAGACGAAGGGCTCGATCTTCTGCGCGTTGCGCAGGAATCGGATCATCACGTAGACGCCGATCAGGAAGAACGTGGTCTGCAGCACGATCGGGCCGTATTCGCCGAGGCCGAACAGCAGCGCAAAGGCCCAGCCGGCGGCGAAGGCCGCGCCGAACACCTCGACGCCGATCAGGATGGCGGCGCTCACCACGGTCAGCACGTTGACCCAGATGATCCGGCCGCCCTTAGGCGCCCCCCTGGGGGCCTTCGCGGGAGCCTGTGCGGCGGGCTTCTGGACGGCGGCGCTCATCGGTTCGATCCTGTTTGCGGCCGCAATGTGGGCGATCCGGGTGGCGGGATCAAGGCCGGCGCGATGCGTGCCGTGCGGCGGACCCACCGTTCCCGGAAATGGGGAGGGTGGCGACCGCCGGGGCCGCCGCCGCTGTGGCTCACCTGCCCTTCATGGTCCGGCGCTCGATCTCCAGCAGCTTCGGCAGTTCGGAGGTCTTGTGAGCTTCCTTCATCATGGCGTCCGCGCCGTCTGCGCCCAGGAACGGGTCGAGCGTGTCGCCAGCCAGGTGCTGGTAGGACTGCCGCGCCGCCTTGTACATGGCGGCGAAGGCCGTGCCCGAGGAGGCCATCAGCCGGTAACCCATCTTCGCCAGGTCGGCCTGCTTGTACTTGAAGGTCGAGAACCCGTCCGGCGGGGCGAAGTTCATCAGCGGGCCGCCGAGCCGCTCGGCGATGATCCTGATCTCCTCCGGGTCGCGGGTGTGGATGAACAGCATGTCCGCGCCGGCCTTGCGCATGGCCTCGCCGCGCCGGATCGCCTCGTCGAGGTCGTAGACCCGCCGGGCGTTGGTGCGGCCGACGATCACCAGGTTCGGGTTCTTGCGGGCCGCCACGGCCTCCTGGATGCGGCCGACCAAAAGCTCGATCGGCACCAGATGGTCGATGCCGACGTGGTGTTCGACCCGCCGCGGCAGGAGCTGGTCCTCGATCTCGATGCATTCGATGCCGGCAGCCTCGGTCAGCGCGATGGTGCGGTGCAGGTGGACGGGATCGCCCCAGCCCGCGCCGGCGTCCAGGATCACCGGCAGCGGACAGGCCGCGCGCATGTCGATCGCCACGTCCACCAGCTCGGTCAGCGACAGGTTGGCCTCGGTCACGCACTTGACCCAGCCGAGCGAGCCGCCGGACAGGTACACGGCCTTGAAGCCGGCCTCCATCGCCAGCCGCGCCATGATCGGGTTGAGCGCCACGGGGGCGACGATCAGCTCGTCGCCGGCCATCATCTCTTTGAACGTCGCCAAGGTCGTCTCCCTGTATTTCCCGCCCCGCCTCGTGCCGGGCATCCCGATGAGGTGCGTACAGTGCTTGACTCATCGGGATCGCCGGGACAAGCCCGGCGATGACGGCAGAGGGCCGGGTTGGGAGGCGAAATTGGCAAAGCTCAGCATCATGTGCGCGCGCTCCATGCATATCGCAGTGGGCGAGATGGCCGCGGCCTTTGCCCGCGAGAGCGGCCACGAGCCCCACCTCGATTTCGGCACCGTCGGCGGGCTGCAGGAGAAGCTGGACCGCGGCGAGACCGCGGACGTGCTGGTCCTCTCGGTGCCGATGATCGACGCCCTGGAGGCAGCCGGCCGGCTCGTGCCCGGCAGCCGCAGGGACGTGGCGCGCACCTACATCGCGGTCTGCGTGCGTGAGGAGCAGCCCGCGCCCGCCATCACCACGCCGGCCGAGTTCGAGGCCGCGCTGCGCGCCGCGCCTCTGGTGGCGGTGAGCGATCCGGGCGTCGGCGGCTCGGCGGGAATCTATCTGGAGAAGCTGTTCGAGCGCATGGGCCTCTCAGCCATGATGAAGGAGAAGGGCCGGCCGCAGAAGACGGGCGCCGAGGTCGCGCGCCGCGTGGCCGAGGGCAGCGCCGCGCTCGGGCTTACCCTGTCGGGCGAGATCGCGGGCGTGCCGGGCGCGGCGATCGCCGGCCCGCTGCCGCCGCCGCTCGGCAGCGAGACCACCTATTGCGCGGGGGTGATGGCGTCGAGCGCCGCGCCGGAGGCGGCGGCTGCGTTCATCGCCGCACTGACCGCTCCGGCCACGCGGGAGGCGTGGACTCGGGCAGGCTTCGAGACGCCCTGATGAAACGGGAGCCCGATGCCTCGGGCTCCCGTTGCAACGCAGCCTCCTGCAGCGCGGCCGAACGGCTTAAGCCGCTTCGGCCTGCTGGTTGACCGCCTCTCTGGCCAGTTCGGTCAGAGCCTCGTCGGTGGCCTTTTCCTCTTCCAGCGTTTCGTCGAGCAGGGAGACGGCGTCGTCGAGGCCGAGTTCCTCCGCCCAGGTCCGCAGGGTCCCATAGCGCGAAATCTCGTAGTGCTCGACCGCCTGCGCCGCGGCGAGCAGGCCGGCGTCGAGCGCGGGCGAGCCCTTGTACTCGTCCATGATCTCCGCGCCTTCCTCGGTGATGCCGACAATGGCCGCGCAGGTCTTTCCCTGCGGTTTCCTGTCGATCATTTTGAAGACGTCCTCCAGCCGTTGGATCTGGCCTTCGGTTTCCTTGCGGTGCTTTTCGAAAGCCGCCTTCAGTTCCTTGTTTTGGGCGGCCTTGGCCATCTTCGGCAGCGTGGTGAGGATCTTTTTTTCGGCGAAGTAGATGTCCTTGAGCGTGTCGTGGAACAGGGCGTCGAGCGTCTTCGGTTCTTTTGCCATGTGGGCCTCCATCTAACGTCTCAAGCGGGGAGGCACGGCGCAGTTCCGCGGGGTGCGCGATTTTTCGCGGCCGCGCGACAGGGACGGACAGTCGACTCCAGCCTGACCTTCAGGCCCTTTCCCAAGACGCAGATGGGGAAGCGGTGCCCAATAAACGGCCGGTATGCTGCAACCTTCTTCGGCGCCCGGCGTTGGGAAGCGTCGTTCTTCATCAACATCCCGCTGGGGAGGCGCGCATGCATCAGGTCATCTACCTGATCGGTCTGATCGTGGTGATCTTGGCCATCCTGAGTTTCCTCGGTCTTCGCTAGGTTCGAATTCAACGCTTTGAATTCGGCCCCGTCGCTTTGTTTTTTGTTGAGCATGATCCGATCCGAAACCGTCGGAGCATGCTCCAGCATCCAGGAGAGAACATCATGTCGGATACGACGACGGTCGTTGCGGTGCCGGCCGGGCCGGACAGGGTCTCCAACGTGGACTGGGGCGCGGTGATCGGCGGGGCGCTGGTCGCCTCGGCGCTGTCATTCGTGCTGTTTGCCTTCGGGTCGGCGGCCGGGATCGCTTCGGTCTCGCCCTACAGCTGGAACAATCCCTCCGGCACCACGCTGTCGATCGTCGGCGTGATCTGGTTCTCGGTCGTGATGATAGGCGCGTTCCTGGTCGGCGGATTCTTCACCGGCCGGTATCGCCGCGCGGCGGGCGAAGCGTCGCTCGAGGAGCGGGAATCGCGCGACGGCGCGCACGGCATTCTCGTCTGGGCGGTCAGCCTCGTGATCGGCCTGCTGCTGGCCGCCGCGGTGGCCTCCGCGACCGCGCGAACGGTGGCCGGGGCGGCGGGCGGCGCGGCTGCGGTGGCGGCGCAGAACGTCTCGGCGGACGGGGTTGGCCGCGTGATGGATACGATGCTGCGTCCAGGCCCGCAGGGCGAGGGCACGCCCGCGCGGGTCGAGAATCCACGCGGCGAGATCGCCCGCGTGCTCGGCACGGGCGCGCTGAGCCGCGGCGAGATCGCCACCGAGGACCGCGACTACGTCGCCCGCATCGTCGCCGCTGAAGCCCGCATTCCGCAGGACGAGGCCCGCCGCCGGGTCGACACCGCCATCGAGCAGGGCAAGCGGGCGGCCGACGCGGCGCGCAAGGTCGCCGCCGCCATCGCCTTCCTGATCGGCGCGGTCTCGATCCTCGCGGCCGGCGCGGCCTACTGGGCCGCCACGGCTGGCGGTCGCCGCCGTGACGAGGGCATCGCCACGATCTGGTGACGCCGCCCGGACGTCCTGAACGAAGAACCCGGCCTCGCGGCCGGGTTCCCTGTTTTGGTGAGGGTGCGAAAGCCGGCGGTCGCCGGCCGCCTCACTTGTGCTGCACGCCGCTCGCCAGCACCGGACCGCGCCAGCGAACGATCTCCTCGGTGACGTACTTCTTCAGATACTCCGGCGTGCGCCGCGCCGGCTCCGGCGCTTCGAGGCCCAGTTCGCCCAGCCGCTTGTGCAGGGCCGGATTATCGAGGGCCTTGGAGAGGGCGGCGTTGAGCTTCGCCACCATGTACGGCGGCGTGTTGCGCGGCATGAAGGCCGCGTTCCACGCCGAGATCTCCATGTCCTTCATGCCCTGCTCCTGGGCCGTGGGCACGTTGGGGAACGCCGGGACCCGCTTCGACGACAGGGTCGCGATCACCTTGGCGCGGTCGGAGGCGACCGCGGTGATGGCGGTGGAAACGTAGTTGCAGATGTAGTCCACCCGTCCCGCCATCAGGTCCTGCATCGCCGGGCCGCCGCCGCGGTAGGGGATGTGGGTGACCTTGACGCCGATCCGCTCGTTCACCAGCACGCAGCCGATGTGCGAGGAGGTGCCGGCGCCGCCGGAGCCGTGCTGCATCTTGTCGGCGTTGGCCTTGGCGTAGGCCGCGAACTCCTTGAGGTTGTTCGCAGGCAGGTCCTTGCGCGCCAGCAGCACCTGCGGCGCATCCGCCACCAGCATCACCGGGGTGAAATCGGCGACCGCGTCGTAAGGCGGCTTGGCGTGCATCGACTGGCCGATGGCGTGGGTGCCGATCGAGCCGATGGTGAACATGTGGCTGTCGGGCTGCGCGTTGGCGACGCGCAGCGATCCGGTCGCGCCGCCGCCGCCGCCGACGTTCTCGATCACCACCTGCTGGCCGAGAGTTTCGATCAGGTAGGGTTGCAGCGCGCGCGCCAGCACGTCCACCGGACCGCCGGCCGCGAACGGCACCACCAGCGTCACCGGCCGGGTCGGCCAGTCCTGCGCCTGCGCGCCGAGCGTCGTCATCGAGGTGAGCGCGCCGGCGATCGCCGCTCCGCGCGCAAGGGTTACGAGCCGCATCCGAATTCCTCCCCAGTCAGCCGGATCATGTGGTCGCATTCTCCGCGTTGCGGGAACCCGGCACAAGAGACGGATGCGACGGGCCTCCCGGCCGTGCAACCGGAATGCGATGCGGATTGTCGCAGGCCGGAACGGAACGGCCGGAGCGGCGTTTCCGCTCTTGAAATGCCCGCCCGGCATCCCATCTGGGTGGACATGATCCGCGGCATGTGGGCCGCGGCCCGTCTGCGTGTGCTGCTTTACCACGGATGTACTGGAGAGCCGACGCCGCAGACGGAAAGGTTGCCGGTGTTCCCCCCGCGCCGGACGACCTTTGAAACCCGCCGCCGCTGTCGGCGGGTTTCACTTTTTCAGCCTCCCGGACGCTCCCCGGCTCCGAACCCGACCCGCCCGGCCCGCGGCGGGATGGCCCACGGCTTGCTTGCAATTCGGAGGAAGGGACGGTAGCGAAGCTGTCCCGTATGGGTGAGCAAGTGAGCGTCTTGGTTTCGCAGCGCAAACTGACGATCGCGCTTCAGGCCGTGCTGGCCCTGCTGCTGTGGGCTGCGTTCCCGGCGGCGGCCGACGTGCGCGCGCCCATGGTCCCCTCCGTCGAGGTCAGCCGCGGTGCCGCGTTCCTTCCGGGGCTCAACGAGAACGAGGCCGACGACCACCAGACCGCGGTGGCGGCGGTGTTCTCGGTTCAGGCCGGCGACGACGACGATCCGCGCGCGACGGCCTGGTCCTATCTGGTTTTTGCCGTGGTGCCGCGCGATGCCGTCGTGTCGGACCTTCCCGGCCTGCGCGGCGTGACGCCGCAAACCTGCGTCCGCGCCATCCCTCCCACCGGCCCTCCGTCCGCCTGAGCGAAGGTCCGCGCTTGCGCGCGGCGGCGCACCCGCAGGTCCGGGTGCGCACGACCTCATGCGTTCATCGGAAATGGGTGCGGCTTCATCCCGCTGCGGATGGCCGCCATGGAGGATACGGCAATGGCTGTGATGCTTGTCTACGTTCTGATCGCCATGATCGGCGAGGTGCTTGCCTTCGCTGCGGGCGCGTTCATCGACACCGTCGTCTCGGACGGCTGGAGCATGATCATCTACATGGGTCTCTTCTTCGGCGTCCTGTTCCTGGCCTGGCCGATAGCGGTGCGGGTCACGGAGAAGTACCTGCCCCAATACGCGAGCTGATGACGCGATTGGCGGCGCCGTCTCTGGGGGGAGCGGCGTCGCCCGGCCGGCTGCGTGCGGGCGGGACTGCACGCAGCCGGTTCTTTTTTGGCGTTTTCTTGAACCGCCGGCGGACTAGGATGGGGCCGGCTCCAACCCCATATCGATCCGCATGACCGAAGCCTCCCTTGCCCCGGCCGTCCCCTCGCAGGATGGCGACAACCCCCTCCTGCAACCCTGGACCGGACGGTTCGGCGTACCGCCGTTCGACCGCATCCGGCCCGAGCATTTCCTGCCGGCCTACGAGCGCGCCTTCGCCGAGCACGCGGCCGAGATCGAGGCCATCGCGGCCGATCCCGCGCCGCCCAGCTTCGACAACACCATCGCCGCGCTGGAGAACGCCGGCCGTCTGCTCGACCGGGTGGATGCCGTGTTCGGCCAGCTTGTCGGCACCGACAGCAACGGGGCGCTGCTGGCGCTGGAGCGCGAGCTTGCGCCGCGCGAGGCCGCGCACTGGAACCGGATCGAGATGAACGAGGCGCTGTTCGCGCGCATCGACATGCTCCACCGCAGGCGCGAGACGCTCGGCCTTTCGCCCGAGCAGGCGCGGGTGCTGGAGCGTCATCACACCGGGATGCGCCGCTCCGGCGCGGCGCTTTCGTCGGAAAGGCGCAAGCGTTTCGCGGACATCGTGGAGCGGCTCGCGGTGCTGGGCACCGCGTTCAGCCAGAACGTGCTGGCCGACGAGCAGGGCTACGAGCTGGTGCTCGACGGCGAGGCCGACCTCGCGGGCCTGCCGGATTTCGTGCGTGCCGCGGCGCTCGCCGCCGGCGCCGAGCGCGGCAAGCCGGGAAAGCACGTCGTCACCACGTCGCGCTCCAGCGTCGAGCCGTTCCTGCAGTTCTCCGCGCGGCGCGACCTGCGCGAGAAGGCCTGGCGCGCCTTCGTGGCGCGCGGCGACCAGGGCGCGGCGACCGACAACAAGGCGATCGTGGCCGAGACCGTGGCCCTGCGCGCCGAGCGTTCGAAGCTGCTCGGCTACAAGTCCTTCGCCCACTACCGGCTCGACGATCAGATGGCCAAGACGCCGGAGGCGGTGCGCGGCCTTCTGGAGCAGGTCTGGAAGCCGGCGCGCGTCCGCGCGCTCGCCGACCGCGACGATCTGCAGGACCTGATCCGCGCCGAGGGCGGCAACTTCCGGCTCGCGCCGTGGGACTGGCGCTATTACGCCGAGAAGCTGCGCAAGCGCCGCTGCGACATCGACGAGGCGGAGGTGAAGCCCTACTTCCAGCTCGATAGGGTGATCGAGGCGGCCTTCGACACCGCGGGCCGGCTGTTCGGCCTGCGCTTCGCGCGCATCGACGTGCCGGTCTGGCATCCGGACGTGCGGGCCTGGGAGGTGCGCGGGCCGGACGGCGCGCATGTCGGCGTGTTCTTCGGCGACTATTTCGCGCGGCCCTCCAAGCGCAGCGGCGCATGGATGAGCACGCTGCGCGACCAGGAGAAGCTCGCGGGCGAGGTGCGGCCGCTGGTGGTGAACGTGTCGAACTTCAACAAGGGCAATCCGACGCTGCTGTCGTTCGACGATGCGCGCACGCTGTTCCACGAGATGGGCCACGCGCTGCACGGCCTGCTGTCGGACGTGACCTATCCCTCGGTGCAGGGCACCAACACGCTGACCGACTGGGTGGAGCTGCCCTCGCAGCTCTACGAGCACTGGTTCGAGCGGCCCGAGGTGCTGCGCAAGTTCGCGGTCCATGTCGAGACCGGCGAGCCGATCCCGGAGGCGCTGATCGACAAGCTGATGGCGGCGCGCACCTTCGATAAGGGCTGCGATACGCTCGAATACATCTCCTCGGCGCTGGTGGACCTCGAGCTGCACGAACTGGAGTCGGCCGAAGGGCTCGACGTGGCGGCGTTCGAGAGGGATGCGCTGGAGCGAATGGGCATGCCCGCAGAGATCGCGATGCGCCATCGCGTTCCGCACTTCGGCCATGTGTTCTCGGGCAGCTACTACGCGGCGGGCTATTACAGCTACATGTGGTCCGAGGTGCTGGACTGCGACGCCTTCGAGGCATTCGAGGAGGCCGGCGACGTGTTCGACCGCACGACCGCGCGCAAGCTCTACGAGAACGTCCTCTCCACCGGCGGGTCGCGCGATCCGGCGGAGCTTTACGTCGCGTTCCGCGGCCGGCTGCCCGATGCCTCCGCGCTGCTGAAGAAGCGCGGCCTCGCCGACGCGGCCTGACGGGAATGCCAGTCCTCCACTCCGCCGGACACCGCCGCGGCGTCGCCGCCGCGCCCCAGCATGCCGCGGCCGAGGCCGGACGGGCGGTGCTGGCCGAGGGCGGCAACGCGCTGGAGGCCATGGTGGCGATGGCGGCGACCATCGCCGTGGTCTATCCACACATGAACCACGTCGGCGGCGACGGCTTCTGGCTGGTGCGCGAGCCGAACAAGCGCGTGCGTGCGATCATGGCGCCGGGGCCGGCCGGCTCGCTCGCGCGGCGCGATCTCTATCGCGGGCACGAGACAATTCCCGCGCGCGGGCCGCTCGCGGCGCTGACCGTTCCCGGCGCGGTCGGCGGCTGGATGCTGGCGGTGGAGGCGGCGCGCGCGGTCGGCGGCAAGGGGCTGCCACTCGACGTGCTGCTGCACGACGCGATCCGCCGCGCCCGCGAGGGCTATGTCGTGACCCGCAGCCAGGCGCGGCTCACGCGCGATAAGCTCTCCGAACTGAAGGACGCGCCGGGCTTCGCGCAGACCTTTCTTGTGGACGGCAAGCCGCCGGATGAGGGGGCGACGCTGACGCAGCCTGCGCTTGCGGCCACGCTCGAGCACCTCGCACATGAAGGGCTCGACGATTTCTACCGCGGCGACGTGGGCCGCGAGATCGCGGCCGACCTGGAGCGCATCGGCAGCCCGGTGACGCGCGACGACCTTTCGGCCTGTCGCGCGAAGATCGTCGATCCCCTCAGCGTGAAGCTCGCGGCCGGCACGCTCTACAACGCGCCGCCGCCGACGCAGGGTCTCGCCTCGCTGATCATCCTGGCGCTGTACGGGCGCCTGCGCGTGGCTGAGGCCGAGGGCTTCGATTTCGTCCACGGCCTCGTCGAAGCCACCAAGCGCGCGTTCCGGGTGCGCGACCGCTTCGTCACCGATCCGCGCCGGCTGGTGCGTGCGCCCTCCGAATTCCTTGATCCGGAATTCCTCGACGCCGAAGCCCTCAGGATCGACCGCCGCAACGCGGCCGCCTGGCCGGCCCCGCCGGAGAAGGGCGACACGGTCTGGATGGGTGCGGCCGATTCCTCAGGGCTCGCCGTGTCGTACATCCAGTCGATCTACTGGGAGTTCGGCTCCGGCTGCGTGCTGCCGAGAACCGGCGTGCTGATGCAGAACCGCGGCGCGAGCTTCTCGCTCGATCCCAGGGCCGTGAATCCGCTGGAGCCGGGCCGCTTGCCGTTCCACACGCTCAATCCCGCGCTCGCCGTGCTCGGCGACGGCCGCGTCATGGCCTACGGCACGATGGGCGGCGACGGCCAGCCGCAGACGCAAGCGATGCTGTTCGCGCGCCACGTCCTGCATCGCCAGCCGCTGGAGAGGGCGCTCGACGCGCCGCGCTGGCTGCTCGGCCGCACCTGGGGCTCCGCGCACACCAGTCTGCGGATGGAATCCCGCTTCGACGGCAACGTCATCGACCGGCTGCTGTCCGCCGGCCACGACGTCGAGGTTCTGGACGAGGCCTATTCCGACACGATGGGCCACGCCGGTGCGGTGGTCATCCATCCGGACGGCACGCTCGAGGGCGGGCACGATCCGCGCGCGGACGCGGGCGTCGCGGGCGTGTAGCCCTTTCCGTTGCCACGCCGCGAGAAGGCGGGCATCGCCGCTGGCGAACGCACGGTGCTCACCTTATCGGGGTTGCCGGATCACAGGCGAGCGAAGCGACACCGTCCCGAACGGTTATGCCCGGCGATGACGATGGAGAGACCGTCACTTCCCTCCGTACTGCGCGTCCGTGACATGCTCCTGCCACGCGACGTTCTCGCCGTTGACGCTCTCCTGGATCGCGATGTGGACCATGCCGGTGGTCGGGCCCGCGCCGTGCCAGTGCCGCTCGTTGGGGCCGAACCACACCGTATCGCCCGCCCTGATCTCGCGAACCGGGCCTCCCTCGGCCTGGCAGCGGCCCGCGCCCGACACGACGTAAAGCGTCTGGCCGAGCGGATGGGTGTGCCAGGCGGTGCGCGCGCCGGGTTCGAAGGTCACGCTGAGCGCGCGCACGGTCGCGGGCTCCGGCGCCTCCACGATCGGATCCTGCCAGACCGTGCCGGTGAAGTAGCTGGCCGGCGCTTTGCGCGTGGCGCGCGATCCAGCGGGGAAAAACTCCATGAATGTCCACTCCCTTGCGTTGGTCGGAAACCGCAGAGCATCGCCGGGCGGGCCGGCGCTTTCGGCTTGGGCGCGATCCGATCCGAAAATCGATCCCGCTTTTCGGGCTCATGTTCTATACGGCCTCCATTCCGCCCCAGTCCATGATATGTTCTGCGCATCCCTGATTTGATCCAGGCTCCGGTCCATGAACCGCCTCGTCCGCACGTTGCTTCCGGCGCTGGCCGGCCTGTTGGCTGCGGCCGCACCCGCCGCCGCGCATCCTCATGTCTGGGTGACGATGAAAGCCGAGGTGATCTACGCGCCCGACGGCAGCGTGACCGGCGTGCGCCACGCCTGGACCTTCGACGACATGTTCTCGACCTTCGCGGTGCAGGGTTTGGAAAGCAAGCAGAAGGGCGTGTTCACCCGCGAGGAGCTTCAGCCGCTGGCCGAGGTCAACGTCACCTCGCTGAAGGAATACGAGTACTTCAACCATGCCAAATTGAACGGCAAGAAGATCGCGTTCAGCGATCCGACCGACTACCACCTTGAACTGGGCAAGGACCAGCTCCTGACGCTGCACTTCACGCTGCCGCTCAAGACCCCGGCCCGGACGCAGAACCTCGACCTCGAGGTGTTCGACCCGGCTTATTTCGTCGACTTCACCTTCGACGACAAGGCGGCGGATGTGGTGACGCTGCGCGGCGCGCCGGCGCAGTGCAAGGCCTCGGTGTCCAAGCCCAAGGAGGTGGCAGCGCCGCCGCCGATGGCCCGGCTCGGCGATCCGAGGCTCGAGATTCCCATGCCGGACAACTGGGGCGCTCAGTTCGCCAACAAGATCGTCGTGAAATGCTGAAGCCGCGCTTCGCAGGCGGCAGCGCCCCCCCGGCGCTCGCGGTGCTCGTCCTTGCGGGGCTGGCGCTGTGCGCCGCGGGTCAGCTCGATGCGGCGCTCGCGCAGGCCGCGAACCCGTTCGGCGGGCCGCGCCCGCCCGCATCGCCGCCACCCGCGCAGGCGGACGGCTTCATCGCCTGGATGCTGGCCAAGCAGGCCGAGTTCTACCGCGCCATGTCGGGCACGATCCGCGCCGCCAGGTCGGACGGCAGCGCGCTCTGGGCGCTGTTCGGCATCGCCTTCCTGTACGGCGTGTTCCATGCCGCCGGGCCGGGTCACGGCAAGGCGGTGATCTCCTCCTACATGGTCGCCAACGAGGAGACCTGGAAGCGGGGCGTGGCGCTGTCCTTCGCCTCCGCCGTGCTTCAAGCCTTCGTGGCGGTGGCGATCGTCGGCGTCGCGGCGGTGCTGCTCAACGCCACGGCGCGGCAGATGTGCGACACCGAGCGCGTCATCGAAATGGTGAGTTACGCGCTGATCGCGGGACTCGGCGCGCGGCTTCTGTGGGTGAAGGGCAGGGGCTTCATCGCCGCCGCGCGCGGCATCGGCGGCCCGGCGCGCGCCGTCGGCGTGGCGGCGACGCCGCACGTTCAGGGACCCCATCACGATCATCGCCACCATCACGGCCACGGTCACGACCATCACGGACATCACGGTCACGATCATCACGACCATCACCATCATCACCACCACGGCGACGAGCACGCCTCGGCCTGGGGACACGCGCACGGGCCGGAGCCGCAGGACCTTGCCGGCCCCGGCGGCTGGAAGCGCGGACTCGCAGCCATCGTGGCGGTCGGCCTGCGGCCGTGCTCGGGCGCGATCCTGGTTCTGGTTTTTGCGCTGGCGCAGGGCCTGTTCTGGGCCGGCGTGGTCGCGACCTTCTTGATGGGACTCGGCACCGCGATCACGGTGGCGGCCATCGCCACGCTCGCGGTCGGCGCGAAATCGCTGGCGCGGCGTTTTGCGTCCTCGCCGTCGGGCTATGGGATGCTGGCCTTGCGCGGCATCGAGGTGGGCGCGGCGGCGCTGGTGCTGGCCTTCGGCGCGCTGCTGCTGACGGGCTACATGGCCGCCGAGCGCGGCGCGTGCTTCTAGGGACGCACCAAGCGGGATCGACGGGACAAGCCCGGCGATGACAGCGGAAGCAATCGACTTCTAATCGTGGAAATCCTCGGGCTGAAGCTCGATCGGCTGGCCGTGCGGCGTGCGGTCGGCGGCGTGGTCCCAGGCGTGGACATAGCGGGCGAGGGTCGCGGCGCTGGCCACGCCTTTCTCGGCCACCAGCCGTTCCAGCGCCGCAAGCCAGTGGCGGTAATAGGTCTCGCCGGTGTCGGGATCGCCCGCGGTCTGCGCACGCTTGATCTCGTCGCCGAGCGTCGCGGCCCATTCCGGCCAGGTGAACAGCCCGCGCTCGTGCAGCGCCAGCGTCATGGCGAAGGCCTGCGCCTCCCATGGCTCGCGGAACACCGGCCCCTCGGCGTCGCAGGGAATGCCCGGCACCTGTTGCGTGGCCTGCTTCGCGGCGGCGGGGGCGAGGGGGTCAGGCTGGGTCAAGATACGGCTCGAAGGCTTCGATGGAGATTTTCAGCGCGGGATCGGCGTCCGGCCCCCACAACTCCCGGCCGGTGAACACCACCGTGTAGAGCCACTGCGGGTTCTCGCCCTGGCCGGCCGCCACCGTGTCCGGATAGACATGGGTGCCATGGATGCGCTCCACCACGCCCTCGCGGCCGCGCGCGTAGCGCGGCAGCCGGGTGTGACCCTGCGGGTGGATGTTCTTCGTCCGCACCCGGTCGCCGGCCTTGAAGCGGGCCTGCGTGTCGGTGGGCCGGTAGAACGAGCCGCGCGTCATCACGCGCACCACGTCCTTCATCTCGAACGGCCCGCGCTTGAGCGGCTTGCCCGGCCGCAGCGCATGGCCGGCCGCGACCTCGTCGGCGTCGATCAGCCCGCGGTCGAGCAGCATCTGCCTCAGGCCGAGGAACCACTTCTGGTAATAGCTCGCCTGCAGGTAGACGTGCGGCGGCAGGACTTCACGGGAATGCCTTGAAATGTCGATGTTCCACGCGCCGGTCGCGCCCATGGCGCGGTTCATCGCCATCACGCGGCTCTCCCAGTGCGCGTGGAACGCAGGCTCGTTCTGTTCGACCTCGACCTTGCCGAAGCCGTCCATGCCGCCCATGTCGTGGATGCCGTTCATGCCGGGCTCCGGGCCTGGGGAAGGCCGGTGCCGATCATCGAATCGCGGGTGACGATCTCGGCAAGCTGCTCCTCGCTCCAGCCCTCAGTGCCCTCCGGCCGCATCGGCAGGACGAGAAAGCGCGTCTCGGCGGTGGAGTCCCACACCCGGATTTCCGTGTCCTTCGGCAGCGTCACGCCGAAGTCGGCCAGCACGCCGCGCGGGTCCTTCACGGCGCGCGAGCGGTACGGCGCGGCCTTGTACCAGACCGGCGGCAGGCCGAGGATTTCCCACGGATAGCAGGAGCACAGCGTGCACACGACCATGTTGTGGGTCGTGGGCGTGTTCTCGACCGCGACCAGGTGGCCGCCGACCTTGCTGACGTGGCCGAGCGTCGCCACCGCCTTCGAGCCGTCCGCGA
>CAZZCV010000059.1:15212-20143 GCA_964653225.1 uncultured Rhodoplanes sp. | reverse complement strand
ACCGCTTCTCGGCGGAGACCGATGCCGAGATCGCGCTGGTCAAGGAGAAGTGTAAGGCGCTCGGCGTCGAGGCGCTGATGGCCGACCATTGGGCGATGGGTGGCGAGGGCGCGGCCGACGTCGCGCGGGCCGTCGCCAAGATCTGCGACGAGGGCCGGGCCGATCTCAAGCTGCTCTATCCCGACGACATGCCGCTGTTCGAGAAGATCCGCACCATCGCCAAGGAAATCTACCGGGCGGACGACGTCACCGCGGACAAGTCGGTCAGGGACCAGCTCAAGCAGTGGGAGGAGATGGGCTTCGGCAACCTGCCGATCTGCATCGCCAAGACGCAGTATTCGTTCTCGACCAATCCGGACGCCAAGGGAGCGCCGACCGGCTTCAACATCCCGGTGCGCGAAGTCCGGCTCTCCGCCGGCGCCGAGTTCATCGTCGCGATCTGCGGTGAGATCATGACCATGCCGGGGCTGCCGAAGGTGCCGTCGGCCGACACCATCGACGTCAGCGCCGAGGGCAAGATCGTCGGCCTGTTCTGATCGCACCGATGGCGAAAACGAAAGGGCGGCTCTCCGGGCCGCCCTTTTTTTCTTGTCGGTTCGCGCCCGCGCGGGAATGCCCGCTTCGCGTCTCTCGTCTTGCGTCCGGCGCGGCGCTATTCCATCCGCTTCGCTAGGCTCTTCGCCTCCGTGATCAGCGCGGCGTTGAGCGGCGTCTGCGGCTCGCGCGCCGGCACCACCAGGCCGATCGTGTGCACCGCCTCCGGCTCCACGATCGGGATCGCCTGGATCGTGTCGGTCAGCCCCAGCGTTTCCGCGAGCTTGGCCGGCATCACGCTGGCCCAGCGGCCGGTGCGGACGTGCGAGAACAGGAGGATCATCGAATCCGATTCCAGCGTCGGCCGCGCCTCGCCACCCGCGCTCTTGAGCAGGCCGTCGATGATGCGTCGGTTCTGCATGTCCGGCGTGAGCAGGCAAAGCGGGACCGCGGCCACCTCGCGCCACGTCACGGTCTTGCGGTTGCCGAGCGGTGCGTCCGCGGAGGTGAGCAGGCGGTATTTCTCCTGGTAGAGCGGCACGGTCTGCACGCGACCGAGCGGCTCGTTGTCGAGATAGGTGATGCCGGCATCGACCTCGAGGTTGTCGAGCAGACCCAGGATCTGGATCGAGGTGCGCGACCAGACCGTGAATTTCACGTTCGGGTGCTTCTCGCGGTAGGGCGTGGTCAGCGCTGCGACCATTGCCAGCGCGGTGGGGATCGCGGCAATCCGCAGCCGGCCGGTGAGGCCGTGGCGGAGCGACTCGATCTCCTCGCGCATGGCGCGGCTGTCGCCCACGATGCGGCGCGCCCATTCCAGCACGCGCTCGCCCTCCGGGGTGAAGCTCTGGAATCGCGATCCGCGGTTCACCAGCAGCACGCCCATCTGCTCCTCAAGCTGCTTCACGCCTGCCGACAGGGTCGGCTGGGTGACTCCGCAGGCGTCTGCGGCCCGGCCGAAATGCCGCTCGCGTGCCAGCGCCAGGATGAAATCGAGCTTGTCAATCACGCCGGAAATCCATGTCTTTCAATGGCTTGTAGAAGCCATCCGGCCGTTATGCAAGAATGCGATGCAATGGGCTTTGTTTGATAGAAATTATCTATTGAGCGATTGAAAATTTACGCTTGTCCAGACCTTGGAAGCATTCAAAGTGCTGCTAGGAGAAGGCTATGAATGTTCATAATCCACCGCGAACGGGGGCCCATGGCCCCGGTCCGCGGGGCAAGAAACCGCGTCGCACGCCCAAGGGCCGTCAGGTCGAACTTACAGCGATCGATCAGGTGCGCGCCCTGCTGGGCGACCGGCCGCGCCGGCGCGACCTTCTGATCGAGCACCTGCACCTGATCCAGGATCGCTACGGCCATCTCTCGGCCGCGCACCTGGCGGCGCTGGCGGCCGAGATGAGGCTGGCGCTCGCGGAGGTTTACGAGGTCGCGACCTTCTACGCGCATTTCGACGTGGTGAAGGAAGGCGAGACGCCGCCGCCGCCGGTCACGGTGCGGGTATGCGACTCGCTGTCGTGCGCGATGGCCGGCGGCGGGCATCTGCTCGCGAATCTTCCCGCGAAGCTCGGCCCGGACGTGCGCGTGGTCCACGCGCCGTGCATGGGCGCCTGCGATCATGCGCCGGTCTGCGCAGTCGGCCACGTGCAGGTGAAGCACGCGACCGAGGACTCGGTCGCCCGCGCGGCGCTGATCCCGCCGCACCCGCACTTGCCGAAGGATGCGGTCGACTTCGAGCATTACATGGCCGCCGGCGGCTACCGTCTGCTCGGCGAGGCCGTCGCCGGCAAGCGCACGCGCGACGACCTCATCAAGGCGGTGAGCGATTCCGGCCTGCGCGGCCTCGGCGGCGCGGGCTTTCCCACCGGGCGCAAATGGTCGCTGGTGAGCGCGGAGCCCGGCCCCCGCCTGATGGCGGTGAACGGCGACGAGGGCGAGCCCGGCACCTTCAAGGACCGTCACTATCTCGAGCATGACCCGCACCGCTTCCTCGAAGGCATGTTGGTCGCGGCCTGGGTGGTGGAGGCGCGCGAGGTCTACATCTACCTGCGCGACGAATATCCCGAAGTGCGGATGCTGCTGCAGCAGGAGATCGCGAAGATCGAGCAGGCGGGTCTTGCTCGGCATACGCAGATTCACCTGCGCCGTGGCGCGGGCGCCTACATCTGCGGCGAAGAATCCGCGATGATCGAATCGGTCGAGGGCAAGCGCGGCCTGCCGCGCCATCGTCCGCCCTATGTGGCGCAGGCGGGCCTGTTCGGCCGCCCCACGCTGGTGCAGAACGTCGAGACGCTGTTCTGGATCCGCGACATCGTCGAGAAGGGCGCGGAGTGGGTCACGTCGCAGGGCCGCCACGAGCGCAAGGGCTTCCGCAGCTTCTCGGTGTCGGGCCGGGTGAAAAACCCAGGCGTCAAACTCGCGCCCGCGGGCATCACCATGCGCGAGCTGATCGACGAATATTGCGGCGGCATGGCCGAGGGCGAGACCTTCAAGGCCTACCTGCCGGGCGGCGCGTCGGGCGGAATTCTTCCCGCCTCGATGGCGGATATTCCTCTCGATTTCGGCATGCTCGAGAAGCACGGCTGTTTCGTGGGATCGCACGCGGTTGTGGTCCTGTCCGAGAAGGACGACATGAAGGCGGTGGCGCTCAACCTGCTGCAGTTTTTCGAGGATGAAAGCTGCGGCCAGTGCACGCCCTGCCGGGTTGGAACCGAGAAGGCGGTGGTGCTGATGCAGACCGGGCCGTGGAACGAGGCGCTGCTGACCGAGCTTTCGACGCTGATGCGCGACGCCTCGATCTGCGGTCTCGGTCAGGCCGCTCCGAACCCCCTGCTCAGCGTGCTGAAATTCTTCCCCGACGAACTGAAGAAGCCGCTGGGGCGTTGGTGATGATGAATACGGCGCAACATTCTCCGTTGTCATCGCCGGGCTTGGCCCGGCGATCCATCCCTCTTCGCGGGACGATGGATGCGCGGGTCGAGCCCGCGCATGACGCCGGTGTTCCTGGCCGGGGCCGCACATGAGCGATCAAAAACCCAATACCTTCTTCATCGACGACCGCGAGATCGACATCCGCGACGGCGAGACCATCTTCCGCGCCGCGCGCCGGCTCGACATCGAGCTGCCGCACCTGTGCTACTCGCCTGAGCCGGGCTACCGGCCGGACGGCAACTGCCGCGTCTGCATGGTCGAGATCGAGGGCGAGCGCGTGCTGGCGGCGAGCTGCATCCGCGCGCCCGCGCCGGGCATGAAGGTGAAGACCCAGACCGACCGCGCCAAGACCGCGCGCAGCATGGTGCTGGAGCTGCTCGGCACGGACCAGCCCGCGCGCGAGGTCGCGCACGATCCGGATTCCGATTTCTGGAAGACTTACGCCCGCCACGACGTTCCCGAGGGCAGGTTTCCCAAGCGCGAGGCGCACGAGCCGGACCGCAGCCATCCGGCGATGGCCGTCAACCTCGACGCCTGCATTTCCTGCAACCTCTGCGTCCGCGCCTGCCGCGAGGTGCAGGTCAACGACGTGATCGGCATGGCCTTCCGCGGCCACGGCGAGAAGATCGTCTTCGACTTCGACGACCCGATGGGCCATTCGACCTGCGTGGCCTGCGGCGAGTGCGTTCAGGCGTGCCCCACCGGCGCGTTGATGCCGGCGACGATGGTGGACGAGAACAACGTCTACAAGGGCAAGCCGGACCGCACGGTCGACAGCGTGTGTCCCTATTGCGGCGTGGGCTGCCAGCTCACCTACCAGATCAAGGACGATAAAATCGTCGCGGTCGAGGGCCGCAACGGCCCGGCCAACCAGAACCGGCTCTGCGTCAAGGGTCGCTTCGGCTTCGATTACGTTCACAACAAGCAGCGCCTGCTCAAGCCGATGATCCGCAAGGACGGCGTGCCGAAGGTGCCGCACGAGTTCATCGATCCGTCGAACCCGTGGACCCACTTCCGCGAGGCGACGTGGGAGGAGGCGCTGGACCGCGCCGCCTCGGGCCTCGTGACGATCCGCGACCGCGACGGGCCGCAGGCGCTCGCCGGCTTCGGCTCGGCCAAGGGCTCCAACGAGGAGGCCTACCTGTTCCAGAAGCTGGTGCGCACCGGCTTCGGGACTAACAACGTCGATCACTGCACGCGGCTGTGCCACGCCTCGTCGGTGGCGGCGCTGCTGGAGGGCGTGGGCTCCGCCGCGGTGACGGCCACCTTCAACGAGGTGAAGAACTCCGACCTGATCATCGTGATCGGCGCCAACCCGACCGAGAACCACCCGGTCGCCGCGACCTTCTTCAAGAACGCGGTCACGCGCGGCGCGAAGCTGATCGTCGCCGACCCGCGGCGCATCGAGCTCGCCGCGATGGCCGATGTATTCCTCCAGCTTCGACCCGGCACCAACGTCGCCC
>CAZZCV010000059.1:14879-15202 GCA_964653225.1 uncultured Rhodoplanes sp. | reverse complement strand
ATCACGAGCTTGGCGCCGCGCTTGGCCGCCAAGCTCGTGATCATGGACCCGCGCGGCACGGCCATGAAGCGCCATGCCTGGCGGATGATGCAGTTCAGGAACGGCGCGGACGTCGCGATGCTGAACGCGATGCTCAACGTCATCGTCGAGGAGAAGCTCTACGACGAGCAGTACATCCAGACCTATGTCGAAGGCTTCGAGGCCTGGAAGGAGAACATCAAGGACTTCACGCCCGAGGAAATGGAGCCGATCTGCGGCATCGAGGCCGAGACGCTGCGCGAGGTCGCGCGCGCCTACGCCCGTGCCGAGCGCGCCGTGCTCGC
>CAZZCV010000059.1:0-14869 GCA_964653225.1 uncultured Rhodoplanes sp. | reverse complement strand
CCTGCATCCGCTGCGCGGCCAGAACAACGTGCAGGGCGCCTGCGACGCCGGCCTGATCCCGATGTTCTTTCCCGACTACAAGTCGGTCGAGAATCCGGAGATTCGAGCGAAGTACGAAGCAGCCTGGGGGCGCAAGCTCGATCCCAAGCGCGGCAAGACCGTGGTCGAGATCATGGACGCGATCCATGCCGACGAGATCAAAGGCATGTATATCGAGGGCGAGAATCCCGCGATGTCGGACCCCGATCTCAACCATGCCCGAGAGGCGCTGGCGCATCTCGAGCATCTCGTGGTGCAGGACCTGTTCCTGACCGAGACCGCGGTGTACGCCGACGTGGTGCTGCCGGCGTCGGGCTGGCCCGAGAAGGACGGCACCGTCACCAACACCAACCGCCAGGTCCAGATCGGCCGCCAGGCGCTGCCGCTGCCGGGAGAGGCGCGACAGGACCTCTGGATCATCCAGGATATCGCCAACCGCATGGGCTGCGGCTGGAACTACAAGCATGTCAGCGAGGTCTTCACCGAGATGGCCTCGATGATGCCGGCGCTCGACAACATCACCTGGGAGCGCGTGGCGCGCGAGGAGTCCGTCACCTATCCGGTGGACGGGCCCGACGTGCCCGGCCGCGACGTGGTGTTCGACAAGGGCTTCCCGCGCCCCGGCGGCTTCGCCAAGCTGGTGGCGGCCAAGGTCCTGCCCCCCAATGAAACTCCGGACGAGGAGTATCCGTTCGTCCTCACCACCGGACGGCAGCTCGAACACTGGCACACCGGCTCGATGACGCGCCGCGCCGAGGTTCTGGACGCGATCGAGCCGACCGCGATCGCGCAGCTCTCGCGCGGAACGATCGCGAAACTCGGCATCGAGCCCGGCGACATGGTGCGCGTCACCACGCGGCGCGGCACCGTCATGCTGCACTCGCGTCAGGACGACGCGGTGCCGGACGGCGTGGTGTTCATCCCCTTCGCCTATGTCGAGGCGGCAGCGAACCTGCTCACCAACCCGGCGCTCGATCCGTTCGGGAAAATCCCCGAATTCAAGTATTGCGCGGCCAAGGTGGAGGCGGTCGATCCGGCCACGCGGGTGGCCGCGGAGTAGGCCACCCCGCCCCCGCTTTTCTCCGTGTGCGTTGTGGCCGGGCCTAGCCGTCCGAAGGACGGCGTCGCTTCGCTCGCCCGCCTAGCCGTCCGAAGGACGGCGTCGCTTCGCTCGCCTATGTCCCGGCCATCCGCGGCTTGGAAAGCAGGCGCTCAGCCGTCCTTCTTCTCGTCCCGGAAATACGGCTCCACCGGGCCGCTCAGCTTGATCGTCAGCGGATTGCCCTTGCGGTCCTTGGCGTTGCCGGCCGCGACGCGGATCCAGCCCTCGCTGACGCAATATTCCTCGACGTTGGTTTTCTCCACGCCCTTGAAGCGGATGCCCACGTCGCGGGAGAGCACCTCCTCGTTGTAGTGGGGGCTGTTTGGATCGGTGGAGAGCCGGTCGGGCAGGGTGTCGGGCATGGCGCTTCTCTCTGGTGTCGTGCCCGTGCCAAAGGCGCGAAACGCCGGTTCGGCGCCTCTTGACCCGGACGTTCCTCTCTTCGCTAGATGGACCGCCGGGTCAAGCCCGGTGACGATATTTGAGGTCTGGTCCGCATGCCGCCACCGATCCGCCGCCTCGTCGTCGTCGGCCAGGGCGCGGCCGGCCTGTCCGCGGCGCTGGCGGCGGCCGAGGCCGCCCGCGACGCCGGCCTGCCGCTTTCGATCACGCTGATCGACAAAGCGCCCGCGGACGAGGCCGGCGGCAACACACGCTGGACGCCGGCCTACATGCGGATGGCCGCGGTCGACCGCGTCGAGGACAGCTTCGTCGCGGACATGCTGGCGGCGACGGGGGGACTGGGCGATCCGGTCTATTTCGAGCGTCTGGCGCGCGAGGCGCCCGCCACCGTGCAGTGGATCGCCGCGCGCGGCGTCGCCTTCCACCAGCCGGTCTATTATCTCGCCAAGGGACCGCCGCGCATCCAGCCGGTCGGCGGCGGGGCTGCGATCTTCGAGGGCTTGTCGCGCGCGGCCGTGGCCGCGGGCGTGACGCTGCGCCACGGCTGCGCGGCCGCGGCCGTTGAGCCCGGCGCGAACGGTGTCGTCGCGGGCATTCGGCTTGCGGGCGGCGAGGTGCTGCCCGCCGACGCCGTGGTGCTGGCCTGCGGCGGCTTCCAGGGCGCGCCCGGGATGATGCGGGAGCACTTCGGGCCGGGCGGCGAGACCATGCCGCTGCTCGCGCCGCGCGCCCGCTTCAACACCGGCGATGGCATCCGCATGGCGGCGGCCGAGCATGCGGACATGGCCGGCGATTGGAGCGGGATGCACTCCGAGCCGGTCGATCCGCGCAGCCGCAACCAGGCCCCCGTGGTGCTGGTCTATCCCTACGGCATCGTGGTGGACCGCAGCGGCCGGCGTTTCTTCGACGAGGGCGCGGGCCTGGTGCACGAGACCTGGGAGGCGTTCTCGCGCGCCATCCATTTCAGCGCGCCCGGCCGCGAGGTCTACGCCATCCTCGACCGGCGGCTGTTCGACATTCCGGACTGGCAGCGCGCCACCCGTTCCGAGGTGCCGCCGGTGCAGGCCGATACGCTGGAGGCCCTGGCGCGCTCGCTCGGCATCGACGCGCCGACCCTTGCCCGGACCGTGGCGGATTACAACGCCGCGGCCACGGGCGATCCGGTGCGTTTCGACGCCACGCGCTGCGACGAGCTTGCCGCCGCGCCTTCGCTCTGGCCTCCGAAATCGAACTGGGCGCGCGCCATCGCCGAGCCGCCGTTCGTGGCTTATCCGCTGATCGGCGCGATCGCCTACACCTTCGGCGGCATCGCCACCGATGTGAATGCCCGTGTGCTGCGCGCGGGAGAGCCGGTGCTAGGACTTTATGCGGCGGGCGAGATCACCGGCCATTTCCACCGGACCGCGCCGAATGCGGTGTCGGTGCTGCGCGCCTTCGTGTTCGGCCGCATCGCGGGGCTCGAGGCGGTCGCGTTCCTGCGGGCCTGAGGCTGCCGCGTGCAGGAAAAAGGCTCCGCGCGGTGCGCGCGGAGCCTTCGTCGGAGAGGTTTGGCTTAGCGCACGCGGACGGCGCGCCGGCGCGGCTCCTGATAGCCCACCCACTGGCCGTTCACGCAGCCTTCGGAGCTGGTGACGAGGTTGCCGAGCAGCGCGTGAAAGCCCTGGCACGGCGTCGTCGCCGCGTGGATCAGGGCGGCGGTGCCGACGCCGGCGACGAAGCCGGTGGTCGCGGCGCCGGCCACGCTGGTCGGCCAGCTCGTGCCCCAGAAGGCGCCGTTGCTCGCATACCAGTGGTTGTGCAGGCCGACGCCGACCGCGGTGCCGACCAGGGCGCCTGCGACGGGCGCTGCAGCGCGCGCGTGAGAATGATGGTGGCGCGGCTGCGCCATGGCCTGCGTGGCCAGCGCGGTCGCCGCCACGGCGGACAGGGCAATCAACGTCTTACGCATTTCAAGCTCCTTGTTATTGGGGCCCCAAGCCCTCTCGTTTTGAACGCCGGCCGACAGTCTCCGTTCCGGGGAGCGGCGTGATTCGGCCGTGCCGGCCCGACAAACAAATGAAAAGAGGCGGAACCGAGGCTGCGGTTCCGCCATCTTGAATCCGCCGCAAAGCGGAGCGGTTCATGGCTCCAGTGTGACCTGCGTGCCGTCGGTGGTGGCGATGCGCACGTAGCGCGGCCCGGTGGTCTTGTGGCGACCGCTCGTCACCGTCACCAGCTCTTCGAGCGGCAGCGCCTTCGCGTCGGCCTCCGGCCGCGAGACGAACAGATCGGCCTGGAACAGGCCCTCGGACTCGAAGCCCTCGGTGTCGATGCCTCGCTCCAGCAGCGTCGCGAGACTGCGCTCGAATTCCTCCACGTCGCGGAAGCGGCGCTGCACGAAGGTTGCGCCGGCGAGCTTCTCCGTCACGAGGCCGCGCTCCGCGAAGGCCGCGATCAGGCGGTCGTAGGGGAACATGCGCAGCACGAAGGAGACGATCCAGGGCGGGCGATCCATCGCGCCCAGCAGCTTGCGGTAGGTCTTCTCGGTGACGTAGCCGACGCTGCCGGTGGCGAGGATCACGTTGGCGCGGCCGACGATCGCCGCCTGCTCCGGCGACAGGAATCCGGTTTCGAGATCCGCGGCGATTCCATCGTCGAGGAGACCGACCGATTTCGCGTAGCGGATGGCGGGCGCGGAGATGTCGAGGCCGATGAAGCGCGCAAGCCCGGTGTCGGGCCAGGCCGCGAAGTAGTTGCGGTCGAGCCGCGCCAGCTCTTCGGAACTGAGGGCCGCGATTTCGCGCCGCGCATAGCGGCGGCGCAGCGTATCGAAGTTCAACGGGAAGCGATGCACCGCGGCGTTGATGCCGTAGGAGCATCCGACGTCGAGCACCAGCGGCTCGGTGCCGTCGGACTGTCCTCTGGCGGTCAGAAGCTGGCGCAGCATCGGCTCCGCCACGTCGGGGATCATGTAATCCAGCGCGCCCAGAACGGAGAAATACGCGCGCGGATCGTCCATTGTATAAATGTCGTCGAAATTGGCCTTCGACTCGTTGATCGCAGAGAAGCTGGTCTTCAAACGGAGGTCCTCCTGAATCGCGATGGGATGGGCGGGGGGAATCCTTCTTTGGATGGCTGCGGGGGAAGGGACAACCTAAAGCGCTGAGCTTTCGAAGCGACCGTCGATTTGCCACGAGGGGGAATTTTTCGCAACTTCGGGCGAATCGGGGCATCAAGCGGCGCCTTTTTCTCCTGTGCAGCCTGCAACACTTTGTCCGGTTCCGCGTTGGAACCCGAGCCATCCGATCCGGATCGCAATGCCCGAGTTCCGCTGCGAGGTCAGCCATTGAAGCCGCGGCGCGTCGTCGTCCTCCTGAATGCCGCCGCGGGCGCCTTCGTGGGGCAGGGCGAGGCGGCTTTTCGTGAAAGCCTGGAAGCCTCTTTCGCAGGCCACGGCATCGAGGCCGAAGTGCGGGTGCCGCCGCTCGCCGGGTTCGAGGCGGCCGCCCGTCAGGCGGTCGAGGCCGCGCGGACCGGCTGCTGCGACGCGGTGGTCGCAGGGGGAGGCGACGGCACCATCCGCTCGGTCGCGGCCCTGCTGGCAGGAACGCGGATTCCGTTCGGGGTGCTGCCGCTCGGCACGCTCAATCATTTCGCCGCCGATCTCGGAATTCCCTTCGATCCGGCCGCCGCGGCTGCGGTCATCGCCGAAGGGCACACGGAAACCGTGGACACCGCCACGGTCAACGGCCGGACCTTCGTGAACAATTCTTCGATCGGGCTCTATCCCTATATGGTGCTGGAGCGCGAGCGGACAAGGCGGCGCTCGGCGTTGCCGAAGCCGCTGGCAATGGTCTGGGCGGCGCTCCGCGTGCTGCGGTTCTTTCCGCTGCGGCGGCTGTCGATCCCCGCCGCTGGCCGCGCGCCCTATCGCAGCCCCTGCGTGCTCGTCGGCAACAACGAATATGATCTCACGGGCCCCGCGCGCGGCCGGCGACGGCAGATGCAGGACGGCGTGCTCTCGCTCTACATCGCCGACCAGCAGAGCCGCCTTGCGCTGGTCGGTTTCGCCCTGCGCCTGCTGCTCGGCCGCATCGATCCTGCCCGCGACCTCAAGGCGCTGACGCTGGGGGAGTTCGAGATCCGCTCGCGCCGCCGCAGGCGGCTGCTGGTCGCGCTCGACGGCGAGATCGAGACGCTGCGCACGCCGCTGCGTTACGCGACGCGGCCCGCGTCGCTGCGCGTGTTCGTGCCGCGCAGTCCGGCGTGAATCCCCTTCGGGGCCCGCGCCGGATCGGCCGGAACCGGTCGCCGGGTGGTCCCGCTCCGGCGGACATTGTGCTAGAAGCAAACGGGCCCGACTTGCCGGGCATCGTTCTCGAGGATCGGATGTCGCTGATCGAATCACTTCCTTTCTCCGCCGCGCCCTCCGGGGCCGTCCGCCACGACTGGACGCGGGAACAGGTGCAGGCGCTGTTTTCGCTGCCGTTCACGGAACTGGTGTTCGAGGCTGCACGCGTCCACCGGCAGCATTTCGATCCGACCGAGGTGCAAATCTCGACGCTGCTGTCGATCAAGACCGGCGGCTGCCCGGAGGACTGCGCCTATTGTCCCCAGAGCGCGCATTTCGACGCCGGAGTGAAGGCCGAGAAGCTGATGGCGCTCGATGCGGTGCTGGCGGAGGCGCAGCGCGCCAAGGATGCCGGAGCGACCCGTTTCTGCATGGGCGCGGCCTGGCGTTCGCCCAAGGACCGCGACATGGACAAGGTCTGCGCGATGGTCGAGGGCGTGAAGGCGCTGGGCCTCGAGACCTGCGTCACGCTCGGCATGCTCACCGGCGGGCAGGCCGGCCGGCTGAAGGAGGCCGGGCTCGACTACTACAACCACAACCTCGACACCTCCCCGGAATACTACGGCCGGATCATCACCACCCGGACCTACCAGGACCGTCTCGACACACTGGATCATGTGCGTTCGGCCGGCATCAACGTCTGCTGCGGCGGCATCGTCGGCATGGGTGAGAGCGCGGACGACCGCGCCGGCATGATCGCGTCGCTGGCCGGCCTGCCGGTGCATCCCGAAAGCGTGCCGATCAACATGCTGGTGCAGGTGGAGGGCACGCCGCTGTCGGGCGGCGCGCGCAAGGCGGAGGCTCTCGATCCGCTGGAGTTCGTGCGCACCATCGCGGTGGCGCGCATCGCGATGCCGCGCTCGATGGTGCGGCTGTCAGCCGGGCGCGAGGACATGAGCGAGGAGACGCAGGCGCTTTGCTTCCTCGCGGGCGCGAACTCGATCTTTTACGGCCCGAAGCTTCTCACCACGCCGAACCCCTCGGCGGACCGCGACATGCAGCTTCTCGAAAAGCTCGGCATGACCGCCGCGCGATGAGAGTTCCGGACGCCGGCATCGGCGGCATCCTGTCCGCCATTCACGCCCGCCACCTGCCGGACCGCACCGGCAAGGTGGCCGATCTCCTCGCCGAGGTCGCCGGCACCGATCCCGATGGCTTCGGCATCGCGGTCTCCACGGCCGGCGGCGAGTTGCACGTGGCCGGCGACGCGGAGCAGGAGTTCACGATCCAGTCGGTGTCGAAGGCCTTCACCTATTGCCTGGCGCTCGAGCTGGTCGGGCGCAAGGCGCTGCTGGAGCGCGTCGGCCTCGAGCCGAGCGGCGATCCCTTCAATGCCATCGAGTTCGATCCCGGCACCAACCGGCCGTTCAACCCGATGGTCAATTCGGGGGCCATCGCCGTGTCCGGAATGATCCGCAACGAAGCGGGCGAGGGCGCGTTCGAGCTGATCCTCGACCGGCTTTCGCAGGCCGCGGGCCGCAGGCTGCGCGTCGACGAGGCCGTGCATCGCGCCGAGAGCGAGAACACCGACCGCAATCTCGCGATTGGCCATCTGCTGCGCAACGTGGGCTCGCTGGACCAGCCGGTGAACGAGACAGTCGATCTCTACTCGCGCCATTGCTCGGTGCTTGCGAGCGCGGTGGATCTCGCCCGCATGGGCGCGACGCTGGCTAACCTGGGCGAGAATCCGGTGACCGGGATGCGCGTGTTCCAGCCGGAGGCGGTGCGCGACACGCTGTCGGTCATGTTCACCTGCGGCACCTACGATTTCTCCGGCACCTGGGCGGTGGATGTCGGCGTGCCGGCGAAGAGCGGCATCGGCGGCGGCATCTGCGGGGTGGTGAACCGGCAGCTCGGCATCGGCACCTTCTCGCCCCGGCTCGACGACAAGGGCAATTCGGTGCGCGGCGTCGCGGCCTTTCGCGATCTGGCGCACGAATTGTCGCTGCACGTGTTCGACCGCTCGAACGCAGGCTCGCCGCGGCAGCAAGCGCCCGGCGGCTAGGAGACGCCGGCTCAGCCGAACTGGCGCACCAGCCAGAGCCCGAGGAACAGGCCCGCGATCGACAGCGCCACCGATCCGCCGACATAGAGCGCGGCCGCGCCCCATTCGCCGCGCTCGTACAGCAGGGCTGCATCGAGCGAGAATGCGGAGAATGTCGTGTAGCCGCCGAGGATGCCGGTGGTCAGGAACAGCCGCAGCTCCTGCGGAGCGTCGCCCTTGAAGGCGAACCAGCCGGCGATGAGCCCCATGATCAGCGAGCCGCTGACGTTGATGAAAAACGTTCCGTAGGGAAACGACGGCCCCAGCAGGCGCAGGCTCGCGACGTTGACGCCGTGCCGCATCATGGTGCCGAGCCCGCCGCCGAGGAAGACGATCAGATAAGACATGCCGGGCCCTTCGCGTCGCCGCTCGGGCCGAGAATGCCTTTTCGCTCTTGCATTTGCACGCCCCTTGCGGGCGGCGGGGGAGAACGCCCACATGGAACGGATGGCCCCGATCGATCCCGCGCCCCTGTTCTCCGCGCCCGTTGTTCCGGTGCTCACGGTCGAGCGCGTCGCCGATGCCGTTCCGCTGGCGCGGGCGCTGGCTGGCGGCGGCCTGCGCGCCGTGGAGGTGACCCTGCGCACGAAGGCGGCGCTCGACGCGGTGCGCGCGATCCGCGCGGAGCTTCCCGAGGTGGTGGTGGGGGTCGGCACGGTGCTGTCGCCCGACGACGTATTCCGTGCCCTCGACGCCGGCGCGGCCTTCCTCGTCAGCCCCGGCACGCCGGCCGTGCTGGCCGGGGCGCTGGCGGAGGCGCCGGTTCCGGTGCTGCCCGGCTGCGCCACGGTCTCCGAGGCGATGGCGCTGGCGGAGCGCGGCTTCCCGGCGCTGAAGCTGTTTCCGGCCGAGCCGTCCGGCGGCGCGCGCTGGCTGAAGTCCGTGGCGGGCCCGCTGCCGCATCTGCGCTTCTGCCCGACCGGCGGCATCGACGCCGGCAACGCCGCGACCTATCTCGCCCTGCCCAACGTGATTGCGGTCGGCGGTTCGTGGATGACGCCGGCCGACGCCGTGCGGTCCGGCGATTTCGCGCGGATCGGGGCGCTGGCAAGACAGGCGGCGGTGCTGCGGCGCGCTTGAATCGCGGGCCGGCAGGTGCTTTGGATGCGGCGTGTCCTCCGATCAGCCCCTGACGCGCCGCCCGCGCACCTCGTTCGACTGGTCCACCGCGTTCATCGCGGTGGTGGTCGCGGTGGCGGCCGTCACGGTCTATGTCCGCGACGGCGAGGCCAAGTTCCTTGAAATCCTGCAGCATGATTTCCGTCTGTTCGTCGAGATCATGCCGAAGGTGCTGCCGGCCTGCCTGGTGGCGGCTTTCGTCGCGGTCCTGATGCCGCGCGACGCGGTGGTGCGCTGGGTCGGCGCGGAGTCCGGCTTCTCGGGGCTGCTGATCGCAACGCTGGCCGGGATCGTCGTGCCCGGCGGCCCGATCACCGTGTTTCCGATCGCCGCCGCCTTCGTCGCGATCGGCGCGGACGTGGGCGCCACCATCGCCTTCGTGACGAGCTGGACCCTGCTCGGCTACGGCCGCATCCTGGTCTGGGAACTGCCGTTCTTCGGCTACGAGTTCGTACTCTGGCGCTCGCTGGTGGCCTTGCCGCTGCCGATCATGGCCGGGCTGTTCGCGCGCGCCATGGCCGGCCGGTTCGGATTTCGCCGGGGGGCCGGCGGATGATCCTGTTCGTCGACGCGCTGCTGTGGGCGATCGCCATCGTGCTCGGCCTGCTGGTGTGGCGGCGCAGCCCGCCGCTGTTCAGGCAGTACGGACGCGAAGGTGCGCTCGATTTCGTCCGGCTGATGCCCCGCATCGCCCTCGGCGTGATCGGTGCGGGCTACATCGCAGCGCTGCTGCCGCAGGAGGTGGTGGGGCGCTGGCTCGGCGCGGATTCCGGCCTGGGCGGCCTCGCCATCGCGGCTCTCGGTGGCTTCCTCACGCCGGGCGGGCCGGTGATCGGCTTCTCCATCGGAGCGGCCGCGCTCAAGGGCGGGGCGGGCACGCCGCAGGTGATCTGCTACATCACCGCGTGGGCGCTGTTCGCGGTGCAGCGGCTTTTCATCTGGGAACTGGGCGTGATGCCCGAGCGGCTGGTCTGGCTGCGGCTCGCGGCCTCGTTCCCGATCCCCTTCCTTGCGGCGCTCGGCGCGATGCTGCTGGCGCAGCCCTAGACTCATCGTCAGGTGACGCTCAGCAGCAGCATGCCCGCCGCGGTCACGGCCTTGGCGAGCGTGGCGTGACGCGGATCGCCCGGATGGCGCTCGGCGGCGCGCCAGACGCCGACGACGACAAGGGCGTTGTAGGGCAGGGGCGCGAGGTAGGCGAGGACCAGCCAGAACGCCGGGACGTCGTTCATCAGCAGCACGTAGAACAGGATGCTGGTGCCGCCGTTGACCACGATGCCGCCGAGCACCGCCCAGTCCCAGAATGCGCTGGCCAGCGGCAGTTCCCCGCGCCAGAGGCGCAGGATCCGGCTCAATGCATCACCGCCGCGCTGCGCGGCATGATCGCGCCGCGGTGGCGGATCTTCTCGCCCGCGAGCCGGTGACCTGCGGCGGCGGCCGCCGCCGGGCTTTCGCCCTTGAGCCGCGCGGCCATGTAGCCGGCGTTGAAGCTGTCGCCGGCCGCGGTGGTGTCGATCGGCTCCACCACCTCCAGCACCGGCACGAACTCCTGCCGTCCCGCCGCCGAGACCAGTGCGCTGTTCGGGCCGTTCTTCACGGCCACCTCGGTGATGCCGAACGCCTGCAGGCGCTGCACCGTGGCCTCCGGGCTCGGATCGCCCCACAGCACCGCCTCGTCGTCGAATGTCGGCAGCGCGATGTCCACGCGCTTGAGCGCCTCCATGAAAACGGTGCGTGCGCGTGCCAGGTCGCCCTTCCACAGATGCGGACGGAAGTTGCCGTCGAACGCGACCTTGACGCCCTGTTTGCGCGCCAGCTCCAGCACCGCGAGCAGGCGGCCGAGTCCGAGGTTCGAGTAGAGCGACAGCGTCACCCCGCTGAAGTAGATCAGCCGCGCCGTGAGCAGCCCCTCGGCCAGGTGATTCCAGTCCGGAAGCTCGAACAGCTCGCGCGCGGGCGCCGCATCGCGCCAATAGTAGAACCGGCGCTCGCCTTTGGGATCGGTCTCGATCATGTAGAGGCCCGGCTGGCGTCCGGGCGCGCGCAGCACGAGATCGGTCGCGATGCCCTCGGCTGCCGCAAGCGAGAGGATGCCCTGCGAGTAGGGGTCGTCGCCCAGCGCGGTGGCGTAGGCCACGTCCACGCCGGCGCGGGACAGGTAGACCGCGGTGTTGAAGGTGTCGCCGCCGCAGCCCATGCCGAAGCGGCCGTCGCCGCCGCGGGCCATTTCCACCATCACCTCCCCGACGCAGATGACGCGGGTTTTCGGCTCGTTCATGCGCGATCTCTGACCCATGTTCCGATCGAAGTCGTGTCCGCTCCCCCGCCCCCGGGGGGCACAATGGCCGGCCGGGACGCACTTGGCAAACCGGGTTCCGATTTCTCCCGATGGATCAAAGGGCTGGAACCACTGGCGGAGTCCGATATGTTATATTATAACGCTCAACCATGAGCGACAGCGCCCATCATCACCACCACTCCGGCCACAGCCATCCACCGGCCGCCGCGCCGGCGTCGATCCTGCGGCTTTCGGTGCCCGGCCGGCTGGCCATCGCGGCGCTGGCTGCGGTGTTGCTCTGGGCCGCCGTACTCTGGGCCATGAGCGGGAGCGGGAGCTGACATGAATGCGCCGCTGCGCTTCCGCAACCTCACGCTCGGCTACGACCGTCATCCGGCCGTGCATCACCTCGACGGCGCGGTCGAGGCCGGTTCGCTGACCGCGGTGGTCGGGCCCAACGGGGCGGGCAAGTCCACGCTGTTCAAGGGAGTGGTTGGCGCAATCAAGCCGCTCTCCGGCCGCGTCGAGCTTTCCGGGGTGCAGGCGAAGGACATCGCCTACCTGCCCCAGGTCGCCGACATCGACCGCACGTTCCCGATCAACGTCTACGACATGGTCTCGATGGGCTTGTGGCGGAGGCGCGGCCTGTTCGGCGGCATCGGCCGCCCCGACCGCGCCGCGGTCGAGCGCGCCATCGCCGCGGTCGGGCTGACGGGCTTCGAGCAGCGCGCCATCGGCACGCTGTCGGGCGGGCAGATGCAGCGCATGCTGTTCGCGCGTCTGCTGCTGCAGGACGCGCGCGTGATCGTGCTCGACGAGCCGTTCAATGCCATCGACGCCAAGACCGCCGCCGACCTTCTCGCCCTGGTGCGGCAATGGCACGCCGAGAGCCGCACCGTGCTGGCGGCGCTGCACGATCTCGATCTGGTGAAGGTGCATTTTCCCCGTACGCTTCTCCTCGCGCGCGAGCCGGTGGCCTGGGGCGCGACCGCCGAGGTGCTCACCGCCGACAACATCCTGAAGGCGCGCCGCATGTGCGAGGCGTTCGACGAGCACGCCGAGGCGTGCGTGGCGGCGGCCTAGCGCATGATCCCGAAAAGTGTGAAGCGGCTTTCGGAAACGATCATGCGCAAACGATAAGTTGAATCCATGCTCTACGATCTGCTCTTCGCTCCCTTCGGCGAGTTCGAGTTCATGCGCCGCGCGCTGGCGGGCGTGCTGGCGCTGGCGTTCGGGGCAGGGCCCATCGGTGTGTTCCTGATGCTGCGGCGCATGAGCCTGGTGGGGGACGCGATGGCGCACGCGATCTTGCCGGGCGCGGCGATCGGTTTCCTGATCTCGGGCATGAACCTGTTCGCGATGGCCGGCGGCGGGCTGATCGCCGGCTTCGTGGTGGCGCTGACTGCGGGCCTGGTCGCGCGCGCCACCGAATTGAAGGAGGACGCCTCGCTCGCGGCCTTCTTCATCATCTCGCTTGCGGTCGGCGTAACCATCATCTCCATGAACGGCACCAACGTCGACCTGCTGCACGTCCTGTTCGGCACCGTGCTGGCGCTCGACGACGGCACGCTGCTGCTGATCGCTGTCAACGCCACGGTGACGCTGTTCGGCCTCGCCCTGATCTGGCGGCCGCTGGTGCTGGAGTGCGTCGATCCCGGCTTCCTTCGTTCGGTGAGCCGTGCCGGGGGACCTGCACACATCGCCTTTCTGGCGCTGGTCGTGCTCAATCTCGTTTCGGGCTTCCACGCGCTCGGCACGCTGCTCGCGGTTGGCATCATGATCCTGCCTGCGGTCGCGGCGCGGTTCTGGGCGCGCGACATCACGGGCATGGTCCTGTTCGCGGCCGGCATCGGCGTGGCCTCGGGCTTCGCCGGCCTGCTGCTGTCGTTCCACTCCGGCGCGCCGTCCGGCCCCGCGATCATCCTGGTGGCCGGCTCGGTCTATGCCGCATCGGTGCTGTTCGGCCGGGTCGGCGGGCTGGTGTGGAGCCTGTTCCCCGGCCGCCACCTCGAAGCCTGAAGACGAACACGGAGGATGCCATGATCCGCTTCGCCGCTACCCTGCTGGGCGCATGGCTCGCGCTCGCGCCCGCGTGGGTGCACGCGCAGGAGAGGCTGAAGCTGCTCGCCAGCTTCTCGATCCTCGCCGACATCGTGAGAAACATTGGTGGCGAGCGCGTCGAGGTGTCCGCGCTGGTGGGGCCGAACGGCGACGCCCACGTCTACGCGCCGTCGCCGGCCGATGCGAAGAAGGTGGCCGAGGCGCGGCTGGTGGTGGTGAACGGGCTTGGTTTCGAGGGCTGGATCGACCGGCTGGTGAAGGCGTCGGGCGGAAAGCCGGCGGTGGTGGTCGCAAGCCGGGGCGTCAAGCCGCGGAAGGCGCCGGGCGGACACGGCCATGCCCATGGTCACGGCCATGGCCACAGCCACGGCGCCAGCGACCCGCACGCCTGGCAGTCGGTGCCGAACGTGAAGGTCTACGCCGCCAACGTCCGCGATGCGCTGGTCGCGGCCGATCCGGCGGGCAAGACCGTCTACGAGGCCAATGCCACGGCCTATCTCGCGAAGCTCGACGCGCTGGACCGCGAGGTGCGCGCCGCGGTCGCGGCTCTCCCCAAGAACGCCCGCCGGATCGTCACCAACCACGACGCCTTCGCCTACTTCGCCGCCGAATACGGGCTGCAGTTCCTCTCGGCGCATGCAGTCTCGACCGACGCCCAGCCTTCGGCCCGCGACGTGGCGCGGATCGTGGCCCAGATCAAAAAGCAGAAGATTCCGGCGGTGTTCCTCGAGAACATCAGCGATCCCCGGCTGGCCCAGCGGATCGCGGAGGAGACCGGGACGAAGGTGGGCGGGACGCTCTATTCCGACGCCCTGACCGACGAGAAAGGCCCGGCCCCCACTTACATCGACCTCATCCGGCACAATATAAAGGCGCTGAGCGCGGCCCTGACGGGTTAGTCGGGGGACCGCTCCCGCATCAGCCTCGTCCCGAGGAGCCCGCCCGCGTCAACGCGGCGGGCGTCTCGATGGGCGGGGCGGCCCTTCCGTGGCCTCATCCTTCGAGACGCGGGCTTCGCCCGCTCCTCAGGATGAGGCGTGACAGTTTTGGAGTCGCTTCATGTCCGACGCGCAGGCCGCCGAGAAGATTCCCGTCACCGTGCTGACCGGCTACCTCGGCGCCGGCAAGACCACGCTGCTCAACCGCATCCTCTCCGAGCCGCACGGCAAGAAATACGCCGTGATCGTCAACGAGTTCGGTGAGATCGGGATCGACAACGAGCTGGTCGTGGGCGCCGACGAGGAGGTGTTCGAGATGAACAACGGCTGCGTCTGCTGCACCGTGCGCGGCGACCTCATCCGGATCATCGAGGGCCTGATGCGGCGCAAAGGCAAGTTCGACGCCATCATCGTCGAGACGACGGGCCTGGCCGATCCCGCGCCGGTGGCACAGACCTTCTTCGTGGACGAGAACGTGGGCAAGAGGGCCCGGCTCGACGCGGTGGTGACGGTGGCGGACGCCAAATGGCTGAAGGACCGGCTCAAGGACATCATC
>CAZZCV010000058.1:13599-20409 GCA_964653225.1 uncultured Rhodoplanes sp. | reverse complement strand
GCCGTCGAGACCTGGCTGGCGGACCACCCCGAGGACGCCGCCCGCGTCGCCTCATGGCGCGCCCAGGCGGAGCGGATTCGCACGCTCTACGGCAGGGTCGCGGACGAGCCTGTCCCGGCGCGGCTTTCGCTCGACCGGCTCGCGCGCAACCGCCGCTCGTGGGCCGCGCTTGCGGCGGCCATGGCGATCGCGGCCTTCGTCGGCGGTGGCGTCGCCGGCTGGATGGCGCGCGGCACCTCTGCGGCCGCCGCGGCCCCGAGCGAACTGGAGGTGTTCGCCAGCGAGGCGCTCGACGCACACCTTCTCTACATCGGCGAGGTCCGCCACCCGATCGAGGTGAAGGCCGAGGAGAAGCACCTGCTGCCGTGGCTGTCGCGCCGCGTCGGCACCATGCTGCGCGCGCCCGACCTCAAGGCGTTCGACCTCAACCTGCTCGGCGGCCGGCTGCTGCCCGGCGTCAACGGCCCGGCGGCCCTGTTCATGTACGAGAGCGGCAGCGGCGAGCGCGTGACGATCTACACCTCACGCACCAGCGAGACCCGCACCTCGTTCCGCTACCGGGTCCGCGACCGGTTCGGTGCGCTGCGCTGGAGCGAAGGCGGGTTCGGCTGGGTGGTGAGCGGGCCCGACGACAAGCCGCGGCTCAAAAGCATCGCCAACGCGCTGTACGAGCAACTCGACCTGCGCACGCCCACGCCGCCCCCGCCGCCATCGCGCAGTTCGGTGGATCAGCTGATCTCGCGGCGCGGATCGTAGGGCTTGCCGTCGCGCCATTTGCGCATCAGTTCGTCGAGATCGGCGTCGCCGCGCTCCGGCAGCACGATCTTCACCGTGGCATAGAGATCGCCGCCGTCCCCCTTGGCCGGCATGCCCTTGCCCTTGAGCCGGAAGGTGCGGCCGCTGCTGGTGCCGGCCGGAATCGCCAGCTCGACCGCGCCGCCGAGCGTCGGCACCCGCACCTTGCCGCCCAGCACGGCCTCGTAGAGCGTCACCGGCAGGTCGAGCCGCAGATCCTTGCCGTCGCGGGTGAAAACCGGATGCGGCGCGATCGTCACCGTGATCAGCGCGTCGCCGCTGCCGCCAGGCCCGGCCAGTCCCTGCCCCTTCAGGCGGATGGTCTGGCCGTCCGCGAGCCCCGGCGGGATCCGGACCTCGATCTCCTTGCCGCTCGGCAGTTGCACCCGCCGCGTGGTGCCGGCCGCCGCCTCCGGCAGCGTGATGGAGACGGCTCCCGTGACGTCGCGACCCGCCGCGGCACCATGCGGCGGCACCCCGAAATCCTCCTGCTCGAACGGCGAACGGCGAAAACCCTCCGGCCCCGCCCCGGCCCGCCCCCCGAACAGGTCCTTCAGGATGCTCTCGAAACCGCCGCCTGCTGCTCCGCCTCCGCCACCGCCACCGCCGCGTGCGGAACCGCGCTGGAAGCCCTCCGGACCCCAGGTGAAGGTCTCGAATCCATCCGCCCCGAAACCGTCCGGCCCGCGCCGGCCACCACCGCCGGGAAAGCCGCCCCCGGGGAATCCCTGGAACCGGGGCTTGCCCTCGGCGTCGATCTCGCCGCGGTCGAAGGCCTTGCGCTTGTCCTCGTCGCCAAGGATCTCATAGGCCGCATTCAACTCGGCGAACTTGTCGGCCGCCGACTTGTCATTCTTGTTGGCATCCGGATGCAGCTTCTTCGCGAGCTTCCGGAACGCGCTCTTGATCGCGGCCGGGTTCGCGTCCTTGGAAACCCCCAGAACGGTGTAGGGGTCGCGCATCCTGTTCAACTCCTGGTAAAGCGCCGGACTGCGGAACGCGGCCGGCCTGAAGCCCTTGTCGGCTTCATATTTGGTGACAAGTTCCCGCAGTGCAACGCATGGCGCGAATGCGGACGGGAAAACCCTGCACCCTGCGCAGGCCGCCGTCCGTCAGGAGCGCTTCCAGGGCTTGAGGCTGCGGACCTCCCAGCGGCCCTTGCCGCCCTTGCAGGCCTCGCCTTGCATCCAGGCCTCCGCGCCCGAGCCCGCGACATGGCTCGCCAGGAAATCCCGGCAAGTGACGCCGGCCTGGGTGTAGGCCACGGCGATCGGGGTCACGGTGCCGCGCGCGCCGCTGCGCGGATTCTCCCAGGACGCGCTCATGTCCTTGCCACCGCGCGCCAGCACCTCGGCGACCGCGGCCTTCGCGTAGAGCAGATCGGCGTCCGGCGGCAGCACGGCCGGGGATTCGGCTGGTTTATCCCCGCCCCTGGCGGTGCGGGCGGAGGCCGGGATCGAGCCGGTGGTCTCTGCCTGGGCAACGGCCGGCGGCTCATCATCCGAGCCGAACAGCGCGCCGAGATGACCGGAAACGGCGCAGCCCGAGCCGGTCAGCGCAACCGCGAGCGCGACCCCCAGCGGGAGCAGCCTGCGGCAGTGGCGCGCGAGGCCGGTTCCACTATAAGAGGTCAGCCGGGACGCGGGACAGGCCACCGGGCCGGCCATCGAGGTTACTCCGGAAAATGTCCGATACACCGTTCATCAAACACCCGTCCCGGTTAACGAGTGGTGACTTCACTCAGGTCGAGGAGCCGTTTCGCCTGTTCGCAACGTGGCTTGAAGAGGCCACCCGGTCGGAACCCAACGATCCGAATGCGATGGCGGTGGCGACCGTCGACGCCGACGGGATGCCCAACGTGCGGATGGTTCTGCTCAAGGGCTTCGACGAGCAGGGGTTCGTCTTCTACACCAACCTGGAGAGCCAGAAGGGCCAGGAGCTTGCCGCCCATCCCAAGGCGGCGCTCGGCTTCCACTGGAAATCGCTGACCCGCCAGGTGCGCGTGCGCGGACCCGTGGAGCCGGTCTCGGAGGCCGAGGCCGACGCCTATTTCGCGAGCCGCGCCCGGCTGTCCCAGATCGGCGCCTGGGCCTCGAAGCAGTCCGCGCCGCTGGAAAGCCGGCTCGCCTTCGAGAAGGCGATCGCGCTCACCACCGCGAAGCACGCCATCGGCACGGTGCCGCGGCCGCCGCACTGGTCGGGCTTCCGGATCGTGCCGCTGCGGATCGAGTTCTGGCACGACCGGCCGTTCCGGCTGCACGACCGCATCGAATTCCGGCGCGAGGATGCGAACGCTCCCTGGAGCCGGGTGCGGATGTATCCGTAAGGCGCGAGCACGATCCGGATCGCGCGCCCGTCGAAGACGGGCTGTCAGCGCGACGACGCGGGGCGTCGCTGCAATTCCTTCTTCGGCGTGCTCTTGCGCTTCTGCGCCGGCTTACTGCGCGGCATCGGCGGCTGGCCGGCAGCAAGCGCGTCGCCGTCGGGAGTCTGCGCGACCTCCTCCGGCGGCAGCAGGCCGTTGTGCCGGGCGTAGCAGGCGGTGTTGCCCGTCTGGCAGACCTCGATGCACGAGTCCTGGACCGCCTGCGGCTTGTCCTTCACGCAAGCCGCCACGCAGGCGGAGAACTGGTTGGTGCAGACCTCCTGGCCCACGGCCGGGGTGGCGAAGCCGGCCAGCAGCACCGGCAACAGCAGCAAAGTCTTTTTCATGGTTCTGTTCCGCTCGTCGGTTTCGTGACCGCGCGCGCTCAGCGGCGCTGCGGCGTGCGGTTGTCGGTCTCCGGCTGCTTCGCCATCGCGTCCGCGCCGGGCACGGGCTTGCCGAACGGCGCGCGCCACGAGCCGAAGACCTTCGCGGCGCAGGCGTCGTTGCTGGTCTGGCAGGCCACGAAGCAGCGGTCCTGCACGGGCGAATGATTCATGGTGGCGCAGCGGTTCATACACGCGCCGTACTCGTTGGCACAAAGATCCTGAGCCAGCGCGGGGCCCGCTGCGGGAAGCAGCAGCGCGGTCAACGCGATCAACAGAACTCTCATCGGGATGTCTCCCAAGGCTTCACCGCATCCGCCCGATTTGTAATCCGGCGCGACCGGCGAGGCAGCCGCAGCCTTAAGAAATGGTTAAACGCCCGGCGGGGCGGAGCCCGGCGCCACAACGCCATGCGGCATCGGAAGAAACCGGCTGACGCGGCGGCCACGCGCCCGCTCAGGCCGGCGGCGGCCGCTGCGGCATTTCGACCGGACGATGCGGGAGGTGGTGCTAGGGCACGGCGATGCGCGGCGCAGGCTGGCGGCGCGGCAGCGGCAGCGGGATCGACGCCGTGATGTCCGGACGCCCGAGCAGGCTGGCCTGCGGTTGTCCATTGGACGCCGGCGTCGCCGGATTGGCATCCGGATAGCCTGTGCGCATGTCGCGCAGGAACGCCTCCAGCGTGTCGATCCTGGCGATGGTGCGCGCGACCTCGCGGAACTCGGCACTGTCCGTGCCGAGCCCGCCGGTCACGACGCCGAAAGCGCCGCCGTCGGGGCTGTCGGCCATCCTGGCCTCGTACTTCTCGCGCAGCCGCCCGAGGCCGATGTCGTCCTCGGCCAGCGCATAGCCGACTGCAGCGCGCAGGATATCGGCGCGCTCGGCATCGCTGAGCGGCCGGAACTCCTTCCAGCGCTCGCCGTGGAGCAGTTCGATCTGCTCGGCCGCCTCGCGCCAGCGCTGCGCCGTCCAGTGGATGTCGGCGCGCAGCCGGATCGCCTCCGGCCCCTCGACAGATTCGATCGCCTCCAGCGCGACGTCGTGGCGGCCCACGTCGGAGAGAGCCCGCGCCTCGAGCAGCACGCGCTGCCGGCGCACGGCGTTCGAGAGGCTGGACATGCGCGTGGCCCGCAGCGCCGCCTGCGCGCGGTCGGGCTTGCGCGCCATCAGATAGACTGTGGCGAGGCGGGTCGCGACCTGCGCGCGCGCCGCGCCCTGAAGCCGGTGGTCGACCTGATGCTGGAGCAGCTCCGCGGCCTGATCCAGAAGGTCGACCGACACCAGACGGTCGGCGAGCCGCCGGATCATCTCGTCGCCGCGCCGGCCGATCGGCATCAGCTCGCGAAAGTCGTAAAACAGAGCGAGCGCGTCGATCGCCGGCAGCGCGTCGCCCTTGCCGGCGAGGAACAGCGAATCGAACGTCACCGCCGCACCGTCCTGGATACGCCGGGTCAGATCCGAGTTGGGGTGCGCGGTGAGCGCCGTGCGCATGACGTGGAAGGCGTCGCGATAGCGGCCCTCCTCGGTGTAGAGCCGCCCCAGGATCTGCAGCGCCTCAACTTCGGTCTCGTCGCCGCGCCAGGTCGTTGTCAGGCTTTCGAGTTCCGAAATGGCCTCGGCCTTCGGCAGGTTGCCCATCGCATAGCGCAGCGACAGCTCGCGCAGCTTGCCCTGCGTCGCGGACGGCCGGTCCCAGGATTCCGACGCAAGCCGGTACGACGCCAGGGCCTCCTGCCTGCGGCCCAGCCCCTCGTGAACGCGGCCGTTGAGCACCGCGACCCCCGGCTGCATCTCGCGGGCCACCCCGAGGGCGTCGAACTCGCGGAGCTTGATCGAACCAGTGGCGAAATCGCCGACCTCGATCGCCGAACGCAGGTTCTCGCGCAGCACCATCCGCTGCAGCTCGACCGGCAGGGTCGGCATGGCCTCCTCACCCTTCCGAAAGGCCTCGCGGGCCTCCGCCCAGCGCCCCTGGCGCGCAAGCGCCATCGCGCGCCAGAGATGGGCGTCGTCCTGACCGGCGACGAGCGGGTTGGCGAGATCGCGCAGCGCCAGGTCGCTGCGGTCGAGCATGATGTTGGCGACCGCGCGCAGCACCAGCGGCGCGGGATTGTCGGAGGTGGGACGGTCGTCGGCGATGGCGGTGTCGAGCACCGCCTTCGCCTCCGCGAACATGTCGCGCGACAGGTAGAAGCGGGCGAGATCGATGCGCGTCCGGTTGCGGCGGTCGCTCGACGCATCGGCGGCAGCACCCGTCAACTGGATGCGCCGGTCGTTGAAATCCGCCTGACGATCGAAGCCCCAGAGCTGCGGGTCGAAGGCCAGGGCGCGGCCGTCGGAGCTGCGCCCGGCCTGACCGAACCCCGAAAGGGTGAGACCGGGAGGCCGCCCGATCCGCACCCGATCCTCGGCAAGGTCTGCAGTCAGGTCGTCCGCGAAACGCTGCAGCACGATGCCGTGGGTCGACATCAGCGCGCCGAACTCCACGAACGTCTGCGTCTTGGGGAAGCCGCGCGCCGGCCCAAGCCCGGTCACGACGAGCAGCGTGTCGCCGGCTTCGGGATCGCGCAGCCAGTGAATCCGGCGCGGATTGTCGAAGGCAATGCTGGCTCCGGTACGCCCCGGACCGAGGGGATGGCGGCTGACCGAGATCGGCACGCTCGGCTCGACCGCAGAATCCGCGATCGTCACGGTCCAGCCCGCGCCGTCGGCCGACAGGCTCGCAAGCCGAGGACGCTCGAACCGCAGCCGCACCACCTGCGCGGCGCCTTCTCGTTCGGAGACCGCGCTGCGGATCGCCCCGGTCGGATCGGATCGAAGCCCCGCGACGTCGATGTGGCTGGTGCTGTCGAACACCAGCCACAGGGTATCAGCGCGCATGAACGCCGCGGCCGGGGTCGGCACGGAGAAAGGAACGGTGACGCTCACGGCCTCGCCGCGCGCCCGGAGCGTTGCCCGGACTGTCTTGAGATCGGCGGCGGGCGCAGCCGCGATGGCGGCGGGAGCCTGCGGCGCGTCCGCTGCCACGGATGCAGCGGGTGCGACCGCGGCCGGAGTCTCCGCCGGCGGACCGTTTGCGGCAACGGCCGGCGTTGAGGATGACGAAGGTCCATCCGGCACCTCGGGCGGCATTGGCGCATCGCCGACGCCAGGCATCGCGGGTGCCGCCGCAACACGGGCCGGCGTCACCGGCGGCGGCGCGACCGCGGCCTGCGGGGCGACCTGCGGGGCGACCTGCGGGGCGACCTGCGGGGCGACCTGCGG
>CAZZCV010000058.1:0-13499 GCA_964653225.1 uncultured Rhodoplanes sp. | reverse complement strand
CCTGCGGGGCGACCTGCGGGGCGACCTGCGGGGCGACCTGCGGGGCGACCTGCGGCTGCGCGGCCGGCGCCGCTGCCGGCCTGCCGGCGTCCGGAGCCGGCCGCGCCGGCACGGTTTCCGGCGCCTCGACACCCGTAAGCCGCATCGCCGGCAGCGCGACCGGAGCCGCCCGCTCCTGCATCGTCCTGCCGCCGAGTGGCAGCACGTCGACGATGTAGTTGGTTTCTTCGCGGAAGGTCCGCAGGTCCACGGGGCCGGCGAAGCCGAACACCACCGACGTCGTGCTCGGATGGGTGGTCGCCTCCAGATGCCCGACCGCCGGCGGCGAGGCGAGCTTGGCATCCGTCAGGTCGAGCCGCAGGGAGGCCGCGATCGACAGCTTCAGGCTGTTGCTGCCGCGCTCGGTGGACACGCCGGTCGTTTCGCCCAGCTCGAAGATGTAGCGCGTGAAGGTCGGCTGCGTCGCGACCCGCACACGGATCGGCGGCGCCTGACGCACGGCGTGGAGTTGCGCCTTCTCGCGCGCCAGCCGCTCGGCCTCGCGAGCGCGCCGCGCCAGTTCCTCGACGACATCCTGCGGCGGGCCCGGCAGTGCCGCGGTCCAGTTCTGCGGCAGGAGGTCGATGTAGATCCGCTCGCCGGCATCGATCTTATTGACGCGCAGCTTGCGGGCGAGCGCGATCCGCAGCGCGCGGCCGTCGGGATCGCGACGCGCAGCGCCAATCCAGTCGGCGGCGCCGGACACGATCCGGTCGATGGCGACATCGACCGGGCGGGGAAAGCCGATCACGAGAACATTGCCCGAGGTACGAACCTGGGCGCCGATCGATTCCGGAAATCTCAGCAGGATGCGGGCATAGCCGCCGGAGATATCGAGCGAAGCCTCGCCCTTCATGGCCGGCGCAGGCTGTGCGGAGGCGGACAGCGGCACCGCCAGCATCAACATCGTGACCAGCAGGGCAGCCAGCGCCAGCAGGATGCACGGCCGCCGTGCAGGCGCGGGCCGCGGCCGCCACAGGTTCTCGCTCACGCGGAGCGCTTCCAACGAACTCTGGGAACTGAACATACGCGCACGCTCACAAGGGACCTCCGGAACCCTAGGGCGGCGGGTTTAAAGGCGGCTTAACCGTAGGAGACAAAGTTGCGCGGGCCGCGGGAACGGCGGGCGACCGGCCTGCGGCAACGGTCCGTTAACCCTCCCGGCCGCACGGCCGTTCAGCCGCCCGTGGGGCGTCCCTCGATCTTCGGCAGGTTGGAGGGATTCTGCGCCCGGTCCTGCGCCGCCGCGCGCGAGGCCATCTCGACCGTGAGCTTCTCGGCGGACTCGGGGTTCATCTGCGCCATGATGTCGGACATCCGGCGCGGGTTGATCTGACCGGCGACCTCCAGCAGAACGCGCGGGTCGAGCCGGTCGAAGATCCTGGCGGCGTCGCGCGGCTTCATGTTCTCGTACATCGTCACGATGCCCTTGAAGCGCTTGGCCTCCTCGTCGTCGCGCTGCTTCAGGGCCGCGGTCACGCGCGTCTCCGCCGCCTTGATCTCGGCCAGCTTCGCCTCGAGCTTCTTCTCCGCCGCCTTGATCATGTTCTCGCGGATGTCGAGTTCGCGGTCGCGCGCTTCAATCTCCTGCCTGCGCTGGGTGAGCCGCTCCAGCAAGGCCCGCTCCGACGCCGAAGGCACGCGCTGCGGCTCCATCGACAGGACACGGCCGCCCGGGATCATGCCCGGAGGACGCGGATCGGCCGCGACCTTGGGAGTCTCGGCGGGCTTGGTTTCGGGCGGCTGCGCGGCACCCTTCTTGTCGGCATTCACCGAGCCCGTGACGAGTGAGTCCTTCGGCGCCTGCCGCGAGGCGACCGAGCCGGTGACGTCCGGGTAGTTGAACGTCTCCTGCATCCAGGACGGCCGGGGCTCGCCCCCAGCCAGGTTGAGCGGCGTCGACGGCATGCGCAGCGGCGTCGACGGAGAGGCCGGGATCGTGACCGTCATGGTCTGGGTGCCGCGGGTCGCCATCCGCTCACCGAGCGTATAGCCCCCGTCGAGCAGCAGGCCGGTCGACTTGAGAAAGAACAGCGCGCCGGTCGCCAGGAGGACGATCGGGATCAGCCGGTATGCGGAGAGGAACCGCTTCATCTCGGTGCCTTCAGGCGGCCATGTCCCGCGCGCGCGTGCGGGCGCGCTCGGCGAAGGCCTGCGCCGCAGCGGCGATCGCGTTCGGGTCGGGTGCGGCCGGCGCTTCGGACCTTGCGGGGGGCTGCGGTGGCGCGCTGCGCGCGCCCGCGATCTGGATGACGCGGTCGAGCACGTCGCGGCCGGCCTCGAGCTGGCTTGCGATCTCGCTGGAGAAGCGCTCGGCCGCGCCGAGCCGGTCTCCGAGGATCTGCTCGGCCTCGCGCACCGTCATCTTCAGTCCGGTGATCGCGCGCTCGGCGCTCTCGGTCGCGACCACCAGCTCGGCGATGGTGGCCTTCATCATGCTCTCGTCGGCCTTGAGCCGTTTGAGCTGGGCGTTGAGCCGCACGCAATAGAGGATGGTCAGCAGCAGCAGCACCGCAACCAGGGCTTCGATCGTCAGGGGGAGCAGGTTCACGGTGCTTCCATCCGGTTGCTGGAATCGTCGGATTTCTCGAACATCGCGAGCGTGGTGCGGGGCTTGCGCAGCGCCTTGGCGACACGCACCGCGACACGGTCGCCGACCCGGCCCATGCGGCCTTCGCTGAGCGTGACGTCGCCGCAGCGCACCTCGACCAGCGCGTCGGGCTTCAGGTCCAGCATCAGCGTGTCGCCGACCGCGAGATTCATCATCTGCTGGAGCGGCAGGTTCGCCTCGTAGAGCACGGCGTCCACCGCGATCTCGGCCTGCCCGATCTCGGTGGCCAGATGGCCTTCCCAGATCGGATCGCGGCCGAACTTCTCGCCCATGAACATCTGCAGCAGGACGCCGCGGATCGGCTCGATCGTGGCGTAGGGCAGCAGCAGCTCGATCTCGCCGCCCCGATCCTCCATGTCGATGCGCAGCCGCACCAGGATCGCGGCGTTGGCGGGCCGGGAGATCGCGGCGAAGCGCGGATTGGTCTCCATCCGGTCGATGTTGAACTTGACCGGCGACAGCGGCTTGAACGCCAGTTCCGCGTCGGCCAGCACGACCTCGATCATGCGCTTGACGAGATTGGATTCGATGGTGGTGTAGGGGCGCCCCTCGACCCGCACCGTGGTCGAGCCGCGGCGACCACCCAGCAGCACGTCGATGATCGAATAGATCAGGCTGGAGTTGACGGTGATGAGCCCGAAGTTATCCCATTCCTCGGCCTTGAACACGCCGAGGATGGCCGGAAGCGGAATCGAATTGAGATAGTCGCCGAAGCGCACCGAGGTGATCCGGTCGAGCGAGACCTCGACGTTGTCGGAGGTGAAGTTGCGCAGGCTCGTCGTCATCAGCCGGACCAGCCGGTCGAAGACGATCTCGAGCATCGGCAGGCGCTCGTAGGAGACCATCGCGGAATCGATGATCGCCCGGATGCCCGAATTGTCGTTCAGCGTGATGTCGGTCAGGCTGAAGCCGAGGAGACTGTCGATCTCGTCCTGGGACAGGACCCGCTCGGTGCCACCCTTGGAGCCACCGCCGAACCGGGAGGCCTCGTCGCCAGCCGCCGCCCAGGGTGCGGCCGCCTGCTCGTCGGCGTCGCCCGGCCCGCCTTCGGCGGAATCGAGGGCAATGCCCCATTCCGCCGCCAGCGTGTCCTGATCGATCTGTTCCTGGGCCATCACGTCACGCCGTCACTGGACGACGATCTCCTTGAACAGGACGGCGTTGATGCGGTTCGGCGAGATCGAGGAGTTGACCCGGCGCGTCAGTTCCTCCTTGAGACGATAGAGTCCCGCGGAGCCGTCGAGATCGCCGGGGCGCAATTCGCGCAGGTAGGTCTGGAAGGCGTCCATCACGCGGGGCATCACCGGCTGGATCTGCTGGATCATGGCCTGCTCGGGCAATTCGAGCACGATCTTGATCTTGAGGTATTGCTGGCGCTCTCCGCCGGTGCTGGAGAGGTTGACCAGAACGTCCGGCAGATCGACGAACACCGGCGGCTTGGCGATCGGCGACGCCGCAGCCGCGGCCTTCGCCGCCTCGGCCTTGCTCTTGCTCCACATAAGGTAGCCGCCGACGCCGCCACCCAGGACGAGCAGGGCTCCGAGGCCCAGCGCGAGAAGCTTCAGCGGAACGCCGAACAGTTTCTTGCCGGCCTGTGGGGCCGCGTTGCCTTCGCCGTCGGCGTCGTCGTTCGCTTCGGCAACCGCCGCCTTCGCCTTTGCCATTCCTCAAGCCCCTGGTTTGTTTCGAGGCACGGAGTCCGCAAGCGGCGTCAGCACGAATCACAGGCCGCGGGCGCGACCTCCGGCGCCCTCGGAGGGACGGTACGTTCGCAATGGTTAACGGAACCTTTCTCCGACAGATCGATGTGGAATATTTTGCCGATCTGGCCCGGCAAAGGACGCTTCCTGCCGCCGGCCCACTCCTCAGAAAATCTTCTAATATATTGATACATATATCATTTATATGTTGGCACGTCCCCTGCAATGAAACCGGCGGCCCTCGCTTGGGAGAGCGGCGGCCCGTTGGATGGACCGGCCTGGGAGGGCCGCGATCCGTCGTCAGGGGGAGCCATGATGGAGAATACCCTTCTCATCGGCCTGTCGCGGCAGAACGCGCTTCGGCGCGAGCTGGACGTGGTCGCCAACAACATCGCCAACCTGAACACCACCGCCTTCAAGGCCGACGGCGCGGTGTTCTCGGAATACATCATGCCGCGCGCGAGCGCCGAGCGCTTTGCCTCGCCCGACCGCAAGCTCAGCTTCGTGCAGGATCGCAAGACCTGGCACGACATGACCCAGGGCTCGCGGGACATGACGGGCAGCCCGCTCGACGTCTCGATCGACGGTGACGCCTTCCTGGTGGTCGAGACGCCGCGCGGGGAACGCTACACCCGCAACGGCGCGCTCCAGCTCAACGGCGCCGGCGAACTCGTGACCAGCAACGGCTATCGCGTGCTGGGCGAAGCCGGGCCGATCCAGTTCAACGCCAACGACAAGGGCATCGAGATCAACCCCGACGGTTCGATCCGCGTCCGCGAAGGCGCCAACGCCAACACGGACGGCGGCCGCGGCAAGCTGCGGCTGGCGCGCTTCGCCAACGCGCAGGCGCTGCGCAAGGACGGCACCAGCACGTTCATGGCCCCGCCCGGCGTGGTGGCCGAGCCCGCGCCGCAGTCGCGCGTCGTCCAGGGCACGATCGAGAAGTCGAACGTCCGCTCGGTCGTCGAGATGACGCGGATGATCGAACTGACGCGCGCCTACACCGACGTCGCCGCCGTTCTCCACCAGCAGGGCGAGCTGCGCCGCAGTGCCATCGAGCGGCTCGCCGAAGTCCCGGCGTAAGGATCAGGAGATTCCTCCATGCGCGCGCTTCACACCGCAGCGACCGGAATGATGGCCCAGGAGCTCAACGTCCAGGTCATCTCCAACAACATCGCGAACATGCGCACGACCGGCTACAAGCGCCAGCGTGCCGAGTTCCAGGATCTTCTCTACGAGCACGTCCGCCGCGTCGGCACCCAGACCTCGGACCAGGGCACCGTGCTGCCCGCGGGCATCGAGCTTGGCTCCGGCGTCAAGACCGTGGGCACGCCGCGGGTGATGAGCCAGGGCAACCTGCTCCCCACCCAGAAGGAATACGACGTCGCCATCCGCGGCGAAGGCTTCTTCCGCATCCAGCTTCCGGACGGCCGCACCGCCTACACCCGTGACGGCTCGTTCGAGCTGGACGCGCAGGGCCGCGTGGTGACCGCGCAGGGCTACCTCCTGCAGCCCGCCATGAGCGTGCCGCAGAACGCCACCGGCTTCACGGTCAACGCGCAGGGCCAGGTCTCGGTGACGCCCGCGGGCCAGACGACGCCGCAGCAGATCGGCCAGATCGACCTCGCCAACTTCATCAACAAGGCCGGGCTGCAGGCGATCGGCGACAACCTCTACCTGGAGACCCCGGCATCGGGACCGCCGCAGACCGGCAACCCCGGCTCCGAAGCCTTCGGCAATCTCCAGCAGGGCAATCTGGAGCAGGCCAATGTCGAGGCGGTGACCGAAATCTCCGACCTGATCGCCGCCCAGCGCGCCTACGAGATGAACGCCAAGGTCATCACCGCGGCCGACCAGATGCTGTCGTCCACCTCCAACATGATGCGCTGAGGCAGGACCATGACCCGAACCGCTTTCGCAGCCGCCCTGCTCCTGGTCCTTGCACACGACGCGCGCGCCGGGGAGCCCGCCCCGCCGCTCCGGCTCAAGGAGCTGGTGAGCGTCACCGCCGATCTGGTCCGGATCGGCGACCTGGTGGAGAACGCCGGCGACGCCGCATCCGTCGCCGTGTTCCGCGCGCCGGACCTCGGCCACACCGGCTCGGTGCCTACGGCTCAGGTTCTCGCGGCGCTGCGCACCCACGACATCTCGAACGTGGACACCGCGGATCTCGCCGAGGTGATCGTCACGCGCCTGAGCCGCGCGATCTCCGTGAAGGACATCGAGGAACGGGTCGCGCGTGCGCTCGCCGGCCAGCGCGGGTTCGGCCACGCCGAGGACCTTAAAGTGTCGTTCGACCGCGAACCCCGCACGCTGCACGTCGAGGCGTCCGCCAACGGCGATCTCGCGATCGCCCGCCTGCATGTCGAGCCGCGCACCGGACGCTTCGACGTCAGCTTCGAGATTCCCGGCAGCGCCGCGACCCGCCGCCTGCCGCTGCGCCTCACCGGGACCGTGACCGACACGCTCGAGGCGGCCACCCTGCTGCGGCCCATGGCGCGCGGCGATATCGTGCGCGCCTCCGACGTCGCGATCGAACGCCGCCCCAAGTCCGAGATCGGCGGCGAGGCGCTCGCGCTCGACCAGGTCGTCGGCATGTCGGCCAAGCGCACGCTGCGCGCCGGCCTGCCCCTGCGCGCGGCCGACCTCTCGAAACCCGATGTCGTGCAACGCAACGAGCCGGTCACGATCGTCTACGAGGTTCCGGGCATGCTGCTCACGGTGCGCGGCAAGGCGCTCGAGGCCGGCAGCACCGGCGACCACATCAGCGTGCTCAACATCCAGTCCAACCGCGCCGTTCAGGTCGTGGTCGCCGGCCCCGGCCGCGTGATCGTGCCCTCGGTCCTGCCGCGCACCGTCGCCAGCGCCGGGCCTGCGGCCGTCTCTGTCAACCAGTGAGCGTTCCCATCATGACCTTGAAATTCGCAACCGCCCTCTCCCTCGCCATCGGCTCCTCGCTCCTGGCCGGCTGTTCGACCTTCGACCGGCTCGCCAACATCGGCGAGCAGCCCGCCCTGTCGGCGATCGAGAACCCGACCTCGCAGCCTGGCTACAAGCCGGTGCAGATGCCGATGCCGGCGGCCCAGCCCGCCTCCTACAGCCCGAACTCGCTGTGGCGGAACGGCTCGCGCGCCTTCTTCAAGGACCAGCGCGCGCATCAGGTGGGCGACATCCTGACGGTGAAGGTCAACCTCAACGACCGCGCCGTGATCGACAACCAGACCAAGCGCAGCCGCGAGAACAAGGAAAACTCCGGCGTCGACAACTTCTTCGGCAAGAGCAAGCTGCCGCTCGTCAACCACGCCCTGCCGATGCGCCTGTTCACCGCCGACTCCAACGCCTCCAGCGACGGCAAGGGCGAGGTGAAACGCTCCGAGGCGCTGTCCACCAATGTCGCCGCGGTCGTCACCCAGCTCCTGCCGAACGGAAACCTCGTGGTCGAAGGCAAGCAGGAGGTGCGGGTCAATTTCGAGGTTCGCGAGCTGATCGTCGCCGGCATCGTCCGGCCCGAGGACATCGAAAGCGACAACACCATCGAATCCACCAAGATCGCGCAGGCGCGCATCGCCTACGGCGGCCGCGGCCAGATCACCGACGTACAGCAGCCGCGCTACGGCCAGCAGGTGCTCGACGTGCTGCTGCCGTTCTGAGCCGATCCACCCAGCTCCCACGCCCGCTGCATTTGCCGCGGCGGGCGGCTCAAGCGGCCTCCGGCAGCTCCCCGCCGGAGGCCGCCTTCGTTTCCGCGAGCGGCGATTTTCGCAATTCATCCTGCGAAGAGTCGCCTGGCAGATAGACAGACCCTTCATCCACATAGCAATTCAGTTCCATGAAAAGCACGGGGCGTACGCACGCCTCATGAAATCCGGCGTCCGGACGGCAGAAGCGCCAATGGACGACAAGGCGAGGCTGGCCGCTTCAGCCGGGAACCTCGTGCGGGGGGAAAACGTTGATCAGGAAGCCGCGGCCGCTGTGTCATCCGGCACAGACGACAGGCACGCGCGGGCGGTGCGTCGCATCCCATTTGCGCAAGCCTGCTCCGGCCTCGCTCGGCGGGCAGCATTGCGGCAGTCCCTCCCCCTGATCGAAAGGCCCCCGCGGTGAACGTGGTTCGCACCGAATTGCATCGTCGTAACCGTTTGCTTGCCGCACTGCCGGCTGCGGATTTCGCGCTGGTCGCGCCGCACCTCAAGGAGCTCCCGCTCGTCGCGCGGGATCTGCTTCACGAGACCCAAGACGAGATCGAATACGTCTACTTCCCGAACAGCGGCATGGTTTCGCTGTTCGCCGTCACCGACGACGGCGAGGCGATCGAGACCGCCGCGATCGGCGCGGAGGGCGCCATCGGCGCCGAGGCCGGTCTCGGCATGCGGTGCGCCTACAGTCGCGCGCTGGTGCAGGTGCCGGGCACCGCCGTGCGCATTGCGGCGCCGCACCTGCAGCGGGCAGCCGCCGAAAGCGAGCGCATCCGCGACATGATCGTGCGCAGCATCGAGACCCTGCTGATGCAGGCGCAGCAGATGGCAGTGTGCGGCGCGCTGCACGGCGTCGAGGCCAGGCTGGCGCGCTGGCTGCTGCAAACGCAGGACCGCACCGGCAGCGATACGATCCCGCTAATCCAGGAGTTTCTTGCGCAGGTTCTCGGCGTGCGCCGCACCACGATCAACCTCGCGATCCGCACGCTGCACGAGGGCAGCCTTGTCCGTTATCGGCGGGGCCGGATCGAGATCGTGGACCGCAACGGCCTCAAGGCGGAGAGTTGCAGTTGCTATCAGGTCGTGCGCCGGCAGATGGAGCGGATCGTGCCGCCCGGGAAAGACTGACACCGCCGCGCGTGAAGCGTAGAGCCTCGCGCGCGTGAAGTGCAAAGGTCCTCGAAACGGAAGGCACCTGAAACGCCAATGCCCGGCGCACGGCCGGGCATTGGCTGACGCACGTCCCGCGGCTCCGGTCAGTCGTCGCGATAGACGCGCTCGCGCCGCTCGTGCCGCTCCTGCGCCTCGACCGAAAGCGTGGCAATCGGACGCGCCTCCAGCCGGCGGAGCGCGATCGGCTCGCCGGTCTCCTCGCAATAGCCGTAGCTGCCGTCGTCGATGCGGGCGATGGCGGCGTCGATCTTCGAGATCAGCTTGCGCTGGCGATCGCGCGCCCGCAGCTCGATGGCCCGGTCGGTTTCGGAGGAGGCCCGATCCGCCAGATCCGGATGGTTCTGGTTCTCGTCCTGCAGGTGCTGCAGGGTCTCCTTCGCTTCCTTCAGAATGTCTTCGCGCCAGGCCAGCAGCTTCACGCGGAAGTACTCCCGCTGCCGCTCGTTCATGAAGGGCTCTTTGTCCGAGGGACGGTAGTTGGACTTTTCCGCCAGCAACGTGACGCCTGTCTTCACGCCGACTCCATTCCTGTGGGCGGGCCCCGTTTTGGCCGGGCGGCCGTTTTTCGAGGCCGTTCGCGCTTTCGCAGGGCGGCCGCTTTTGGCCGCCGTTTTCAGCTTTGCGGAGGGCCCGTTCTTCTGGGCCGCTCCCTTTTTCGCCGTCGCCCCGTTCTTGGCCTTCATCGACCACCCCACCGACGCATCGCAAGCCTCCCCAAGCTCGCGCGGCGAGCTTATAGGGCCAGCGCGGGGGTCCGACAAGCGCGGAATAAAGGCAGCCGGACGAGGTTCGGAAAACTGCCTTTTCCGTCCTGAAAACAGGATGTTATCGGGGGGTCATCTTGGCGATCTCGACCGCCAGGCGAAGCTCGATCTCGGCCATGAGGGCGTCGAGCCGGGGGTCGCCCGACGAGTCACCCAGCTCGGTGGCCGCAGACTTCAGCCGCATCAGCATCGAGGGGCTGAGCGAGCCGGACAGGAGAGAGACCTTCAACTCGTCCAGCGCGTCCAGCGCGATGCCGCCGCGCCGGACCGCCCGCCTGCGCCGCTCGGTCGGGTCGTCCGCCCCCTGAAGCGCCAGCAGTGCGTCGATCCCGCCGATGGTGCGCAGCGCCGCGGTCTGGGTCGGCGCCTTGGGCGTTTCGGTCTGGCTCAGCGAGAACGCCGCGGACGCGGTCCGGCGGGGCCCCGCCGAGGACCCGGCCTGCTGTGCCGCGTTCGATCCGTAGATGCGCATCGCCTGACGATCCGGGCGGGACACGGAGGTGTCCGCCATGCCGACAGGGTGGGCGGGTATGGTTAACGCCGGGTAAACGCCCGGCAGTTCTTGCCGGGCGGCGGCAAAAAGGCCCCGCTGCCCCGAACCCATTCTCGATAGAATATCTTTTTATATCAATAGATTATCTCTTGGCACGCGACTCGCAAAGATCGGTTCGGCCCGAACTCATTGGGAGATGATCCGGGCGGGGAGCGTTGCCATGCCGAGAGCCTGCTCGAACCTTTGGACGTGCGTGCTTGCCGCGGTGGCGGCGGCGCCGATCCTGTGCGGCGCGCTGGCGCCGGCCGCGCTGGCCGACGGCCAGCTTCGGACCGGCACGTCGCGCATCAAGGACCTCGCCAACGTGGAGGGCGTGCGCCAGAACCAGCTCATCGGCTACGGTTTGGTGGTCGGCCTCAACGGCACCGGCGACACGCTCCAGAACATCCCGTTCACCCGCCAGTCCCTCCAGGCCATGCTGGAGCGGCTCGGCGTCAACATCCGCGGCCAGACGCTGCGCACCGGCAACGTGGCTGCGGTGATGGTCACGGCCAACCTGCCGGCCTTCGGCACCCAGGGCAGCCGGATCGACGTCACCGTCTCCGCACTCGGCGACGCCAAGAGCCTGAACGGCGGCACCCTGCTGGTGACGCCGCTGCTCGGCGCGGACGGCAACGTCTATGCGGTCGGCCAGGGCTCGGTCGCGATCGCCGGCTTCCAGGCCGAGGGCGAGGCCGCCAAGATCGTGCGCGGCGTGCCCACAGTCGGCCGCATCTCGAACGGCGCGATCATCGAGCGCGAGATCGACTTTGCGCTCAACCGTCTCAACCAGGTGCGGCTGGCGCTGCGCAACCAGGATTTCACCACCGCCAAGCGGATCGCTGCGGCGATCAACGACTTCACCGGCGGCCACATCGCCGAGCCGCTCGATTCCTCGACCGTGCAGGTGAACGTGCCGCAGCAATACGCCGGCAACGTGGTCTCGCTGCTGACCGAGATCGAGCAGCTCCAGATCGAGCCGGACCTGCCGGCGAAGATCGTGATCGACGAGCGCTCCGGCATCATCGTGATGGGCCGCGACGTGCGGGTGTCGATGGTCGCGGTCGCGCAGGGCAACCTCACCGTCACCATCACCGAGACCCCGCAGGTCAGCCAGCCCAACCCGTTCTCGCTCGGCCTCCCGGTCCGGGTGCCACGCACCCGCGTCGGCGTTCAGGAGGACGGCAAGCGGCTGGCGCTGGTGCGCGAGGGCGTCTCGCTGCAGCAGCTCGTCGACGGGCTCAACGCGCTCGGCGTCGGCCCGCGCGACCTGATCGCGATCCTGCAGGCGATCAAGGCCTCGGGCGCGATCCAGGCCGACATTGAGGTGATGTGATGTCGCAGATTCCGCAGCTCTCCCTGCCTCCCGCCGCCGCCGCTGCGCTCTCGGGCGATCCCCGCAAGGCGGCCCTCGCCGCCAAGACTCGCGAGTCTGCGGAGCAGTTCGAGGCGGTGTTCCTCAACACCATGTTCCAGCAGATGTTCGGCAACGTGGGCAACGGCCCCTTCAACGGCGGACAGGGCGCCAGCATGTGGCGCTCCTTCCTTACCGACGAATACGCGAAGTCCTTCGCCAAGGCCGGCGGCATCGGCATCGCCGACCACGTTCAGCGCGCCTTGCTGGCCCAGCAGGAGATTCCATGATGCACGCGCCGCTCGCAGCCGCCCAGCCTGCGCCGCCGCCCGCTGCGCCGATCGGCACGACGGCGGAAGCCGAACTGGTGGCGGGCCACCTGATGGACGTTATGGATGCGCTGCTCGCCGCCGTGGAGGAGGAGACCCGGCTGGTCCGCGCCGGCAAGCTGCGCGAGGCCACCGCTCTCGAAGGCACCAAGACCGAGCTGTCGCGGCTCTACGTCGCCGACACGATGCGGCTCAAGACGAGCCAGGCCTACATGGCGCAAGCGGTGCCCAGGATTCTGGACGACCTGCGCCAGCGGCACGACCTGTTCCACGCCCTGCTGCAGATGAACCTCACCGTGCTGGCCACGGCGCATGCGGTGTCGGAAAGCATCATGCGTGGGGTCTCCGACGAGATGGCCCGCAAGGCCACACCACAGGGCTATGGAGCCTCGGGGCGCAGCGCCGCTCCGACCACGGGCGGACGCCAGCCGCTGGCCGTCAGCCGGGTGCTCTGACGCCGGCAGACGTCGCGGAGTTGAACCATTCTTTTCAAGGGATTTTAGGATTCATCGTCTAGAAGTTGCATCGGGGGGACGAAAGTTCGGGTTGGGTTCAGAGCGCCGGCAACGGCGGCTGGGAGACCGACATGGACACAAGCCTCGCGATCAAGGCCCGGCAACCTCTACATAAGAGCTATGCCCCGCGCGACCCGATGCCGGTGCGCGGCGTCACCGCCGCAGAACTGGACGTCTCGAAACGGGTGGCCGGCACGGCCGAGGACGCGGAGCAGGACCGCCGCCGCGAGGACCGGGGCCGCGATCCGGACCCGCATCAACCCGAGCACGCCCCGCATGACATTCTCGACGATCCGGAAAGCGGAGAGCTGATCCTGCGCGAGCGCGAGGAGGCGGAGGCCGCCGACCGCCCTCACCCGGATCAGGCTCTCCTGCGGCTGCGCGCCTACAGCCGGCCACAGGAGGGGCCCGCCCCCGCGGCGAAGCCGGACGAGCACGCCGACATCGAGGCGTAAGCGCTCGGCGCAGATGGTTACGGAAGCATGAAGCGGCACGGCCTGCCTTCTCCGCATCACGGCCACCTTCATTAACTCGTTAACCATGTTTTTTTACCGGCCATTACACGCCTGCATGTCATCACGGACGCCGATCCTCGCGATCGAAGCGTAACCGCCAAGTATTGGCAACTCGACCAGAAAGGTTCGAACCATGTCTTCCAATATCACTCTGTCGGCTGGCGTTCGGCAGAACCTCCTCTCCCTCCAGAACACTGCGCAGATGATGAGCCTGACGCAGAACCGTCTGGCGACCGGCAAGAAGGTGAACTCCGCTCTCGACAACCCGTCGA
>CAZZCV010000057.1:0-20462 GCA_964653225.1 uncultured Rhodoplanes sp. | reverse complement strand
GCCGTTCCATGTGCTTGCGACGCAGAACCCGATCGAGCAGGAGGGCACCTATCCCCTGCCCGAGGCGCAGCTCGACCGCTTCCTGATGCAGATCGACGTGCGCTATCCCGAGCGCGAGGCGGAGCGGCGCATCGTGTTCGAGACCACCGGCATCGAGGAAGCGAAGCCGAAGCAGGCGATGACCGCCGAGGAGCTGATCGCGGCGCAGCGGCTGGTGCGCCGCCTTCCGGTCGGCGAGTCAGTGGTGGACGCGATCCTGACGCTGGTGCGCTCCGCCCGCCCCGGCCCCGACGCCGGCGACCTGTCGAAGTCCATTGCCTGGGGTCCAAGCCCGCGCGCCTCGCAGGCGCTGATGCTGGTGGCGCGCGCCCGCGCGCTGCTCGACGGGCGGCTCGCGCCCTCGGTGGACGACGTGCTGGCGATGGCCGAGCCCGTGCTCAAGCACCGCATGGCGCTCACCTTCGCCGCCCGCGCCGACGGCGAGACCGTCGAGGGCCTGATCGGCAGGCTCAAGTCCCGGATCGGATAGCCGGGCAATGGTGGAGCGGCCAGGCAACCGGGACGAGACGAAAGCGACGCAGCGCGCGACCGGCGCGGCGCGCACGCTGTCGGCCGCGCTGCCGCGTCTGGTGCTGGAGGCGCGCCGCATCGCCGCCACCGTGATCCACGGCCTGCACGGCCGAAGGCGCGCCGGCTCCGGCGAGAACTTCTGGCAGTTCCGCCGCTATTCTCCCGGCGAGGAAATCCGCCGCATCGACTGGCGGCGCTCGGCGCGCGACGACAACCTCTACGTCCGCGAGCAGGAGTGGGAGGCCGCGCACACGGTCTGGATCTGGCCCGATCGCTCGTCCTCGATGAATTTCCAGTCGAAGCTCGCGCCCGAGTCCAAGCTCGACCGCACGCTCGCCATCGCCTTCGCGCTGGCGGAAATCCTGGTGGACGCCGGCGAGCGCGTCGGCGTACCCGGCCTGATGCGGCCGACCGGCAGCCGCGCGGTGATCGACCGCATGGCGGACGCGCTGCTGCACGATCCCGAGGAGCGCGCCAGCCTGCCGCACGGCTTCGCTCCGCACGCACTGGCCGAGATCGTGCTTCTGTCCGACTTCTGGAGCCCGGCCGCCGACATCCGCCGTACCGTGTCGCAGCTTTCGGAGACCGGCGCGCAGGGCCATCTGGTGCAGATCGTCGATCCGGCCGAGGAGACCTTCCCCTATTCCGGCCGCGTCGAGTTCGTCGAGCCCGAGGGCGGCGGCGAAATCACCGCGGGCCGGGCCGAGAGCTGGCGCGCCGACTTCGAGGCGCGTGTCGCGCGCCACCGCGCCGAGATTCGCGCCGAGACCGACCGGCTCGGCTGGAGCTTCACCACGCACCGCACCGACCGGCCCGCGAACGAACTGCTGCTGGCGCTGCACGCGCGGATCGGCGAGGGCAACGCCGCGGTCGCCATGGGACGCTTGGCCAGCAGGCGGAGGACCGCATGATCGGCGGCCTCCCGCTCGGCTTCGCCTCGCCGCTGGTGCTGCTCGGCCTGCTTGCGCTGCCCGTTCTCTGGTATCTGCTGCGGCTGATCCCGCCGCGGCCGCTGCGGGTCGAGTTTCCGCCGACGCGACTCCTGTTCGACATTTCGCCGAAGGAGGACACGCCGTCGCGCACGCCGTGGTGGCTGACGCTGCTGCGGCTGCTGCTCGCCGCGCTGGTCATCATCGCCGCCGCCGGACCCCTGTGGAATCCGACCGCGGCCACCTCGACCTCGAGCGCGCCGCTGATGCTGCTGGTCGACGACGGCTTCACCGCCGCCTCGACCTGGGACGCGCGGCTGCGCACCGGCGACGACATCATCGCCCGCGCCGAGGCCGACGGACGCGGCGTCGCGCTGGTGCCGCTGTCCGAGACCCGCGACGCGCAGCTCCAGCTTCCCGCGGCCGCGCGGGTGCGGCTCGCGCAGCTTCGGCCGAAGCCGCACGCGGTCGAGCGCGCCGACGCGCTGCCCGCGGTCACCCGGCTGCTTTCGGCCACGCCCGGCATGGAGGTGGTGTGGCTCTCGGACGGCGCGGGCGTCACCGGGCAGGCCGACTTCATCTCCGGTCTCGCCAAGGCGGCCGAGGGGCGCTCCGTCACCGTGGTCACCGGCGGGCTCGCCGGCGCGCGCGCGCTCGCGGCCGCCGACAACGCCGCCGGCGGGCTCACCGTGAAGGTGCTGCGCGGCGCCGACGACGGCCAGCAGGAGGGCATCCTGCGCGCCATCGACCTCAAGGGCCTGCCGCTCGGCGAAAGCCGCTTCGTCTTCAAGGCCGGCGAGCGCGAAGCCGAGGCGCGGATCGACCTGCCGGTCGAGATCCGCAACGACATCGCGCGCCTCGAGATCGTCTCCGAGCGTTCCGCCGGCGCGGTGCAGCTCCTCGACAAGCGCTGGCGGCGGCGCACCATCGGCGTGATCTCCGGCGCGTCCGCCGACACCGCGCAGCCGCTGCTCGCCTCCACCTTCTATCTCGGCCGCGCGCTCAACCCGTTCGCGGACGTGCGCATGGCCGAGCCCGGCGCGCCGGCCGAGGCGGTGCGCCGCTTCGCCGAGCAGAACGTGCCGATGATGATCCTCGCCGACGTGGGCAACGTCGCCGGCGAGGCCCGCAACCGGCTCAACGCCTGGGTCGAGGACGGCGGCATGCTGGTGCGCTTTGCGGGACCGCGGCTCGCGGCGGCGGGCGACGACCTCGTGCCGGTGAAGCTGCGTCGCGGCGGCCGCACGCTCGGCGGCAGCCTGAGCTGGGAGCAGCCGCAGGCGCTCGCCGCCTTCTCGCGCGAAGGCCCCTTCGCGGGCATGAATGTGCCCGAGGACGTCACCGTGTCGCGCCAGGTGCTGGCCGAGCCCGAAGCCGGACTCGTGGACCGCACCTGGGCCACGCTCGCCGACGGCACGCCGCTGGTCACCGCCGAGAAGCGCGGCAAGGGCATGATCGTGCTGTTCCACGTCACCGCCGACACGCGCTGGTCGAACCTGCCGCTGTCCGGCGCCTTCGTCGAGATGCTCCGCCGCGTCGTCGGCCTCGCCGGCACCACCGCGGCGAGCGAAACCGACAACGACGGCCGCGTGCGCGAGATGGTCGCGCCCACCCGCCTGCTCGATGGCTTCGGCGCGTTCGGCCCGCCCGCGTCGTCTGCCAAGCCCGTCGCCGCAGGCTTTACCGGTCGGGCCACGGCCGACCATCCGCCCGGATTCTACGGCCCGCCGGACGGCCTGCTCGCGGTCAACGCGCTCGCCCCCGCCGACCGGCTCGCGGCCCTCGACCTCGCGCCGCTGAACGCGCGCGTGCTGGCCTATCAGGTCGGCGAGCCGCAGGACCTGCGCGGGCCGGTGCTGCTCGCAGCGCTCGGCCTGCTCGCGCTCGACGCGCTGGTGGTGTTCCTGCTGGCCGGCGGGCTGATGCAGCTGATGCGACGCCGCAAGCCCGCCGCCGCCGCGTCGATCCTCGTCGCGCTGACGCTCGCCGTGCCGCCGCCGTATGCCTTTGCGCAGCCCGCCCCGCCGGGAGTCACAGCGCCGGGGGCCGCGACGCCGCAGCCGACCGCGCAGGAGCTGGAGTTCGCGCTCAACGCGACGAGCCAGACCCGCCTCGCCTATGTCGTCACCGGCGACGCCGAGGTGGACGCGATCACGAAATCGGGATTGCAGGGGCTGACCATCTTTCTCGCCCAGCGCACCGCGCTCGAGGGCGGCGAGCCGGTCGGGCTCGACATCGCGCGCGACGAGCTGGCGTTCTTCCCGCTGATCTACTGGCCGGTGGTGCCGAACGCGCCACGGCCCTCGCCCGCAGCCCTGGCGCGCATCGACGCCTACATGAAGAACGGCGGCACCGTGCTGTTCGACACCCGCGACGCCATCGAGGCCCCGCCCGGCGGCGCGGCGCGCTCGCCCGGCATGCAGGCGTTGCGCGGCATCCTGTCCTCGCTCGACATCCCGGAGCTGGAGCCGGTGCCGCGCGAGCACGTTCTCACCAAGACGTTCTTCCTGCTGCGCGACTTCCCCGGCCGCTTCAATTCGGGCCAGCTCTGGATCGAGGCGCTGCCCGCCGCCGACGAGGGCGAGGACGAGCGAGAGCGGCCCGCGCGCGCCGGCGACGGCGTGTCCTCGATCATGATCACCTCGAACGATCTGGCCGGCGCCTGGGCCACGCGTCCGGACGGACAGGCCATGCTGCCGATGGTGCCGGGCGAGCCGCGCCAGCGCGAGTTCGCGTTCCGCGCCGGCGTCAACATCGCCATGTACGTGCTGACCGGCAACTATAAGGCCGACCAGGTTCACATCCCGGCGCTGCTGGAGCGGCTGGGGCAGTAGGAGTTCGATTTGGGTTTCGGCATCGCCTTCTCACCGCTGGTCCCGGCCGCTGTCCTATGGGCGGCGCTCGCCGTAGCCGCGGTGTTCGCGGTCCTGGTGATCGCGGCGAGGAGCCGCGGCGCGGTCTGGCGCGCGGCGGCGCTGGCCCTGATGGTGCTGGCGCTGGCCAATCCGTCGCTGACCCGCGAGGACCGCGAGCCGCTGACCTCGGTGGTCGCGGTGGTGGTGGACAAGAGCCCGAGCCAGAGCTTCGGCGACCGCCTCAGGCAGTCCGAGATCACGCGCGCGGATCTGGCCGAGCGGCTCGGCCGCATCCCCGGCCTCGAGGTGCGCTTCGTCGAGGCCGGCGAGGCGGACGGCGAGACCGACGGCACGCGGCTGTTCGGCGCGCTGGGCGCGGCGCTCGCCGACGTGCCGCCGGACCGCGTGGCCGGCGCGATCCTGATCACCGACGGCCGGGTGCACGACGTGCCCGCGGACGCGGCCTCGCTCGGCTTCAGCGCGCCGGTTCATGCGCTCGTCACCGGCACGGCCGACGAGCGCGACCGCCGCGTCGTGCTGGTGACCACGCCGCGCTTCGGCATCGTCGGCCAGTCGCAGACCGTGAGCTTCCGCGTCGAGGACCAGGGCCCGCGCGGCGCGCCGGCCGAGGTCACGGTGCGCCGCGACGGCGAGGTGCTGGAGCGCCGCAGCGTGGTGGCTGGCAACATCGTCAACGTGCAGATCCCGATCCCGCACGCCGGGCCCAACATCGTCGAGATCGAGGCCTCGCCGATCGAGAACGAGCTGACCACGGTCAACAACCGCGCCGTGGTCTCGATCGACGGCGTGCGCGACAAGCTGCGCGTGCTTCTGGTCTCCGGCGAGCCGCACGCGGGCGAGCGCACCTGGCGCAACCTGCTCAAGTCCGACGCCAGCGTCGACCTCGTGCACTTCACGATTTTGCGCCCCCCGGAAAAGCAGGACGGCACGCCGATCAACGAGCTGTCGCTGATCGCCTTCCCCACGCGCGAGCTGTTCCAGCAGAAGATCAACGAGTTCCACCTCATCATCTTCGACCGCTACGCGCGCCACGGCGTGCTGCCGATCATCTACTTCGACAATATCGCGCGCTACGTGCGCGCGGGAGGCGCGGTGCTGGTCGCGGCCGGGCCGGACTATGCGAGCCCCACCAGCCTGTGGCGCACGCCGCTCGACCAGATCCTGCCGGCGGAGCCATCCGGCTTCACCACCGACATGCCGTTCCACGCCGGACTCACCGATCCCGGCCGCCGCCATCCGGTGACGCGCGCGCTCGAAGGCTCGGACACCACGCCGCCACGCTGGAGCCGCTGGTTCCGGCTGGTGGACACGAGGAACGCCAGCGGCGTCACCGTGATGGACGGCCCCGACAAGAAGCCGCTGCTGGTGCTCTCGCGCGAGGGCGAGGGCCGCGTCGGGCTGCTGCTCTCGGACCACATCTGGCTGTGGGCGCGTGGCTACGAGGGCGGCGGGCCGCACATCGACCTGATGCGGCGGCTGTCGCACTGGCTCATGAAGCAGCCGGACCTCGAAGAGGAGGCGCTGCGCCTGCTGGTGCGCGGCCGCGACCTGGTGATCGAACGCCAGACGATGGAGGACAAGGTCGGCGAGATCACGCTGACGCAGCCCTCCGGCGCGAGCCAGACCGTGACGCTGCAGGCCGGCGAGCCGGGCCTGTGGCGCGGCCAGGTGCGCGCCGCGGAGCTGGGCCTGTGGCGCGCCAGCGACGGCAAGCTGAATGCGCTGGTCAATGTCGGCCCGGCCAATCCGCGCGAGTTCGCGGAGGTCACGTCCACGACGCAAGTGCTGGGGCCCATCGCGCTCGCCACGGGCGGCGACGCGCGGCGGCTGGCCAAGACCGCGGGCAGCGCGGTGACGCTGCCGCGCGTGGTCGCGATGCGCTCGGGCGACACGTTCCGCGGCTCGGACTGGATCGGCCTGCGCCAGCGCGACGCCAGCGTGGTGCGCGGCATCGGCGTGCTGCCCGTGTTCGCGGGCCTGCTCGGCCTGCTGCTGCTGGTCGGCAGCCTCGCCGCCATGTGGGCCAGAGAGGGACGTTAGGCGCCGGGGGGCGCGTGGCGTCGCGGCCCCGGCGTCCGGTCTTCAGTTCCCCATCACCTCTTCCGCGGCGGTGATCAGGCTGTGCTCGGGATTCTGGGCGCAATACGCGCCGAGCTTGCCGCCGTCGGTCTTCATCTTGCCGAAGTCCACGATCGGCGGCGCGTCCTGGTCGCTGTAGTAGCCGGCGAGCCACATCAGGATGAAGCCGATGGATTCCTTGTTGCCTTCGATGAACTCCTTGCACTTGATCGTGGCAAGATCGACGGTCTGGGCGGACGCGGACACAGGCGCAAGCACGGCCGCCGCCAAAGCGAGGGCGCGAAGGGCTTTCATGGGTGGGGGTCCTGTCTGGGGTGCAGTCGCAACCTGAGGTTACCGCGCACCCGCCGTCGCGTCAAAACGACACGCCGGATGTCCCCCCGAAAAACCCGAAAAATGCACCCTTGCGGCGGGAGACCGGCTCCCGGCTCAGCCGCCGGGTGCGGCGGCCCAGTCCGGCGCGATCGCGCCTCCGACACCCTCGAAGGCGCCGGGCACAAGCTCCGCCACCAGCAGCCGTCCCGGATCGACCGGGCCGGGCATCGTCGCGAGCCCCTTGGGCACCCGCCGGAAGCCGACCCGGCCGTAATACGGCTCGTCGCCGACCAGCAGCACCAGCCGGTGGCCGCGCCCCTGCGCTTCCTCGAGCGCGCGCAGCATGAGCGCCTTGCCGATGCCCCGCGCCCGGAACGGCGGCTCCACGGTGAGCGGCCCCAGCAGCAGCGCGGGCGCCGCCCCGATCCGGATCGCCGACAGCCGCACCGAGCCGACCAGCAGCGTGCCGATCCGCGCGGTGAACGACAGTTCGGGGCTGTGCGGAACGCGCTCGCGCAGCCGATAGGCGGATCGGGCATAGCGGCCGGGCCCGAACGTGCGCTGATGCAGGCGTTCGATGGCTTCGGCGTCGTCGGCCGCTTCGGGAAGGATCGTCAGGTCGGTCATGGGATGGCCCGTCCGCGGATTAGCATCTGGCCGGGCTCAGGTCTATCTGAACGCGGTCCGGCGAAGGCATGCGGCAGCCGCCCGCTGTCCTCATGCGCGGCGAGCCCTTACATTGGGGCTGAATCACAGGGAGACGGTTTGCAATGGGACTTCTGGTCGAGGGCGTGTGGCGGGACGACAGCCACGATCCGAGCCGCATCCAGGGCGGGCGCTTCGTGCGCCGCCCGAGCCCCTTCCGCCACTTCGTCACCCCGGACGGCAGCCCCGGCCCGAGCGGCGAAGGCGGCTTCAAGGCCGAACCCGGCCGTTACCACCTCTATGTCTCGCTCGGCTGCCCTTGGGCGCACCGCACCGTGATCTACCGGCAGATCAAGAAGCTGCAGGACGTGATCTCGATGTCGATCGTGTCGTGGCGCACCGAGGACGAGGGCTGGACCTTCGACGAGGCCACCGGCTCCACCGGCGACGCGGTCAACGGCACCTCGAAGCTCTACGAGGTCTACCTGCTCGCCGACCCGAAGTTCACCGGCCGCATCACCGTGCCGGTGCTGTGGGACAAGCAGCGCAGGACCATCGTCAGCAACGAGTCCTCCGAGATCATCCGGATGCTCAACTCGGCGTTCGACGCCTTCACCGACGAGCGCACCGACTATTATCCCGCCGCCTACCGCGCGCAGATCGACCAGCTCAACGAGACGATCTACGCCACCGTCAACAACGGCGTGTACCGCGCCGGCTTCGCCACCTCACAGGAGGCCTACGAGGAGGCCGCGCGCGGCATCTTCACGACCCTCGACGAGCTGGAGCACCGGCTCGCCAAGCAGCGCTACCTGTGCGGCCCGCGGCTGACCGAGGCGGACTGGCGGCTGTTCCCCACCCTGATCCGCTTCGACACGGTCTATTACAGCCACTTCAAGTGCAACCTGCGCCGCATCCAGGACTACCCGAACCTGTGGGGCTACCTGCGCGACCTCTACCAAACGCCGGGCGTGGCCGACACGGTGAGCTTCCAGTTCATCAAGCAGAACTACTACGGCAACCAGGTGAAGGTGAACCCGACCCGCATCGTGCCGATCGGCCCGGTCATCGACTTCGGCGCGCCGCACGACCGCGACCGCTTCGTGAGCTGAGGCTCGCCTTACCACCGCGCGGCCGGCGGCGCGCCGGCCAGCACCTCGGCGATGCGCGCCCGCGTGCCGGCGGTGGTGCCTTCGGGCAGCGCGTCGGGCGCGAAGAAGCCGTGCTCCGCGATCTCGCGGTTGGGCCGCGGCGGCGCATCCTGACGGAAGCCGCGCACCACATAGACCGCGACGTGGTCGCGGCTGGAATAAAGCGGATGGAAGAACAGGCCGTGCAGCGCCGGCGGCGCGGTCAGCTCGATGTTGCCCTCCTCGCGCAGCTCGCGCGCGAGCGCTTCCGCCACGGTCTCGCCGGTTTCCACGCCACCGCCGGGCAGATGCCAGCCATCGGCGTAGCCGTGCCGGATCAGGAACACGCGGCCCTGCGCATCGATCACCACGGCGCGCGCGCCGAAGGTCAGCCCGCGCGCGAACCGCCAGTAGACATGCGCGGCGACGTGAACGAAGCGGCCGAGCGCGGGCCAGCGGCGAAGCCGTGCAAGCATCCGTGAGTTCCCTGCGCCGGAATTCTTCACCGATTCATGGAAACGGTGAAGAATTCCAGTTTTTTATTTGTCGTGTTTTCTTCACGCGAACCGGTTCCCACTTCGCCCGAAAACGCTTCCGCGGCCGATTTCGCGACGGTTTGTTATACTGCACCCGGTCGCGAGGCGAATCGGCCTGCAACCGGAGGCTCAATGGCCGTTTCTCAGTTCGTCCTGGCGCATCTCTCCGACATCCACCTGCCGCCCCTGCCCGCGCCGCGGCCGGCCGAGCTGATCAGCAAGCGCGGGCTCGGCTACCTCAACTGGCTGCGCAAGCGCGCCTCGCTGCACCGGCGCGACGTGCTCGACGCGCTCGTCGCCGACCTCAAGACCCAGGGAGCGGACCACACCGCCGTCACCGGCGACCTGGTGAACCTCTCGCTCGGCAACGAGTTCGCGCCCGGCCGCGCATGGCTCGAGGGCGTGGGTGCGCCCGGCGACGTAACCTTCGTGCCCGGCAATCACGATTTCTACGTGCGCGAGGCCGCGGGCCAGAGCGAACGGCACTGGGGCGAATACATGCGCGGCGACGCAGGCGAAGGCTTCCCCTTCGTGCGCAGGCGCGGCGGCGTGGCGCTGGTCGGCGTCTCCACCTCGCTGCCGACGTTCCCGCTCGCCGCCACCGGCACGGTCGGCCGCGAGCAGCTCGCGAAGCTCGCCGCGATCCTCGAGAAGCTCGGCCGCGAGGGCGCGTTCCGCGTGGTGCTGATCCACCACCCGCCGATCCCCGAGCGCAACCGGTTCCGCAAGCTCACGGACTCCGGGGCGGTGCGCGAGGTGCTGCGCAAGCACGGCGCGGAGCTGGTGCTGCACGGCCATCACCATGAATCGTCGCTGGTCTGGCTCGCCGGGCCACGCTTCGCGATCCCCTGCGTCGGCGTGCCCTCCGCCTCCGGCGCGCGCGGCCACGACGACGAGCCGGGGGCGTACAATCTCTACGAGATCGCGGGCGAGCCGGGCGCATGGCGCTGCACGCTGGTCTCGCGCGGCTTCAGCAACGAGGCCGACGGCATCGCGACGCTGGGCCGGACGGAGCTGGCGGACTAAGCCAGCACATCCCGAAAAGCGGGAACCGATCTTCGGAAAGACCAACATGCGCGGCACAAGGCCGGGCATGACCGGGGGGACTGGCTTTTCAAACGGTCTCTAAGCCGGCGGCAGGCGCGAGGCGACGACCCAGAGCGCGCCGAACAGCGCGATGCAGCCCATGACAAGGCCGAACAGGAAGGCGCGCAGCATGCGCCAGCGCCGCCTGCGCCACACGATCCGCACGTCGTGGCGGAACGGCTCGCCGATCGGCTGCGGCTCCTCGACCAGCGCCCGCTCGCGCTCCACCAGGCGGCTGGCGACATAGCGCGTGACCGCCCCGACCATGTCCTTGATCTCGTCGCTCTCGGCGAGGATCTTGCGGCCGTAGCGGGTGTCCTGCAGGAAACGGTACTGTCGCTTGTCGCGGCCCATCGCGATGTGGGCGATCACGTCGATCCACAGCCGCGGCGGATCGTTGCGGCTGATTCCGCGGTCGAACAGTTCCACCTCCGCGGGGATCTCCGCGAACAGCGGGTCAAGCGCCTCGTTCAGAAGCTCCAGCCGGGCGAGTTCCGCGTCGCGCAGATCCACCACCACACCGGATCGCTCGGCGGTGTCGATCCGGGTCTGGCGAATCGCCTCCTTCAGACGCCCCTCGGGAATCCCCGAAGGCTCTGGATTCGCTGCGGCTTTCCGGCGGATTCCCCACATGCCCGCGCAAATTACCAGTCCCCGCGGGGCGCGCAAAGCACGCAATTGCGGCTACGCACCGCTTCGCGGCACGACGCCATAGGGCCGGGCCCAGCCGAGCCCGTCCCCGGTGCGGCCCCGCGGCCGGTATTCGCAGGCGACGTGGCCGTCCCAGCCGAGCCGGTCGACGGCGTCGAAGATCGCGGGATAGGCGATCTCGCCCTCGTCCGGTTCGTGACGCGCCGGCACGGAAGCAATCTGGATGTGACCGACCAGCGGCCGATGCCGCTCGTAGCGGGTGATGAGATCGCCGCCAACGATCTGCACATGGTAGAAGTCGAACTGGATCTTCACGTTCGACCGCCCGACCTGCGCGATGATGTCGGCGGCATGCTCGGGCGTGTTGAGGAAATAATCCGGCCGGTCGCGCGGGTTGATCGGCTCGATCAGGAGCGTGACGCCCTTCGCCTGCGCCGCGTCCGCTGCCCGCCGGAGGTTCTCGACGAAGGTACGCTCCGCCGCGGGCCGCTGCGCGGACGGCACGTGGCCGGCCAGCACATGGATCTGGCAGCCGCCGATCGCCGTGACGGTGTCGAGCGCCTGGGCGAAGATCGCATCGAACTCGCGTTCGCGCCCCGGCAGCGCGGCCACGCCGAACTCGCCCTTGTCCGCGTCGCCGCGCTCGGTGTTGAGGCCCAGCATCGCGAGCCCGTGCTTCGCCAGTTCGGCCTTCATCGCCGCCGGAGACTGGTCGTAGGGAAACTGCAGCTCGACCGCCGTGAAGCCGGCCGCGGCCGCGGCCGCGAAGCGCTCCAGTGGCGCATGCTCGGTGAACAGGTAGGCCAGATTGGCGGCGAAGCGGGGCATCGGCGGCTCGCTGTGTGAGGCGGCGGGAACGCCTTCACTGACCGATCCGGGGATCGACCGCAATGGTCCGGACCGCCGCCGGGGCCGCCCATACGGTAGCGCAACCGATTGACCGCCTTGGTGTTTTTAGTGGGCAATTCGTGGGCAATTGCCCCAAATTCACTGCTGGCCCGGAGAAACTTCGGCCAGCCCATCAAGAAAGCCTATGATCTTCAGAAAATTAACGTGGGAAAATGCCCATCAATAAGCCCACCCCCATGGTGGGATGATTTGTGGTTGACCCCCTTTTGCGAAATTGGTCGGATTTCCCCGACAGAGTCCCGCGATGCGAGACGGCAGAGAGCCGCTCTGAGACGGGATTTCGAGGAAACGCCAACGGACGGCCGCCATGAATGCCCAGGAGCTGCTTGCGGAAATCTCGGACTACTGCCGGCAGACCGGACTGGCGGAATCCACCTTCGGCCGCCGCGCGGTCAACGACGGCAAGCTCGCCAGCCGCCTGCGCCACGGCGGCCGCATCACCACCGAGACGCTGGACCGCATCCGAAGCTTCATGGCGAGCAACCGCGACCCGGCGGCGCATCGCCCCTCGGTGATCGCGCGCAGCGCCGACGCGCCCGCAGGCGCGGCGCCGCGGCCCGCGACGTCCTCCCAGCGCCCGATCCCGATGACCGCGATGCCGCCCGCAAGCGCCGGCGGCGGCACCGATCCGCAGCGCAACTTCCGCTTCTTCGACAACCGGCAGAAGTACCTCCTGTTCGTAAACACCTGCAGCGAAAAGTGGACGGTCGCCAACCGCGTCTCGCTGGAGCTTGCCAACGTGCATCCACGCCCGCCGGCGCTGCGCGTGTTCGACGCCGGCGTCGGCGACGGCACGGTGCTGCTGCGGACCATGCGCGCGATGCACGACCGCTTCCCGCACACGCCGTTCTACATCGTCGGCAAGGAGATCAGCCTCGAGGACGTCCGCATCGCGCTCGCGAAGATGTCGGACCGCTTCTGCGAGCACCCCGCCACCGTGCTGGTGCTGACCAACCTCGCCTACGCCGACGCCCCGCATCTTGCGGTGAAGTCGCTCTCCGCGGCCTCCAGCATGGTCTGGCACGAGGCCCCGCTGGTCGGCGAATCCGCGCATCAGTTCGAACAGCAGATCACCAACCTGATGCCGTTCTTCGCCGAGAACTGGAAGGCCGGCGTGAGTCCCAAGACCGGCAATCCGGTCTACGAACGCCCCGTGGTGCTGGTGATCTACCGCGAGGACCACAAGTTCCTGCTCGACCCGATCATCCCCAAACCGGGCGGCACCCAGGCCAACTACGACCTGATCATCGCCTCGCAGCCCTATCGTGCGCGCGCCTCCCTCGAGTTCAAGGCGAAGCGGGTGATCGCCCCGCTGGCGCGGGCGCTCGGGCCGGGCGGCCGGCTGATCGGCATCCACTCGCACGGCCACGACCCCGGCATGGAGATCATCCAGCGGGTCTGGCCCGGCGACAACCCGTTCGTCCACGATCGCCACATGATCATGAAGCAGGTCAAGCACGAGCTGGGGCCGGCCGGCCGCGACCTCAACTTCAACGCCTACGCCGACAACCGCTCGATCTTCCGCTACGACATGCACACGCTGCCGAGCGAGATCGAGCAGGCGTCCGCGATCGGCACGTCGACGCTGTTCGCGGCGTGGAACGCGGCGATCTACGTGGCGCAGGTCGAGGACCACCGGGTCGCCGAAGCCGCCTCCGACGGCCGCTATCTCGAAGCCACCGGCGAGGTGCTGAAGAAGCACGGTGCACTGTGGTTCTACGACGAGTCCTACGTCATTTCCCGGCGCAGGGAGTGACCGCGATGGCCCGCTCCGCCGCAGCTCTGCGCATGGTCGCTCCCCAGGCCGCGCCGGCCACGCCCGCGCAGACGCCGGAGGCCGCGCGCATCGCGGGCTTCGTGCGCGGCTTCTCGATCGGGGCTTCGGCTCCGACTGCCGGCGAGATCGACGCGATCCGCGCGGTGCTGCCGATCCGCACCGCGGTCTATCTCGCTGCTATGCCGGGCCGTCCGCTCCAGGAACAGGTTGCGGCCGCGACGCGCCTGCGTCGCGCCGGCCTGGAGCCCGTGCCGCACATCGCGGCGCGCAGCCATGCAAGCGCCGCCGCGCTGGACGAGACGCTGGCGCGCTTTTCCGGGGAGGCCGCCGTGCGGCGTGTCCTGGTGGTAGCGGGCGATCTCGAGCGGTCCGCGGGGCCGTTCGGCTCCGCGCTCGACGTGATCGAGAGCGGGCTCCTGCCGCGCCACGGCATCGCCGGAGCCGGGATCGCAGGCCATCCGCAGGGCCATCCGCGTGTCGCACAAACCATGCTCGACCGCGCGCTGGCCCGGAAGATCGAGGCCGCGGCCCAGACCGGCCTCGACCTGCATATCGTCACCCAGTTTGGCTTCGACGCCGGCGCGACGGCGGAATGGCTCCTGCGGCTGCGCGCCACCGGCATCGACCTTCCGGTGCGCCTCGGCATGGCCGGTCCCGCGAGCCTGTCGCGCCTGCTCCGCGCCGCCCGGCGCTGCGGCGTACGCGCCTCGGCCCAGGGTCTCGCGCGGCAGGCCGGCCTCGTGAAGCACCTGCTCGGCGCAAGCGCACCGGACGGACTGATCCGTCCGCTGGCCACGTCCCACGCGGCGGGCGCACTCGGCGAGGTGACGCCGCACTTCTATTCGTTCGGCGGCGCGGCCGCGACCGCCCGCTGGGCAACGGCGGTGGCGATGGGCCGCCTCGTGCTCGACCGCGCCGGAGGATTCGGCGTCGAGGCGCCGTAGCCGGGCCTCCCCCGGCGTTCGCCGAAAAAGCAAATGCCCCGCCGGAGCGGGGCATTTTTATCGGCAGGAACGCGCCGCGGCCGCGTCAGCGGCGCTCGCGCCAGATTCCCAGCGCCTCCTGCGCCGGCCGGTCGGAGATCGAGAACAGCACCGACTGCTCCGGGCAATTGTGCGAATAGCGCTTCCACGACGGCACCACGAACACGTCGTTGGGGCCCCATTCCAGCACCTCGTCCTCCACCCTGGTCGAGCCATGGCCCTCGACGCAGACGAAGATCGTGCCGTCGGTGGACTGGTAGTCCTTGCCCTTGAAGCCCTTCGGGAACATCGACAGCCACGCGCCCATCGTCGCCATGACGTGCTCGCCGTTCACCGGGTTGGAGTAGCGCACGCGCGCGCCGTGACTCGGGTCGACGTCGCCGGAGTTCATCAGACGCTCGGCGATCGGCCGGGTGCGGGCGTAGGTGTAGTTGATGACCGGGCTGCGCTTCTGGAACGGCTGCACCGTCTCGCCGTCCGGCAGCACGCCCGAGCCCCAGCGCTCCAGCGAATCGCCGTTCTCGCGGTTCACGTTCTGCGCCTTCTCGTCGTAGTGCTCCATGAACGAGGTCTCGAAGTGGTTGACCGTCGGCATGTCGAGCACGTCGAGCCACAGCATCGGCTTGTCGGACGGATTGCCGTGGTCGTGCGGCGCCCAGTTCGGCGTCAGGATGAAGTCGCCGCGCGACATGTTGGCCTTCTCGCCCTCGACCGCGGTGTAGGCGCCCTCGCCGTCGAGCACGAAGCGGATCGCGGAGGAAACGTGCTTGTGGGCGTCGGCGACCTCGCCCGGCATGATGAGCTGGATGCCGGCAAACAGGGTGTTGGTGGCGCGGCTCTGGCCGCGCAGCGTCGGGTTCTCCAGAACCAGCACGCGGCGCTCGGCCTCCTCCGGCGTGATCAGGCCGCCGGCCTCGAGGATGTAGTTCTTCACCTCGCCGAACTTCCAGAGCTTCGTGCTGGCCTTGGACTTCGGCTCCTTGGTCACGACGTTGCGCAGCACCTCCCACAGCGGGGCAAGATCCTGCTTGTCGATCTTGTCGTAGAAGGCCTGCCGGACGCTCTGGACGTTGTGCTTGGTGTCCACTGGGGTGGCGGTGGCGACGGACATCACATCCTCCTTGGAATTCCCTGCCCCAACGGGCCAATTTCAGGCTGAATTGCCTCGAACATAGCGATTTTCGCCCCCGAAACAACAGTGTGCGGCGGGCATGGCTCGGTATTCGGGTTTTGCAGGGCTGATGGTCCGCCCTGTCCGGCCTACGCCGTGTTGTTGGCCCCGCCGTCCACGGCAAGCACCTGTCCGGTCATGAAATCGCTGTCCGCCGAACACAGATAGACCAGGGTTCCGAGCAGGTCCTCGGGATGCTGGTCGCGTTTGAGCGCCCTGCGCGCGATTGCCGCAGATCGCGACGCCTCCACGTGGACCGCGTTGGTGAGCCCGGTGTCGGACAGCGTGTAGCCGGGCGCCAGCGTGTTGACCCGGATGCCGTGGCCGCCCAGCTCGCGGGACATGCAGCGGGTGAAGGCCGTGACCGCTCCCTTCGAGGTCACGTAGTGCGAGAAGTCCGGGATGCCCCGCGCCACGGTCCCCGACCCGATGTTGACGATCTTGCCGTAGCCGCGCGCGATCATGTGCGGGGCCGCGTGCTTGACCATCAGGAACGGGCCGCGGATGTTCACCGCCATGACCTTGTCCCACAGGTCCACGTCGATCTCGGTGACCTTCAGCGTCGGCAGCGGCGCATAGAGCGCGGCGTTGTTGACCAGGATATCGATCTTGCCGAAGCGCTCGACGGTGCGCTCCACCAGCGCCTTGCACTGGGCCTCGTCGCTGACGTCGAAAATCATGTGATCGGTGGAGTTGCGGCCGCTCGCGGCCGCGATCTCGGCGGCGAGCGCCGAGCCGTCCGCGACGTCGGCGATCATCACCTCCGCGCCCTCGGCGGCGAGCGTCCGCGAATAATGCGCGCCGATCCCCCGCGCCCCGCCGGTGACGATGGCCGTGCGTCCCGCAAGTCTCATCGCGTTTCCATCCCTGCTGTCCTTTCGCAGAACGTTAGTGCAGTGTGGCGCGGCACGCCAGCCGGGGAGAAACATGGCGAAGAGCGATATGGAGGACAGGCTCGCGATCCGCACGCTGATCGAGAGCTGGGTCGTGTTTCGCGACAGCCTGATGTGGGACCGCTTCCGCACGGTCTGGCACGACGACGGGCAGATGTGGTCCACCTGGTTCCAGGGACCGGCCGAGGACTTCCTCAAGGTCAGCATCAAGGGCTACGAGGCCGGCGTGCGCGTCACCCATACGCTCGGCGGCATGGTGATCGACCTCGAGGGCAAACGGGCGGTGGCCCAGACCAAGATGAGCATCCTGCAGCGCGGCGCGATCGAGGGCATCGCCTGCGATGTGACCTGCCACGGCCGGTTCTATGACCTCATCGAAAAGCGCAAGGGCCGCTGGGGCATCGTGCTCCGCCGCTGTATCTACGAGCGCGACCGGATCGACACGGTCGATCCGGCGGCGAAGCTCAGGCTCGACCGCACGCTGCTGGAGAGCTTCCCGGTGGGCTATCGCCACCTCGCCTACCTTCAGGTGCAGGGCGGCTTCGAGGTCAAGCCCGACCTGCCCGGCCTCGATGGTCCGTCGGTCGAGGCGCTGTATGAGAAGGGCAAGGACTGGCTGCAGGGGAAGATGCTCTGATCCCTCGCCTCAACACGCCGTCGTCGCTGGCCAACGCCGTCCGAAGGACGGCGTTGCTCCGCCCGCCAGGCCGCGCGCGTCGCGGGCATGACCGCGACTTTATCGTCTGAACGGACGCACTCAACGAAATGCCCGGCACAAGGCCGGGCATGACGGAGCATGTCTGATCGAGGGGATGCGGCGGCCGATACCCGCCGCGCGCGCCTCACTTGCCGCTGAGCTGCCGCGCCAGCTTCTCGAAGCCCGCGAGCTGCTGCTTGATCATGTCGACCGCCGCCTGATCCTTCAGCGCGCCGCTCTCGTCGAACTTCTGCGCGGCCATCGTCACCAGAACCTCGGGCCGGCCGAAGCAGATCGCGTCCTGCGACACCAGGCACTGCCGCAGGTGATACTGGCCGCGCGAGCCGCCCAGGATGCCGCCGGCCGCGGACTGGATCGCCACCGCCTTGTCCTTCATCGGCGGCTCCTTGAGGCGCGACACCCAGTCGATGGCGTTCTTCAGGCCGCCGGGAATCGACCAGTTGTATTCCGGGACCACCATCAGGAGGCCGTCGGAGGCGCGGATCGCATCGGCCCAGGCCGTGACCGCGGCCGGAAAGCCGGCGTTCTGGTCATCGAAGTTGTAGACCGGAATCTGCGCCCAGGACGGCGCCTCGGTGATCTTCATGCCGGCCGGCGCAAGGCCCATGGTCGCCTGCATGAGCTTCCGGTTGAACGAGCCCTTGCGCAGGCTGCCACAGATCGCAACGATATTGAGCGTGTCGGCCATTTCGGTCGGTCCTCTGCCTTCTTGAAATTCGTCCGGCTTTGCGTGGCCGCGCCGGCCAGCGGAGCGCCGGCGCGCGGCGGCGCAGGCCGCCGTCCATAGCACGGGCTCCGCCGCCCTGGCGAGAGCGGCGGACGTCGCCCGACCCGCCTGAACGCAAACCGCCGCGCCCCAAGGAGGGCGCGGCGGCCTGGATGGAAGCGCCGGCGGCGGCGTTACTGCTGGGGAATGCCCGCCTTCTCGCGCACGCCGTTCCACTTGGCGATTTCGGAGGCGACGTGCTTCGAAAGCTCTTCGGGCGTCGAACTGCGGTTCTGCGCACCGATCTTGAGGATCTGCGCCTTGATCGCCTCGCGGCCGAGCGCCTCGATCATCGCCTTGTGGAATTTCTCGACCACCGGCCGCGGCGTGCCGGCGGGCAGCGCCAAGCCGTACCAGCTCGTCACGTCGTAGGGCACGCCCTGCTCCGCGAAGGTCGGGATGTTGGGCACCGAGGGATAGCGCTGGGGCGAGGTCACGGCGATCGCCTTCAGTCCACCGGTGGCGACCTGCCCCGCCACCGTCTGGATCAGCTCGAAGGCGTAGTTGATCTCCTTGCCGCGCAGCGCGGTGATGACCTGCGGCGTCGAGCGGTAAGGCACGTGCGTCACCTTGAAGCCGCCGAGCTGGCCCAGCAGCTCCGCCGAGAAGTGCTGCGTGCTGCCGACGCCGGGCGAGCCGAAGTTGAACTTCTCGGCATTGGCCTTGAGAACCGCGATCGCGCCCTTGGCGTCGTTGGCCGGAAACTCCGGCCCCGTCACCATCATCAGGCCGGCGGTGCCGACCATCGACAGCATCTGGAAGTCCTTGACCGGGTCGAACGGCAGCCGGCGGTTCACCACCGGCGCGATCGCATGCGCGTTCGACATCATCAGCGCGGTGTAGCCGTCCTTGTCCGCCTTCGCGACCATGTCCGCCGCCATGACGCCGCCGGCGCCGGGGCGGTTCTCCACCACCACCGGCTGGCCGAGGATATCAGACAGCGGCTGCGCGATGATGCGGGCCGCGAGATCGGTCCCGCCGCCGGCGCCGAAGCCGACCAGGATGCGGATGGGACGCTGCGGCCAGTCCTGCGCCGCAGCCGTGCCGGATTGCAGGCCGAAGACGGCGAGTGCTGCGATGGCGATCTTGAACTGGCGCGACATAATCCCTCCCTTGATGAGCCCCTTGCTTGAACCCCTCTTCCCATTTCGGGCCGCGTGCTGCAATCGATTTATCGCCAGACCGGCGATGGCCAAATGCCCGCGGGGCGACGAAGCGACGCGCGCCCCAACGGAAAACGCCGCGCCCGGGGGGCGCGGCGTTTGTTCGCATTCGGCAGATCCGGATCACTTCTCGTCTTCGACCGGGTTGCTGAGGATGCCGATGCCCTCGACCTCGATCTCGGCGGTGTCGCCGTGGCGCATCCAGGCCGGCGGCTTGCGCGCGTGCGCGACGCCGGAGGGCGTGCCCGTGAGGATGAGGTCGCCCGGCTCCAGGGTCATGCCCTGCGTCGCATAGACGATGGTCTCGGCCAGCGGGAACATCATGTTCGCCGTGTTGTCGGACTGCATGACCTTGCCATTGACGCGGCTCTCGATCTTGAGACCCTTGCCGCCGTCCGGCAGCTCGTCGGCGGTGACGATCCAGGGGCCGATGCTGCCCGAATTGTCGAAATTCTTGCCCATGTGCCACTGGGTGGTGTGGCGCTGGAATTCGCGGATCGAACCCTCGTTGCTGATGGTGTAGCCCGCGATGCAGGAGGTGGCATTCTCCATCGTCATGTGCCTGGCGCGCTTGCCGACCACGGCCACCAGCTCGGCCTCGTAGTCGAAGGTCTCGGAGATCTTCGGCCGGATGATCGGAGCCTTGTGCGGCACCACCGAGTTGAGCCCGCGCATGAACAGCGTCGGAAACTTCGGAATGTTGTCGCGGTTGGGACCTTCCTTGACGTGGTCGAGGTAGTTGAGGCCGAGGCAGAGGATCTTGCCGGGCCTCGACACCGGCAGGCCGAACTTGAGGCCCGCCAGCGGGCGGCGCGCCGAGTCGGGCGCCTTCCTGGCCAGTTCGGCCAGCGGCTTGAGGTCGCCGTTGTTCCTGGCGAGCACGTCCGCCAGATTGGACGGCAGGCTCGGGTCCACCGCCTGCAGGTCGATGACCTGATCGCCCTCAACCACTCCCAGACGGGACTGGCCGTCCGCCTCGAAACCCACGATCTTCATAACGTCGTTCTCCTGACTGCATTGCACCGTCCGGCGCAGGATGTGCCACGGCTTTGCACCCACGGCAATTCTCGTTTGCGCGCAGCCATGCTACGCACGGCGCATGAGGCACGACACATGAGCAAGCATCGCACCAGCGCCTGGGATTTCTGGATCGACCGCGGCGGCACCTTCACCGACATCGTGGGCCGGAGGCCGGACGGCCGGCTGGTCGCGCATAAGCTCCTCTCCGAGAACCCCGAGGCCTACCGCGACGCCGCGGTGCAGGG
>CAZZCV010000056.1:0-21381 GCA_964653225.1 uncultured Rhodoplanes sp. | reverse complement strand
GGCGTCGGCTTCCTGATGAAGAAGAACAAGGTCTCGGGGATCTGGGGCGAAGCCGCCATCGACGCGCCCGGCAAGATCACCGTAAAGGCGTCGCAGACGCCCGCGCCCAAGGACGCGCTCGGGCCGGGCTCGTACCAGGCCAAGCACATCATCGTGGCGACCGGCGCGCGGCCGCGCGCGCTGCCGGGGCTCGAGCCCGACAAGAAGCTGGTCTGGACCGTCGTCGAGGTGTTGCCGCAGATCCTGCCGGTCGAGGACGCCGAGATCGCGGGGCTGGCGCGCAAGGCGTTCGAGAAGCAAGGCATCAAGGTGATGACCGGCGCCAAAGTGACCAAGCTCGACAAGGGCGCGGACAGCGTCACCGCCACCATCGACGACGGCAAGGGCGGCATCCAGAAGCTCACGGTGGATCGCGTCATCTCCGCCGTGGGCGTGGTCGGCAACGTCGAGAATCTGGGCCTCGAGAAGCTCGGCGTGAAGATCGAGCGCGGCACCATCGCCGTGGACGGATTCTGCAAGACCAGCGTGCCCGGCATCTACGCCATCGGCGACGTGGCCGGCCCGCCCATGCTGGCGCACAAGGCCGAGCACGAGGGCGTGATCTGCGTGGAGGCGATCAAGGGCCTCAACCCGCATCCGATGGACAAGAGCCTGATCCCCGGCTGCACCTACTGCCACCCGCAGGTCGCTTCCGTGGGCCTCACCGAGCAGGCCGCCAAGGACAGGAAGCTGGACGTCCGCGTCGGCCGCTTCCCCTTCGTCGGCAACGGCAAGGCCGTGGCGCTCGGCGACGACCAGGGCCTGGTCAAGGTGATCTTCGACAAGAAGACCGGGCAGCTCCTCGGCGCGCATCTGGTCGGCCCCGAGGTGACGGAGCTGGTGCAGGGTTTCGTGGTGGCGATGAATCTGGAGACCACCGAGGAAGAGCTGATGCACACCATCTTCCCGCATCCGACGCTGTCGGAGACGATGAAGGAGGCGGTGCTGGACGCCTACGGCCGCGTGCTGAACATGTGAGGCTGGCCGGCCGCCACGGCCCTGCCGTCTGTCGTGGCCGGGCTTGACCCGGCAATCCGTCTTTTCGTTTTTTATGATGGCTGCGCGGGTCAGGCCCGCGCGCGACAAGCGGAGAGATCGGACCGGATCACATCCGGTCGCGGTGCGAGATCTCCACCACCCGGGCGCGCTGCGCGAGCGTCTCGACCAGCGCGTCGGCCGCCGCGCGGTTGGTCGGGTCGAGGTTGGCGTCCCACTCGTCGAGCAGGTAGATTTCGGCCGCCGTATACGCGACGATCTCCTGCAGCGCGCGCAGCTGGCGCTCGCCCGACGAGAAGCCCGGCCGCTTCTCCGCAGGCTTCTTCGGCGCATCCTCGTCGTCATCGTCGCCGTAGTCGGTGTCCTGCGGCTCGAAGCCCTGCGAGAACCGGAACGACAGCCGGTCCGCCGTGGGCCAGTAATAGGCCCGCGTCTTGAGCGCCGACTTCAGGCTCATCAGCAGCGTCGACTTGCCTGAACCGTTGGAGCCGCGCACGGTGATGCGGCCGGTCGGCTGGGCCCCGATCATCGAGAACGCCTCGTCGATCGAGGCCACGGTGAGCGAGCGCTCGCCGTCGCGCAGCACCAGCCGGTCGGGCTTGATGCGGGCGTCGAACTCCGGATCGACCTGCGGCCGGAAGTTGGCGGCGACGCCCCGCAGCCGGGTCCACACCGCCAGAAGCTCGTTCCAGCCTTGCGTGAACTCGTGCATCGAGTGGGTCATCTCGATCTGGCGCGGCAGCGTGGCCGCCAGAGCGATCAGGATTTCCGGGTTGCCGACGTTCTTCGAGGCGACCCAGGCCATGGTGCCGAACACGATGCCGAGCCCGATGATGGCGCTCGCCGCGCTCAGGCCCTCCTTGGTCATGATCGCCTTGATCTGCGCCACCAGCCCGTCGCGCAGCTTGGACTTGAAGCCCGCGATCCAGAGCCGCAGGTTGTAGCGGTTGCCGGTGTAGATGTTGTCCCAGGCGGTGTAGCCCTGCGCGGTCATCCGGTTCGTCATGCGCTGGTTTTCGAGATAGGCGCGGGCGATCGGCTTGCGCATGGTCCACTGCATAAGGAACAGCACCGCGAAGGCCGCCGCGTAGGCGACCGGTAGCGAGCCGTCGATCTCCGAGCCGATCACGATCACGTTGAAGACCAGGCCCAGCACCAGCCGCAGGTCCTGCTCGATCTCGTAGAGCAGGTTGAAATAGACGTAGAACGTCTCGCCCGTGAGGAACGGCTCGACGCGCTCGCGCGACTCCTTGTCGGTCAGCGACCTGGTCTGGTCCCGGTTGTCGCGCGCAAAGCGCATCATGTAGCGGCCGTAGGCCAGGAAGCCGGCCCGCTCGGCATAGATCCAGGAGATCGCGCCGACCACATAGGAGGCCGACTGCGCGGCCATGATCCAGAGCAGGTCGTAGAGGATGAACTGGTCGTTGACGACGTCGCGGCCGGCCTTGATCACCATGTAGGTGGTCGCGGCCGCCAGCAGCGCCTCCACCACCATCAGCCCGACCATGATGTAGAACGGCCCGCACAGCATGTAGCGCGCGAGGTGCTGCGGCTGGAGGTCGCCGCTGCGGGGGACCGGTGGCTTGAGCAGGAGCCTGAGGGATTTCATGGGATCGAGTGTAGCCGAATTCCGGTCCGCGAAGGCGAGGAGAAGCCGTGATGCCATGCCGGAACGGCCGGAAAATGGCAATGGATTCAGGAGACTGGCCGGCGACCGTAGCACCCGGCGGGCCCCGCGCGGCCGGCGGTCTCGGGTTGCGGGGAGGCCGCAGGCTCCGTAAGTAGGGGCGGACAGGAGTCTCCATGACCGTCGTGCTCGACCACACCGCCGGGCGGCCGCGCCATCCCGAGAAGGCGCACCGGCCGGACACCCCGATCCTGCGCAAGCCGGACTGGATCCGGGTGCGCGCGCCGGTCTCGAAGGGCTACGACGCCACCCGCCAGATCGTGCGCGAGAACCGGCTGGTCACGGTCTGCGAAGAGGCGGGCTGCCCCAACATCGGCGAATGCTGGGACAAGAAGCACGCCACCTTCATGATCATGGGCGACACCTGCACGCGGGCCTGCGCCTTCTGCAACGTCAAGACCGGCATGCCCGGCGCGCTCGACGCGGACGAGCCGGAGCACGTCGCGGAGGCGACCCGCAAGCTCGGGCTGCATCATGTGGTCGTGACCTCGGTGGACCGCGACGACCTCGGCGACGGCGGCGCGGAGCATTTTGCGCGCACCATCCGGGCGATCCGCGCGGCGTGTCCTTCGACCACGATCGAAATCCTGACCCCCGATTTCCTGCGCAAGCCCGGCGCGCTGGAGGTGGTGGTCGCGGCGAAGCCGGACGTGTTCAACCACAATCTCGAGACCGTTCCGTCGCGCTATCTCAAGGTCCGGCCGGGTGCGCGCTACTTCCACTCCATCCGGCTGCTGCAGCAGGTGAAGGAGCTGGACCCGACGATGTTCACGAAGTCGGGCATCATGGTGGGGCTCGGCGAGGAGCGCAACGAGGTGCTGCAGGTGATGGACGACCTGCGTTCGGCCGAAGTCGATTTCCTCACCATCGGCCAGTACCTGCAGCCGACCCGCAAGCACCACGCGGTGGAGAAGTTCGTGACGCCCGATGAGTTCAAGGCCTACGAGACCGTGGCCTACTCCAAGGGCTTCCTCATGGTGTCGGCGAGCCCGCTGACGCGCTCCTCGCACCACGCGGGCGAGGACTTCGCGCGGCTCAAGGCCGCCCGCGAGGCGAACCTTTCGCGAGGCGCATGATCCCGAAAAACGGGAACCGGTTTTCGGACGAGATCATGCGCGGGAAAAAGGCCTGATGCCGAAATTCACCACGAAACGGCGGGTCCGCCATCCGGCCTCAGACATGTTCGACCTCGTGGCCGACGTCGAGCGCTATCCGGAGTTCGTGCCTCTGTGCCGCGACCTGAAGGTGCGCCGCCGCGCGCCCGGCGACGACGGCACCGAGGTCGTGGTGGCCGACATGACGGTCGCCTACAAGCTGGTGCGCGAGACCTTCCGCAGCCGCGTCACGCTCGAACGGCCGAAGCTGCAAATCCTCGTCGAATATCTCGAAGGTCCGTTCAGCCACATGCAGAACCGCTGGACCTTCAGGCCCGAAGGCGAGGACGCCTGCGAGATCGAGTTCTTCATCGACTACGAGTTCAAAAGCCGCATGCTCGGAATGCTGATGGGCGCGATGTTCGAGGCCGCGTTCCGGCGCTTCGCCGACGCCTTCGAGAGGCGCGCGGATCAGGTCTACGGCCGGAAGACGGCGTAGCCTACGCCTCCGCCAGCTCTTTCAGCATCTCGAGCGCCTGCAGCACCGAGCGCCGGCGCACTGCGCCGCGGCCGATGTCGCCGAACTCGCAGCGCCGGTGGATCAGCCCGCCGTTGCGCCGCGCGGCCGCGAAATGGACGAGCCCCACGGGCTTTTCCGCCGAGCCACCGCCCGGACCGGCGATGCCGGTGATCGACACGGCCAGATCGACGGGCGCATGCATAAGCACGCCGCGCGCCATCGCCTCGGCGGTCTCGCGGCTCACCGCGCCGTGCCGCTCCAGGACATCGGGCGGCACGCCCAGCATCGCCTGCTTGGCCCCGTTGCTGTAGGTGACGAAGCCGCGGTCCACCACCGCGGACGAGCCCTCGATCCCGGTCAGCGTGGCCGCCACCAGACCGCCGGTGCAGGACTCGGCCGTGGCCAGCGTGAGCCTCCGGTTGTGGCAGATCGCAAGCACGGTGCGCGCCGCATGCAGGATCTCGTCGTCGAACATGGCCGTCACCAAATCCAGTCTACCACGTCCAGGGCAGGCGCACGGTGGCGGTCGCCATCGCGGCGATGCCTTCCTTGCGGCCGGTGAAGCCGAGGCGCTCGCTGGTGGTGGCCTTCACCGCCACGCGCTCGACCGCAATCCCGGCGATCTCCGCGATGCGCCTGCGGATCGCGTCGCGATGCGGGCCGATGCGCGGTTCTTCGCAGACGATGGTGACGTCGAGATGCGCCACGCCGCCGCCGCGGGCCCGCGCCCGCTCGACGGCGAACTTCAGAAACTGATCTGACGACGCACCCTTCCAGCGCGGGTCGCTCGGCGGGAAGTGCGCGCCGATGTCGCCATCCGCGAGCGCGCCGAGGATCGCGTCCACGGCCGCGTGCAGCGCCACGTCGGCGTCGGAATGCCCCGTGAGCCCGCGCGCGTGCGGGATGCGCACGCCGCCCAGCATCACATGGTCGCCGTCTGCAAACGCATGGACGTCGTAGCCCGTGCCGGTGCGCAAGTCCGGCAGGCTCGCGAGGCGCCTTGCCTCGGCGCGGGCGAAGTCCTCGTCCGTGGTCAGCTTCACGTTGCCGGCCTCGCCCATAAAGGTGGCGACCGCAAGCCCGGCCCATTCCGCCAGCGCCGCGTCGTCGGTGAAGTCCTCGCGGCCGGCGGAGGCGGCCTTGCGGTGCGCATCGCGCAGCGCGGCATAGGCGAAGGCCTGCGGCGTCTGCACGCTGCGCAGGCGCGCGCGGTCGAGCGTGCCTTCCACGCGGCCGTCAGCGTCCACGGCCTTGATCGTGTCGGTGACTTCGAGCCCCGGTATAGCAGCGCCGGAGCGGGCGGCCGTCGCGATCGCGCGCGACACCAGCGCGGCGCTGGCGAACGGCCGGGCCGCGTCGTGGATCAGGACGATGTCGGGGGAGGCTGCGGCCAGCGCCTCCAGTCCGGCGCGCACGGACGCCTGCCGGGTCGCCCCGCCGAACGCGGGCGGCATCAGCTTCAGCCCCTGGGCCGCGGCCTCGAAGGCCGAAACATCGTCCGGATGGATCACGGGTTGCACCGCGCCGACCTCGCCGTGCCAGGCGAACAGCGACAGGCTGGAGCGGATCAGGGGCTCGCCGGCAACGTGCCGATACTGCTTCGGAGCCCCACCGCCCGCCCGATATCCGCGCCCGGCGGCAACCACGACTGCGGCAACTGAGGGACTCATGGGTCTGCTCCGGGCGCCCGATCCAGCAAAAAACACAGGCAGAAGCTCGCTTTAGCGTGGGCCGTGGCGTTCGGGAAGGGTTTCTCCACCCATCCGGATTATGTTGCATTGCAGCACTTGCGCCTGCGAGAAGTTTGGCTAAACTCTAAGCAATCGATATTTCAGCCTATTAAGTAGGCATGCCCTCGTGACTGATCGTTCGACCCCCGTTTCCCGCCTGTCCATCGGACCCCACGGCCTGCCCAACCGAGTGGTGCTGGCGCCGATGTCCGGCGTCACCGACGCGCCGTTCCGGCGTCTGGTGTCCCGGCTCGGCGCCGGGCTCGTGGTCTCGGAGATGACGGCGAGCGAGGCGCTGATCGAAGGCCGCCGCGACGCCCTGCTGCGCGCCGAAGGGCAGGGCACCGGCATCCATGTGGTGCAGCTCGCCGGGTGCGAGCCGCACTGGATGGCGGAGGGCGCGCGGATCGCGGAGGGCTCCGGTGCGCAGATCATCGACATCAACATGGGCTGCCCCGCCAAGCACGTCGCCAACAAGCAGTCCGGTTCCGCGCTGATGCGCGATCTCGATCATGCGCTGACGCTGATCGAGGCCACTGTGGGCGCGGTCTCGGTGCCAGTGACGCTGAAGATGCGGCTCGGATGGGACCACGCCTCGATCAACGCGCCGGAACTGGCGCGCCGCGCAGAGGCCGCCGGGATCCGGCTCGTCACCGTGCACGGACGCACACGCTGCCAGTTCTACAAGGGCAGCGCCGACTGGAACGCGATCCGCGCCGTGCGCGAGGCGGTCTCGATTCCGCTCGTGGTCAACGGCGATATCCGCACCTATGAAGACGCGAACGCGGCGCTCGAAGCCTCCGGCGCGGACGCCCTGATGATCGGTCGCGCGGCCCAGGGCCGGCCGTGGTGGCCGGGGCAGGTGGCGCGCCATCTCGAAACCGGCGCGCGCGAGGCGGCTCCGCCGCTCGCCGCGCAGCTCTCGCTCGTCATCGCGCTCTACGAGGAGATGCTGGCGCATCACGGTCTGCGCATCGGTCTCAAGCACGCCCGCAAGCATCTCGGCTGGGCGCTCGATGCCGCAGCCGCCAGCGCCAATGTCGCAGTCGAAACGCTGAAATCCTGGCGCAGCACCGTCCTGACCAGCGACGATCCGCACGCCGCACGGGTCCGGCTCGCCGAAGCCTACGACGCCTTCGCCGTCGGAGCGCCCGCATGAGCGGCATCGGGACCCGCGCGGCGGACAAGGGCAGGCCGGCGGACGCCGTGCTCAACGCGCTGCCGCTGCCGGTTCTCACGGTGGCGGCGGACGGCCGGATCGCCGACGCCAACGTGGCCGCGGAAAGCTTCTTCGAAGCCTCCGTGTCGCTGCTGCGCCGGCACATGCTGCGCGAGCTGGTGCCGTTCGGCAGTCCCCTGCTGGCGCTGGTGGATCAGGTCCGTCGCCGTGGCGCGGCCGTCAACGAATACAAGGTCGATCTGTCCACGCCGCGCAACCCCGGCGACCGGCTCGTCGACCTGCATGTCGCGCCGCTGCCCGAGCAGCCCGACCACGTGGTGGTGATGCTGCAGGAGCGCACCATCGCCGACAAGATGGACCGCCAGCTCACCCACCGGGGCGCGGCCCGCTCGGTCTCGGCGCTCGCCGCCATGCTGGCGCACGAGATCAAGAACCCGCTGTCCGGCATCCGCGGCGCGGCGCAGCTTCTGGAGCAGTCGGCCGGCGACGACGACCGCACGCTGACGCGGCTGATCTGCGACGAGGCCGACCGGATCGTGAAGCTGGTGGACCGCATGGAGGTGTTCTCCGACGAGCGCCCGGTGGAGCGCGAGCCGGTCAACATCCACGTCGTGCTCGACCGCGTGAAGCGCCTCGCGCAGTCCGGCTTCGCGCGCCACATCCGGTTTCTCGAAACCTACGACCCCTCGCTGCCGCCGGTGCTGGCCAACCGCGACCAGCTCGTCCAGGTGTTCCTGAACCTGGTGAAGAACGCCGCCGAGTCGATCGGCGAGGGCGCGACCGAAGGCGAGATCCAGCTCACCACCGCGTTCCGTCCCGGCGTGCGCCTGTCGCTGCCGGGCACCAGGACGCGCGTGGCGCTGCCGCTCGAATTCTGCATCAAGGACAACGGGCCGGGCGTACCCGAAGACCTGATGGCCCATCTGTTCGATCCGTTCGTGACCACGAAGCCCGCCGGCTCGGGGCTCGGCCTCGCGCTGGTGGCCAAGATCGTCAACGATCACGGCGGCATCATCGAATGCGAATCGCAGCCTCGGCACACGATCTTCCGCGTGCTGATGCCCATGTTCACAGGTGACGGCGCCGGGCCGGCATCCCCACGAGGATCGTGAAGACCTTAAGAGGGACTCCATGCCAGCGGGAAGCATTCTTGTCGCCGACGACGACGCGGCGATCAGGACCGTGCTCAATCAGGCGCTGTCGCGCGCCGGATACGAGGTGCGGTCCACCGGCAACGCGGCGACCCTGTGGCGCTGGGTCAGCCAGGGCGAAGGCGATCTGGTCATCACCGACGTGGTGATGCCGGACGAGAACGCCTTCGACCTGCTGCCGCGCATCAAGAAGCTGCGGCCCGATCTGCCGGTGCTCGTCATGAGCGCGCAGAACACCTTCATGACCGCGATCCGCGCCTCCGAGCGCGGCGCCTACGAATATCTGCCCAAGCCCTTCGACCTTAAGGAACTGATCGCCATCGTCGGCCGCGCGCTCGCCGAGCCGAAGGAGCGCGCGGCCGCCGCCGGCAGGCCCGAGGAGCTGGAATCGATCCCGCTGGTCGGCCGCTCGGCCGCGATGCAGGAGATCTACCGGCTGGTCGCGCGCCTGATGCAGACCGACCTCACGGTGATGATCTCCGGCGAGTCCGGCACCGGCAAGGAGCTGGTGGCGCGGGCGCTGCACGACTACGGCAAGCGCCGCGGGGGCCAGTTCGTCGCCATCAACATGGCCGCGATCCCGCGCGACCTGATCGAGTCCGAACTGTTCGGCCACGAGAAGGGCGCCTTCACCGGCGCCAACGCCCGCTCGTCCGGCCGCTTCGAGCAGGCCGAGGGCGGCACGCTGTTCCTCGACGAGATCGGCGACATGCCGTTCGACCTGCAGACGCGCCTGCTGCGCGTGCTGCAGCAGGGCGAATACACCACCGTCGGCGGCCGCACGCCGATCAAGAGCGACGTTCGCATCGTGGCGGCCACGAACAAGGACCTGCGACTGCTGATCCAGCAGGGCCTGTTCCGCGAGGACCTGTTCTTCCGCCTCAACGTGGTGCCGCTGCGGCTGCCGCCCCTGCGCGAGCGCAGCGAGGACGTGCCAGACCTGATCCGGCACTTTTTCACCCAGGCCCAGCGCGAGGGCCTGCCCGAGAAGCACATCGACCAGGCTGCGCAGGACCGGCTCAAGCGCTACCGCTGGCCGGGCAACGTGCGCGAGCTGGAGAATCTCGCCCGCAGGCTCGCGGCGCTCTATCCGCAGGATACGATCACCGCGGCGGTGATCGACGCCGAACTGGCCCAGCCGGTGCCGCCGACCGCCGACAAGCCGCCGGTCGAAGACAGCCTGACCAACGCCGTGGAGCGCAACCTGACGCGCTACTTCGCCGGCTTCGAGAACGGCCTGCCGCCCCCCGGCCTGTACCATCGCATCCTGCGGGAGGTGGAGTATCCTCTGCTCTCGGCGGCTCTCGCTGCCACCCGCGGCAACCAGATCCGGGCGGCCGACCTCCTGGGCCTCAACCGCAACACGCTGCGCAAGAAAATCCGGGACCTCGACATCCAGGTGATCCGGACCGGCGGCTGACGCGCTTCGGGCCGCGGTGCCGGCCCCGAAGTTGTCGCAATTCGGCAACAATGTTGTATGAAAGCCGCATCCGGCCGATTCACCGGCCGGCGGGCACCCTTCGGCCCGGGCACCCTTGGGCCTGAGGCTTCCGGTGTCGCCGCCGCGCGCCTTCAGGGGGCTCATGACAACCGCCGAGCATGCCGCTCCTTCCCCGATGAACGCCCCGGCCCCGATGAACGCGCTCGCGCCCGTCACCGGCCGCGCGCTCCGCATTCTGGGCCCGGTCGCCGCCGGCCTGTCGCTGGTCTCGGCCTTCGTGACCTTCGTGGTGCTGGCCGACCTGACGCCCGTGGTGCCGACCCACGAGGTCGTGGTCACGCTGCTGCTGGCGAACGCGGTCACGGTGCTGATCCTGCTCGGCGTGATCGCCCGCGAGGTCTGGCTGGTGGTGCAGGCCCGCCGCCGCGGCCGCGCCGCCGCCCGCCTGCACATCCGCATCGTCGGGCTGTTCGCGGTGATCGCGGCGGTGCCCAGCATTCTGGTCGCGGTGGTGGCAAGCGTGACGCTCGACCGCGGCCTCGACCGGCTGTTCTCGACCCGCACCCGCGCGGTGATCCAGAACTCGATGGTGGTCGCCGACGCCTATCTGCGCGAGCACGCCCAGTCGGTGCGCGGCGACATTCTGGCGATGTCGTTCGACGTGGGCCGCGCCAAGCCGATGTTCGACGGCGAGCGCGACCGCTTCCGCCAGTTCTTCACGGCGCAGGCCCAGGTCCGCAGCCTCTCGGCCGCGCTCATCATCGACAGCAACCTCGCGGTGATCGAGCGGGCCGATCTGGCGCGCGAAGCGGACATCGTGATGCCGTCCGCGCCGGGCCTTGCGACCGTCACCGAAACCGAGCCGCAGGTCGGCATCGTGCTCGACGCCAATTCGGTGGCCGCCGTGGTCAAGCTGCGCGGCTACGACAACAGCTACCTGCACGTCACCCGTGCGCTCGACCCCCGCGTGGTGTCGCAACTGCGGGAGACCCAGGCCAGCGTCAGCGATTTCGCCAACCTGGAGGCCCGCCGTCTCGGCATCCAGCTCGCCTTCGGCATGATGTTCACGGTGATCGCGCTGACCGTGCTGCTGTCCGCAGCCTGGCTCGGGCTGAATTTCGCCAACCGGCTGGTGTCGCCGATCCGCCGCCTGATCGGCGCGGCCAACATGGTCTCGACCGGAAACCTGCACGTGCAGGTGCCGATCCGCCGCTCCGAGGGCGATCTCGCCCAGCTCGGGGAAACCTTCAACAAGATGACGACCGAACTGCGCACCCAGCGCGACGACATCGTCAACGCCCGCGACCTGATCGACCAGCGCCGCCGCTTCACCGAGGCGGTGCTGGCCGGCGTCAGCGCCGGCGTGATCGGCATCGACGCCGAAGGCCGCGTCGGCATCCTCAACCGCTCGGCGCAGCGCCTGATCGGCACGCCGGACACCGAGGCCGTGGGCCGGCCGCTGGTCGAGCTGGTGCCCGAGCTCACCGAAATCGTGGAGAATGCCAAGGCCGGCAGCCAGCGCGAGGTGCAGGGCCAGGTCACCATCAGCCGGCAGAACCGTGAGCGCAACCTCAACGTCCGCGTCACCACTGAGCAGTCCGGCGACCCTGAGCACGGCTATGTGGTCACCCTCGACGACATCACCGACCTGCTGTCGGCGCAGCGCACGGGCGCCTGGGCGGACGTGGCGCGCCGCATCGCCCACGAGATCAAGAACCCGCTGACGCCGATCCAGCTCTCCGCCGAGCGGCTGCGGCGCAAGTACGGCAAGTCGATCACCGAAGACCCGGCCGTGTTCGTGCAATGCACCGATACGATCGTGCGCCAGGTCGACGACATCAAGCGCATGGTGGACGAGTTCTCCAAGTTCGCGCGCATGCCCAAGGCGGTGATGACCTCCGAGGACGTGGCCGACACCGTGCGCCAGGCGGTGTTCCTCATGCGGGTCGGCAACGCCGACATCGACATCGAGCTGGAGATCTCCGAAGACCCGATGCCCGCCCGCTTCGACCGCCGGCTGATCTCGCAGGCGCTGACCAACATCATCAAGAACGCCACCGAGGCGATTTCCGCAGTGCCGCCCGCCGAACTCGGCCGCGGCCGCATCCGCGTGTTCGCGGAGCGCGCCGGCAGCGACGTTCATATCGACGTCATCGACAACGGCATCGGCCTGCCTCATGCAAACCGCAATCGCCTGCTCGAACCCTACGTCACCACCCGTGAGAAGGGGACCGGACTCGGATTGGCCATCGTCGGACGCATCCTCGAAGAGCATGGCGGCGGCATCGACCTGCGCGACGCCGCCGACCGCTTTACCGGCGAGCGCGGAGCCTGGGTGCGGCTTCGCTTCGCCACCGAGGAAGCGGCCGAGGCGAAGCCCGAAACCGGAAAATCCCAGATGAACAGGGCTGCGAACGGTCTTTGAGCATGGCGTCCGATATTCTCATCGTCGATGACGAAGCCGACATCTGCGATCTGGTCGCGGGCCTCCTGGAGGATGAGGGCTATACGGCCCGCACCGCCCGCGACAGCGATTCCGCGCTGACGGAAATCGCGGGGCGGCGGCCGCATCTGGTGTTCCTCGACATCTGGCTGCAGGGCAGCCGGCTCGACGGCCTGCAGCTCCTCGACGAGATCAAGGACCAGCATCCCGAGCTTCCGGTGGTCATGATCTCGGGCCACGGCAACATCGAGACCGCGGTGGCGGCGATCAAGCAGGGCGCCTACGACTTCATCGAGAAGCCGTTTAAGGCCGACCGGCTGGTGCTGGTGGCCGAGCGTGCGCTGGAGACCTCGCGGCTCAAGCGCGAGGTGAGGGAGCTGAAGGCGCTGGCGCCGCTGCCCGCCGGCATGATCGGGCGTTCGCCCTCGATGAACCACCTCCGCCAGACCGTCGAGAAGATCGCGCCGACCAACAGCCGCATCCTGATCGTCGGCCCTTCGGGAGCCGGCAAGGAGCTGACCGCACGCACCATCCATCAGGCCTCGCAGCGCGCGGCCGGCCCGTTCGTTGTTATCAACGCGGCCGCGATCACGCCCGAGCGCATGGAGATCGAGCTGTTCGGCGTCGAGGCGTCGAACGGCAGCCAGGAGCGCAAGGTCGGCGCGCTGGAAGAGGCGCATGGCGGGACCCTGTTCATCGACGAGATCGCCGACATGCCGCGCGAGACCCAGAACCGGATCCTGCGTGTTCTGGTGGACCAGACCTTCCAGCGCGTTGGCGGCTCCAACAAGGTCGCCGTCGACGTGCGGATCGTGTCATCGACCGGACGCAACATCGAAGCCGAGATCGCCGCCGGCCGATTCCGCGAGGATCTCTACCACCGGCTTTCCGTGGTTCCGGTCCGCGTGCCGCCTCTGGCCGAGCGGCGCGAGGACATCCCCGACCTGGTAGGCCACTTCATGGAGCAGATCTCGCTTTCGACGGGCCTGCCCCGGCGCACCATCGGCGCCGACGCGATGGCGGTCCTGCAATCGCACGACTGGCCGGGCAACGTGCGCCAGCTCCGCAACAACGTGGAGCGGCTGATGATCCTGGCCGGTGGCGACGCATCGGCCGAGATCAGCGCCAGCATGCTGCCGCAGGACGTGGGCTCGATGATCCCGACCATGCCGAACGGGAACGGCGGCGAGCAGCTCATGGGCCTGCCGCTGCGCGAGGCCCGCGAGCTGTTCGAGCGCGAATATCTGGTGGCGCAGATCAACCGCTTCGGCGGCAACATTTCCCGCACCGCCGAGTTCGTCGGCATGGAGCGCTCGGCCTTGCATCGCAAGCTCAAGGCGCTCGGGATCGGATAATTTCGAGAACAACAGGAATTTCGATGTCCCGCATCGCCTATGTGAACGGCCTCTACGTTCCCATGCCCTACGCCATGGTCAACGTGGAGGATCGGGGCTACCAGTTCTCCGATGGCGTCTACGAGGTCTGCGAGGTGCGCGACGGCCGGCTCGTCGACGAGCGCCGCCACATGGAGCGCCTGCAACGCTCGCTCTCGGAGCTGCGCATCGCCATGCCGCTGACGCCCGCGGCGCTGGGCGTGATTCTGCGCGAGACCGTGCGCCGCAACCGGGTGTGCTGGGGTCTCGTCTATCTGCAGATCACCCGCGGCGTGGCGCGGCGCGACCACGCCTTTCCCGCGGCCGGCACGCGGCCCGGCATCGTCGTCACCGCCCGCAACCTCGATGCGGCCGCGGCCGAGAGGCTGGCCGCGGACGGCATCGCGGTCGTCACCCTGCCCGACAACCGCTGGGAGCGGGTGGACATCAAGTCGGTGTCGCTCCTGCCCAACGTGCTGGCCAAGCAGGCGGCGCGCGAGCAGGGCGCGCGCGAGGCCTGGTTCGTGAACGGGGACGGCCAGGTCACGGAAGGCTCGTCGTCGAACGCCTGGATCGTCACCCGCGACGGCAGCGTCGTGACCCGCCACGCCGACCACGGCATCCTGCGCGGCATCACCCGCACCGTGGTGCTGGAGGCGATCGCAGCCCAGGGCCTGACGCTGGAGGAGCGGGCCTTCACGGTGGAGGAGGCGCTGGCGGCGCGCGAAGCCTTCATCACCTCGGCCAGCCAGATCGTGCTGCCGGTGGTCCGGATCGACGGGAAGCCGGTCGGCAACGGCGCGCCGGGCCTGATCGCGAGCGCGTTGCGGCGCGATTTCCACCGCTACGCGGAAATCACCTAGATGCAACGCCCGGAGGTTTTGCGCCGCGCGCGGCCAACTTATGCTTGCGCGGCAGCGGGCCGTGCCATCTAATGGATTCGCCCCAAGTCCTGCGGCCTGCCGGGGTGGACAGCGGCCGGAGGGCTTAAGAAGAAAACAAAACCATCTCGCGGCGGGGGTGGTCCGCGAGCAAAAAACGGAACAACGGCAATGGCAGCCGATCGCTCACAAAACCTTCAGGACACGTTTCTCAATCACGTCCGCAAGAGCAAGGTTCCTCTGACCATTTTCCTGGTCAACGGAGTCAAGCTTCAGGGCGTCGTTACCTGGTTCGATAACTTCTGCGTGCTGCTGCGGCGGGACGGCCACTCGCAGCTCGTGTACAAGCACGCGATCTCCACGATCATGCCGGGTCATCCGATCCAGCTTTTCGAGGGCGCCGAAGAGCCGCTGGCCACGGACAAGGTCTAGTTGGAGCCACGTCAACGCGACATGCAGGCGGATGGCCTGAGCCCTTCGGGCTCAGGCACCGGCCGCGCCGTGGTGATCGCTCCCTATCTCCGGCGCCCATCGGCGGCGGGCCGCGTTTCCGCGCGCACGGCGGACGCGGAGCGGCCGCCGCAGGCGCGGCTGGAGGAGGCGGTGGGGCTCGCGCTGGCCATCGACCTGGAGGTCGCGGAATCCGGCCTCGTGCCGCTCTCCGAGGTGCGTCCGGCCACCTATGTCGGCAAGGGCAAGGTCGACGAGATCGCCGGCATCGTGAAGGCGGCCGAGGCCGGCATCGTGGTGGTGGACTGCGCGCTGTCGCCGGTGCAGCAGCGCAACCTCGAGAAGGCCTGGAACGCCAAGGTGCTCGACCGCACCGGGCTGATCCTCGAAATCTTCGGCCGCAGGGCGCGCACCAAGGAGGGCACGCTCCAGGTGGAGCTGGCGCACCTGACCTACCAGCGCAGCCGGCTGGTGCGCTCCTGGACCCACCTCGAGCGTCAGCGCGGCGGATTCGGCTTCCTGGGCGGACCGGGCGAGACGCAGATCGAGACCGACCGCCGGCTGATCGAGGAGCGCATCGCGCGCATCGAGATCGAGCTTGAGAAGGTCAAGAAGCGCCGCAAGCTGCACCGCGCCGGGCGGGCGAGGGTGCCCTATCCGATCGTGGCGCTGGTCGGCTACACCAACGCCGGCAAGTCCACGCTGTTCAACCGCATGACGCGGGCCAGCGTGCTGGAGGCGGACATGCTGTTCGCCACGCTCGATCCCACGCTGCGCTCGATCGCGCTGCCGTCCGGGCTCAAGGTCATCCTGTCCGACACCGTGGGCTTCATCTCGGACCTGCCGACCATGCTGGTGGCCGCGTTCCGCGCCACGCTGGAAGAGGTGATCGAGGCCGACGTGATCCTGCACGTCCGCGACGTGTCGCACGACGACACCGAGGCGCAGTCGCACGACGTCGAGGAGGTGCTGCGCCAGCTCGGCATCGACCCGGAGGATCACGGACGGCTGATCGAGGTATGGAACAAGGTGGACCGGCTCGACGAGGCCGGCCGCGAGCGGCTGGACAACCTCGCGGAGCGCCGGCCCTCCGGGCAGCGGCCGGTGCCGGTCTCGGCGCTGACCGGGGAGGGCGTGGACCGCCTGCTTGCCGCCATCGAAACCCGGCTCGGCCGGCGGCGGGTGCTGATCGAGCTGGCGCTCGATCCCGCCGACGGTGCGGGCGTGAGCTGGCTGCACCGGCACACCGAGGTCCTCGAGAAGGCGCTGGCCGAAGACGGCCGGCTCGCCATGACGGTGCGGGTCGATCCGGCGAAAGCCGATGCGGTGCGCGCGCGGTTCGTGCGCTAATTCCTCTCTTCCGCCTTCGCGGCGTCCCAAAGCGCGTCCATCTCGGCGAGCGTGGCATCCTGCGGCTTCCTGCCGTCGGCCGCGAGCGCCCGCTCGATCGAGGCGAAGCGCCGTTCGAACTTGGCGTTGGTGGAGCGCAGCGCGGCTTCCGGGTCCACGTCCAGATGCCGCGCGAGATTGACCATCGCGAACAGCAGGTCACCCACTTCGCCCGCCACCTTCGCGCTGTTGCCGCTTGCGATCTCCGCCTCGATCTCGTCGGCCTCCTCGCGGATCTTCGCCAGCACCGCGGACGGATCGTTCCAGTCGAAGCCGACCTTGCCGGCTTTGGACTGGAGCTTGAGCGCGCGGGTGAGGGCGGTCATGTTCGCCGGCACGCCGGCGAGCGCACCCGCCGGCTCCGCATGGCTGCGGGCGGCGCGCCCCGCCTTTTCCTCGGCCTTGATGCGGTCCCACAGCAGCTTCACCTGGTCCGGCGCAAGGTCGCGAGCGTCGGCGAACACATGCGGATGGCGGCGGATCAGCTTGGCGGTGATCGCCTCGACCACGGAGCCGAAGTCGAACGCACCTTGCTCCTCGGCCATCCGGGCGTGGAACGCGACCTGGAGCAGCAGGTCGCCCAGTTCGTCCTTGAGGTCGTGCAGGTCGCCGCGCTCGATGGCGTCCGCGACCTCGTAGGCCTCCTCGAGCGTGTAAGGCGCAATGGTCCCGAAACTCTGCTCCAGATCCCAGGGACAGCCGGTGCCGGGCGTGCGCAACGCCGCCATCAGCTCGATCAGCCGGGAAATGTCGCGGGAGGGCTTCATCCGGTGACCGTAACAGAGCGGTCCGGGCCGGGCGACAAAAGCAAAACGCGCCCCACAGGAAGCAGGGCGCGTCCGGCCTTTCTTGGTGGTCACCACCGGGTCAAGCCGGCGACGACACCGGGAACGTCAGTGGCCCGTGTTGCCGGCCTGCCGCGCCGCCTCGAACAGGAACCAGGTGCGCTTCTCGGCCTGGTCGATCCATTCCTCGATCAGGCTCGCAGTGGCGATGTCATCGTGCTCGTCGGCAAGCTTATGCGCCTTGCGCAGGTTCGCGGCCGCCGCCTTGTTGTCGGCCATCAGCTCGGCCAGCATCTCCGCCGGCGGCACGAACTCGGCCTCGTTGTCCTCGACCGTCTGGAGCCGGCCGATCTGGCCGATCGAGCGCAGCGTGGTGCCGCCGATCTTGCGGACCCGCTCGGCGATGTCGTCGGTGGTGGCCAGGATCGCGGCGGCCTGATCGTCGAACAGGAGATGGTAGTCGCGGAAATGCGGGCCGCTGACATGCCAGTGGAAGTTCTTGGTCTTCAGGAACAGCGCGTAGCTGTCCGCCAGGATCACGTTGAGCGCCTCGGACACGGCCTTGACCGCCTTGGGGTCCAGATCGGTCGGCGTGTCGAGCGCGGCCGGCGGCTTGCCGGACTTGGGCTTCATCGTCTTGTCGGACACGGGGATCACCTCGGGATGAAATGAAAATCCGCGCCGCCGCGGAGCCGCGGCAACGGTGTTCCATTAATGCACCGCAGGCGGGCGGGTTCCTTGATGGCGGTCAAAGATGCCCACGCCCGGCACCGGCGATTCGCATAAGACATATTATGGAATATTCGAATTGGGGCAATCCGGAGTGGTCCACGGGTACGTTCGGCCGGGGCTTGCCCGGCACGCTCCCAAACCGACGGATTTTACGGAAAAACTGCAATAGCGAGATATTTCAAATCAATAGATCAAATTCCAAATCCTTTCCGTGAACCTTCAAAATAAGATCAGATTGCTCCGCCATCCCTTTGAATTTCAAGCTGGATGCCGTCAAATCCCGGCTCGACCCCCGGCGGCAGCGTCCGGCGCAGGACCTCGTAGTCCAGGTCGGCGTGCAGGTTGGTCAGCACGGCCCGGCGAGGCCCGATCCGGCCGATCCAGGCCAGCGCCTGATCGAGGTTGAGATGGCTCGGATGCGGCTTGTAGCGCAGCGCGTCCACGATCCAGGTGTCGATGCCAGCCAGCGCCGCGACGCTCTCGGCGGGCAGGTCGCTCAGGTCGCAGGAATAGGCAAGACCGCCGAACCGGAAGCCGAGCGACGGGATGTCGCCGTGCTGCTGCAGGTAGGGCAGAACTCCGATGGGGCCGCCCTCCCCGTGAACCGCGAACGGCCGGCCGGCCGTCATGCGGTGCTCGGTCAGGATCGGCGGATAGGCGCTGCCGGGCGGAGTGGCGAAGCAATAGTCGAACTTGCCGCGCAGGAGTTGGGAGGTGATGGCGTCGAGATGGACGTCGACCCGGCGGCGCTTGTGCATCACCAGCGCGCGCAGGTCGTCGATGCCGTGGGTGTGGTCGGCGTGGGCGTGAGTGTAGAGCACGCCGTCGAGCCAGTCGACGCCCGCGTCCAGGAGTTGCTCGCGCATGTCCGGCGAGGTGTCCACCAGCACCCGCGTCACGCCGCCCGCGCCGCGGCGCTCGACCAGCAGCGATGTGCGGCGGCGGCGGTTCTTCGGGTTGGCCGGGTCGCAATCGCCCCAGCCGAGACCGGGACGCGGCACTCCGCCGGAGGAGCCGCAGCCCAGGATGGTGGCGACGAGCGCGGTCATGCGGTCTCCTCGGGTCCGGGACGCGGCACGCGGCTGAACAGGCGGAAGAAGTTCTCGGTGGTCCGCCGGGCGATCTCGTCCGGCGCGACGCCGCGGGTCTCGGCGAGCACGCGCGCGGTCTCCAGCACGAAGGCCGGCTCGCAGCGCTTGCCGCGATGCGGGGCGGGCGCGAGATAAGGGGAATCGGTCTCCACCAGGATGCGGTCGGCCGGCAGCTCCGCCGCGATGTCACGCAGCGCCTGCGAGTTCCTGAACGTGAGGATGCCGGTGAAGGACACATAGAGGCCCAGTCCGATGGCGGTCATCGCCAGGTCGCGGCTGCCGGTGAAGCAGTGCAGCACGGCCGGGAAGGCGCCCTTCCCGGTCTCCTCGCGCAGGATCGCCGCCATGTCGGCGTCGGCGTCGCGCGAATGGATGACGAGCGGCAGGCCGGTCTCGCGCGCGGCCGCGATATGCTCCCGGAAGCCGCGCGCCTGCGCCGCCTTCGGGCCGGTGTCGTAGTGGTAGTCGAGCCCGGCCTCGCCGATCGCCACCACCTTGGGTTCCCGCGCCAGCGCCACCAACTCGGCGGCGGAAATCCCGTCCTCCTCGTCGGCGTGATGCGGATGGGTGCCGATCGAGCGGTAGACGTTGGGGAACCGGTCCGCGATCGCGGCCAGTTCGTGCGCCCGGCGCACCCGCGTCGAGATCGTCACCATGCGGCCCACGCCCGCGGCCTCGGCCCGCGCCACCACGGCGGGCAGCTCCGCGGCGAAGTCCGGGAAGTCGAGGTGGCAGTGGGAGTCGATCAGCAGCATGGCCTTCCAGTGTCAGCGGGAGCGGGAACGGCCCCGTCCCAGCGCCTCGATTGCATCGCATTCGACATGCTCGGCCTGCAGGTCGACGACGAACGGAATCCGCTGGCCCGCGACCCTCAGCGTCAGCCAGGGCGCGTGGACCGCCTGCCGCAGGTTGACCCGGCCTTCATAGAAGCCGGTCGGCAGGAAGTCATCCACCCGATGGACGTGCTGCACGGGCCGGAACATGCCGAGGCTGGTGAGCGTCACCGCGTCTCCGTCGCGCTCGATGCGCACCAGATAGAGTCCCGCATAGAACGCCATGCCGGCGAACGGCAGCACGCCCAGAACCGCGATCAGCAGCGCCATGCCGAGCCGTTCGGAAAACGGCCGCAGCACGCCGCCGTCACCGGGCGTGAGACCATAGGTCTGTGAGGTGTCCCACGCCCAGAACAGCCAGCCGGCCGCCCAGAGCACGAACCCCCAGGTCAGCCAGCGCACCTTGCGCGCCTGCGAGCGGTTTTCGAGCAGAACCTGCACGGCCGCGTTACCCGCTCAGGCGTCCGCGGCCGGCTCGACATAGCGCGGGAACACCGGCGCAGGGGGCGGCAGTTGCGTCCCGCCCCTGAGCCTGCGCGAGGGATCGCCGAGCGCCGCGAAGCTGCGGTCCGCTCCCTGCGGCACGCCGAGCAGGTCGAGCAGCTTCTCGGCCGAATCCGGCATGAATGGCTGGCACAGGACGGCGACCTGCCGGATCACCTCGGCGGTGACGTAGAGCACCGTGCCCTGCCGCGCCGGATCGGTCTTGGCCAGCGCCCAGGGCGCCTCGCCCGCGAAATAGCGGTTGGCGTCGGCCACCACGGCCCAGACCGCGTTGAGCACCTGATGGAGCTGCTGCGTCCCCATGTGCTCGCGCGCCGTGGCGATCATGGCGTCGGCCGCGGCGAGGATCGTGTTGTCGCTTTCGCTGAACGCGCCCGGCTCCGGCAGCACGCCCGCGCGCTGCTTGCCGATCATCGACAGCGAGCGCTGGGCGAGGTTGCCGAGGTCGTTGGCGAGGTCGGCGTTGATGCGGTTGACGATCGCCTCGTGGCTGTAGTTGCCGTCCTGGCCGAACGGCACCTCGCGCAGCAGGAAATAGCGCACCTGATCGAGCCCGTAGTGCTCGACCAGCGCGAACGGATCGATGACGTTGCCGACCGCCTTCGACATCTTCTCCCCGCGGTTGAAGACGAAGCCGTGCGAGAAGATACGCTTCGGCACCGCGATGCCGGCCGACATCAGGAACGCCGGCCAGTAGACCGCGTGGAAGCGCACGATGTCCTTGCCGATCACATGCAGGTCGGCGGGCCAATAATGCGCGAAGCGCGCCTCGTCGTCGGGGAATCCGGCGGCGGTGATGTAATTGGTCAGCGCGTCCACCCACACATACATGATGTGCTTCGGATTACCCGGCACCGGCACGCCCCAGTCGAAGGTGGTGCGGGAGATCGACAGGTCCTGCAGGCCGCCGCGAACGAAGCTCGCGACCTCGTTCATCCGCTCGCGCGGCAGCACGAAATCGGACTGCGCGGCGTAGAGGTCGAGCAGCTTCTGCTGGTAGGCCGAGAGCCGGAAGAAGTAGCTCTCCTCCTCCACCCATTCGACCGGCGCGCCGGTCGAATG
>CAZZCV010000055.1:0-22180 GCA_964653225.1 uncultured Rhodoplanes sp. | reverse complement strand
TGTAGATCAGGCCTTCCTTGTAGAGCGAAACGAAGACTTCAAGGACGGCCTCGGACAGGCCCTCGTCCATGGTGAAGCGTTCGCGCGACCAGTCGCAGGACGCGCCGAGCCGCTTGAGCTGGTTGACGATGGTGCCGCCGGATTCCGCCTTCCAGGCCCAGACCCGCTCCAGGAACTTCTCGCGGCCCATCTCGCGGCGGCCGGGCTCCTGCCGCTCCATGAGCTGGCGCTCGACCACCATCTGGGTGGCGATGCCGGCGTGGTCGGTGCCGGGCTGCCACAGCACGTCCTTGCCGCGCATGCGCTCGAAGCGGCAGAGCACGTCCTGCAGCGTGTTGTTCAGCGCATGGCCCATATGCAGCGAGCCCGTCACGTTCGGCGGCGGAATCACGATGCAATAGGGCTCGGCGCCGGAGTGCTCCGCGCGGCCGCCCCTGAAGGCGCCGGCCTGCTCCCAGGCTTCGTAAATGCGGCCCTCGACCTCGGCGGGCTGGTAGGTCTTGTCGATCATTCGTGCGTTTCTTGGCTGTTTTGCCCGGACCGGGCTGCGCGGTAGAAAGCCTTCCACCCCCCAATCGGTCAACCCAACCCGCCTGTCAACGCATTTGCCCCCCGAGCCCCGCACACCCAACCGCGCCATCGTGTTCCTGGCGGTCGCAAGCTTCGCGAGCCAGGCGATGGTGCGCGCCGTGGACAGCCTGCTGCCGCAGATCGCGGCCGACGTCGGCACCACCGTCGGCATCGCCTCGATCGTGGTGACGGCCTATGCGCTGACCCACGGCACGATCCAGCTCGTCATCGGGCCGATCGGCGACCGGATGGGCAAGTACCGCACCATCGCGCTGGCCTGCGCCGCCTCCTCCGTCATGGTGGCGCTGTGCGGGCTGGCGCAGTCGCTGGAGACGCTGGCCATCGCGCGGCTGGCGTCCGGCGCGGCCGCGGCCTGGATCCTGCCGCTCGGCATCGCCTATGTCGGCGACGTGGTGCCCTACGAGCACCGCCAGCGGGTCCTCGCCCGCTTTCTCTCCGGGCAGATCTTCGGCCAGATCGCGGGCCAGGCCGCCGCCGGCGTGCTCGGCGACATGTTCGGCTGGCGCGTCGTGTTCTTCATTCTGGCCGGCCTGTTCGCGCTGGCCGCCGTGGTTCTCTTCTACGAGCTTGCGGTCAATCCGCTCACCCGCGCCCGCTCCCATTCGTCCGCCCGCAGTCCGCTCGCGGACTACGCGGCTGTGCTGGGCAGCCCCTGGGCGCGCTTCGTGCTGATCGTGGTGGGCATCGAAGGAGCGCTGGTGTTTGGCGTGTTCACCTACGTGGGCGCCGACCTGCACCTGCGCTTCGGCCTGTCGTTCACCGGGGTGGGCCTGACGGTGGCGGCCTTCGGCCTCGGCGGCCTCGCCTATGCGCTGGGGGCGCGGACCGCGGTCGACCGCCTGGGCGAGACCGGCATCGTGCGGGTCGGCGGCGTGGTCATGGCGCTGGCCTATCTCACGCTCGCGGTCCAGCCGGTGTGGTGGCTGGCGCCGTTCGCGGTGGCCGCCGTGGGGCTCGGCTTCTACATGCACCACAACACGCTGCAGACCGTCGGCACCCAGATGGCGCCGGAGGCGCGGGGCACCGCGCTCGGGCTGTTCTCGTCGGTGTTCTATGTCGGGCAGAGCGCGGGCGTGGCGCTGGCCGCTCCGGTGATCGACCGGTTCGGCGCGCCGCCGGTGTTCCTTGCAGGCGCGGTGCTGATGCCGGTTCTGGCCTTCTGGTTCACCCGCGGGCTGGCGCGCCGCGGCGCGGGCTCCCGCTGAACCGGCTCAGGCGCCGCGGCTGCGCGAGACCCGCTCGATCTCGGCGCGCACCAGCCGCTCCACCATGCCCGGCAGGTTGTCGTCGAGCCAAGTCTTGAGCATCGGCCGCAGCATCTCGCGGACGAGGTCCTCCAGCGTGCGCGCGTTGTGCACCAGCACGGTCTGCGCCAGCGAGTTGAAGGCGGAATCCACCGCCGCGGTGGCGGAGCCGGAAAGCAGACCCCGGTCATAGGACGGCGGCGGCGCGTGATGACGGGGTTCCTCTCGCGGTTCCGGCGGCGCGTCGCTGAACACCACGTCCGGCTGGCCGTCGATGGTCTGGAAGCTCGGCGCATAGCCCTGCGGTGCGGCGTGGGCCTGCGGCGCGGGCGGCGGCTCGGCCATCGACTCCGTGAGATCGAGCACGTCGGCCGCGGGCTCCGCAACCGGCGCATCGCGCTCGGCGAGCAGCGCGTCGATCTCGTTCTGGCTGTTGGAGGCGGCGGGCGCAGGCGGCGGCGCGGGCTGGGGCGGCGGCACCACCACGGGGCGCGGCGGCGGCGTGGCGGCCACCGGAGCGGCCGGCTTGGGCGGAACCGCGGGCTTGGCCTGGTCGTCGTCGGCAATGATGCGGCGAATGGAGGCGAGAATCTCCTCCATCGAGGGCTCTTGAGCCTTCGCCGACTGGGTCATTTCCGAGTTCCTGCTCCACCGCGCCGGAAGGGGAAACGTCACCGTTCGCGGCGAATCGCTGCCCCAAAAGCAATAACTACCCGGATCGCCCCGACTATGACATGGGGTCGAGGGGCCTCAAACAAACTCATGTGGATAGATGTGCGTAAGCGGCTGCCCGCGCGCGCCGTTACTTGCCGTCGGGCGTGCGCGTGCCGACCCAGACGTCGCGCACCTGCTGATAGTGCACCGCCGGATTGTAGACCGCGACCGGCAGGCCGAGCACCTGCGGCGCGAACCGCCCGACCGCCGCCAGCAACGTGAACGAGGCCACCACGCGGTCGCGCTGCGCCGTCACCATCGCGACCCGCGAATTGACCAGCTCCTGCTGGGCGTTCAGCACGTCGAGCGTGGTGCGCTGGCCGACCCGAGCCTCCTCGCGCACGCCGTTGAGCGCGATCTCCGCGGCCTGGACCTGCGCCTCGGTGGCCTGGATCTGCGCCTTCGCGGCGTTGAGCTGGCCGAACGACTGCACCACCTGCTGCTGCACCTGCTCGCGGTTGGTGTCGAGTTCGATGCGACGCTGGCCGAGCGTCTCCTTGGCCTGCCGGATCGCCGAATACTCCGCGCCGCCCTGGTAGATCGGCACCGAGAGCTGCCCGCCGATCGATGCGCTGAACTGGTCCAGCACCGAGAGCGACTGCGCCGAGCCGTACGACTTCTGGGCGCTGCCGACGATGTTGAGCGTGGGATAGAGCGCGCCTTCGGCCACCTTCACCTGCCATTGCGCGACATCGACGTTGTGCATGGCGGTGGTGACGGAGGGATGGTTGGCGCGCGCCTGCGACACCGCCTCGCGCAGCGCGACCGGCAGGAAGCGGTCCACGGGCGCGGCCGCCGCGAGACGGCCCGGGTCGGTGCCGATCACCTGCCGGTAGGTGGAGCGCGAGGTGGTCACGTTGGCCTCGGCGTTGAGCATGGCCGAGCGCCCCGCCGCCAGCCGCGATTCCGACTGCGCCACGTCGGTCCGCGTCACCTCGCCGACGTTGAAGCGGTCGCGGGTCTGGCGGAGCTGCTCCTGCAACACCTCGACGTTGCGGCGCTGCAGGTCGAAGATCGCCGTGTCGCGGATCAGGTTCATGTAGGCGACGACGGCCTGGAGCAGGATGGTCTGCTCGGTCAGCCGGAGGGTCTCGCGCGCCGCGTTCACCTGGCTCTCGGCCTGACGGGTGCGGTTCGCGGTCTGGAAGCCGTTGAGGATCGGCTGCGTCACGGTCGCGCCGTAGGTCTGGACCGCGGTGTTTCCGGACAGGCTCGAATAGGTCGTGCCCAAACCGGTGGTCGCCTTGGAGCGGGTGTCGATGTAATTCTCGGCGAGACTCGCGGTGGCACTGAAGCGCGGGCGATAGCCGGACAGCGCCTGCGGCACCGCCTCGTCCGTAACCCGGACCGCCGCCCGCTGCGCGTTGATCTGCGGATTGTTCTGGTAGGCCTGCGCGAGCGCACCGAACAGCGTGTCGGCGAACCCGGCAGACGGCACCAGCACGAACGGCACCGCCACGGCCGCCGCCAACGCCCCCGCCCGCACCTGATTCCTCATCCGACTCATCCACTCACGCAACGCGCACCGGCAAAACCACGCGCACAACACGTCCCCGGACGCCACGAACGCACGCCCCGCCTGGATTCCAAGCCTGCACTTCAAGCCTGCCGCCGGGCAACCTTACGGGCCGGAGCCGGGGCTTGGAAACCCCTGCCGGACGATCGTGCACAAAAAGATCGGCGCAGGCGCAGCCGCGCCACAGCCGACCCGATCGCTTGGGACATCTCAGAAAACGAAAGAGGGAGCCGCAGCGAAGCCGGGCAGGATCGCGGCCGCGGCGTCGAACACCGGCCGGCCGCTCGGATCGCCTTCGGCCGTGCGGGTGTAGAGCATCGCCTTGCCGTCCGGTCCGCGGCCCAGGACGCAGACCAGCCGGCCACCGCTCTTGAGCTGCAACAGCAGCGTCGTCGGCACGACCTCGGTGGCGCCCTCCAGCACGATCGCGTCGTAAGGTCCCTGCGCCGGAGCGCCCGCCGGGAGCGGGCCGGTCACGAGCCGGACATGGGCGAGCCCGGCGCGGGCCAGCGCCTCTCCCGCCTCGCGCGCCAGTCCTGCATCCTCCTCCAGCGCCACGACCGAGCCGGCCAGCTGGCCGAGGATCGCGGCGGAATAGCCCGAGGCGCAGCCGACATCGAGGACATGATCCTGCGGCCCGATGCCGGCGGCCTGGATCAGCTTGGCCAGCACCATCGGCTTGAGCAGGCGGCGGCCGGCGGCAGCATCACCCTCGCCGAGCGGCAGGTCGAGGTCGAGATAGGCAAGCTCCGCCTTGCGGGCCGGGATGAAGCCTTCGCGGGGGGTGGCGAACATCGCGTCGAGCAGGCGCGGATCGGTGACGTCGGCGGTGCGCACCTGACCATCCACCATCATGCGGCGCGCGGCGGCGAAGTCGAGCATGCGTCATCCCCGGAAGCCTTGGAATCCGCGACTTTTGCGGCAAGGTCCGCGAAAAGGCAAGCCGCGTCCGCAATTTGCCCCACTTGCCACGTTGTCGAGCGCGGGCGGCTCCTATATAGCGGGGGCCGGACGGCCACGTGGCGGAGTGGTGACGCAGCGGACTGCAAATCCGCGTACCCCGGTTCAATTCCGGGCGTGGCCTCCAGCATCCCGAATATCCGCGCCCTGCGATATCTGTGCTTTGCAACGGCGCGCGCCTTTGTTATAGGCGGCGCGCTCGCGAGCATCGTTCCCCGGTAGCTCAGTGGTAGAGCAACCGGCTGTTAACCGGTTGGTCGCTGGTTCGAATCCGGCCCGGGGAGCCACTCGCCGCGCAGCCCGCCTTGAAATCACCACAACAAAGTGCCATGTAGCTGGGTATCGGATTCGGCCTGTTCCTTCAGGTCTTCCGCGGGCCGCGTGCACGAAACTCTCGGCGTCTTCCGACGCCCCGGCTTTCAGCCCGCCTTATCCGGTTTTCGAAATACGCCGACAGCCCAGGCCACGCGGGATGTCTCGATCCCCGCGCTTCGCGGCGCCCGCAGATTTGCGCGGCGCCACGGCCCGCATCATATGAAAGACGACACTTGACCTCGTTTAACGATTTCGGCCTCGCAGAGCCGATCACCCGCGCCCTCGCGGAAGAGAACTACGTCACCCCCACCCCGATCCAGGCCCAGACCATCCCGCTCCTGCTCGAAGGCCGCGACATCATCGGCATCGCGCAGACCGGCACCGGCAAGACCGCGGCCTTCGCGCTGCCGATCCTCAACCGGCTCGCCAACGACCGCAGGCGGCCCGAGCGCAAGACCTGCCGCGTGCTGGTGCTGAGCCCCACGCGCGAACTCTCCGGCCAGATCCTCGACAGCTTCCGCGCCTACGGCCGGCACCTGCGCCTGGAGACCACGCTCGCCATCGGCGGCGTGCCGATGGGCCGCCAGATTCGCGCCCTCGCCAACGGCGTGGACGTGCTGGTCGCCACCCCCGGCCGGCTGCTCGACCTGATGCAGAGCCGCGCGGTCACGCTCGACCGGATCGAGGCCTTCGTGCTCGACGAGGCCGACCGGATGCTCGACATGGGCTTCATCCACGACATCCGGAAGATCATCGCGAAGCTGCCGGCGAAGCGGCAAACGCTGCTGTTCTCGGCCACCATGCCGCAGGACATCGCCACGCTGGCCGGTCAGATGCTCAAGGACCCCGCCCAGGTCGCCGTCACCCCGGTCGCCACCACGGCGGAGCGCATCGCCCAGCGCGTGGTCCACCTCGACCGCGGACTCAAGGGCCGCACCCTGACCGACATCCTGCGCACCGAGCCGGTCGACCGCGCTCTGGTGTTCACCCGCACCAAGCACGGCGCCGACAAGGTGGCGCGCGGGCTCAACAAGGACGGCATCGCGGCCGAGGCGATTCACGGCAACAAGTCGCAGAATCAGCGCGAGCGCGTGCTGGCCGACTTCCGCTCGGGCCGCATCCGCACGCTGGTCGCCACCGACATCGCCGCGCGCGGCATCGACGTCGAGGGCGTGAGCCACGTCGTCAACTTCGACCTGCCGAACATTCCCGAGAGCTACGTCCACCGCATCGGCCGCACCGCGCGCGCCGGCGCCGAGGGCGTGGCGATCTCGCTCTGCTCGGCCGATGAGGTGCCGTTCCTGCGCGACATCCAGCGGCTGATCCGGATGGAAATTCCGGCGAGCGGCGACCTCCCGCCGGCACGTCCGGCGCAGCGGCCGCCGCAACAGCAGCAGAAGCAGGGTCAGCGCAACGGCCGCGGCCGGAACCGGCCGCAGCACGCGGGCCAGAGCGAAGGTCGGCCCCGCGACGAGCGCAAGGCCCAGGACCGCAATGGCCATGATCGCAATGGCTCGGACCACAACGGCCAGAACCGCAACCGGGACCGCGCCCGCCAGAATGGCAAGCCCGGGCGCAAGCCGGATCAGAGCCGGAACCAGCCGCGCTACGGTGAGGCTGTCGGTCAGGGCGGCGGGCCGCGCCCGGTCGCATCCACCCAGCCGATCGGCGCCGACTTCGCCGGCGTCACCTTCATGCAGAACCGCTAAGGGATAGGGAACAGACCGCATGGCCAAGGAAGAGATGCTGGAGTTCGATGGCCTCGTCACGGAGGTCCTGCCGGACGGCAACTTCCGTGTGAAGCTGGACAACGATCACGAGATCCTCGCCTACACCGCCGGCAAGATGCGCAAGTTCCGCATCCGCACCGGCGTCGGCGACCGCGTGATCGTCGAGATGTCGCCCTACGACCTGCAGCGCGGCCGCATCAGCTTCCGCCACAAATCCGCGGCGCCGACCACGGCCGCAACCGGCCAGCGCCGCGCCCAGTGGCGCAACCGGGGTTAACCCCTCCTCCCGAGCCGAACCCGGCAGCCTGGCGGTCCCGTGGATCGCATCGCGGCCGGGCTCGAATTCCCTCCCCGGCTTCTCCGGCGGCGTAAAGACGCCGCCGGCGATCTCCGTGGGCCCGATCAGGCCCCGGCGCCGCCGCGGTTCCAGCCGCGCCCGCCCTCGCCATAGACCTCGTGGCCGTCGCCGGTAACGATCACCGTGTCCTCGAGCTTGATGAAGCCGCGCTGCGGGTGCTGCAGCGTGGTCTCCACCGAGATCACCATGCCCGCCTCCAGCGGCCGGTGCGCGTCGTAATCGTCGTAGGGCACCGGCCCCGAGGCCGTGAGCCGCGGCGCCTCGTGGCTCACCAGCCCCATGCCGTGCCCGAGGAAGTGCGAGTGGTTGTGGTGCTTCGAGCGCGCCAGCCGCGCCTCGGCGGCCGCATAGATCTCGCTGCCCATCGCGCCCGGACGGATCGGCTTCATCGAGGCGCGCTGCACCTCCTCGATCTCGCCCAGCATGTCCACCAGCTCCTGGTCCGGCTCGCCGTGGATTGCCATGCGGCAGATGTCGCCGATATAGCCATGATAATTGCCGCCGGAATCGAGCGAGAGAATCTCGCCCTCGCCCCAGCGCTGCTCGGAGGGCGCGCGGTTGAGGCTGGTGCCCGCCGTGATCAGGCAATATTCGAAGGTGAGCCCACGGTTGGTCTCCTCGCGGCGCAGCGCCTCCACCAGCTCGGCCTTGGTCGCGCCCGGCTTGTGGCCGGCAATCACCGCCTGCATGGAATCCAGCACCGCCTCCGAGGCGACCTTGAGCTTGGCCAGTTCGTCCGCGCTCTTGATCGCGCGCATGCGCTCCAGCACGAACAGCGCATCCTTGATGGCGACGCCCGCAAACGCATCGCGGATCGCGTTGCCGGCCTCGTAGGGCAGGAACGCCAGCTCGACGCCGATGGAGCGCACGTTCACGCCGGACTTCCTGATGTAGTCGACCACCTTGGCCACGGTGTCGAGCGAGCCCGACGAGTTGCACTGCTGAACCGGAGTCCAGAATGGTCGGTTCTCGCGCTGGAAGTTCTCCAGCCGGTGTCCGAAATAACCCGCCTTGTCGGTCGCACCCTTGAAATAGACCACGATCGGCAGGTAACGGCTCACGCCCATTGCGTCCATGTAGTCGAAGAAGAAGGCGCGGTGTCCGCCGAGCAGGTACTGGACGTTGTGCTTGGAGCTGGCGAGCAGGACGTCGATGCCGGCCTCCTCCATCAGCCGGTCGAGGCGGGCGGCGTCGAAGGGAATCGACGACGCAGCGGGCTTGGCCGGTGTCAGCATGGCATGGTCCTCCCGAAAGCGTGGATCAGTTGCGGTAACCCGGATCGATGCCGTCGAGCACGCGCAGGTAGGCCGGCCAGTCGGCGGCGCCGCGGCCGGAATCGTGCTTCTCGTACTGCGCCGCGACCTTCTCGCAAATCTCCGCCGGCACCTCGATCAGCGCGCCGCCGGTCGCCTCCATCTGCAACTGGATCGTCGCGGCCGACATCAGGTACTTCATCAGGATGAAGGCCTCGCGCGCGGTCTTGCCGACCGTGAGCAGGCCGTGGTTGTGCATGATCAGCCCGCGGTTCTGGCCGAGCGCCGCAAGGATGCGCTCGCGCTCGCCGAAGTCCTCGGTGATGCCCTCGTAGGGGTGATAGCCGACCCGCTTGTAGAAGCGCATGGCCTGCTGCGAGACCATGCGCAGACCATGCCCGAGGCCCGCGATCGCCATGCCGGTCTCGGTGTGGACGTGGACCGCACAATTGACGTCAGGCCGCCCCTTGAGAACGCCGCCGTGCAGCGTGAAGCCCGGCCGGTTGACGCCGGCGGACTCGTCGAGGTCCGCGTCCATATCCACCTTGCGGAGATTGGAGGCCGTCACCTCGGTCCAGAGCAGCTCGTGCTGCTTCATCAGGAACTTCGACGGCTCGCCCGGCACCCGCATCGAGCAGTGATTGTAGATCACGTCGTCCCAGCCGTACTTGGCGCACAGCCGGTAAACGGCGGCCAGATCGACCCGTGCCTGCCATTCCCCGGCCGACATTCCGGCCGGAACCACGGGCGTTTCGATCGTCTGATGGACGTTCATGGCGGCCTCCCTCATCCCGCAGCCAGCCTATCCGAAGGCCACCGGCCGCGAAAGCGCGGCCGGATCGCTCGCCATACGGAGAAAGCGCGCGGACGCGGCTATTTGCCGACCGCGATCTTGTTGGCCTTCGCCACAGCGGTCCAGCGCCGGATCTCGGACGACACCAGCTTGCCGAGGTCCTCCGGCGAGCCGCCCGCGGGCACGATGCCCTGGGCGTTGAGCTTCGCGGTGACGTCCGGGTCCTTGATGATCCGGTCGATCTCGCGGTTCAGCCGGTCGATGACGGCGCGCGGCGTGGCCGCGGGCGCGAACAGGCCGACCCAGGTGACGGCCTCGATGTCCGGGAATCCGGCCTCGCTGATGGTCGGCACGTCGGGGAACTGGCTGTCGCGCACCGGGCTTCCCGTCGCCAGCGCGCGCAGCTTGCCGGAGGCGATATGCGGCGCGGAGACCAGCGACGACATCACCGAGAACTGCGCCTCGCCGGACACGGTGGCGAGGATCGCCGGCGCGCCGCCGCGGTAGGGAACGTGCTGGATGTTGACGCCCGCGAGATTGCTCCACTGCGAGACGATCAGATGCGCCTGGCTCGCAGCACCCGGCGTGGCGTAGTTGTATTTCTCCGGATTGGCCTTCGCGAGCGCCGCAAGCTCCTTCATGGACTTGGCCGGCACGCTGGCGTTGACCAGGAACATCAGCGGATTCTTGCCGACCAGGATCACGGGAGCAAGATCCTTCTCGGTGTCGTAGGGCATCTTGGCGTTGACCGCCGGATTCACGGAATGGGTCGCGAGCGCCACGCCGAGCGTGTGGCCGTCGGCCTCGGCCTTCGCCACCTGGTCGGTGCCGAGGATGCCGCTCGCGCCGGGCTTGTTCTCCACGATCACCGGCTGGCCCAGCGCGCGCTCGAGCGCCGGCTGGATCAGCCGCGCCACGATGTCGTTGGCGCCGCCGGCGGCGAACGGCACGATCAGCCGCACCGGCCGGCTGGGATAGGTCTGCGCCGCGGCCTCCAGCGTCGCCGCACCCGTCAGCGCGGCCAGACCGAACGCAAGTTGAAGAAGCCTTTTCATCGCTGCCCTTTCCCGACTCGTTCTTTGACCCTTCGCAGAGGTCTTGAAACGCTACGCGGCCCGCGGCAAGACCGGGCCGCAGGCACCCCGCGCATCCCGGTCACGCCGGGATCTGCACCCATCCCGCGGGCGGCTTCTTGCCCGGATGGACCGCACCGCATTTCTTGCAGGTGCGCGCCTTCTCGTCGTTGAAAAATGCCTCGTACAGCGGCGGCAGGTCGCGCACCAGATGCTCGACCTTGACCTCGATGCGGTGCACCCGCTCGCCGCATTCGAAGCAGTACCATTCGAAGGCGTCGTTGGGATCGTCGTCGTAGCGCTTCGGCTCGACCACGAGGCCGATGGAGCCCGCCGGCCGCTGCGGCGAGTGCCGCACATGCGGCGGCAGCAGGAACACCTCACCCTCGCGGATCGGCACGTCGTAGAAGTTGCCGTTGTCGCCGACCTTGAGCACCATGTTGCCCTTGATCTGGTAGAAGAACTCCTCCACCGGATCGTCGTGGTAGTCGCAGCGCTCGTTGGGACCGCCGACCACCTGCACGGTCATCTCGCCGTCCTCGAACACCTTCTTGTTGCCGACCGGCGGCTTGAGCAGGTGCTGGTTCTCGTCGATCCACTTCTGGAAGTTGAAGGCCTTCAGGCGTCCGGTCTTCATCGCATCGCTCCCGCTTTCAGGCCGCCGAGGACCGCTGCCCCGCGTCGAGCTTCAGGCCGCTCGCCTCGAAGGCCCTGCGCGTCGCCTCCTTCTCGGCCTCGGTCAGTTCCAGCATCGGCGGACGCACGCGGCCGCCGCCGCCGACCTGGCCCAGCAGATCCTGCCAGACCTTGGAATGCGCCGGCGGCTTCTCCGGCGGACGCGAGCCGCGGAACGCCTTGCGCACCGGATCGAGGCTGTCGCGGATCGCCTTGGCCTTGGCGATCTCGCCCTTGAAGGCGAGATCGGTGTAGTCGCGCATCCGCCGGTCCGCCTTGGTCTGGTAGAGATAGGGCGGCGACGAGCAGAGATAGAGCCGCCAGCCCAGCTCGACGATGTTGTCGAACCACTCCTCCTCGGAGGCCGTCGAGACCTGGATCCTGTCGCCCACCATGCGCGTGAGCTTCACATACATCTCGCGCGGCACGCTGTACTTGATCGCCACGATGTTGGGCAGCTCGGCGATCCGCGCGCACAGCTCCGGGCTCATCAGGTAGCCGGAATCCTCGTGGCTCCACATCGCGATGCCGATGTCGACCTTCTCGCTGATCGCCTTGTAATACTGATACAGCGTCTCGTCGCGAGAATGCAGGAAGTGAAGCACCGGCGCGTGCACCACGATCGAGGTCGCGCCCACCGTCTGGGCATGCTTCGCAAGCTCGATCACCGTGTCCATGTTCTGGTCCGAGCAGGACATGATGGTGCCGGCGCGGTCGCCGATCGCCTCCACCGCCAGCTCGAAGCAGCGCTTGCGCTCCGGCACCGACATGGAGAAGAACTCGCCCTGCTTGCCGGCGACGAACACGCCGTCCACGCCGAGATCGTCGACCCAGTGGCGCAGGTTGGCCTTGTAGCCGGCCTCGTCCATCGACAGGTCGGGGTTGAACGGCATCAGGGCCGCGGCCCAGATGCCCTTCATGTTCTCGCGGGCGGCGTCCTTGGCGTCCTTGCGGCTGTATTTCATCATGGTCCTCGGCAAATGCGGATCGGACGCATCATGCCCCAAAACGCCGGGCTCGCGCACCCATCTTTTCGCCTGCCAGGGTTGTAAAACCGGCCGGGACCGGCTGCCCCCGGGCCGCGGGAGGACGCCGGCTCACGCCGCCGCGGTGCGGGCCCGCGCGGTCGGGCGCGCCGATTCCAGCACCAGCTGCAGGGAGGCCACCTCGATCCGGTTGCGGCCGCGCTCCTTGGCGCAATAGAGCGCCTCGTCGGCCTGTCCGAGCAGCACGTCGATGTCCAGGAGCCCTGCTTCGCTCGCCACCATGCCCATGCTGACGGTGCCGCCGACCGGCCGGCCGCGGACCGCGGCCGCGGCATCGGCGAACGACAGCCGGATGCGCTCGCCGATCGCGAGACCCTTGTCCCGCTCGGCGTCGTGCAGCAGGATCGCGAATTCCTCGCCGCCCATGCGGCCGATGAGGTCGAGCGGCCCGAGCTTGGCCGCGGCGTTCGCGGCGAAAATCCTGAGAACCTCGTCCCCGACCGCGTGGCCGAAGCGGTCGTTGATGGACTTGAAATGGTCGAGGTCGGCGAGCAGAACCGCCACCGGCCGCGCATCGTCCCCCTGCCGCCCCGCCAGCGCCGCCGCCGCCTCCAGGAAGGCGCGGCGGTTGGCGATCCCGGTCAGCGGATCGACCAGCGACGCCGTCTTGTGGCGCAGTTCGGTGCGCTCCTTGGCCATGGCCAGCAGGATGAAGGAAACCGCGATGGTGAACAGCAGCGCCTCGAAGCTCAGCACCGTCATCCAAACGCTGCCCTGCACGTCGCTGTCGAGCGGCGACCAGGGCAGCACCTGCGCCAGCGGCGTGCGCAGCAGGAACAGCGCGCCGTGCGCGAACAGCATGAAGATCGCGGGCCAGCGCGACACCAACGGCTCGTCGCGACCGCGCCAGAATTCGTAGGCCGCAGCCCAAGTGTAGGCGGAAATGATGCCGGACGCGAGCAGGACGCGCGCCTCCAGCGAATCCGCGAACATCGGCATGCGCGAGGCGAGCAGCCACAGCAGGACTCCGCCGATCAGGTAGACCGGCTCCACCGGACGGCCGCCGAACACCCGCGCGCCGGTCCACAGCGCCGCGAAGGAGGTGAACAGCAGCGCGTTGGCAAGGTCGATGGAGACCGCCTCCGGCACGCTGCCGTGCATGCCGAAGAACATGATCGAAGCCGCACGCAGAAGATGCGCGAAGCCCCACCAGGCGACCCCCACGATGCTGGAGTTCTGGACCCACGCGAACAGGAGCAGCAGGCCCAGCATGGCTTCGACGTAGATCGTCACCATGAACAGCGTGTTGACATCCAGCGTCATGATCCGCGCCCGTGTGATCGGGCGGATCGCCGCCCGGCTCCCGCGGGTGTAAGGCCGGGCGCCAAAACAATCGGTGAAGGGAACCCGGCCTCCGGCCCTTTCGCTCGCCGTATGGTTTCGGCAACCTTGCGCAATTCCAAGGGTTTGTACGGACCCGCACCACCCCTCGCCTCCCTCCCGCAAAGACAGGCCACAGGCGCCATGCCCGCATTGCACGACAGTCCCGCCGCCGGCCCGGTCGTCGTCTGGTTTCGCGACGACCTGCGGCTGGCCGACCACCCCGCGCTGAGCGAGGCCGCGCGGACGCAGCGGCCCGTGCTCTGTCTCTACGTGCTGGACGAGGAAAGCCCAGGCCTGCGGCCGCCCGGCGCCGCCGCGCGCTGGTGGCTCGCAGGGTCGCTGCGCGCACTCGACGCCTCCCTTAAAAAGCGAGGCTCGCGTCTGGTCCTGCGCCGCGGGCCGGCGGCAACGGTTCTGCCCCGGTTTTGCGAGGAGGTCAGCGCCTCCGCCGTCCACTGGAACCGGCGCTACGGTCCCGGCGCTGCGGTGGATGCCACGGCCGAGGCGGCGCTGAAAGGCCGCGGCGTGGCGCTGCGCACGTTCCAGGCTGCGTTGCTGCACGAGCCGCCGGTGCTCAACAAGAGCGGCGCACCGTTCAGCGTGTTCACGCCGTTCTGGCGCGCGGCGCAGGCGCTGGGCGCGCCGCGCAGGCCGCTCCCTGCGCCCCCGAAAATCCCCGGCCGGCCGGACCTGTTCGCGCACCTCGCTTCGGACGCGCTGGAGGCATGGGCTCTGGAGCCCGTGGCCCCGGACTGGGCGGGCGGACTGCGGGACGCATGGCCCCGCGGCGAAGCCGCGGCGCAGGACCGGCTTGCCGATTTCGTCGATTCCGCGCTCTGCGGATATGCCCAGGCCCGCGACCGGCCGGACCGGCCCGCGACCTCCCGTCTCTCGCCACACCTTCGCTTCGGCGAGATCAGCCCGTTCCAGGTCTGGCACGCGGCGCGGATGGCGGCCGACACCGGCCGAATGCGACGACCCAGCGGCCGCGACGTGGAAGCCTTCCTTGCGGAAATCGGCTGGCGCGAGTTCTCGTGGCATCTCCTGCATGGGCATCCTGACCTGCACCGCGCCAACATCGACCGCGGCTTCGACCGCTTTCCATGGCGCGACGATCCGGCGGCGCTGCAATCGTGGCAGCGGGGCCTGACTGGCTATCCGCTGGTGGACGCCGGCATGCGACAGCTCTGGCGCACCGGCTGGATGCACAACCGGGTGCGCATGGTCGCGGCCTCGTTTCTGGTCAAGCACCTGCTGATCGACTGGCGCTGCGGCGAACGCTGGTTCTGGGATACGCTGGTGGACGCGGATGCCGCCAACAACCCGGCGGGCTGGCAATGGGTCGCGGGCTGCGGCGCGGACGCCGCGCCCTATTTCCGCATCTTCAATCCGGTCGCGCAGGGCGAGAGGTTCGATCCGGACGGGGATTACGTCCGCGCCTTCGTGCCCGAACTCGCCGCTCTGCCCGGGGATGCGATCCACGCGCCATGGCGCGCGCCGCCGCTGGCGCTCGCGGCCATGAACGTGGCGCTCGGGCGAACCTACCCCGGCCCCATCGTCGACCACGGCGCTGCACGCGAGCGTGCGCTGCGCGCCCATTCGAGCCTGCGGAACGCATAGCCGGCGGGGCTTGCTATGCCCATGCTGCCGACGCGCCGAAGATTGGAACAAATTGCTCTTCACGCACCGCCAGGCAGCATGCCACAGCCTTGTTTCGATCGTCGCCCGGCTTCACATTGAAACGCAGGCTCTGGCTTGGTCCATTCAACAGGTTCCGCTCTCATGACAATTCGCGACGGCATCGTGGAAGCCATCGGCAACACGCCGCTGATCAAGCTCCGCAAGGCCTCCGAGCTGACCGGCTGCACCATCCTCGCCAAGGCCGAATTCATGAATCCCGGCGGCTCGGTCAAGGACCGGCCCGGCCGGCAGATGATCCTCGAGGCCGAGGAGCGCGGCGAACTCGGCCCCGGCGGCCTCGTGATCGAGGGCACCGCCGGCAACACCGGCATCGGGCTCGCGCTTGTCGCGGCCGCCCGCGGCTATCGCACCCTCATCGTGATCCCGGACACGCAGAGCCAGGAAAAGAAGGACATGCTGCGGCTGTGCGGGGCGGAGCTGATCGAGGTGCCGGCCCTACCCTATACCAACCCGAACAATTACCAGCATGTGTCGCGCCGGCTCGCGGAGCAATTGCGCAAGACCGAAACGAACGGCGTGCTGTTCGCCGACCAGTGGAACAACCTCGACAACCGAAAGGCCCATGTCATGTCCACCGGGCCGGAAATCTGGGAGCAGACCGGCGGCCGGGTGGACGGCTTCATCTGCTCGGTGGGGACCGGCGGAACCCTCGCCGGCACCGCCGCCTTCCTGCGCGGGAAGAAGCCGGACATCGCCATCGGCTGCGCCGACCCGCACGGCGCGGCGATGTACAACCTGTTCACCACCGGCCAACCCAAGGTCACCGAGGGCGGCTCGATCGCGGAGGGGATCGGCCTCGGCCGCATCACGCCCATCGTGGACGGACTCAAGGTCGATCACGCCTATCTGATCCCGGACAGCGAGGCCGTGTCGGCGGTGTTCGACCTGCTGGAGCACGAGGGGCTCTGTCTCGGCGGCTCCTCGGGCGTCAATGTCGCGGGCGCGATCCGGCTCGCGAAGGAGCTGGGCCCGGGCCGCACCATCGTCACGGTGCTCGCCGACTCCGGCACCCGCTACCAGTCCAAGCTGTTCAACCCCGCGTTCCTGCGAGAAAAAAAGCTGCCGGTGCCGGCCTGGCTCGAACGCAAGCCGGAGGTCAGCGTCCCGTTCGAATCCGTGTGACCGCGGACGATTTGAACCACCGCATCCGTCCTGCGTTGCTATGATGCGGCCTTGCGCCCGCGATCCGCACAGGAAGGACGATCCCATGGCCGACACGCCCCCGCCCGCCAGCAAGAACCTGGTCTCGACCGAATGGCTGGCCGCGCGGCTCGACGATCCCAAGGTGGTGGTCGTGGACGGGTCGTTCTACCTGCCGGCGCTTCAGCGCGACGCCAGGGCGGAATACCTCGCCGCCCACATTCCGGGCGCGGTGTTCTTCGACATCGACGCCATCGCCGACCATTCCACCGACCTGCCGCACATGCTGCCCGGCGCGAACCATTTCTCGGAGGCCGTGGGCAAGCTCGGCATCGGCCGGGACGACACCATCGTCGTCTATGACGGTGCCGGACTCGGCGGCGCGCCGCGGGTGTGGTGGACGTTCCGCATCTTCGGCGCCAAGACCGTTCATGTGCTCGACGGCGGCCTGCCGAAGTGGAAGGCCGAGGGCCGTCCGACCGAAGCCGGAGACCCCCGGCGCACGCCGCGCACCTTTGAGGCCGCGCTGGACACCAGCAAGGTCGCGATCGTCGCCGACGTGCAGCTCACGCTGCTCGACGGCTCGGCCCAGGTGGTGGACGCGCGCCCGGCCGAGCGGTTCCGCGGCGAGGCGGTGGAGCCGCGCCCCGGCGTGCGCGGCGGCCATATGCCGGGGGCGTTCAACGTGCCGGTCACGACGCTGATCGAGAACGGCCGTCTGGTCGCGCCGGACAGGATCGAGAAGGCGTTCGCGGCCGGCGGCGTCGACCTCTCGAAGCCGGTCGTCACCACCTGCGGCTCCGGCGTCACCGCCGCCACGCTCTGGTTCGCGCTCGACGCCATCGGCCACCCGCCAAAGCAGCTTTACGACGGCTCCTGGACCGAATGGGGCTCGCGCGTGGACCTGCCGGTGGAGAAATAGCGCCGACCGCGATAAAATCGAGGCATGACAGCGCCAGAACGGCCGGAGGTCGCCGGCTTCTATCACGAGCCGACCGGCAGCATCGCTTACATCCTGCGCGATCCGTCGAGCCGGCAGGCGGCCATCGTCGATCCGGTGCTCGACTACGACGAGAAGTCCGGCCGGGTCTCCACGGCGTTCTCCGACCGTATGATCGAGGCCGTGCGCGAGCGCGGCCTCGCCATCGACTGGATCCTCGACACCCACGCCCACGCCGACCATTTCTCGGCCGCGCCCTATCTCAAGGAGAAGCTGGGCGGCCGCACCGCCATCGGCGCGAAGATCGTCGACGTGCAGGCGCTGTGGAAGACGATCTACAACGAGCCGGACTTTCCGGCCGACGGCGCGCAATGGGACCGACTGTTCGCCGCCGGGGACACCTTCCGGATCGGCGGGCTCGAGGTGCGGGTGATGCACTCCCCCGGCCACACCTCGGCGTCGATCACCTATGTCGCGGGCGACTGCGCCTTCGTTCACGACACGCTGTTCCAGCCCGACAGCGGCACTGCGCGCGCCGACTTCCCCGGCGGCGACGCGGGCCAGCTCTACGACAGCATCCGGGCGATCCTCGCGCTGCCGGACGGGACGCGGCTGTTCACCGGACACGACTACAGGCCGGGCGGGCGGGCCGCGCAATGGGAAACGACCGTGGCCGAGCAGAAGCGCGGCAACAGCCATTTCAAGCACGATCCGACGCGCGAGGCTTTCGTGGCGATGCGCGAGGCGCGCGACCGCACGCTGCCCATGCCGCGGCTGATCCTGCACGCGCTGCAGGTCAACCTGCGCGGCGGCCGGCTGCCGGAGCCGGAGGAGAACGGCGTCTCCTACCTGCGGATTCCAATCAACGTGCTGTGAGGCCGTTCCGTTTCGTCATGGCCGGGCTCGACCGGCCATCCGTCATTCAGGTCAAATCCTCGAAGAGGGGTATCCGGGTCACAGGCGAGCGAAGCGACGCCGTCCTTCGGACGGCTATGCCCCGCGCATGACAGCCGGGACGCGGCCGCCGTCACCGCAAAATCTGGCTGAGGAACAGCTTCGTCCGCTCATGGCGCGGGCTGCCGAAGAACGCCTCGGGCTCGTTGATCTCGACGATCTGCCCCTCGTCCATGAACAGGATGCGGTTGGCGACCTGCCTTGCGAAGCCCATCTCGTGCGTCACCACCAGCATGGTCATGCCGTCGCGCGCCAGCTCCACCATCGTGTCGAGGACCTCCTTGACCATCTCCGGATCGAGCGCCGAGGTCGGCTCGTCGAACAGCATGATCTTCGGGTTCATGCACAGCGCGCGCGCGATCGCCACGCGCTGCTGCTGGCCGCCCGAAAGCTGCCCCGGATACTTCGCCGCCTGCTCCGGAATCCGCACCCGCTGCAGATAGTGCATTGCAATCTCGTCGGCCTCGCGCCGGGGCAGCCTGCGCACCCAGATCGGCGCGAGCGTGAGGTTCTCCAGCACCGTGAGGTGCGGAAACAGGTTGAAATGCTGGAACACCATGCCGACGTCGCGCCGGATCTCGTCGATCTTCCTCAGGTCGTCGGTCAGTTCCACGCCATCGACGACGATCCGGCCCTGCTGGTGCTCCTCCAGCCGGTTGATGCAGCGGATCAGCGTGGACTTGCCCGATCCGGACGGACCGCAGATCACGATCCGCTCGCCGCGCGTCACCCGCAGGTTGATGTCGCGCAGCACATGGAACTCGCCGAACCACTTGTGCACGCCGATCATGTCCACCGCGACCGCGGTGCGCAGCGGCGCGGGCTTGAGGCCCCCGCGGGGGGACGGCTTGCCTTCCATCGTCATCCCCTCACCGCCTTTCGCCGGCCGAAAGCCGGCGCTCGACATAGACCGCGTAGCGTGACATCGCAAAGCAGAGCACGAAATAGAACAGCGCCGCGAAGGCGTAACCCGAGGTGCTGGTCACGGGCGTCGCCCAGTTCGGATCGAGACGCGCGGATTCGATGGTGCGCAGGAAGTCGAAGATGCCGACGATGAACACCAGCGTCGTATCCTTGAACAGGCTGATGGTGCTGTTGACGATGTTGGGGATCGTTACGCGCAGCGCCTGCGGCAGGATGATCAGGCGCATGGTCCGGCCGTAGCCGAGTCCGAGTGCCATCGCGGCCTCGTACTGGCCGCGCGGCATGGCCTGCAGGCCCGCCCGAACCACCTCGGCCATGTAGGCCGCAGCAAACAGTGCGATGCCCACCAGCGCGCGCAGGAGCTTGTCGGGCGACCAGGTGTCCGGCACGAACAGCGGCAGCATCACGCTCGCCATGAACAGCACCGTGATCAGCGGCACGCCGCGCACGAACTCGATGAACAGAACACAGGCGAGCCGCACCAGCGGCATGCGCGAGCGCCGGCCGAGCGCGAGCAGGATGCCGAGCGGCAGCGAGAACACGATGCCCACGACCGTCACCACGACGGTCACGAGGATGCCGCCCCATTCCGTGGTGGAGACGGCGGAAAGTCCCACCGCGTCCCAGCCGAGCAGCAGGACGAAGGACAGGACCGGCATGACGACGAAGAAATACAGAAGGCCGAGGTCGCGCCGCGGCGCGTCGAGCCAAGCCAGCCAGCCGATGCCGAACGCGAGCAGCCCGAAGAACAGATCGACCCGCCAGCGCTCGTCCACCGGATAGAAGCCGTAGGTGAAGAAGCCGAGGCGCTCGATCACGAAGGCCCAGCAGGCCCCGACCTCCGGCCGCTTGTCGGTGACAAGGCAGTCGGCGCGGCTGGCGCCGTCCCACACCGCGTCGACGACGAGGAATTTCAGCAGCGGCGGAACGATCCAGGCGACGAAGGCCACGCACAGCAGCGTCAGCAGGACGTTGAAGACGCTGGAAAACAGGTTGCGCCGCAGCCAGAACCATACGCCCGAGGCGCGACGCGGCGGCGGCATCGGCGCAACCTCGCCCGCGCGCACGAACGCGAAGCGGGCGTCGGAGGCGGTGGCGAGATCGCTCATCTCAGCGCTCCACCAGCGCGACGCGGCGGTTGTACCCGTTCATCAGGATCGAGGTGACGACGCTGATCGTCAGGTACACCGCCATCGTGACGGTCACCACCTCGACCGCCTGCCCGGTCTGGTTCAGCACCGTGCCGGTGAAGATCTGCACCAGGTCCGGATAGCCGATGGCCACGGCCAGGGACGAGTTCTTGGTCAGGTTCAGGTACTGGTTGGTCAGCGGCGGCACGATCACGCGCATGGCCTGCGGGATCACCACCAGCCGCATCGTTGGCCGGGGCCGAAGCCCGAGCGAATAGGCTGCCTCGGTCTGCCCGCGCGACACCGCGAGGATGCCCGCCCTCACCGCCTCGGCGATGAAGGCCGCGGTGTAGATCGCAAGGCCGAACAGCAACGCCATGAACTCGGGCAGGATTTCCACGCCGCCGCGGATGTTGAAGCGGCCGCGCTCCGGATAGACGAAATCGAGCGGAACCCCGCCATGGGCCAGCACGGCAGCCGGCAGCCCCAGGATCAGGGCCGCCCCGACCAGAAAAACCGGCGCCTGCGCGCCGGTGCGCGCCTGCCGCCGCCGGGCCCAGATCCTGAACGCCAGCGCGGCCGCGATGCCGAGCAGCAGCGCGGCGAGCACCGCGCCCGCGCCGTCCTGCGGCACCGGCTGCGGCAGGTAGAGTCCACGGTTGTTGAGAATGCCACCGCCCCACAGCGGCAGGCTGCCCGCGATCTCGGGCAGCGCCTTGAGCACGGCGTTGTACCAGAACAGCAGTTGGAGCAGCAGCGGCAGGTTGCGGATCACCTCCACATAGGTGCCGGCGATCCGCGCCACCAGCCAGTTGGTGGAGAGCCGCGCGATGCCGATCGCAAAGCCCAGCACCGTGGCGAGCAGGATGCCGAGGCTCGCCACCAGCAGCGTGTTGAGAAGCCCGACCCAGAACGCCCGGCCGTAGGTCGAGGTGATGCTGTAGGGGATCAGCGTCTGGCTGATGTCGAAGCCGGCCGTGTTGTTCCAGAATCCGAAGCCCGAGGCGACCTTGGCGCGCGCCAGGTTCTCGGCGGCGTTGTCGATCGCGCTCCAGACGAGATAGGCAATCGCCGCGCACAGCAGCGCCTGCCAGACGACGCTGCGGACGGTCGGATTGCGGAGCGGCGAGACCCTGGGCCTGCGGGCGTCGGCCACGCTCATCGGGCCGGCCCCCTCCGCTCGGGCGCGCCGGACCTCACCGGATCGGAGGCGCGTATTGCAGTCCGCCCTTGGTCCACAGCGCGTTCAGTCCGCGGCTGATCTTGAGCTGCGAGCCCTGGCCGACGTTGCGCTCGAACGCCTCGCCGTAATTGCCGACGTGCTTGACGATCCGGTAGGCCCAGTCGTTGGTCAGGCCCAGCGCCTTGCCGTGCTCGCCCTCGGTGCCGAGCAGGCGGCGCACGTCCGGATTGTCGGACTTCATGTGCTCGTCGACGTTGCCGCGGGTGATGCCCAGCTCCTCGGCCGTCACCATCGCGTAATGCGCCCACTTCACGATGTCGAACCACTGGTCGTCGCCGTGGCGCACGACCGGACCGAGCGGCTCCTTGGAGATGATCTCCGGCAGGACGATGTGGTCGTTGCCATTGACCAGCCGCAGCCGCTCGCCGGCCAGGCCCGAGGCGTCGGTGGTGTAGGCGTCGCAGCGCCCGGCGTCGTAGGCCTTCAGCGCCTCGTTGGAGGTCGCGAAGGTCACAGTCTTGAGCTTCATCTTGTTGGCGCGGAAGTAGTCGGCCAGGTTCAGCTCGGCGCTGGAGCTGAGCGACGCATCGGTCTGCGTGCAGCAGGGCACCACCACC